>DATJBH010000124.1:0-8099 GCA_035515455.1 Xanthobacteraceae bacterium
ATGCCCCATACGAACCATTCGCATGGGCCTCATATCCGGATTTGGCGAGTTCTTGGGAAAGGCCCTCAAGCGGGCGTAACTGCAAGGCAGGCGAAATCGGAACGACGCACATATAGAGGCGCCGCGGGTGCATTGCAAATGGCCCCGCTTGGGCGACGCCGCACCAGCCGCCGCCGGGGCTTGGTTAATTTTGTCCTAATGACCTATGCGCAAAAAAGCGGCCGCTTCGGCCCTATTACGCGGCAAATGCGCAGTTTCTGCCGGGTTCCTGCAATAATTTTGAGTCAAATGCGTTCATTTGCGACAATTGTGCGATGCAACGCATGTTAATAGCGCATGGATCGCATGCTTTGTCAGGCCTACCGAAATCGGCTGATCCGCGTATATTGCACTGCAACAATAATAAAAAACGACGGGAATGCCAGGGATCGTCGGGCTTTTTGAAGGAGATGACCCCATGGCTTACGCCCCCGTCGCGCTTGCGCTGCACGACCTCGCACTTCCCGCCTCGCCCGCCCGCAAAGGCTTTTTCGCGCGCTTCCTCGCCGCGTTGGCGGTTGCGCGCCAGCACGATGCCGAGCGCGAGATCGCCCGCTATATCGCCGGCTCCGGCGGCAAATTCACCGACGAGACCGAGCGCGAGATCGAGCGCCGCTTCCTGTCGGGGCCGAACCACTGGTGAGTTCACTTACAATCAACGACCGATCAAGGAGACCAAGAGAGATGACGACGTTCCCGCTCCGCGCTTCGGACCTGCCGAACGTGCAATTTGTCCGGCCGGTGTTCGCGCGCGTCGGCGCCGTGCTCGCGGCCGCGATCGACGTGTTCGCCGAGGCCGAGCTGCAGGCGAGCGCCGCGCAGAAGCGCTATCCGTTCGCGAGCTGGTGAGGGCGGCGGCGTTAAGCCGCTCCCACCGCTTCGCGCAGCATCGCGCGCGCCTCTTCGTTGCCGTCGAGCATGCGATAGGCGCGCCGCACCACCTTCCAGCCGTTCTCCGTGCGTTTGAGATCCCAGCGGTTCGCGCCCAGGCGATGGATGCGATAGCCGCTCGACGAGCCGTGGCCGGACAGCTCCTGCGGCGCGGCGTCTCTGTTCGGCGTCAGCACCTGCAAATAGGAAATCGCCACCGCGGTGTCGCCGTTGATTTCCACGCGCGGCAGGCCGGCGAAATGGCAGAGACCTGCAGCGATCGCGCCCTGGTGCTCGGGCGTTTTGACGACCGACGCAATCGCCTCGTTGCCGCGCGCCGACTTGGTGCCGAGATCGACGACGGCGTCGGCGGCGAAGGCGTCGCGGTAATAGCCGTCATTGCCGGTGTCGGCCGCGGGCGGATGACTGGCTATCAGATGAAGGATGGCAAGCTTGTCCTCGACTGCGCGCAGCCGGTCCTCCAAGGTCGTGCTCATGCGTCATGTCCTCCCGCCTCTAGTCGCGGCAAAACATTACACGAGGATAGGGGCGCGGGGATATCGGCTAGAAGTGCTTGGACTCAGGCGCGCGATAGTCACGCGTGTAGTAATCGGCCCAGGCCAGCGCCACTGCGAACACCGCAAAAATGGCAACGATTCCGGCAATGACGATGGCGGTTTCAGTCGGCATGGCAATCCCCCTTGGCGTTCCCCGGTAAACGCTAGGGAGGCCGGCGCCGGTCGCTTTGATCTGAATCAATGCTTGTCAGCGCGCGGCACCCGCGCTGCAACGGCGCCTGCAACGGCGTGAATCAAATCGTGATGGAACCCGCGGGACCTAATTCGGTTGCGTCACAAAGTTGACAGAGTTCCCAACCACAAGCCCGGCCTTCCCCCAAAAATGGAGACGACATGATTCGCAAAATCTGCCTTGCCGCCATTTTTGTCGCGCTCGCGGCATCGGGCGCGTCCGCGAAACATCTGCGCGTTGCCCCGGTCGACGCCAACGGCAACCTCGACAGCCTGATCGCCAAATATGCCGCGGCCAACAATCTGCCCGAGGACCTGCTGCGCCGGGTGATCAAGCGCGAGAGCGGCGGCAATCCGCGGGTGATCTACAAAGGCAATTACGGGCTGATGCAGATCAAACTCGCCACCGCCCGGTCCATGGGCTACCGCGGCGACGCCGCCGGCCTGCTCGATGCCGAGACCAACATGTCTTATGCGGTGAAGTATCTCGCCGGCGCCTATCATGTGGCCGGTGGCAACGCCAACCGCGCGGTGCATTATTACGCGGCGGGCTATTACCACGCCGCCAAGCGCGAGGGCCGCGACGTGCGCAGCGAGACCGCCGCGCTTAAAGCTTTCGCGTCGGCGGCCAGCGGCCAACAGAGCAAGATTGCGCTCTCTCCGGCATCGGATCGTTTCGGCGCCAGCGGTCAATGACCGCCGGCGTTATCGCACGACCGCACTGGCGCTGACCGCCCGCGGCGGCGATTTCTGATCGCCGAACATCGCCTTGAACAGATCGACCTGGGCGGGCGGTTTCGGCTTGATCAGTTTGGCGCGGCGCGCGCGCTTCACGCCCTTGACGCGGCTCTCATCACCCGGCTTGAGCCGCAGCGGCGTCCGGATCACCGGCGGCGGCTCATCGGGCGCAGCTACCGGCAGTTCGATCGACGAAGCCTCGCCGATGTCGATTGGAATGGTCGCGGGCGGCGGCTCGGTCAACAAGCCGGATTCGTCGTCGGGGTCCGGATCGGCGTCGACACGCTCGGCCGGCAATCTGGCGATTTGCAGGGCGGGCGGCGCCTTGCTGTGGACTGGCGTATCCAACAGGTCGCGCAAGCGGCTCAATTCATCGGCGCGGCGGATCGCGGCCTGCATGAGCAACTGCCGCCACTGCGGATGCTCGTCGAGCGAGATCAGCGGGCCGCGCATGGACGACAGCCGCGGCGCTAATCGCGTATGCATCCGCTCCGGCGCGCCGAGCGCCAGGACCAGAAGCAAAAGGGCGAGGAACACGCCGCCTACTGGGAGGATCCGGAGAATCGGCAGCATCGCCGATGCTTAGCTGAGTCGGACGTAAGCCCAAAACAATCTGCACGTCGCGATGCCGGCCGCCACACGCATGACGAGTCTATGACACGTATGACGGCGGCCCGTGACAGCGCGCATCCGGATTGCTAGGACACGACCAACGAAAATTCGCGGGGGAAACGCATGTTCAAAAAGCCCAACGTTGCGGTCATCGCCATCGAAGAACATTACTGGGACCCGGAGCTGGCCAAACACTTCACCGGCCCGGAAGCGGGCCGCGGCAACGAGACCGACGAGAGGCTCTACGACCTCGGCAGCCTGCGTCTGAAGGAAATGAACGAGGCCGGCATCGACATCCAGGTGCTCTCGCACGGCGCGCCGTCGGCGCAGAAGCTGCCGATCGAGATCGCCGCCGATCTCACCCGCGCGGTCAACGACCGCCTGGCCAAGGTCTGTGCCGCCAATCCGCAGCGCTTCGCAGCGTTTGCGGCGCTGCCCACGGTCGATCCGAAGGCCGCCGCCGACGAGCTCGAACGCACGGTGACCAAGCTCGGCTTCAAGGGCGCCATGCTGCACGGCATGACCAACGGCGAATTCCTCGACCATAAGAAATACTGGCCGATCTACGAGCGCGCCGAGAAGCTCGACGTGCCGATCTACTTCCATCCTTCGTTGCCGCACCCGAAGGTGACGGAAATCTATTACCAGGATTACGCCAAGGATTTCCCGCTCGTTGTGCGGCCCGGCTGGGGCTACACCGTGGAGACCGCGACGCAGGCGATCCGCCTGGTGCTGTCCGGCGCCTTCGACGCTTATCCGAACCTGAAAATCATCCTCGGCCATTTCGGCGAGACGCTGCCGTTCCTGGTCTGGCGCATCGACGCCTCGCTCAAGCGGCCGGGGCAGAAGCCGATGAGCTTCCGCGACATCTTCTGCAAAAACTTCTACGTCACCACCTCGGGCTTCTTCTCTAACCCGGCGCTGTTGTGCTGCGTGATGGAGATGGGCATCGATCACATTTTGTTTGCGATCGACTGGCCGTTCGTGGCGAACCCGCCGGGCGTCGAATGGATGAAGGACATCCCGCTCTCCGACGAGGACAAGGCGAAGATCTTGAGCGGCAACGCCAGGCGGCTGCTGAAGATGTGAGGCGTTGCGCCGTCACCCTGAGGCGGCTGCCGAAGCCGGCCCTCGAAGGGTGATCGGCGACCATCCCTCGAGGCTCGCGCTGCGCGCTCGCACCTCAGGATGACGGAGCGAGGCGGACGGGGTTGCGTTTATAATACTCCGCGTCCGTCGCCGATTGCTTCCACTCCGCATTGCCGCGCCAGGCGCAATGATGCGCGCGCATGTCCGTGCCATAGCGCACGCGGAACAGCATCGTGCGGCCGGCGCCGTTCTCGTATTCGTGTACCTCGCCGGGCGGATGCACCACGAAAGCGCCGGGCTCGACCTTAATCGTCTCCGTCGGCGTGCGCATGATGCCGCCGCCGGAGACGCAGAAATAGATTTCGGTGGCGTCGGGGTGGCAGTGATAGGGGCTGCACTGCCCCGGCTCCCAGCAGGCGATGGTGACGTCGCCACCGGCGATTTTGCCCAGGATCTTCTCCACGTGGTGCTGGGGATTCCACTCTTGCTCGCGCTCGAGGCTGAAAACATGCATGCGGCCTGGTCTCCGGCGAAATGAGGAACGCCTCAGCCTAACCCAATCCTGCATCGAGCAGGAGAGGGCAACGTTGCGCACCGGCCACGCGCATTGATAGAAGAGGTGCCAAGGGCCCGTAGCTCAACTGGTTAGAGCCGACCGCTCATAACGGTCTGGTTGGAGGTTCGAGTCCTCCCGGGCCCACCACGCAGTCTGCGACTAGCAGAGATTTCCCGACTATTGGCAAATAGCCCCGAATTGGCGGCATCTGTTGAGAGCGATCAGTCTCTGCAAAGGGGCAACTGGATTTGAGAGGTCGTTTCGGCGCCTTTGTCTCTGGCCTTGAAATCCGGTTTCCCGGCAACAGAGACGGCTCCAGGCAGAGACTGGTTCGATAAGCGCACTTATTGAGAGGCGAGGCCGAGCGCTTGGTGCTGGCGGGACCATTCGACCGGCAGGTCGCAAAGACGGACTAGGCCCATTCCGTGAGGCAGCCTTCCTTCAATAGCCGCTTTGACGAGATCCGGCGCGAGGAAAGCAAGTGAGATCGTCATATTGATCTTCCGAACGCTGCACCCCTCTCGCTCAGCAATGCTTTCTGTCGTTGCCGCTGGATCCGAGATGAGTTCATTAAGCCAACGCCGACCACGGGCGATCGATGCGACCAATGTCGCGCGGGTTTCTGAACGTATGGGACGCGCATTCTGCCGCGGGACTGGGCCAGTTAGAAGAATCTCTCGGCGCCGCTTCGACGGAGGCTTTTGCCAGGCGACGCGCAGGATGCCCTTATCAACCGCCCGTTTACGCTGTTCGGTCTGGGCAAGAAAGATGACCAACTGCTCAGGCTGGACCTCGACCCGCACGATGTAAGTGTCGATAAGCTGCCGGTCTTCGACTGGATCATTTAGTTTGAGATGCTCCCGAACCGACCGAATGACCAGCTTTTCGAGCTCGACTGCCGGCACTCGACGCATCGCCCCAGCTCGCTCAGCCTGACCATTAAGAATGGTTGAGGATAGATAATAACGATATTTGACGCCTCGCCTGTGGGCGTGGGTTGGGCTCATGCGATTGCCGCGGTCGTCAAAAATACGGCCCATCAACAAGGCCTCGGACTTTTGCCGTGTGGTTGTATGGCCGTTCCTCTGTTCGCTGAGCTTAGTCTGGACCGCATCAAACAGGGCACGATCGACGATAGCCGGTTGCTCACCGACCAATACCTCGCCCTTAAACACCACCTCCCCAACGTAAAATCGGTTGCGCAACAGGTGTACGAGGGGCCCGCGTGTGAACGGAATGTTGCCGACTGTCTCTCCGGTCTTCAGCGTGCGGACCTTGGAGACGATGCCGCGTTTGCGTAGATCGGCCATGAGCAGATTGAGGCTGCCAAGCTTAAGATAGCTCCGGAAGATGTCCCTGACACGCTCAGCCTCACGTTCATTGACGGATATCTTGCGGTCCTTGGTGTCGTAGCCAAGAGGGGCCATACCGCCGACCCAAAGGCCTTTGCGCTTGGAGGCTGCAATTTTATCCCGGATGCGTTCGGAGGTAACCTCACGTTCAAATTGGGCAAACGACAGCAGCACGTTCAACGTCAGTCGGCCCATGGAGGTAGTTGTGTTGAACTGTTGTGTGACAGAGACGAAGGATACATTATGCTGGTCGAAGAGTTCGACGAGTTTGGCAAAGTCTGCCAGAGAGCGCGTCAGCCGGTCGACTTTATAGACGACGATCACGTCGATCTTGCCGGATCGGACATCCTCCAGGAGCCGCTGCAGGGCTGGCCGGTCGGTGTTGCCGCCTGAGAAGCCGCCGTCGTCATATTTGGCTCGAAATAGCGTCCAGCCCGCGTGGGCTTGGCTGCGGATATAGGCTTGTGAGGCATCATATTGGGCGTCGAGCGAATTGAAGTCCTGATCGAGCCCTTGGTCGGTCGAGACGCGGGTGTAGATCGCGCAGCGAACTAGCTTTGTTGATCCGTTCTTCATTGTGACGATCCGTTCGATGACTTGTCGCGCAGGCCGAAGAACTTTGGTCCGTTCCAGCGAGTGCCCGTGATTTCGAACGCAACTTTTGACAGGCTTGGATAGGTCTTACCGTTCCAGGCAAAGCCATCGGCAAGCACCGCCACTCGGTGCATCCGCCCGTTCCATTCGCGGCCCAGCGTTGTACCGGGCCTTAGATTTACGGTGCGCCGACTCAAGTCCACGGCACGCTGGCCCGCGTTCTCAGGTGATCCCGAGCGATCGAGGGTGCGTTCGCTTTCACCGTCCAAGTCGCCCAACTGATCGGCCTGAAACTGATACGCTAGAACCCGGAACAGCAGATGACGGGGCAGGTGAGGAGGCGGTCGCTGCCCGAATACAGTATGCCAACGATTACGAAGCCCGCCGACGTCGAGATCACGCAAGCGTGCAATCTCGACGTCAAGCGTCTTCCGGTCCGGTGGCGTAGGACCGATCTTTACGCGCGGCATGGCGCTCAGCGTAATCGACGCTTAGCCTGATGAGGACCGGATTTGCCGCTGCTTCCACTCGTGATTTGGTAGACCCGATTGCCATCTATTTTTTTCGAACTGAGCTTCAGCTTTAGTCGTTTCCGCACTACCCCGGCGAGGAAGCCGCGCACCGAGTGCTGCTGCCAGCTTGTGGCTTTCATCATCGCTGCGATCGTGGCTCCGCCCGGTGATTGCAGCATCGCAAGAACGCGAGATTGCTTTGAAGCAGGATTTGATTTTTTAGTCTTGGGATCGCTAGCATGTGACGATGGCTTTGCAGCAGGGGTAGGAATCGCCGAGGACTCAGTAAATCGCTTCTTCGTAGGCCGTGACATCGAGATCCTCCATTCGGTTCATCGCGGCGTCGCGCCGCACCACCGAAGCCCCGCCGCGGCAATGCAGCCGGCGGGGCAGGATCCCTGAGCACGTTATGAGCCCGGAACTGAGCATAGTACCGCTCTGTTTGCGGAGAAATGCCAGTCCTTTCTGGATAATCTTATTGCTGGTTTGGGTCAGTCCCGAGCATCTTCAGCCGCTGACTCTTAATCAGCGGGTCCCAGGTTCGAGCCCTGGTGCGCCCACCACTCATCATCCCGAGATTATTCATCTTTTTCCCTCCTCGCTGCTCGGGTCGGTGTCGAGGTTTGACACTTCTACCGCGAGGTTTGACACTTTTGTTCGCCGCCTGTTCACTTCGCGCTCGAATTTCTTTGCCACTCCGCGCATCTTTTTGGTGAGGTCGGCTCCCTTCGCGTAATGGCGGGCCATTTCGATGGTGCGCTGGCCCAATGCATCGGCAATGGTGCGTTCGTCAAAGCCCGCTTCACGTAAAATCACCGCTACCGTGTGGCGCAATCCATACAGGGTGAGGCCGGGGCCGATGGCACCCTTGTTCCGCAGCTTGGTGCGATAAGTTCGCCAAGACGCGCGGAACCCACTCTCAGTCCACGGCTTCCCTTCTGAATTGGCGCATAGCGTAATCGCACCGTGCATTGGTGCGGCTTCCAAA
>DATJBH010000125.1:0-34374 GCA_035515455.1 Xanthobacteraceae bacterium
GTCGCGGGTGTCGCGCGCCGATTGCGCCGACCTCGCCGACGCGGCGCCGAGGTCATCGACCTCGTCGACGACCTCGCGGAAACCCCTGAACCCCTCGCGGGAGACGGGCGAGGTGCGCGCGTTCAACAGCCGGGCGCGGGCACTGCCGGCGGCGGCGGTCGCCGCCTCGTCGGCTACGACATCGTTGTCCATCCGCAACGGCGGCGGCGGCTCCGGTCGCGGCGGCGCGGCGCGGGTGGGACGCGGCGGCTCGGGTCGCGGCGTGGACGATGGCGGGCCCAAGGGCTGGCTCAAGGGCTGGCCCAAGGGCGGGCTCGGACGATCCCGCCGCGGCGCGAGCGGCGCGGAGGGCGGCGTGGGCGGCGCCGGCCGCGGCGCCGGCGCTGCGCGATCCGCACGCGCCTTGCGCACGCTCTCGGCCTCAACTTTACGGATGGCGTCTTCGAGGGCTAGCCGCTCGCGCGTGATGTCGGCTTCGGAAAGTGGCGGATCGATCGATCGCAACTGCGAGACCAGGGCTGCGCGCGCCCGCTCATAGAGGCCTCGGCGGGCTTCGCCGGTGCTGTTTTCCAGGCCCTCTACGGCGCGGGCGATGAGCGGATGATAGTCTGCCATTTGTTGAGTTTACGCTTCGCGCGCGAAAATTTCACCTTAAGCTTCAAAGGGATTTTGCATGAGGATGGTATCCTCGCGTTCCGGGCTCGTGGACAGGATGGCGGCCGAGCAGCCGATCAGCTCCTCGAGCCGGCGCACATATTTGATTGCCTGCGCCGGAAGGTCGGCCCAGGAACGGGCATGCGCGGTTTTTTCCCGCCAGCCATCAATGGTTTCGTAGATCGGCTCGACCCGGGCCTGGGCATGCTCGCTGGCGGGCAGGTAGTCGATTTCGCGCCCATCCAGCCGGTAACCGACACAGACCTTGATCTCATCGAAACCGTCGAGGATGTCGAGCTTGGTCAGGGCCAGGCCGTGGATGCCGCTGGTACGGACGGTTTGCCGCACCAGCACGGCGTCGAACCAGCCGCAGCGCCGCGGCCGGCCGGTGACCACGCCGAACTCCTTGCCGCGCTCGCCGAGCGTTTTCCCGACTTCGTTGATCTGCTCGGTGGGAAACGGCCCCGAGCCGACCCGCGTCGTATATGCCTTGCAGATGCCAAGCACGTAGCCGATGGCGCCGGGGCCCAGGCCCGACCCGGTGGCCGCCTGCGCCGCTACCGTGTTCGACGAGGTGACGAACGGATAGGTGCCGTGATCGATGTCGAGCAACGCGCCTTGCGCGCCTTCGAACAGAATGCGCTTGCCCTCGCGGCGGCGGTCGTCGAGCAGCGCCCACACCGAATCCATGTAAGGCAGCACCCGCGGCGCCACCGCGGCGAGCTCATCGTAAAGCGTGCCCGGCGCGACTTCGCTCATGCCGAGCCCGCGGCGCAGCGCGTTATGATGCGCCAACAGCCGTTCGATCTTGCCATTGAGCATCTGCAGGTCGGCCAGATCCATCAGACGGATGGCGCGGCGCCCGACTTTATCTTCATAGGCCGGGCCGATGCCGCGCCCGGTGGTGCCGATCGCGCCTTTGCCGGAGGCGCGCTCGCGCGCAACGTCGAGCTCCTGATGCAGCGGCAGGATCAGCGGCGTGTTCTCCGCGATCCGCAAATTTTCGGGCGTGACGGTAATGCCCTGCTTGCCGAGTTGCGCGATCTCGTTGAGGAGCGCGTGCGGATCGAGCACCACGCCGTTGCCGATCACCGAGAGCTTGCCCGGCCGCACCACGCCCGACGGCAACAGCGACAGCTTGTACGTGGTGCCGTTGATCACCAGCGTATGGCCGGCGTTATGGCCGCCTTGAAAGCGGACGACAATGTCGGCCTGCTCCGAGAGCCAGTCGACGATCTTGCCTTTGCCCTCGTCCCCCCACTGGGAGCCGACCACGACAACATTTGCCATGAGGAAGTGTCCCCAACAGGCCCCACGAATACTGAGATGACTGCTCGGATGGAGCGGCTGCCGGCTGCGGCCGACCGCCCCGGATAATGGATGCCGCTGCCGGACGCAAGGAAAAGCGCGCCCGGCCAGCCCCTGTGAGTTCCCACAATGTGTTGGTTTCACAGCAAATTCGCCGTTAGCTCTATTTCCGGGATTGTGGATTTGTTTCGACGCTTCGGGCGGCAATGCGGCAGGTGCGGCAGGCGGATCGTCGCAGTCTTGCATCGCGACTCAGGTCTGCCCTGGACGAAGGGCGCGCGCCAGGGCGTGTGACGGGGGCACTGGTCCGCAGCCGCAAGCCGGGTAAGCTCAAGCGAGGGTCGGCGCAGCCCTCGGGTCGCCGGCGATGAGGAATGCGCATGTCGGGGATACAGGTTCGAGGCTTCGGCCACAGCCCTGCCGATCGTTCGCGCCTGACCGGCATCTGGTTGTTCGATCAGCCGTATCTCTTGTTGTCCCTGACGTCGCTGTTCTGGGCCGGCAACACGGTGCTCGGCCGCTTCGTCGCGGGGCATGTGCCGCCGATCACGCTCGCCTTCATCCGCTGGAGCGGGGCGACCCTCATCCTGCTGCCGTTCGCGGCGCGCCATCTCATTCGCGATTGGCCGGTCATCCGCAACAACGCCGCAAGCCTGGCGCTGATCGCCTTTGTCGGCTTCTCCGTCTACAACACGATGGCCTATTACGGTCTGCAATACACCACGGCGATCAACGGCCTGTTGCTGCAATCGGTCGGTCCGCTGTTCGTGGCGATGTGGACCTTTGCGCTGTTTCGCGAACGGCTGACGTTGCGTCAGGCTTGCGGCATTTGCATTTCGCTGACCGGCGTTCTTGTCATCATTTGTCACGGCAGCTTGGATGTTCTACTCGCGACCAAATTCAATCGCGGCGACGTCTGCTTCGTGATCGCGCTCGTCACCTACGGGTTCTATGCGGCTTACCTGCGCGAGCGGCCGGCCATGCATCCGCTGTCATTTCTCGCCGTTGGCATGGGCGGCGGCGCGGTAATGCTGATCCCGGCGGTGGTCTGGGAAATCGCCAGCGGCCGCACGGTCATATTCGACACCGAGACCCTGGCGAGTTTCGCCTTCGTCTGCATCTTTCCATCGCTGCTCGGCTATCTGTGCCTCAATCGCGGCATCGAGCTCATTGGCGCCAACCGCGCGGCGCCGTTCATCCATCTCGTGCCGGTGTTCGGCTCGGTGCTGGCGATCGTGCTGCTCGGCGAACGCTTCGAGCTTTTCCACGCCGTCGGCTACGTGCTCGTGATCGCCGGCATCACGGTGGCGACGCGGAAATAGCCGACCGACGCCGGGAGCGATTGTTCGCCCCGGCGCCGGTGCTAGGAAGCTAAGGCATTATCGACGCTAAAGCGTCCGCCGCCGGTGACAAACAGCAACAGCAGACCGCCCGCGATGGCGAGATCCTTGCTGAGGAAAACGTATTGCAGGTTCTGCGCCGCATCCGGGAATTGCCAGTAGCGATGCGCCGTCGCCAGCGCGATCACCACGAAGACGAACCCGAGCAACGCGCCGTAACGCGTGCCGATGCCAAAAATCAGGGAGAGCACGACGATCCATTCGACGACATGCGCCAATACGCTCATGAAGTCGGGCGCGGGATAGTTGAGCGATTTGAGGTAGGCCCCGGCGGGGCCGCCGGTCCAGACCGTCATCAAGAACAAGACCGCAATCAGGACGCGGCCGATCAAGAGCCAGAAATCAGTCATGCCCGTGGCGATGCCATCGGTGCAAGACAACAGCGGATGCGACGATCGCGTAACCATTGTTCCCCCCATCGAGTGTTCTGTGCAAAAAATTTAGCGCGAGTTCCACGTATATTGCAAACCATCCCGCTGTCCGAATTGAGCCGGCAACATGGGGCGTGGCCCACGCCTGCGCCGCGCGAGACGCCCTGCGATGCCGAATTTCCCAGCCCGCTGCGCCACTTGGACCAAAGTCGGGGAACCGACACCAAGGCGGCGGCGTTGAGTCCGGTTGGGTGGAGGGGACGGGAATACGCGAAACGTGGCACGTTCATCGATTCGAGCGCTGGATGATACCCGGCGCCTTCAACTGCTTATCGACGGTATCACCGACTACGCAGTCTATCTGATCGACCAAGACGGCCGCGTGGCGAGCTGGAATACCGGTGCCAGGCGGCTCAAAGGTTACGACGCGTCGGAAATCATCGGCAAGCCATACGCCACGTTCTTTACGCCCGAAGATCGCGAGCGTGGGCTGCCTGATCTGGCCTTGGAAACGGCCGCAGCGAGCGGCCGTTGGGAACAAGAGGGCTGGCGCGTCCGCAAGGACGGCACGCGGTTCTGGGCGATGGCCGTTCTCGATGCGGTATACCAGGACGGCGCGCTGATCGGATTTGCCAAGGTCACGCGCGACATTACCGAACGACTGGAATCGCGCGAGCGATTGAATACGAGCGAATCGCGGTTTCGCCAGCTGATCGATGCCGTCGTCGATTACGCCGTATTTCAATTGGATGCGGAAGGCCACGTGCTGACCTGGAATACCGGTGCCGAACGCATCAAAGGCTATGCCGCGAGCGAAATCATCGGTCAGCACTTCAGCCGGTTTTATACCGAGGAAGATCGGCACGACGGCATGCCGCAAAAGGTATTGGCCACCGCCGCCGCGGAAGGCCGGTTCGAGGCCGAAGGCTGGCGCGTGCGCAAGGACGGCTCGAAGTTTCGCGCCTCTGTCGTGATCGATCCAATCCGGAACGAACGCGGCGAACTTCTCGGCTTCGCCAAGGTCACGCGCGACGTCACCGAGCGTTACGAAGCCCAGCGCGTGCTCAAGGAGACGCAGGAGCAGCTCGCCGCTTCGCAGAAAATGGAAGCCGTCGGCCAGCTGAGCGGCGGCATCGCCCACGACTTCAACAATCTGTTGATGATCGTGCTGGGCAATCTGGAGACCATCGAGCGCTATGCCAAGACGCTGCCCGGCCCGCATCCCAATCTCCGGCGCGCCGTCGGCAATGCGCTTCGCGGCGCCAACCGCGCGGCGGCGTTGACCGCTCGCCTGTTGGCATTTTCGCGCCGCCAGGCGCTTAGTCCGCGCCCGCTCGATCTGAACAAGTTTCTGAGCGGCGCCGCCGATTTCATGCAGCGCAGCCTCGGCGAGGCGGTTGAGATCCAGGCGGTCGGTTCGGCGGGGCTGTGGCAGATCGAGGCCGATCCGACTTATCTGGAAACCGCTCTGCTCAACCTGGCGATCAATGCGCGGGACGCGATGCCGCGCGGCGGCAAGATCACGATCGAAGCGGCAAACGTCTTCGCCGATGAAGAGTATTGCCGCGTCAACCCTGAGATCTCGCCCGGCCCCTACGTGGCGATCTGCGTGAGCGACACCGGATGCGGCATGCCGCCCGACGTTCTCAGTCGGGCGTTCGAGCCGTTTTTTACGACCAAAGAGCTCGGCCAAGGAACCGGACTGGGCCTGAGCCAGGTCTACGGTTTCGTGAAGCAATCCGGCGGCCACGTGAAAATCTACAGCGAAGTCGATCAGGGCACGACGATCAAAATCTATTTGCCGCGATACCTCGGCAAGGATGAACCCGACAGCGTCGAAGACGACAAGCTGGAAAGCGGCGAGGAGAACAGCGAAATCATTCTCGTCGTGGAGGACGACGACGATCTCCGCGGCTATATCGCGGGGGTGCTGCGCGGCCTGGGTTACCGCGTCCGTGCCGTGGCCAACGCCGCGGCGGCCATTCCCATACTCGAGCAAAAGGATCAGCCCATCGACTTGCTGCTGACCGATGTGGTGATGCCGGGCCGTAACGGGCGCGAGTTGGGCCAATACAGCCGCACGCTGCGGCCCGGTCTGCCGATCCTCTATATGACGGGTTATTCAAGGAATGCCGTGGTCCACCACGGCCGGCTCGACGAAGGCGTCGACCTGCTGCAAAAGCCGGTCGGCCAACAGCTCCTGGCGACGCGGGTGCGGGATTTGCTCGATCGCGCGCAAGGCGGCAAGGAGCGGCCGCAAGATTCGCGCAACGCGTGAGCGATCGCAGCGCCTGCGGCGAGGATCGGCCCGCCGCCGCTTTCCCATGGAGGAACGCCCGGCGGGCCATGGAAGGGCCGAACGGGAAGCTATCCGGGAGAGGGATTTTTTCTACTCCCAATCAAAGGCAGATGATTTATTCGAAATTTTCGCCGCCTGGGAGAAAGTAGATTTATTTTCCTCGATTTTGCGTAAAGCCACTTGAACGTTCCATTGTAACCGATGATCTTCATGGAAATCAGTAGAGTTATTCTACGGTCGAAGGCGGCCGGCATCGAGGAAAGTGTCTTGGTCAAGGTCATTCCACTAGAGCCGAATATCGCGGTCGCGCCGCAGCTTGGCGAGGCCGACTTTGCCGAGGTCGCGGCCTTAGGCTTCCGCTCGGTTGTGAACAATCGCCCCGACGGCGAAGCGCCGGATCAGCTTTCGAATGCGCAGGCCAAGGCGGCAGCGCAGCGCAGCGGCCTGGAATTTCGTCATGACCCGGTGACAAGCCTCACCGTGACCGACGACGACGTCGTCGACACCTTTGCTCGTGCGATGGAAAATCTGCCGAAACCGATCTTGTTCTATTGCCGCTCGGGCACGCGTTGCGCGACCTTGTGGGTGCAGGCGGCGGCGCATCGCATCGGCATCGATCAAGCTTTGGCGGCCGCGCGCCGAGGCGGATACGATCTGGATTTCCTGCGCGAGACGCTGGCGGAGCGCAGCGACGAAATTTCCGGTGCCGCGGCGCAGCCATTCTCGTCGGCGCCCCAAACCGCGGCCGCCGGCTGACGCGTCACGCGAAGCGTCCACATTCCTTCCGATTGCCGAGGCCCTCGGCAAACCCTCAAAACGCCAGCGGCTTGACCTGCTGCACGTTGGGGATCTCGTGCACTTTGCCGAGCACCTCGGCTGGTACCGTGCCGTCGACCTCGACCAGCGCGATGGCGTTGCCGCCCTCGGCCTCGCGGCCGAGATGGAAGGTGGCGATATTGATGCCGGCTTGGCCGAGGAGCGAGGCGAAGCGGCCGACGAAGCCCGGCTTGTCCTGGTTGGTCACGTAAAGCATCGACGGGCCGAACTCGGCGTCCATGCGGATGCCCTTGATGTTGACGATGCGCGGCCGGCCGTCGGCATAGACGGTGCCGGACACCGCGCGGGTCTGCCGGTCGGTGGTCACGCTCACCGTGATCAGGCTGTCGTAATCGCCTTCGGCGTCGCGCCGGGTTTCTTCGACGACGATGCCGCGTTCCTTGGCGACGATCGGCGCGGAGACGACGTTGACGTCTTGCAGCATCGGGCGCAGCAGCCCCGCGACCGCCGCCGAGGTCAGCGCCTTGGTGTTCATCGCCGCCACCTCGCCCTCATAGATGATGCAGACCTGCGTGAGGCCGCTTTCGGTGAGCTGCCCGGCGAACGAGCCGAGCTTTTCCGCAAGCTCGATGAACGGTTTGAGCTTCGGCGCCTCCTCGGCGCTGATCGAGGGAAAATTGACGGCGTTGCTGATGGCGCCGCGCAGCAGATAATCCGACATCTGCTCGGCGACCTGCAGCGCCACGTTCTCCTGCGCCTCCAAGGTCGAGGCGCCGAGATGCGGCGTGCAGATGACGTTCGGCAGGGCGAAGAACGGCGACTGCGTCGCCGGCTCCTCGCGAAACACGTCGATCGCCGCGCCGGCGACATGGCCGGATTTGAGCGCCTCGACCAGCGCGGCTTCGTCGATCAGTTCGCCGCGGGCGCAATTGATCAGGCGCACGCCTTTTTTGGTCGCGGTGAGCGTCTCGGCGTTGATGATGTTGCGGGTCTTTTCGGTCGACGGCGTGTGCAGCGTGATGAAATCGGCGCGGCGCAGGAGTTCGTCAAGCTCGACCTTTTCGACGCCGAGATTGAGCGCGCGTTCGGCGGACAGGAACGGGTCGTAGGCGATCACCTTCATCTTCAGCCCGATGGCGCGGTCGGCGACGATCGAGCCGATATTGCCGCAGCCGATGACGCCGAGCGTTTTGCCGAAAATCTCCACGCCGAGGAACTTGTTCTTCTCCCATTTGCCGGCCCGCGTCGAAGCGTCGGCCTCCGGGATCTGCCGCGCCAGCGAAAGCATCAGTGTGATCGCGTGCTCGGCGGTGGTGATCGAATTGCCGAACGGCGTGTTCATGACGATGATGCCGCGCGCGGTGGCGGCGGGAATATCGACATTGTCGACGCCGATGCCGGCGCGACCGATGACTTTCAGGCCGCCTGCCTTTTCCAGAAGCTTGGCGGTGACCTTGGTCGCGGAGCGGATGGCGAGACCGTCGAAGCCGTCGATGGCGGCGGCCAGCTTGTCCTTGTCCTTGCCCAGGCTCGGCTGGAAATCCACTTCGAGACCGCGATCCTTGAAAATCTGGACGGCGGCCGGAGAGAGCGCATCGGAGATCAGAACGCGGGGGCTCATGAGAATGTCCTTTAGGCTCAGCGCATCCAGCGCAGCATGTGGGGAAAGGCTGGCAGGCCTTTTTCGGCGGCGCGGTGCGGCTCGCAGCTCATGCCGTAGGCCTGCAACAGCGGCACGCCGATGTAATGTCCGCTGGCGAAGTTCTCGATGATCGAGGGACCGCCGCCCTTGAAGGCGGCGTGGAAGACGATAGCCGGATCGATGTCGAGATGGCGCAACGCGGCGTAGGACCAGGCGATCGTGGCGAGTTCGTCGCCGGGGCTCGGCGACATGCCGGCGCATTGCGCTCCGCGGGATCGGCGACGGCGAGATGGCCTGCCTCGTGGAGGATGTCGCCGGGATAGGTCAGGCGCGCCGCATCGAGGAGGATCGCGCCGTCACGGATGTCGAGTCCGGGCAGGAAGGTCGGCGCGGTCAACGTCGCAGTGCGCACCGCGATGCCGAGGCCGCGCACGAACGTCGTCAGTCGCTCGGTGAGCGGATCGGTGAATGGGTGCGCGGAATCCGCCTCGGCCAAAGGAGCTTGTGCTGGAAGCATGGCGGTCACGCCGCTTTGGCCAGGGATTCCTTGGCTTTGGCGTAGGCCCAATCGAGCCACAGCGTCAGCGCTGCGACGTCGCTGCGCTCCACCGTCGAGCCGCACCAGATGCGAAGCCCGGCGGGCGCGTCGCGATAGGCGTCGATGTCATAGGCAACGCCCTCCTTGTCGAGCGCCGCGGCAATGCTTTTGACGAACGCCGCCTGCGCGTCGGGCGGAAGCCGCGTCACCGCGGGATCGACCACCTTCAGGCAGACCGATGTGTTGGAACGCAGCGCCGGCTCGCGCGCCAGAAAATCGATCCATGGCGTTTTCGCCACCCAGTCGGCGACGGCCTTGGCATTGCCGTCGGCGCGCGCTTGCAGCGCTTTCAATCCGCCGGCCGATTTCGCCCAGTCAAGCGCGTCCAGATAATCCTCCACGCACAGCATCGACGGCGTGTTGATGGTCTCGCCGACGAAGATGCCTTCCATGAGCTTGCCGCCCTTGGTCATGCGGAAGATCTTCGGCAGCGGCCAGGGCGGCGAATAGCTTTCGAGCCGGGCGACGGCGCGCGGCGAAAGAATGAGCATGCCGTGCGCGGCCTCGCCGCCGAGCGCTTTCTGCCAGGAGAAGGTCGCGACATCGAGCTTCTCCCAATCGAGCGGCTGCGCGAAGGCGGCCGAGGTCGCATCGCAGATGGTGAGCCCGGTGCGATCGGCGGCAATCCAGTCGGCGTTCGGCACACGCACGCCGGAGGTGGTTCCGTTCCAGGTGAAGACGATGTCGCTTGCCGGGTCGATGCCGGCGAGATCGGGCAGTTCGCCGTAGGCCGCGCGGCGCACGGTGACGTCTTTGAGCTTCAATTCCTTGGTGATGTCGCCGACCCAGCCTTCGCCGAAGGATTCCCAGGCCAGCACCGTCACCGGCTGCGGCCCGAGCAGGGACCAGAACGCCATTTCGATCGCGCCGGTGTCGGAGGCCGGCACGATGCCGATGCGGTAATCCGCCGGGACCTGCAATATTTCGCGGGTCAGATCGATGGCGCGTTTGAGCTTGGCCTTGCCCGCTTTCGAGCGGTGCGAGCGGCCCAGCACGGCGTCTTTGAGGTTTTGTGAATTCCAGCCGGGGCGCTTGGCGCAGGGGCCGGACGAAAAATGCGGCATGGCCGGCCGCACGGGAGGCGTCGCAAGTGTCATGGTCTATCCTTCCAGATAGGCGCCCCTCGGTGGGGAGGGGTGTCCCGGGCTCGCAATTAAGGAGCAAAGGCCGCGTCGTCAAGCGGGAAGTTCGTCGGGCAATTTGGCAAGCACGTTCGCGGCGGCCGCCGCGCCGTAGCCGGTGCGCTCTAGAATTTCAGGCCGCCGCCGATGCGGGCGCTGTTGATTGTGGTGGTAATGCTCGCGACCGGGGCAAACTGGATGTGTTCGTATTCGCCGCGCAGAAAGATATTGGGCGTCAGCGCCACATCGACGCCGCCGCCGACCGAGAAACCGTAGAGCAGCACGCCGTTCTTTGCATTGCTGTTGCTGAACGAATAATCGACGCAAGTCGCGGTGATGGCGGGATTGCAGGGAATGACCGGAGATGGCGCGGTCTGCGCGTTTTCCTGACCATATACCAGGGACGTGATCGCGTAATTGCCCCAGCCGAGCGCAAAACCGGCGAAGCCATAGGGCATGAAATTGTTGAATATCCAGCCGGCGCGCGCGCGCAACGCGCCATAATCGGTAACCTGCATCGAGCCGGTGCCGCTGACATTGACCGAGTATAGATTGCTGCCGGCCGCAACGACCCGGCCGATCGGCGATTCGCTGGCGGTGTTGTTGAACGGCGCATGGGTGTAGTTCGCTTCCAGCCCGAGGATCAGATCCTGCCATTGCGTATTGTAGCCGACGAAGCCCCCGAAGCCGTAACTGTGCGAGCTGCCGTTGCCCAGCACCTGATAAGACGACGGCGAATCGACGGCTTCCAGCGTCAGATCGCGCAGGCTGAAAGCCACCAGCGGCTGCGTCGCGTTGGAAAAACTGCTGTCGGCGTTGCTGTAATTGACCTGACCGCCGAAATAGAATCCGCTCCAGCGCGGAAACGTGGCAGCCCCGACGCTCTCGGTGCCGCGCAGAATGTCGAGGTCGGCCGCCAGCGCGCGTGGCGCCAGCGCGAGCACGATCACAGCACAGATGAACCAACGCACCGCCGCGCCCTCTCCATCCGATCGGCCCGCATGAAGCGGCCGACTGGGCGCAATCATCGGGCATTAACCTTAATGGAGGGTTAGCCCCGCCGTCGGCCGGGCGATGGCGCGTCGCGGCATCGGCAGGCGGGGCAATGCTGCGTGCCCGGTCGCGCACGCGCCATTTGGGCCCGCCAAAAACAAAGACGGCGCGGTTTCCCGCGCCGTCCAGATTCCAGTATGTATCGTTGTTAGCCGCGGGTCGACAGCGGATATTGCGGCGGCGGGTAGGCCGGGGGCGGGTTGTAGAGCGGAGCCGGAGGCGGCGGCGGCTGATACACCGGGGCCGGCTGATAGACGGGTGCCGGGGCCGGCTGGCTGTAGACAGGTGCCGGTGCCGGCACCACGACCGAAGCCTGCTGCGCCTGAACGAAGGTCGTCCCGGTGTCGATCGGGAAGCGCCACCGCATACCGAGCATGAAGTCGTTCGAGCTCAGGTTGGAGAATTTGTAGGAATCCGGACTGCACCCGCCGATGCAGTCGACCGTGTCGGTGACCGAGCCGTAATTGAGGTAGCGGTAGGATAGTTCGACGATGAAATTCTTGGTCACGTCGTAATCGAGACCGGCATAAAACGCATAGGCCGGACTCCAATTGGTGCTGTTGCGCCCGAAGCCGGCGCCGGTGGTGCCGATCCCCATGTCGACGAGGTCCGCCATCTGATTATAGGCGCCGCCGACGCCGACGCCGATGAAGGGCGTCAGACAATTCCAGGTGCCGAGATCGACATAGGCGTTGGCCAGAAAGACCCAGGACCGCAGATAACCTTGATAGGAATCGCCCTGTCCGGTGACCGGATTGTAGACACCGCGCGCATTGACTTGCGTGCGGTCGCGATAGCCGGCCGTGAAGTCGAAGCGCAGCCAATTGTTCCATTCATAGCCGGCGCCGACGTCGAAGAAGGCCGTATCCGCCCATGAATGCTGGTCGAAGACAAAACCGTTGCCGACATCGGGCGGGCTCGGCTCATAGGTGATATCGAATTTATTGGTGACACCGATGCCGATGTCGCCGCGCAGATACCAGGCGCCTTCGGGCTGCGCCACGACCACGAGCGGCGGCTGATAGGCGGGCGGCGGCGGCAGCGGTTGCGGCATGTCCGCGGCCAACGCCGCGTTGCCGATGAGGGCTGTTGCCGCCGTACAAATAAGAAGCCTGACGCTGACCATCGCTTCGACCTTTCCTCGATGCGACAGCGCGCCCTCAGGCGGCGCGCCGTCGTTGAGCAAGGCGAAGTTAGGCAGGAAATGCTTAAGCGGCCCTTAACCTTAACGCTTAACCATGGTCGTTCATCCGACACAGGTTTGAGAATTGTGCAGGCGGCGGACGCTTGGCCGCCGCGCCGGCAACCTGCCGCTTGCCGGCCGTGCCGGTAAGCTTTTGTTGACGATTGTGACGCCGCTTGCGACCGACAGACGACGCGCTCAATCCTTGTCGTCGTCGAGCTCGCCGATGTGATGCTGGGCGTAGAGCTCGAGCCCGAGCTTGGCGACGAGGTCGAGCTGGGTTTCGAGGAAGTCGATGTGCTCCTCCTCGTCATGCATCAGCTTCTCGAACAGGTCGCGCGACACGTAATCCTTGACCGCATGGCAATGCGTGGCGGCTTCCTGATACAGCGTGCGCGCCGAGATTTCGGCGGCGAGGTCGCAGTCGAGCACTTCCTTGACGTTCTGGCCGATATGCAAGGGGTCGAGCACCTGCATATTGGGGAAGCCGTCGAGGAAGATGATGCGCTCGACGAGCTTGTCGGCGTGCTGCATCTCCTCGATCGATTCCTTGCGCCATTGCTTGGCCAGCGCCTTGTAGCCCCAATTGTCCAAGAGCCGGTAGTGCAGCCAATATTGATTGACCGCGGTCAGCTCATGGCGAAGCCCCTTGTTGAGGTAATCGACGACTCCAGGCTCGCCTCTCATGATCGGGCTCCTGCGCTTGGGGTTGCATCCGCGTCGAGTGAAGCGGCGCCGCATTATAACCGCCGGGCCAAGCACCGAAAGCCGCGGCGCGCGCAATGGCCTCTCGGATTCGATCGCGGTGGAAAAATCGGGTCCTGATCGGGTGCGGCGTTTTCAGGCTTTTTGGCAGCAACCGCCGTCCGCGCCGGCCAAGGTTTCGTTCATGATGCGCCGGATGGTGCGGGCGCAGCGGCCGCATTGCGGGCTGCAGCCGAGGCAATTGTAGACCTGCCCCGTGGTGCGCGGCGCCGCTTCGTTCGCCGCCATGGTGGCGCGCACGTCATGGTCGGTGAACATGTTGCAGGAACAGACGATCATGGCGGGCAAGGGTTGGCGGGGAAGGGTCCGGCGGCAAATTGGTGCGATCTGAAACTATCCCTAGAGGGCGAATTCCAACTTTGCAAAGGAAATCAACTCTTTATAGGCATTCTAAACTTCACCCGACTGACATGATATCCGCGTCAGGGACGCCGATTTCCTCTCCATCGGCATAATGCTCCGGCGCCGCCGCTGCGCACTGATCTGGATCAAATCGGCGCGCGCGATCAGGCCGTGACGCGTTCCTCGTCGCCGTCATAGTCGTCGCGTTCGTCGCGGTCGTCCTCGTCGCGGCGGTGACGAAAGCGCGAGCGCAGCCGGCACAGCCGCGACGGGATAAAGCACAGGTCCTCGACCAAGCCGGCGAGCCGCTGGCCGCGGCCGAGGGCGCGGTCGAGCGCCGCCATCGTGCGGGCAAGACCCGGATCGTCGTCGCGGACCCAGGCGCGCAGCACCGGACCGAGCATAATGGCGAGGCCTTGCGCGCGCAGCATGCCGCGCGGACCGGACGCCTTGATGCCGGCGGCGGCCAGCATCCATTGCTGCGAGCGCACCGCGAGCCCGTTGAGCGCCAAAGCGAGCGGCGGATTGTTGCGCACCGAGCGCATCAGCGAGCGCACCGCGTCGCGGTGCGGCGCCATGATTTCGAGCCGGCGCATCTCGACGTCGAACAGCCGCTCGCGCTCCGGCTCTTCCGCCATGTCGGCCATGTCTTCGGCGAGGAGCGCGCGGTCGACCGCCTTGAAATGCGCGGCGAGGATGGCGAGCGGCGAGGAGAATTCGCTGCGCAGTTCCGCCAGCGTTACGCCGGCCCCCGCGGCGATGTCGGAGAGACCGATCCGCTCGATGCGTTCTTCGGCGAGCAGTTCCAGGAACGCGGCGACGATCTTGTCGCGTGTCGTGTCGGGGGGCGATGCCGGCGGCGTGGCGGCGCGGCGCGCCGGACGTGAAGCCTGTGGCGAAGCTTGCGATTTGGGTTTGCGGGCCATGGTGGAACTCCGGACGATGGACCTTGGCCGGCGCCTCTGACGCCGGCCTTTGCTCTGTCATTAATCTAGGTCCGCCGGGGCATGGTTCCAAGGCGATGGGCGTCGTCATCTTTGCCCCTTCGCGCGGGGGAGGATGCACGCGGCTATTGCGCCAATTGCCGCGAGCGCGCGGTCGCCGCGGCCACCGCGCGGGTCATCAGCGCGGCAAGCCCGTCCTCGGCCATCAGCACCGAAAGCGCCGCGGCGGTGGTGCCGCCGGGCGAGGTGACGTTCTCCCGCAGCGTCGCGGCCGCAAGCGGCGAGCGATGCAGAAGTTCGCCGGCGCCGGCGACGGTGTCGCGCGCCAGCTTCGCCGCCAGCGCCGCCGGCAGGCCGGCCGCCGCGCCGGCCTGCGCCAGCGCCTCGGCGAGGAGAAACACGTAAGCCGGTCCGGAGCCCGACACGGCCGTCACCGCATCCATCAGCGCTTCGTCGTCGATCCATTCCACCGCGCCGGTCGCGGCAAGAAGCCGGTCGGCGAGCGTGCGCGCCGCGGCCGTGGCGTTCCGCGGCACCGCGACCGTGATGCCGCGGCCGATCGCGGCCGGCGTGTTCGGCATGGCGCGAATGAGCGCGCAGGGGCGGTTTAGCGCCGCGGCGAGCGAGTCGAGCGTCCGCCCGGCCATGATCGAGATGACGACGGTCGACGGCGCGACGATCGGCGCCAGCGCCGGCAGCGCCGCCTCCGCAATTTGCGGCTTGACCGCGATCACCACGGCGGTGGCGCCGGCGATCGCGTTCTGCTCCGGATTGAGCTTGAGCCCGCGCGCCGTCAGCGCGGCAATCTCCGGCGCCGGCTGCGGCTCGATCACCGCGATGGTCTTCGGATCAAGCCCGAGACGCAGCCAGCCATCGAGCAAAGCGGCGCCCATCTTGCCGGCGCCGACCAGAACGAGAAGGCCGGAAAAGTTTCGCAGCTCCGCGTTCGCGACCGCCCCGGTCACGCCTCACCCGAGGTCTCGAACATCGCGGAGTCCATCGCCTCGCGCGGCGATTTGCCCGCCCAGACCACGAACTGGAACGCCGGAAAATAGCGCTCGCAGGAATCGAGCGCGGTGCCGAGCACCGCCTCGCATTGCCGGTTCGACGCCGCCACCCCGCCGGTGAGCACGAGCGCATGGCGGAACATCACGACGCCGTTCGCCATCCAGACATCGAAATGGCCGATCCACAATTGCTCGTTGATCATCGCGATCAGCTGCTGCACCGCCGGCAGCCGCGGCTCCGGCACCTTCATGTCGAAGGCGCAGGCCAGATGCAGCGCTTCGATGTCGTGCATCCAGGTGAACGACACCTGATAATTGGTCCAGCGCCCGGTGACGACGATGCCGATTTCGTCCTCGCCGGCGCGCTCGAACGGCCAGTTGTTGCCGCTCGCCATCAGCTCGACGACGTCGAGCGGATGGTTGCTGCGATCTAGGCGAACCGTCTCGATAAGGGCCATGGAGCCTCCCCCCACACAGTGCCGCTAGGAAGTGGACTGCGCACGCCACAGCACCCATCCGAATACCGGCTGCAATTTGACACAGGGGCGACTTTTACAGGCCGATTGACTGGCGGCCGCGAATCAGCCGCCACGCCGACTATAATCGGCCCCATTCCCTCCGCCAAAGGTTGTAGAAACGCCTCTGCCGCCGCCGCTTACGCCGCCCCGCAGTCATGAAGTGATTTGCCGCTCGCGCACAATGGCGGAGATGAGTCCGTCCACAGCAGACCCTGCGACAGGTTGACTCAGGGGCATGAAATCCGCCTCGGCCCGCCGGGCCGAACGATGGCTCGACGAATCCTTAATGCACTTCGTCGAGGCCTCCGCGCATCGCGAAACTCGTCGTCGCGCCATCAAACCCGGGACGCGCCCAATACTGCGGACCCGGCGTCCGGGCGCGGGCGGTGTGGACGCGCCGCTCGGCGCGCCGCGCGGTGACATGGCGCGCGCCGGTCGAGCCGCCGCGCACCGCCGCCTTCGCCGTCGTTGCGGCCGCGATCGTTTTCGGCGGCGCGTTGCCAAAGTCCCCCGCCATGACGGCGGCGTCGTAGCTGTGCTGGATCAGGGTGGCGCGCTGCAGGTGCAGCCGCGTGCCGGCGGAATCGCCGATGCCGATCCATGCCGCCGCGATCACCGCGAGCATGCTCGTCACCCACACGAAATAGGCAAGGAGAATTCCCATCGCCGCGTCAGCCGGCGGAGCGCGGCCGCGCCGGCGGCGGCACCGGGCCGCCCTCGGAACGCAAGCTCGGCCGCGGCGCAGCGTGCGTCGCCGTCTTGGCGCCGCCGGCATGACCGTAGGCGCCCGCGAAAAACACCAGCGCCACGAGAAGGCAAGCGCCGAGCAGCGCCACCGCCGGCTCGCCGGTCGGCATCATCAGATCGCGCGCCACGCGCTCCGGATTGTACAAGGAAGACTCGTCGGGAACGGGCATCGTTGTCATAAACATTCGCGCGCCGAGTCGTTCCCGCCCCGCCGCGGCTTTATTGCCGCGCGGCCGCGGTTCCCGGCGGCGTGCGAGGGACGGTGTCTCCTCACACGCGCCGCGAACGCCGTCGCTTACTGATAGTGCTTCTTGATGATGACTTTCTTGTCGGCGTCGTCGTTGTTGTATTTCTTGATCACGGTCTTGTCGCCGTCGCCGTGCTTGACGATCGTCGTCGAATCGGCCTGCGCGGTGGTGATGGTGGCCATCGCGCCGGTGAAAATGAACATGGCCGTCATGGCCAACATGATGGAGCGCATTGGGTGAGTTCCTCTGATCTCTGTAAGGTATCGCACCCTCATCTAATGCAGCCGCCCGCCGCCGGTTCCGCGGAACAAAAATTCGCCCTCCGCTGGCCTCACACTTCGCGCCCCCACACTTCGGCCGCGGTCGAAACACGGAACCCCGGCGCGGTGCTATTGGTTTCTCATGATGCAGGAGGCGGTCATGAACGAGCAGCGTCAGCCATACAATGAAGCCTTCCTGAAAGACTGCGCCCGTATCCACGAGCAGTGGCACGAACGCGCCAAGGCGCGCGACACCGACGGCCTGCTCGCGCTCTATGCCGAGGACGCGGTGCTGGAATCGCCGCTGGTACAGGCGATCTTCGACGGCCGCGAAAGCGGCGTGCTGCGCGGCCATGCCGAGATCCGCCCGTTCTTCGCGGAAGGCGCGCGGCGGCGGCCGAACGAACTGGTGCGCTGGCACCGCAGCGGCCGATGGCTCACCGACGGCGAGCGCCTGCTGGTCTGGGAATACCCGCGCGCCGCGCCCGGCGGCGATCAGGTCGAGATCGTCGAGGTGATGGAGATCGGCGATGGGCTGATCCGCCACCATCGCATCTATTGGGGCTGGTTCGGCGCCGCGCTGCTGACGAAGAGCGCCGCGGCGAAGGCGCGAGAGGCCGCGCTCCATCCGCCCCCGCGATAGCGGGGGAGGGGGACCGCCCAAGCGAGCGGAGCGAGCGAAGGGTGGTGGAGGGGGCGCGGGGCGGACGGTGCCGAGTGTTCACGGGGGAGGATGCCTCACCCCTCCGGCACCGTCGGCGGCGTGTCGCCGCTTCCGGGCGGAAACAGCGCGCGGCTGGCATTAAGCCAAGGCGAGAAATTCATCCAGGCGAGCCACGGCAGCATGCTCATCTGCGCGGCGCGCGCCCAGAACGCGAACGGATTGGCGGCATCGAGAAAATCGCCGAACGCCGCAAACGACGGCATCGCCTGCAGATGAATCGAAATCGCTTCCGCATTCGGCAGACGGCGATGCTCGACCGCGATGTCGAGCCCCGGCAGCCGCGCCACCGCCCGCGTGGCGTCGTCGTCATCGTGTTCGATCGGCACGTGGCGTCTCCGTCAAAGGGGTGGGTGGATATGCACATTATACGTTTCCCGGGCGCGGCGCAGCATGAAGCGAAGCGCAATGGTGCGCTGCAGACCCGGGATCGTAAAAGGCTCGGAGTTTGCGACGATCCCGGAACAGCGGTGCACCGCTAACGCGCTGCACCGCATCCGGGAAACGGAGCGGGGCTTCTTGCGCCCGTCATCCTGAGGTGCCCGCGCGCAGCGCGGGCCTCGAAGGATGCAGCTCAGGCGCAATCGAAATCGGCTTGCCGACTTCGATTGGTTTAAGTGCGTCGTCCTTCGAGGCTCGCGAAGCCTGTCATCGGGCCGCGCGCTTCGCGCGGACCCGTTGGCTCGCACCTCAGGATGACGGATGATCACAAACGGGAGGTAGTGGCCCCTTATGCCCCGAAAGGGACCGGCCGCCATGCACAAAAGGGGCCAGATAGGGGTTCGGTTGCTGGCTAAAAAGTATTCAACTAAACTAGGACCATGACGGCCCGTGGGGCAGACACTCTGACGAACGTCCGAATTGAGTTCCCGATAACCTTTTCGGTCATTGGGACGCTCGTTCTCCTGGGACTTACATTTTGGTTTTGGGACATCAGCGACTCGGCGAAGGAGACCTTAATTTTCTTCAGCGCCGGCATCGTCGCGCTCGCAAATACTGCCGCCGCATTCTATACGGCACGGACCCTGAATGCAGCTCTGCGAAGTGAGCGTGATTCTGCAGAAAGAAACCAGCTTATAGACGAACGCGAGGAACGTTTCGAAAATCGGGAAAAAGACAGGGATTCATTCCGAATCAAGATGTATTCGATGGAGTTCGGCAAGCGTTGGAACGATCCGGGGATGTTCCATGTTAGGGACACCATTCGCGAAATATATAAAAAGCACGAGGATGGCGAAGACTTAAAGGACTTCATAGAGCAAAGACAAACTAACGTAATACACTGTATTAATTTCTTGGAAGAGATGGCAACGGCGTGTAAAAGTGGCTTAGCTGATGAGGAAATACTTAGGAACCAATTTGACCATATTACCGTTTCAATTTGGAAAAAGCTTTACCCTTGGATCGAAATCTATCGCGAAAAGCGCGGAAACAAGAGAATTTGGGAAGACTTAGAATGGTCATACGACAGATGGAAAAAGTAAACGATTGCCTATATAAGGCCAAAGCGTATCGGAGGGACCCGATGACGAGGAAATACGAGATATAGCGCTGGTTAGGGCCGCCCCTCAAAGGGCGGCCCTTTCCCTTCCCTCAAATGGTGCCCCCCTCTATTACCCGAAATTGCCGACGGCGCTGTGCCGGGCTTGCCGTTGGCGCGGTCGGCACCGCCTTAAGCGCAGCCTCGATCAAATCGCCGATTGACCAAACACGATCCGCGATCCCGAGCGCCATGGCTGGCGTCATCCGCAACGCTTCATGCGTTTTGCAAAGATTGTAGAACGCGACGTACAGCGCCACGGCGGCAAGGTGGCAGTCGAGTTTCTTGCTGAAACCGTTGCTCAATCGGGCAAACCGCTTTGAGGCCATGCGGAGCGTGAGATTTTGACGTTCAACGTAGCTGGTCGAAATGTCTTCCGGTTCACCCTCTACCGCGATGCGCTCTACCGCTACTACCTGTGCCGGTGAATAGCGGCGCGACGCTTCGGTTACGTTCAGGTGGGTTACGCTGTAGGTCTTATTGATGACACCGTGCGCCGTACGGCTCCCGAAAGCGTCGCGGATTGCATTGCGATACGGATGCCAGCCATCAGTGCTGATTTCTGGTACGCCAATCACCCGACCGCGTAAGTCCTGAATAAAATCGTCAGTGGTCGCGCTGTCGCGCTTGCCGGTGCGATAGCCGATAATGGCCCGGGTGGCAGAGGCCAGCGCAACGAACGTGTACTGGTCGCCCATTACGGGCGACGGGCGCCGTTTCGGCCCCGCCTGCGGATTGCGTTTGTGGCCGACATACGCCCACAGCTCATCGCATTCGATCCGATGCACGCGAAGCCCGACCATCATGCGGTCATGTAGTTCGGCACAGCCGGTGCCGATGGCGAGTGCAAGGCGCGCCACAGTCTTACGATCAGTGCCAGTGAGGCGGCTAACGGCACGTTGGCCGACGCCCTCACAGAGCATGCCGATGATTTCAATTTGCTTGTCGCGGGAAAGCAGGTTCATGGCGGGTCCTATCCGGCATGTGGAATAGGACCGCGTGCTGGAAATCTGAGCCAAATCGAGCTATATTGCGCGAAGCGGTCATTTTCCTTGGGGTCCTATCCCGGGGTTGATGATCCGGGGCCGGGCTGCTTCCAACAGCGCGGCCCCACTTGAATGGTGCGGAGAGCCAGGTTCGAACTGACGTTTCGGTGATGTAACCACCGCGTCCTTGACCACTAGACGATCCCCGCACAGGCACGACGAAAAGCGCCCCGCCCGCATTTACGCAGGTGGGGCGTTCTTCTCTGGCAAAGCCGTTGTGCATGGAAACCATAATAGGAATTTTCTTGTTACAGTCAACTGGAGAAACAAGAAAAAGATTGACAGCGCCGCCCGGGTTTGCCACATATAATGCGGCATGACTTATAAAGGTCAGGAGTGACCAATGGCGGACAAACCTAATACCGGCAATGCCGGACCGCAGAATGCGCAGGAAAAGAAGCGTTTTCGGTCGGAAATCGAGTTTCCCTATGCCGATTTAGAGAATGCGGTAGAACTGGCGCAAACTATCCATTCCAAGGCCGGAACGTCGTGTGAAGTCGATGAACTGGCTGCCTGGATGGGGCAGTCTGCAAATGGTGGCACGTTCCGAACACGGCTAGGAGCGGCCCGCATGTTCGGGCTGACTGAGAACGCCCAAGGCCGGACAACACTGACTCAACTTGGTCGGGACGTGCTGGACGGTTCGGGTAGCGAACGCTCAGCTCGCGTGACGGCATTTCTAAATGTCGAATTGTTTCGCGCAATATATGAACAATATAAGGGCAGTGCGTTGCCCCCGCCGCCAGCTATTGAGCGGCAGGTGGAGCAACTTGGCGTGTCGCCAAAGCAGAAAGAGCGCGCCCGTCAAACGTTTATGAAGTCGGCTCAGTACGCGGGATTTATTGATTCTACGACAGGCCGATTTGTGAAGCCCGGCATCACACAAAAGGATGAAGGATCGAGCCAGCAAATCCAACAGGAAGCCGTTGATCGCGGTACGGGCGGAGGCGGTGGTGAGCCGCCGAAGATCGATCCGATTATTCAGGGCTTGCTTGCGCGTCTTCCCAAGTCTGGCGAAGTGTGGCCGGAGAGTGAGCGTAAACTTTGGCTGGAATTGCTCGCAGGTAGCTTCAAGTTAATTTACCAGGATGGTCACATCACACCCGGCGGCCGAACGCGTGTTCAATTAAAAGGCGAAGATACTGCCACTGAACGCTCGCTCCGGTATGGGCAAGAAATTGCCAATGAGTCGAATGACTAGCAAATGAAAGAGGCCGCCAACTGAGGCGGCCTAGCCTACGTTTTTTAATCGAGGCGTATGCAGTTCAAGTTCCGTCGCGCGTTCCAAGCTCTTAGCAGCCAAGCCGATCAGGCTGTTAGCGACGTACTGATCAGTAGTTTCGGCCGCCAGTTGCAAACATCGTTCGGCTTGTGCTCGCAGGCGTCGGGCTTCTTGAGAAGACATGCCCAAAGAATGGACCGAGGGGCATGAACTTTCTGTAAAACTACAAAAGGGACCAGCCTTCAATTTCAAAGGGGACCAGCGACCATGGAAAGGGGCCAGTACCCAAACGGGACAATGGAAGCATCAATCAAACAAGCTCGACACCGATTCCTCGGCGGCGGTGCGGCTGATGGCTTCGCCGAGGAGGCTCGCGATCGACAGCACGCGCACGTTCTTCGACTCGTTGATCTCTTTGGTCGGCTGGATCGAGTCGGTGATGACGAGCTCCTTGAGCCGCGATTTGCCGACGCGCTTGACCGCCTCGCCGGAGAGCACGCCGTGGGTGACATAGGCGTAGACTTCCTCCGCGCCTTTTTCCAGCAGCGCGTCGGCGGCATTGATCAGCGTGCCGCCGGAATCGGCGATGTCGTCGACCAGGATGCAGATGCCGCCGTCGACTTCGCCGATCACGTTCATCACTTCGGATTCGCCGGGGTTCTCGCGGCGCTTGTCGATGATGGCGAGCGGCGCGTCGATGCGCTTGGCAAGCCCGCGGGCGCGCACCACGCCGCCGACGTCGGGCGACACCACGATCACCTTCTTGGCGTCGAAGCGCTCGCGCACGTCGCGCATGATCACCGGCGCGGCGAACAGATTGTCGGTCGGGATATCGAAGAAGCCCTGGATCTGGCCGGCGTGCAGATCGAGCGTGAGCACGCGGTCGACGCCGGCGCGGGTGATCAGGTTGGCGACGAGCTTGGCCGAGATCGGCGTGCGCGGGCCGACTTTGCGGTCCTGCCGGGCATAGCCGTAATAGGGGATCACGGCGGTGATGCGCCGCGCCGAAGCGCGCCGCAGCGCGTCGATGATGATCAGCAATTCCATCAGGTGGTCGTTGGCGGGGTACGACGTCGACTGGATGACGAAGACGTCGGCGCCGCGCACGTTTTCCTGGATCTCGACGAACACTTCCATGTCGGCGAAGCGCCGCACCACCGCCTTGGTCAGGGGGGTGCCGAGATAGCCGCCGATCGCCGCCGCCAGCGTCGGATTGGAGTTGCCGGCAACGAGCTTGATCGCGCCGTTATTGCCCCGCATTCCCGCTCTCCGCGCCTTTGGGCTCTCAAGCACAGGTCAACTCCGGCAAAAAACAAGGTTCTGATACAAGCCGCCCGCGGGGCTGGCAACATGAATCACCGCCGTTGTCCGCAGGTTTTTCCGCTGTTTTGCCAAAGGGTTTACGAGCTATTCCACAGGCAGCGCGATGGCGTTTACGTGGCGGCCGTAATCTCCTTCCGCGCGGTGGGTGGCGCGCCGGTAGCTGAAAAAGTGATCCGCGTCGGCATAGGTGCAAAGCCCGACATCCTCGATGTGCCCGACGCCGGCGCGCTCGAGCCGCGCCGCGACATAGCCGGAAAGGTCGAACAGCGCGTGGCCCTCGCGCGTGGCCGGGGCGAAGAAGCGGCTACTGGCGCGGTCCTCGGCGGCAAAGCGCGCGATCAGATCGGGGCCGACCTCGTAATTTCTCTGCCGGATCATCGGCCCGATGGCGGCGCGGATGTGGCGCCGGCCGGCGCCGAGCCCTTCCATCGCCGCGACGGTCGCCTCGACCACGCCGGAGAGCGCGCCGCGCCAGCCGGCATGCGCCGCGCCGATGACGCGGGCATGCGGATCGGCCAAGAGCACCGGCCCGCAATCGGCGGTGGTCACGCCGATGGCGAGCGCGCGCAGCCGGGTCACGATGGCGTCGGCGCGCGGCCGCTCGTCGTGGCCCCACGCCGTTTCCGCGACGACGACGGTCGGCGAATGGATCTGATAGGCGGTAAGCAAACGGTGCGGTTCGACCTCGAGCGCCGCCGCCATGCGGGCGCGGTTTTCCGTGACCTTGCCGGCCTCGTCGCGCGAGCCGGTGCCGCCGTTGAGGCTTTCATAGAGCCCGCCGGACACCCCGCCGGCGCGGGTGAAGAAGGCGTGGCGGATGCCGGTGAGCGACAGCGAGGGCGCTTCGACGATCATGGCGGCGTCTCGAAGCCGGGCAGCGGGCCGAGCGCGGGCGCGGCAATGGCGATGGCCTTGAACAATTCGCCCATGCCGCGGGCGCCTTGCGCCAGGAGCCGCTCGACCGCGATCTCGATATCGGCGGCCTTGCGCGGCGTGCTTTTCTTCAACGCCGCCGCGCGCTGTTCGATGCCGAGATGCAGAAACAGATCGCGCTGGCGGATCGGGCCGTGGACGCGCGCGCCCATGCTTTCGGCGCATTGGCCGAGCGCTTCGAAATCGACATGGGCGGTGAGGTCGGCCTTGCCCGGCGCGCGCAACGGATCGGTGAAGGCGTGGCCGGCGACCGCTTGGAGCGTATCGCCGAGGCTCGCATGGTCGTGGCCGTAATCGATGATCAGGCTTGCGCCTTCGCTGCGCATGCGCCGTCCCAGTTCGAGCGCGAAATCGTCCGCGCGCCACTCGTAAATGGCGCCGGCGGGCGCCGCGCGCAATGCGCGCGGCATCGAGGTCTCGAAATGCGGCAGCGGCTCGCGGGCGGCGTCGATGGTGAACTTGCCGTCGGGCCCGATGCCGATGACGCGCTCGTGCCAGCCATCGTCCGCCTTGACCGCCTGGTGCACCGGCAGCGCGTCGACGAATTCGTTGGCGATGACGATGCTGGCGCCGGCCGGCACTTCCGCGAAGGTCTCGTGCCACAGCATCGGCAGGTCGAGCTCGGCCAGGCGCTCTTCCTGGATTTTCTGCAGCGCCGGACTGATCTCGACCAGGTGCACGACGATGGCATTGCGGAATCCGGGCACGACTTTCGCGGCGCGCATCGCGTCGTGCATCAGGGTGCCGCGGCCGGGGCCGAGCTCGACGATGCGGATGTTTTCCGGGGCGCCCATTTGCCGCCACACCGCCGCCGTCCACAGCCCGATCAATTCGCCGAACGTCTGGCTGATCTCCGGCGAGGTGACGAAATCGCCGCCGGGGCCGAGCGGATCGCGGGTGATGTAATAGCCATATTTCGGATGCGTCAGGCACAGCCGCATATATTCGGCGATCGGCATCGGCCCGGCGATGCCGATCAGCCGGCGGATTTCCCGTTCGAGCGGCGCGCGTTCGTCGGCCATGACCGGTCAGCCGCGCCTCGCGGTCGGCGCGCGGCGCAAGGCGTAAGCGAGGATGGCGAGGCCGGCGAGCAACAGCGGCACGCAGAGCAGCATGCCCATGGTCAGCCAGCCCGAGCCCCACAGGAAGCCGAGCTGGATGTCCGGCTCGCGGAAGAATTCGCATGTGGTGCGGGCGATGGCATAGCCGACGAAGAAGGCGCCGGTGACGACGCCCGGCCGCTTGAGCGCGCCGGCGCGCATCAGCACGGCGAGCACGATGAACAGCACGATGCCTTCGAGCGTCGCCTCATAGAGCTGACTTGGGTGTCGCGGCACCGGGCCGCCATTGGGAAAGATCATCGCCCAGGGCACGTCGGTCGGCCGGCCCCACAATTCGCCATTGATGAAATTGGCGAGCCGGCCGAGGAACAGGCCGATCGGCGCGACGCCGGCGATGACGTCGGCGAGCGAGAGCATCGGAATGCGCCGCCGCCAGGCGAACAGCGCAATCGCGACCGCGCAGCCGATGACGCCGCCGTGAAACGACATGCCGCCGGTCCACAATTCGAAAATCTGGATCGGATGCGCGGCGAACAGCGGCAGATTGTAGAAAAGCACATAGCCGGTGCGGCCGCCGAGAATGATGCCGAGCGTGATCCAGATGACGAAGTCGTCGAAGTCGAGGAGCGTGAACGGCGCTTCGCCGCCCCACAGCCGTTCGGAGGCGATCAATGCGCGGGCGTAAAACCAGCCGGCGATGATGCCGACGATGTAAGCGAGCGCATACCAGCGCACCGCGAACGGCCCGATCGAAATCAGGATCGGATTGATCGCGGGATAGGGAATGAGCGGGAGGACGACGACCATGCCGATGACGGGCTCCGTGTGACGCCGCTCCCTCTTAAGGCCCCTTGCGGTTGCGCCGCACCATCGCCATTGTCACAGCCCATAGCAAGCCGGCTCGCCCGACGGACTCACAGGGCAATTGCAGGCCGCGCGCTGCGGAGGCGATACGGGAAGACGGTCATGGCGCAGACGACGAACCGGTTCTTCGACGAGGTGGCGAGATTGATGAACGATGCCGCCGGTGTCGCGCAGGGCGTGCGGCGCGAATTCGAGACGCTGTTCAAGACCCAGGCCGAACGCTGGCTGCGCGACCTCGATCTGGTCAAGCGCGAGGAGTTCGAGGCGGTCAAGGATATGGCCCGCATCGCCCGCGAAGAGAACGAGGCGTTGAAGCTGCGCGTGGCGGCGCTCGAGACGGCGCTTGCCGGCAGCAGCCGGTCCGGCCCTGCGGCGGGCGGGTCCCCGTCGGGCGGCGCGGCAGGCGAGCCCACCCCTTAATCCCCGCTTCGCGTTCCTTGTTTTTAAGGTTTTGCGCCGCTATAAGCGCGGCTTCTGCGCCCGCTACAGCACCCCTGGAGGCTCGGCGCGGAATTTCCACCTGATAACAAGGCTTTAGACAAGGATAGCATCATGGCGACCGTCACTCTGATCAAGGCGGCGGCGCGTTCGCGGGCAGGCAAGGGGGCCGCCCGGGCCGAACGTCGCTCCGGCCGCGTCCCCGGAATCATCTATGGCGACGGTAAGCCGCCGCTGCCGATCTCGGTCGATTATGCCGAGCTGCACCAGCGCATCTACGCCGGGCATTTTCTCACCACCGTTCACGATGTCGAAGTCGACGGCGTGAAACACCGCGTGATCCCGCGCGACTTCCAGCTCGACGCCGTGCGCGACCTGCCGCTGCATGTCGATTTCATGCGGCTCGGCGAGGGCGCCACCATCCGCGTCAATATTCCGATTCACGTGCGCAATGCCGACCAGTCGCCGGGCGTCAAGCGCGGCGGCACCGTATCGATCGTCACACACAGTTTGCCGGTGCGCTGCCGCGCCGACGCCATCCCCGCCGGCATCGAGGTCGATGTCTCCGACCTCGAGATCAACCACTCCAAGCATTTGAGCGATGTCACGCTGCCCGAGGGCGTGCGCTCGGTGGCGGGGCGCGACGTCACTTTGGTCACGGTGGTGCCGCCGTCGGGCTACGCCGAAGAAATGAAAGCCGCCGCCGAAGCCGCTGCCGCCGCAGCGGCCGCCGCCGCCACCGCGGCTGCCGCCGGCACGCCGGCCGAAGGCGCGCCTGGCGCCGCTCCGGGTGCTGCACCCGGCGCCGCTCCGGGAGCCGCGCCTGCCGCCGCCGCGCCCGAGAAGAAGTGAGGTCTCGCTGTCATTGGGCATGATCTTGTCGGAAGACCGGTATCCAATTTTCCGGATCATGCCCTAGCGGGACAACGCCGATGCAGCTCCTGGTCGGACTCGGCAATCCGGGGGCGCGCTATGTCGGCAACCGGCACAATGTCGGCTTCATGGCCGTGCAAGAAATCGCCAAGCGCCACGGCATCGGGCCGTGGCGCCGGCGCTTTGCCGGCGTCGCCTGCGAAGGCCCGCTCGGCGGGGAGCGCGCCCTCCTCCTCCTCCCCGGCACCTTCATGAACGAATCCGGCCGCGCCGTCGCCGAAGCCGCGCATTTCTACAAGCTGCCGCTTGGCGACATCACGGTGTTCCACGATGAGATCGATCTGCCGCCGGGCAAGGTGAGAGTCAAAACCGGCGGCGGCATTGCCGGCCATAACGGCTTGCGCTCGATCTCCGCGCATGTCGGCAACGATTATCGGCGCGTGCGCGTCGGCGTCGGCCATCCCGGCGACAAGGATCTGGTGCAGCATTACGTGCTGAGCGATTTCGCCAAAAGCGAGCGCGGCTGGCTGGACGCGCTGATCGCCATCATCGCGGAGAATGCCGAGCTGATCGCGCGCGGCGAGGATGCGAGCTTTCAGAACAAGGTCCACCTCGCCATGCTGGCGAAGGGATTTGGCGATCAGACAAACGATAACAGCGGCGATCGCGAAGAGACGTGAGCCGGGAAACGGATTGAATTACCGATGGGCTTTAAATGCGGCATCGTCGGCCTGCCGAATGTCGGCAAGTCGACGCTCTTCAATGCGCTGACCGAAACCGCGGCGGCGCAAGCGGCGAATTATCCGTTCTGCACCATCGAGCCGAATGTCGGCGAAGTGGCGGTGCCGGATCGGCGGCTGGAAGTGCTGGCCAAGCTTGCCAAGTCGGCGCAGATCGTGCCGACGCGGCTTACTTTCGTCGACATCGCCGGTCTCGTGCGCGGCGCCTCGAAGGGCGAGGGGCTCGGCAATCAGTTTCTCGCCAATATCCGCGAGGTCGACGCCATCGCCCATGTGGTGCGTTGCTTTGAGGATACCGACGTGACCCATGTCGAGGGCCGCATTGATCCGGTTGCCGACATCGAAACCGTCGAGACCGAGCTGATGCTCGCCGATCTCGACAGCCTGGAGCGGCGCGTCGACGCTTTGAGCAAAAAAGCCAAGGGCGGCGACAAGGAAGCCAAGGACGCGCTCGATCTCGTCAACCGCGCCCTCGCGCTGCTGCGCGACGGCAAGCCGGCGCGCCTGACCGAGCGCAAGCCCGAAGAGGAGAAGGCCTTTCACCTGCTCGGCCTCCTCACTTCACTGCCGGTGCTTTACGTCTGCAACGTCGATGAGGCTGCCGCGGCGACCGGCAATGCGTTCTCGCAAAAAGTCGAGGCCAGGGCGAAAGCCGAAGGGGCGGCCGCGATCGTGATTTCGGCCAAGATCGAAGCCGAGATCGCGGTGTTGTCGCCCGACGAGCGCGAGGACTATCTCGCCGCGATCGGCTTGAAGGAGGCGGGGCTCGACCGCCTGATCGCCGCCGGCTATGCGCTCCTACATCTGGTGACGTTTTTCACCGCCGGTCCGAAGGAGGCGCGCGCCTGGACGGTGACGCGCGGCAGCAAGGCACCGCAGGCCGCGGGCGTCATCCATTCCGACTTCGAGCACGGCTTCATCCGCGCCGAGACCATTGCCTACGACGATTATGTGGCATGCGGCGGCGAGGCCGGCGCGCGCGACGCCGGCAAGATGCGCCTCGAGGGCAAGGATTATGTCGTGGCTGACGGTGACGTCATGCACTTCCGCTTCGCCAATTGATTAAAGCACGAGCCGAAAAAGTGGAAACCGGCTTTCCGACCAGATTATGCTTCATCAAAATTTTAGAGCGCCAATCGATTCGGTTTGAAACGATTGCGCTCTAAGGGCCTCGTAGCCCCGATCCCTGATTTCTGATCGCGCCGAGATGCTCATTGATGCGGAAAACGATGAGCACGAATTCGGCAATGATGCGCGCCAGGATTATGCCCATGCAGGCACCGAGCACGCTCACGATCAAAAGGATCATGCCGACGAATGGATTATACGCCATCGTCGTCAATGAACTCACCGCGCCGGCGGCGCCCAGCAAGACGGAAATTACGACCGCGAGCCAATAGAAGACCTTGATTACGGTGGGCGTCACGAACCGCTCCCACTGGAACAGGTCGCCGAGGCCGAACATGATCCCTCCTGGCAAAGCCGCGTGATTCCCGCTCGCGGGCGGCACACTGCACCGCGCGTTTGCAGCGGTCAATTATGGCGCCTCCGCGCCGTTATTTGACCGCTTCTTGGGAGATGTTTAGGACGTTGAGCAAAAGCCGCAGGATTTCAATGCGCAGGCCGCACTGGGAGGATTTCACGGCGCTGACGCCGCAAATGTCCGGCGAGCAGCGGCGCGCCGTTGCCGTCGCCGGCGTCGCCCACGCGCTGCACGACGGCTACACCGATCTCGTCTACATCATGCTGCCGATCTGGCAGACCGAATTCGCGCTCACTTACGCAGCGCTCGGCTTGCTGCGCAGCGTGCTGGTTGGCGCCATGGCATCGCTGCAAATTCCCGCCGGCATCGCGGCGGAGCGTTTCGGCGCCGCGACCATTCTGGCGATCGGCACCGCGCTCGCCGGTGCCGGCTTTTGCTTTGCCGGCGCCAGCGGCGGCTTCGCCACGCTGCTCGGCGCGCTCTTGATCTGCGGCATCGGCTCGAGCACGCAGCATCCCATCGCCTCGGCCTTGGTCGCGCGCGCCTTCGCGGGGCCGCGCTCGCTCAAGGCACTCGGCACCTATAACTTCACCGGCGATCTCGGCAAGATGACCCTGCCGGCGACGCTGTCGCTGATGCTCTTGGTGATGGCCTGGCGCCCGGCGCTGGCCATTCTGGGCGGCGTCGGTCTGGCCGTGGCCGCGGCGATCTATGTTGCCGCGCCGCGCCTGCAGCACGGCGTCGTCGTTCATCCGCAAGGCGAGGAGCATGCCGCGCAAGCGCGCGAGCGGCCGCGCTACGCCTTTCCAGTTCTGGTCGCGATCGGCGTCATCGATACCGCTACGCGCATGGCGTTTTTGTTGTTTCTGCCTTTCGTGCTGCGCAACAAGGGCGCCAGCGAGCAGACCATCGGCCTGGCGCTCACATTGGTCTTCACCGGCGGCGCGGCGGGAAAGCTCGCTTGCACCTTTGTCGGCGCGCGGATCGGCGCAGTCGGGACAGTCTGGTTGACCGAGGGCTGCACCGCGCTGGCAATTCTGGCGCTGTTTCCCCTGCCGCTCAAAGCCGCATTGGCGGTATTGCCGCTGCTCGGCATCGTGCTCAATGGCACGTCATCGGTGTTATACGGTTCCGTGCCCGATCTAGTTCCGCCGCAATGGCGCGGCCGCGCACTGAGCATTTTCTATACCGGCGTGATCGGATCCGGCGCGGTCGCGCCGATCCTGTTCGGCCGGGTTGGCGACAGATTTGGCGTGTGGCAGGCTCTGATGCTGGTGGCGACTTTTGTGCTGCTGACGCTGCCCTTGTCGGCGCTGCTGCGCGGCGCCCTGGCGCGCAAATAAAATCCGCCGCGCGCACGGCATCGCCACGTCAAATTTGCGGCGGTGGAACGCGCTTTGTTCGGTGCGGCCACCTAAAACTCCAATTTCCCACAAATGCGCTGCGTCGGGAACGGGTTCCGCGCCAAGACGTTGGGGTCGTGGCTCAATTAACTCATGGAGTCAGGTCATGAGATCCGCTTTTTCCTCTACCGCGATCGGGCTCGCACTGGCTGCGGCCGCGGTCACTGCGGCACACGCCCAAACGATCATTACGCCGGCGCCCGTCGTCACGGCTCCGGCCGCGACTGTCGTGGCGCCCGTGACAGAGACAGTGACCACCGAGACTGTGCGCACGATACGACCGGTGCGATCACATATCCGGCGGGTCGTGACGACACGAACCATAACGCGGCGGACCGTGCCGGCGCCGGCCGTTGTGGCAAGGACGGTGCCGATCGCGCCGCGGCCCCTCTATGATGAAGTTGGTGGGACGCCGATCGCCGACAGCGCGCCGTTATACGATACGGTTGCGCCGCCGGCCGTGGCGCCCGTGCCGGTCGCGAGTACGGCCATTGTCGACGGCGGAGCGATCGTCGGCGCGTCGCCTTACACCTATCGCTACGTCTATCAACCCGATCGAATCCTGGTGATCGATCCCGCTACCGGGATCGCCGTTCAGTCGATCCCGCGCTGAAGGAAGAAGAAGCGCCTTCAATTTGGCGAGGCGCCATCGGGTTCCGACTGCCCGCCGAGGCCGGTCACCTCCCCGCTACTGCTCGTCACAGTCGCGGGGAATGACGCATTTGTGACTAACCAGGGACGCCGGTGCCGCAATGCTGTCCTTGGTGAATTTGATTGGTTTATCCTACAACTATAAGACGATACACGTAATAGCTGTTTCTATTTCTTGAGCAACTCGAGAGCGACACCCGTAAATATCACAATTCCTCGCCGTAGTTCATCTGCTGCATAACTAGCGGTAGATTTTGGGGCGAAGGAATTGCAGCGAGTTTTCGCGCCCGTCACCCGATGGAAATGCCATCGAAAGCGGGAGTTGGCTTTGCCTAAACGACAAACCACCAAAGGCAAGCTGACGGCTCGTGAGATTGAGGTTCTGCGGTGGGTGGCGAATGGAAAATCCGCTTGGGAAATAGGCGAGATTCTCCACATCACCAAGCGAACCGTCGACGAGCACGTTCAAACTGCCGTCCGGAAGTTAGGCGCAGTCAACCGGACCAACGCCGTGGCCCTGGCGCTGCGTGACGGCATCATCAAGTTATGAAACGTCACAAATGACAATACCGAGCAGTATTTTTGTGTGCCAATAGCTCGGGTTCACGACGGAAGCATAACGAATAATAGTTGTCAGGCATTTCCTGACACGTTTGCATGGAGGTGGCGACGACCGGCCGAAATTCCGACAGGGGGCGATGACGGAGTTCGCGCATGCTTGACGACGCGCGCCGTGGCTACGCTCGGGGGGGCAGGCCATGAATAGCAACGACGGATTTCCATTTCTCGATGGCGGAGCGCTCGACTCCGGGCGATCGTTTAATGTCGAGGCGTTCGCCGCCGCCTTTGGCGGAGTTGCTCTGTCGCGACTGAGGTCCGGGACCGTGCTGTACAGCCAGGGCGAGCCGGCGGACTCGATGTATTATCTTCAGGATGGGCAGGTCCAAATCACCGTGGTGTCGAGCCAGGGCAAGGAAGGCATCCTTGGCGTGCTCGGACCCGGCGACCTTTGCGGCGAAGGTAGCCTGCTCGGCAACCGGAATCGCGTCGCCACCGTCGCCTGCATCGCCGATAGTCTGGTGGCGCGAATAGAGCGCGCAAATGCCATTCGCGCCATTAGGGAAAACACGGCGATTGCCGGCTTCTTTCTCGCCTTTGCGCTGCGCCGCGTGGTTGATTTGAGAGAAAATTTGATCAGCCAGCTGTTTGACACCAGTGAAAAACGACTGGCGCGAACGCTGGTGGTCTTGGCAAATCAAGGCCGCAACGGAGCACCGAATAACGTCATACGCAATATCGATCAGGAAGGCCTCGCGCAGATGATCGGCACCACCCGCTCGCGGGTGAATCTTTTCATGAACAGGTTTCGCAGGCTGCGCTACATCGATTATGACGGCGAGATCATCGTCGTGTTCCCTTCGCTGTCAAACGTTGCGCTCTGCGATGAGCGTTTTGGCGAATCCGATGATGGCTTGGCTATGGCCTGCTAGGTCGCTCGTCGGCAACTCGAATTGCGGCGACTTCCCTCGCACTTGATTTGAATCAATGAAATGTGGCCGCCGCCCTATTAAGGCCGCTCCGGAATCCGGAACAGCAGTGGTTCCGTGCACGCGCAAAGCACGTCAAGCGCAGGCAGGGACCATCAAGGGTGAGGATGGGGCAAACGCATGTCTAATGGCAGCAACAGAGGTGGCGCCGGATGGCCGTCCGGCGCGCAAGAGATCGCGGATTTCCAAGCATTCGCCGCGTCGTATGGCGGCACGACGATTTCCAAGACCAAACCCGGAACCGTCATTTATGCGCAAGGCGATCCCTCCGATTGCCTGTACTACATCAAAGACGGATGGGTGCGGATTAGAGTCGTGTCGCCCCAGGGCAAGACCGCGATCATGGCCAACCTGGACGACGACGCAATCTTCGGCGAAACCTGCCTGCTCGGCGAATCCGCTCGCGTGGCGACGGCGGTGTGCGTGAGCGATTGTACTCTCGTCCGCATGACGAAAACCGACGCCGTCCGCGCGCTTCGCGACAATCCCCGCTTCGCCGAATTCATTCTCAAGCGCGTCTTGCGCCGCGTCACGCGGTTGCGATCGCGGCTTGTCAGCCATCTTTTCGAGGGTGGTGAACAACGCTTGGCGCGGATTCTTCTGACGCTGGCAACCGGCGGCAGGGGACTTCGCGACAAAAGGACCGTCATCGAAGGACTCGACCAGGAGGATTTGGCGCAGATGGTCGGCACGACACGGGCCCGCATCAATCATTTCATGAACAAATTCCGCGATCTGGGCTACATCGATTACAACGGCAATATTGCGGTCCATCGCTCCCTGTCGAATGTTTTGGCTAATGACTTTGGCAACCAAGGCGGTGTCAGCGACAGCGTGTGATCGATTACTGCACCAGGCTCGCTGGTGAGCAGATGCATAAACCAACAAGCCAGACATACAAACAAATCATTAGCAACAGCCTCTCGTGTTAGTACGTACGCAGAATCCGTAGAAGTTGTATAATTTTGAACAGCGTACGGGTTTTTCTCATGGCAAGTTTTTGCTCGACTGATTTGGCGCGTAGGTCGCTGGAACTTCACACAAGCACGCTGTGCAAAGTTCCATGTCCTCCCGATGGGCGGCAGAGGAATGCCTAGCGACGGGATTGGCGCCGGCCAACCGGACGGCAAGACGGACGATTTCCTTGGATGCCAGGCGCTTGGGCATGGGCGTGTCCCATCGCTCCCGCGGCTGCTTTCGTTGTCGCCCTGCGGAAAGCCGCAATCACGGTGAGAGCCTGATTCAGATAATCGAAGAGTGCTTCGCAATCGGTAAAACGCGATTAGGTATGA
>DATJBH010000126.1:0-4093 GCA_035515455.1 Xanthobacteraceae bacterium
TCATCACCATCGAGGGCATCGCCAATCCCGACGGCACGCTGCATGCGCTGCAGGAAGGCTTCCGCCAGATGCACGGCCTGCAATGCGGCTTCTGCACGCCGGGGATGATCACGCGCGCCTATCGCCTGCTGCAGGAGAACAAAAATCCGAGCGAGGAACAAATCCGCTACGGCATTTCCGGCAATCTGTGCCGGTGCACCGGCTACCAGAACATCGTCAAAGCCATTCAATACGCCGCCGCCAAGCTCAACGGCGTGCCGTTCCAGGAGGCCGCAGAATGAACGACATGACCCCCACCTCCGCCGAACGCGCCGAAAAGCTCGAAGGCATGGGCTGCAAGCGCAAGCGCGTCGAGGATATCCGTTTCACCCAGGGCAAGGGCAATTACGTCGACGACATCAAACTGCCCAACATGCTGTACGGCGAATTCAACCGCTCGCCTTACGGCCACGCTCGCGTCAAGAAGATCGATACGACGAAAGCCGCGGCGGTGCCCGGCGTCGTTGCCGTGCTCACCGCGGAGACGCTCAAGACCGTTAACCTGGCCTGGATGCCGACGCTGGCCGGCGACGTGCAGATGGTGCTCGCCGACGGCTATGTGCTGTTCCAGAACCAGGAAGTCGCGTTCGTGATCGCGGACAGCCGCGAGGCCGCCGCCGATGGCGCCGACCTGGTCGAAGTCGAATACGAGCAGCTCCCGGTCAACGTCGATCCGCTCAAGGCGATGGCGCCGAATGCGCCGGTGATCCGCGAGGACCAAAAAGGAAAAGCCGAAGGCGCCCACGGCAAGCGCAAGCATTACAATCATATCTTTTCCTGGCAGGCCGGCGACAAGGCCGCGGCCGACGCCGCTTTCGCCAAGGCCGACGTAACGATCCGCGAGATGATTTCCTATCCGCGCGTGCATCCCTGCCCGCTCGAGACCTGCCAATGCGTCGCGTCGTTCGACAAGATCAAAGGCGAACTCACGCTCTACGGCACGTTCCAGGCGCCGCATGTCATCCGCACCGTCGGCTCGCTGATCTCGAAAATCCCCGAGCACAAGATCCATGTGATCTCGCCCGACATCGGCGGCGGCTTCGGCAACAAGGTCGGCGCCTATCCGGGCTATATCTGCTCGATCGTCGCCTCGATCGTCACCGGCGTGCCGGTGAAATGGACCGAGAGCCGCATCGATAACCTCTCCACCACCGCCTTTGCGCGCGACTTCCACATGGACATGGAGCTCGCCTGTACCAAGGACGGCAAGCTATTGGGGCTGCGCTGCTACACCATCGCCGACCACGGCGCATTTGACGCCTGCGCCAACGCCACCAAATGGCCGGCCGGTTTGTTCTCCATCATCTCAGGCTCCTACGATATCCCGGCCGCTCATTGCCTGGTCGACGGCGTCTATACCAACAAGGCGCCGGGCGGCGTCGCCTATCGCTGCTCGTTCCGGGTCACCGAAGCCGCCTATGCCATCGAGCGGGCGATGGACATCATGGCGCAGAAACTCGGCATGGACCCGGCCGACTTCCGCATGAAGAACCTGATCCGCCGCGAGCAATTCCCCTACACCAGCGCATTCGGCTGGCAATACGATTCCGGCGACTATCAAACCGCGCTCACCAAGGCGATGGAAGCCGTCAATTACAAGAAGCTGCGCGAAGAGCAGAAAGCAAAGCGCGAGGCGTTCAAGCGCGGCGAGACCCGCGAATTGATGGGCATCGGCATCATCCACTTCACCGAGATTGTCGGCGCCGGCCCGTCGCGCAATTGCGACATTCTCGGCATCGCCATGTTCGATTCCGCGGAAATCCGCATCCATCCGACCGGCTCAGGCATCTGCCGGCTTGGCACCAAATCGCAAGGCCAGGGCCACGAGACGACCTACGCGCAGATCATCGCCACCGAACTCGGGCTTGCCGCCGACAACATCGCCGTGGAGGAAGGCAATACCGACACGGCGCCGTACGGACTCGGCACCTACGGCTCGCGTTCGACGCCGGTGTCCGGCGCCGCGTGCGCCATGGCCTGCCGCAAGATCAAGGCCAAGGCGCAGATGATCGCCGCCTATATGCTCGAAGTGCACGATGACGATCTGGAATGGGACGTCGATCGATTCCGCGTCAAGGGCAATCCCGAGCGCTTCAAGACCATGACCGAGCTTGCCTGGGCGGCCTATCACGAAGTGCCCCCCGGCATGGAGCCGGGCCTCGAAGCGGTCGATTACTACGACCCGCCGAATTTCACCTTCCCGTTCGGCGCTTACGTCTGCGTCGTCGACGTCGATGTCGATGTCGGTGCGGTCAAGGTGCGGCGTTTCTATGCGCTCGACGATTGCGGCACGCGGATCAATCCGATGATCATCGAGGGTCAGATTCACGGCGGCCTGACCGAAGCCTTCGGCATCGCCATGGGCCAGGAGATCCATTACGACGACGACGGCAACGTCACCACGGCGTCGTTTTTGGATTATTTCGTCCCCACCGCGGTCGAGACCCCGCATTGGGAGACCGACTGGACCACGACGCCGTCGCCGCATCATCCGATCGGCGCCAAGGGCGTCGGCGAAAGCCCCAATGTCGGCGGCGTGCCGTGCTTCTCCAACGCGGTGAACGACGCCTTTGCCTTCCTCGGCTCGACCCATATCCAGATGCCGCACGATCATTGGCGGGTCTGGACGGCGGCGGAAAAGCTGGGATTGCATGCATAGCGGCACGGCTCTGCGCGTAATAAATGACTGTCATCGTCCGGCTCGACCGGATGATCCAGTAATCACCGTCGGCGAAGGTTCTCTAATGCATCGGTTACTGGATGCCCCGCCTTCGCGGGGCATGACAACAGAACACGCAGTGCAGGTGCTGTGACCCTCGACCGCCAAGAAATCTCCGACAAGCTTGCCGCCGTCGGCTATGTCGCCGACCGCGATATCGCCACGGCGCTGTGGCTGATGGATTTCCTCAAGCGGCCGCTGCTCCTGGAAGGCGAGGCCGGCGTCGGCAAGACCGAAGTCGGCAAGGCGCTCGCCGCGCTGCACGGCGCCGAATTGATCCGGCTGCAATGCTACGAAGGCCTCGATCAGCACGCCGCGCTTTACGAGTGGAACTATCAGCGCCAGCTCCTCGCCATCAAGACCCGGGAAGGCATCGGCGAGGACGCCGACGCCATCGAGGAGCACATTTTTTCCGAGAAATATCTGTTGGAGCGGCCGCTCCTGGCCGCCATCCGCCGCGCCACGCCGCCGGTGCTGCTGATCGATGAAGTCGATCGTGCCGACGAAGAATTCGAGGCGTTTCTGCTCGAGCTGTTGTCGGACTTTCAGATCAGTATCCCCGAGCTCGGCACCATCAAGGCGACCGCGATCCCGCGCGTGGTCCTGACCTCCAACGGCACGCGCGAACTGTCCGACGCGCTGCGCCGGCGCTGCCTCTATCACTATGTTGATTTCCCCGAAGTCGACCGCGAGGCGAAGATCATCCTCACCCGTACGGCGAATATCGATACGACGCTGGCGCTGCAGATCGCGCGGATGGTCGCCGCGGTGCGCAAAGAGGATTTGCGCAAGGTGCCGGGCGTCGCCGAGACGCTGGACTGGGCCGCCACGCTTGCCGGCCTCGAAGTACACGACCTTCGCCAGGAGCCGGAAGCGGTCTATGAGACGATGATCTGTCTCCTCAAGACCCACGAGGATCGTGCCCGGCTGACGCGCGAAGTGAGCGAGCGGCTCCTCGGCAAGGTGGCCTGAGTGGGCGGTGAGCGCCCTCAGGCCGCCCGTCCCCGCCAAAGCGGGGACCCAGCGCCGGGTTCCCGCTTAAGCAGGAATAAGCGGAATCCATCTTTTGGCCCCTTGGCCCGCAGCCGGCTGGCCGGCTTCGCACGTACGCTGCGCGACAACGGCTTTCACATCGGGCTCGCGGAAACCCGCGATGCCTTGGCGGTGCTGACCTCGCCCGCCGCGCTTAGGCCAGCGTCGCTCAAACCCGCCTGGCGCGCGCTATTCTGCGCGACCCATTCGGATTGGCAGCGCTTCGACGAAATCTTCGATGCCTTTTGGCAAGGCCGCCATATGCGGCAGCGGCAAGTGCTGTCCGGCGCGCCGCCGGCCGGT
>DATJBH010000127.1:0-65369 GCA_035515455.1 Xanthobacteraceae bacterium
CGTTCGACACCGAGGGGCGGCTTATCATGAAATTCACCACCGACGTCGTCCGCGCCGGCGAGGGCGGACGCCCGGACGTCTTGCACCGCACGACCGTCGAAGAGATCAGCCCGCGACGGGTGAAAACAAAAGCCGACCAGCCTTTTCAGGGCCTGACGCGGCAAGGGGGGCGGCCGCCGCGCGCCTGCTCAATCCACGCGGCGAAGAGCCGTACAGCGCAACCTGAAACGCTCGGATCAGGTTAGGCGAGCGCCGCCGCCGCTGCTTTCGCGCGGCAACCCGAATATGCTATATTTTATCGATGCGCCGCCCCGCGGCGATGAACGAGAGACTGCGATGAATCTCAATGCGCTGGGCTATGTCGGCATCCGCACCAAGAATCTCGAGGATTGGGCGGCCTACGGCACGCGTTTTCTCGGCATGCAACTCGTCGACAAAAGCCGCGGCACGCTCGCGTTGCGCATGGACGACCGCAAGCAGCGCGTGATCGTGCACACCGACGAGAATGAGGGGCCGTCGTTCTACGGCTGGGAAGTCGCCGATGCCACAGCGCTTGATGCGCTGGCCGCGCACCTGGAAAAAACCGGCGTCAAAATCGCGCGCGGCTCGCGCGCGCTCGCCGACGAGCGGCGGGTGAAGGATCTGATCGTGTTCGCCGATCCGATCGGCAATCGGCTGGAAGTTTTCCACGGCGCCGAGGTCGCCACCGAGCCGTTCAAGCCCGGCCGCTCGATCTCCGGCTTCCGCACCGGCGTCCTCGGCATGGGCCATGCCGTGCTCACCGCGGAGCGGCTCGAGGACGTCATTCCGTTCTATACCGAGATCCTCAACTTCAAGCCGACCGATTATCTGCTTAAACCCTTCAAGGCTTATTTCTTTCACATCAATCCGCGCCACCACTCGCTCGCCTTCATCGACACCGGCAAGAACGGCATTCATCACCTGATGTTCGAATGCTGCTATCTCGACGACGTCGGCCAGGCTTATGATCTCGCGCTGCGCCAGCCGGAGATGATCGGCACCACGCTCGGCCGCCACGCCAACGATCAGGTCACCTCGTTTTATTCCTATTCGCCGTCGCAGTTTCTGGTCGAGTACGGCTGGGGCGGCCGCTCGATCGAAACCGCGAACTGGACGCCGCATGAGCGCACCGAAGGGCCGAGCCTGTGGGGCCACGACCGCATGTGGCTGACGCCTGAGAAGCGCGAGGAAGCGCGCGCGATCCGCGTCGGCGTCGCCGAAGCGGGCGGACGCGCGCCGCTCAACGTCATGGACGGCAATTATCTGCGCGCCGCCGACGTCTGCCCGTGGTGGAACGCCAACGTCGCGGCGCGCAAGACCGGTTGAGGGTTCCCTCGTCACCGACCGATTGAAGCGCTGCCGGTTGCCGGTGCTCCGCCTTTACCAGCCGTCCGGCTTGCAGCGGACCGGCGATGACGGATTGCGCGGGTCGCATTGGATGTAGGCGCCGCCCGGCGCGTTGGCGAAAATGACGCTCGGGCCCGCGCTTTGATCATAGCGATCGTAAAGCCTCGCATCATTCGGCATGCGGCCAGTCGAGATCGCGGCGACGGCGAGGCCGGCGGCGATCGCCGCTCCCTTCATCGTCGATCTGCCCGTAATTGCTTTACGCATGTAAAGTCTCCATGACCCGGCAATGCAATCGGATCGCGTTTGCTGGTTGGGCTTAGCTAGGCGGAGCGAAGTCCACCCGCCATACACATGCCAATCGCATTTTCGCGATTGCGCGGTGATCGGACGGGCGGGCGCGCAGGCGGCTTTCGCTAAAATGCACTAATGATTAGACTTGAATGGCTCCGACGCGGAAGTGGACGCCAGGTCACGCCAGAACGAGGAGAGTATTGCGATGAATCACGAAGCCGAGAATTCGAATCAGGATCAGGCCGACGCGGCTATTCTCAACGTCGATATCGACGACGTGGCGATCGAAATCGCGGCGTCGGGAGTCGGCACGATCCCGACCGCGTCGGTGAACATGGTGCCGCCGAACTGCTGCGTGCAGCAGCCGGCGCGCAAGGCGGGATAGGGCGGGCAAAACCCTCATCCGAGCCCGGGCGCCCGTGCAGTCCTGAAATGCAATTTTGCCCACGCGGCGCGAATACGCGTGGGCATTGCGCCTCGGCGCAGAGATAATCGGGCGCAGAGATAAATTGGGCGCATCAGGGCGGGCGCAACGCCCACCCTAGATGAGCCTCAGCGCGAGGCGCGGCGCATTGCGCTCCAAGTGCCGAAGCACTGGTTGCCGTCGGTGCTCCAGCGGCCGTAGCCCACGGCGCCGTGGAGCCGGCCGTAGCCGGTCGCGGTGCCGAGCCCCTTGCTGACCCGCACCATGATGGCGCCGCTCGACACCACCGCGCCGGAAACCTGGTAGCTGAAATCGCTGTCGGCCTGGAGGATCTGACCGCCGACGATGCGCGCCGGATAGCGGTAGGCCGCGTCGCAGGGGCCGGATTTGGTGCGGATCGACACGCTCCACAGCCCGTCATAGGCGCGCGATCTGGCATAGACGTGATGTTTCTTTCCCGCCGCATGCGACGGCGTTGCCGCCATCGCCGCGGCCGCACACGCAATTGCGATTGCCGAAGCAATTCCTCCAAGTCTCTTCATTTGGTCGCTCCCGGTTGTGTCACGTCGTTGGCTTGCGATTTGACGTCACTGTTCGGATCGGTCGCCGGCGGGCCAGGATAGGGCGGCGGCGCAGTGGCGAATGGCGCGGCGCTCTTGCCTTGCGCATAACCGACGTCGAACAACGCCTTCATGTAATTCGGATCGAACGGGCCGCGGCTCGGTGCGTGAAAATCCGCAGGGATGGTGGCGGCGTTGAAACCTATTCCGGAATTCCTGGCGGCGATGTAAGCGCGGTCGAGCATCAGCCGCAGGTCGACCTTGACCGCCATGCCGACGGTCTGCGCCAGGATTGCCGGCGTCGCGCGGTCGACGACGGCAAAGTCCGGCTGCAGCGCGCTGTTGATCACGATGTAAAGCTGGCTCGCCGGAATATGCTCGGTGCTGGTGCTCGCGAGCATGGCGGCCGGGGCGACAAAGAACTGACCGCCGACGCCGCCGTCGACATGCATTTCGGCAAAGCGCTTGCCGTTGCCTTCGACGTCGATCAGCACCGGCGGAAAGGCGCCGGGAATGCTGCCGGAGGCCAAAAGCACCTTGCGGAACAGATCGAGCGCGGCGGCGCCGTCGGTCTTGTCGCTCGCATGCGCGGCAATGGCGCCCATGTTCCAGACCACCGAACGCTCGGAATCGAGATCGGTGGTGACGATGAACAGCCGCCGCCCCGCCTGATACCCGGCGGCGATATCGGCCAGCAGTTGCGGCGTGATTTGTTTGGCGATCAGATCCTTCAGCGGCCAGGAATCGAGGAAGCTCTCGCCGGTCGAGCCGACCTCGAAAATGTCTGCCGAGGTGATCTTGGTGTAGGCGTCCTTCAAGGCCTCGTCGTATTTCGGGCCGGCGAAGGCGAATGGCGCCATCAGCGCGCCGGTGCTCACGCCGGTGACGACGGAATAATCCGGCCGGTTGCCGGCGGCGCTCAAGCCGTTGAGGAGACCGGCACCGAAGGCGCCGTCGCTGCCGCCGGTCGAGAGGATGAGCCACGGTCCCGGCTGCGCCGGCAGCGCCTTCTCGAAGTCGGGCACCGAATCCGCCCAAAATCGCGCATCTGGCATGCCCGGAATGGCGGCGACCGCGTCATCGGCGGCGGTGAACGGCGCGCGCGGCGGAAATTTGGACTGTTGTTGCGCGGCGGGAGCGGGGGCCGTGACGCGTGCTTTGCCGGGCAGCTTCCTGACGCGGGGCCCTGCTTGATGCCGCACGACCTGCGGCTGCGCGATGGCCATGGCGAGCCGGCCGGGCGCCGGCATGAGATATGTCGCCGCCGCCAGCACGGCGGCAGCGGCGAAGGTGGCGATGGTCCGGCGCGCGGGAGGGTTCATTATCAACTTAGTCTTTCAATAGCGGCCGCAGGTTTCGGCCTAAACTGTGTTTTTCTCTGCAACATTTTGCAGCAAACCGGGCAAGCTTGCAGCAAATAGGCAGAAGGGGTTCCCGACCGCAATCGCGCCGGTTGGGAGGGGCCGCCTTGCCCACAATTTTCATCCGGCGTCGGCATTGCGCGTCAAAAGCGTCAATTCCCACGAAACTGTTACGGCGCTGCGACGTATCGGCCCATCGGCCCATCGGTCCATCGGCTCATGGCGGCCAAATCGCCGATCAAGCGTGCCGTTCGGCGACAAATCTGGCGCCCTCTATGAGGATGGCGGCAGCCGGCCCGAATGGGGTCAGCGCCGCCTCGGCCTCGGCGACGAGTTCGCGCAACCGCGCTTTGGCGCCGTCGATGCCCAACACGCTGACAAAGGTCGCCTTGCCGGCGGCGGCGTCCTTGCCGGTCTGCTTGCCGACCAGCGCCGGATCGCCTTCGATATCGAGAAGGTCGTCGGCGATCTGGAAGGCCTCGCCGACCGCCGAGCCGTAACGGGTAAGCGCCGCGCGTTGCGCCTTGTCCGCCGCGGCGAGTATGCCGCCGGCCTCGCAGCCGAAACGCAGGAGCGCGCCGGTTTTCATCGCCTGCAACAGGCGCACGTCGCCTGAGCCGTGCTTTTGCACGCCGAAGCGGCCTTCCGCGGCGAGGTCGAGCATCTGACCGCCGGCCATGCCGCCGAGCCCGGCGGCGCGCGCGAGCGCCTTGACAAGCTCGATGCGCACCGCCGCATCGGCATGGGTCTCCGGCCGCGACAGGATATCGAAGGCGAAGGTCAGCAAACCGTCGCCGGCAAGGATTGCGGTTGCTTCGTCGAATTTCCGGTGCGCGGTGGGCTGGCCGCGCCGCAATTCGTCATTGTCCATGGCCGGCAGATCGTCATGCGCCAGCGAGTAGCAATGTACGCATTCCAGCGCCGCGCCGGCCATCAGCGCGTTCGCTCGCGGCACGGCGAAGAGCTTTGCCGTCTCGACCACGAGAAACGGCCGGAACCGCTTACCGCCGCCGAGGCTCACATAGCGCATGGCCTCGAGAAGCCGCGCCGGGCGGCTCAACTCGCCGTCGGCCGGGGTGGCGGCAAGAAGCCGTTCCAGGAGCGCCTCGGTATCGGCCGCGACCTCATCGAGGCGCGCCAGAAAAGGGCTGTTTTTGGCATCCATCGGGTTAGCTGCGTGGCTTCCGCTCCGAAGTCGGGCCGAGGGAAGCGGCTTCCTATATCAGGTCCTACATTTAAGGGATAACGGGCCAAGGGATAGCGGGCTAAGGGTTAGCGGGCCAAGGGATAGCGGGCGGGTAAAGCCCTCGCCGAAGCCGGCTTTATCCGCCGCCGAAGGAGAATGTGTGGCCAACGACATTATAGCGTCAATCGTGCTGGCGATCTGGCTCTATCTCATCGCCGCCCGCGGCGGGTTCTGGCGGGCGGCCGAGCGCGACGACGAGTCTGTCGCGCCGCCAGCCGCCTTCCCCGCGGTCACTGCGGTCATTCCCGCGCGCGACGAGGCCGAATGCATCGGCCAGACCGTCACCTCGCTGCTGCGGCAGAATTATCCGGGCGAACTTAGCGTCATCGTCGTCGACGATCAGAGCCGCGACGCCACCGCGGAGCTGGCGCGCAATGCCGCGACCTTGATCGGCGCCGGCGAACGGCTGACCGTGCTGCCGGGCCGACCGCTGCCGGCCGGCTGGACCGGCAAGCTCTGGGCGCAGCAGCAGGGCGTGGAATTCGCGGTGATCGGGACCGTGCCGCCGGCCTATCTGCTGTTGACTGACGCCGACATCCTCTATGCCGAGGACGCGGTGGCTGCTCTCGTGGCGCAGGCGCAAGCGCATGGCCTGGTGCTGACCTCGCTGATGGCGAAGCTGCGCTGCAAGAGCTTTGCCGAGCGGTTGGCCGTGCCGGCGTTCATCTTCTTCTTCCAGATGCTTTATCCCTTCGCCTGGGCCAATGATCCGCGGCGCGCGACCGCGGCCGCGGCCGGCGGCTGCATGCTGGTGCGCCGCGACGCGCTGCAACAGGCGGGCGGGCTTGCCGCGATCCGCGGCGCCTTGATCGACGATTGCGCGCTGGCCAAAGAACTCAAGCGCCAGGGCCCGATTTCGATTGCGCTGACGGATCGCGTGCACAGCATCCGCGCTTATCCGGCCATTGCCGACATCCGCCGCATGGTGTCGCGCAGCGCCTATGCGCAGCTCAATTATTCGCCGGCGCTGCTTGCCGTCACCGTGATCGGCCTGGCGCTGACTTACCTCGCGCCGGTCGGACTGGCGCTGTTTGCCCGCGGGCTGCCGCAATTCATCGGGCTGTTTGCCTGGCTCCTGATGGCTTTCGCCTTCCGCTGCACGCTGCGTTTCTACGGCCTGTCGATGCTATGGGCGCCGCTCCTGCCGGCCATCGCGGCAATGTATATGGCCTTCACCTTGGATTCCGCCTATCAGCATGCGCGCGGACGCGGCGGCATGTGGAAAGGCCGCGCCCAAGCTGATCTTTCCGGGAAGTCCAATATTTCGGAAGCGCGATGAACGACGCCAGCGATTTGCGGTCAGGCAAGGGACACCGGGACGAGAATTTCCCGGTGGCGTCGTTCCTTATCCACCCGCGGTATCGCGGTCCGATCCTGGCCTTCTACAATTTCGTGCGCACCGCCGACGATATCGCCGATCATGCGAGCCTGCCGGCCGGCGAGAAGCTCCGCCTGCTCGGCCGGCTCGAAGCCGGATTGACCGGCGCCAATGCCGACGACGCGGTCGCGGTGCGGCTGCGCACGGTCCTCGCCGAGCGCGGCCTGTCGCCGAAGCATGCCCAGGACCTGATCGCGGCGTTCAAGCTCGACGTCACCAAGCTGCGCTATCGCGACTGGGACGATCTGATTTCCTACTGCTCGCTCTCGGCCATGCCGGTCGGGCGCTTCGTCTGCGACGTTCATGGCGAGAGCCGCGCGGTGTGGCCGGCCAATGACGCGCTGTGCGCGGCGCTTCAAATCATCAATCATCTGCAGGACTGCAAAGAGGACTATCGCAATCTCGACCGGGTCTATGTCCCGCAGGATGCGCTCGCGGCGAGCGGAGCGAGCATCGAAGCGCTCGGCGATGCGCGGGCTTCGCCGGAGCTGCTCGACTGCCTGCACCGGCTCGCCGATCGTACCGAACGGCTGCTCGGCGAGAGCGACGGCTTCGCGGCGGCGATCGCCGACACCCGGCTCGGCCTGGAAGTCGCCGTGATCAACAGTTTGGCGCACAAACTCACGCGCGTGCTGGGGCGGCGCGATCCGCTGAGCGAACGGGTGCATCTTGCGCTTCCGGCGGTTGCCGGCGGCACGCTCATCGGCGTACTGCGCGGCGCCGTGCAGCGTTTCGGCCGGCGTTCCCAATCCGCCGCACATAAGCCGCGGGGTGCTTGAAGTGAACACGTCCAATCAAAACAAGCCGGGCCAGGCCGCCGAACGCGCTTCGCGCAGCTCGTTCTATAACGGGATGCGCATTTTGCCGCGCGCCCAGCGTGACGCCATGTTCGAGATCTACGCGTTCTGCCGCGCCGTCGACGATATCGCCGACGATCCCGGGCCGCGCGAGCAAAGAAGCGCGGCGCTCGAACGCTGGCGCAACGACATTGCCGCGCTCTATGGCGGGCTGGCCCAGCCGCATCTGTTGGGTCTCGCCGAAGCGATCCGCGATTTCGACCTCGCGCATGGCGATTTTCTCGCGGTGATCGCCGGCATGGAGATGGACGTCGGCTCCGACATTCGCGCGCCGGACTTGGCCACGCTCGACCTTTACTGCGACCGCGTCGCCTGCGCGGTCGGCCGGCTGTCGGTGCGCGTGTTCGGCCTCGACCGCGATCAAGGCCTGGCGCTCGCCCATCATCTCGGCCGCGCGCTGCAGCTCACCAATATTCTGCGCGACCTTGACGAGGATGCGGCGTTGGGAAGACTCTATCTGCCGCGCGAGGCGCTGCGCGACGCCGGCATCATCGAGACGGAACCAACAGCCGTGCTGGCCAATCCGATGCTCGGCGAAGCCTGCAAGGCGATCGCCGAGCGGGCGGCGGCGGAGTTCGAGCAGGCCGCCGCGATCATGGCGCAAAGTCCGCGGCGGGCGGTGCGGGCGCCGCGCATCATGGCCGAGGCGTATCGCCTCATCCTCGACCGGCTGGTCGCCCGCGGCTTTGCGCCGCCGCGCCCGCCGGTGCATTTGCCGCGCACCAAGATTCTTTTGATCGCGCTGCGCAATTACTTTTGATGCCCGTTTTGCGATGAGCCGCACCGTCCACATCATCGGCGCCGGGCTGGCCGGCCTGTCGGCGGCATTGCGGCTCTCCGGCCGCGGCGAGGCGGTGATCGTGCACGAAGCGACCGCCTTCGCCGGCGGCCGCTGCCGCTCCTATCACGACGCCGCGATCGGCATGGTGATCGACAACGGCAATCATTTGCTGCTGTCCGGCAATCGCGCCGCGCTCGATTATCTGCGCGAGGCCGGCGCCGCGGACCGCCTGATCGGACCACAGTCGGCCGAGTTCCAGTTCTTCGACCTGGCGAGCGCCCAGCGCTGGACCTTGCGCATGAACGACGGTCGCCTGCCGTGGTGGATTTTCGATTCCGCGCGGCGCGTGCCCGGCACCCGCGCGTTCGATTATCTGGCGCTGGTTCGCCTGCTCTGGCCGCCGGCCGGCAAGACCGTCGGCGAGATCGTCGCCACCAAGGGACCGCTCTATTGGCGGCTGGTCGAGCCGCTCTTGCTCGCCGCGCTCAATATCGATCCGCCGCACGGCTCGGCGAAGCTTGCGGCCGCGGTGATCCGCGAGACGCTTGCCGCCGGCGGCCGCGCCTGCCGGCCGCTCATTGCCCGCGACGGCTTGAGCGCGACGCTGGTCGAGCCGGCGCTGGCGCTGCTGCAACGGCGCGGCGCGCAAGTGCGGCTCGAGCATCAGCTTCGCGCGTTTCGCTTCGGCACGAAGCGCGTCGCCGCGCTCGATTTCGGCGCCGAGACGATCGCGCTTGCCGAGGAGGATGCCGTCATCCTCGCGGTGCCGCCCTATGCCGCGGCTTCGCTCGTCCGCGACCTGAAAGCGCCGGACGCGTTTCGCGCCATCGTCAATGCCCATTTCAAGATCGATCCGCCGGCGGGCCAGCCGCCGATCCTCGGCGTCATCAACGGCACGGTGGAATGGATCTTCGCCTTCCCCGGCCGGCTATCGGTCACGATCAGCGCCGGCGATCGCCTGGTCGATATGCCGCGCGAGGAACTCGCCAAGACGATCTGGGCCGAGGTCGCGAGTGTCACCGGGGCATCGCCGGAATTGCCTCCGTGGCAGATCGTGCGCGAGCGCCGCGCCACTTTCGCCGCGACGCCGGAACAGGATGCCAAGCGTCCGGGCGCGGCGACCGCGTGGCGCAATCTTGTTCTGGCCGGCGATTGGACCGATACCGGTCTGCCCGCCACCATCGAAGGTGCGATCCGCTCCGGCAATCGCGCCGCCGAACTCATCGCCGGCGCTCGAGCACGATTGCAATGAGCGACACGAGCCCCATGAGCGATTTGGACATCGATCGCCCGATCGAAGCGGCCACGGCGGCGCTGTTGTCGGCGCAGCGTCCCGACGGGCATTTCGTGTTCGAGCTGGAAGCCGACGCCACCATCCCGGCCGAATATGTGCTGCTGCGCCATTATCTCGGCGAGCCGGTCGATGCCGCGCTCGAGCAAAAAATCGCCGTCTATCTGCGCCGCATCCAGGGCGCGCATGACGGCTGGCCGCTGTTCCGCGACGGCGCGTTCGACATGAGCGCGACGGTGAAAGCCTATTTCGCGCTCAAGATGATCGGCGACGCGCCGCAGGCGCCGCACATGCACCGCGCCCGCGAGGCGATAAGGCTGCGCGGCGGCGCCGAGCGGGCCAACGTGTTCACCCGCTGCCTGCTCGCGCTCTACGGCATCGTGCCGTGGCGCGCGGTGCCGGAAATGCCGGTCGAGATCATGCTGCTGCCGAAATGGTTCCCGTTCCATCTCGACAAGATCTCGTATTGGAGCCGCACCGTCATCGTGCCGCTCTTGGTGCTGATGGCGAAGAAACCGCGCGCGGTGAACACCAAGGGCGTCACCATCGAGGAATTGTTTCTGGAACCGGCGGCCTCGCTCGGGCCGGCGCCGAAAGCGCCGCAGCAGAAAGCGTCGTGGTTCTGGTTCTTCCGCATCGTCGACGAGGTGCTGCGCGCGGCGGAACCGCTGTTCCCCAAGCGCACGCGGCAACGCGCCATCGATTGCGCCGTTGCCTGGGTCGGCGAGCGGCTCAACGGCGAGGACGGACTCGGCGCGATCTTCCCGGCGATGGCCAACAGCGTGATGATGTATGCCGCGCTCGGCTCTCCGGAACAGCACCCGCAGCGCGCCATCGCGCGCCGATCGATCGAGAAGCTTCTGGTCGTGCACGACGACGAGGCCTATTGCCAGCCGTGCGTGTCGCCGATCTGGGATACCGGGCTCGCCTGCCACGCGCTGCTCGAGGCCGGCGGCGAAGGCGTGGCGGCGCAGGTCCGGCGCGGGCTTGATTGGCTCAAACCGATGCAGGTGCTCGACCTGAAGGGCGACTGGATCGCGCGCCGGCCGGAACTGCGGCCCGGCGGCTGGGCGTTCCAATATGCCAATCCGCATTATCCCGACGTCGACGACACCGCGGTGGTGGCGATGGCGATGGACCGCCTCCAGGGTATGACGCCGCCGCAAGGCGCGGCGCCGGCGGATTATCGCGCGGCCATCGCGCGCGCGCGCGAATGGATCGTCGGCATGCAGAGCGAAAACGGCGCCTGGGGCGCGTTCGACGCCGACAACGAATATTATTATCTCAACAATATTCCGTTCGCCGACCACGGCGCGCTGCTCGATCCGCCGACCGAGGACGTCACCGCGCGCTGCCTCTCAATGTTGGCTCAACTCGGCGAGACGCAAAGCCCGGCGGTGACGCGCGCCATCGATTATCTGCGCAAGACGCAACTCGCCGACGGCTCATGGTACGGCCGCTGGGGCATGAATTACATCTACGGCACCTGGTCGGTCTTAAGCGCGCTAAACGCCGCGGGCTTGCCGCGCGATGCGCCGGAATTGCGCAAGGCGGCCGCGTGGCTCACCGCGATCCAGAACGACGACGGTGGCTGGGGCGAGGACGGCTCAAGCTACAAGCTCGACTACCAAGGCTACGAAAAGGCGCCGTCGACCGCGTCACAGACCGCCTGGGCGCTTCTTGGCCTGATGGCCGCGGGCGAAGTCGATCATCCCGCCGTGGCGCGCGGCCTCAAATACCTTGCCGACACTCAAGGCACCGATGGCTTCTGGAATGAAGAACGCTACACCGCCACCGGTTTCCCGCGCGTGTTCTACTTACGCTATCACGGCTATGCGAAATTCTTCCCCCTGTGGGCGCTGGCGCGCTACCGCAATCTGAAAAGCGGCAATGCGCGCGCGGTGGCGTGGGGGATGTAGTAGTTCTCCGTCATCCTGAGGTGGCCGCGAAGCGGCCCTCGAAGGATGTGGCTCAAGCGCATGGGCCGTCGCCCTTCGAGGCTCGCTTCGCTCGCGCCTTCGGGTGACGGATGGCTACGCTGCACTAGCCGAAGTCTGCGCTGCTTTTTTGGCGGCCTCTTTCGCCGCCTTCTCGCGCGCTTCGTTGGCGCGCATCTGCGACAGCGTGAGCTGCACGTTCGAGTCGAAGACGTATTGCGCGGGCCGCTGGTGCTCCAGCGAGATTTCCGGGGCCATCGGGCCTTCGGTCTTGATGCCCTTCCAGGCAATCATCGCCGCCTGCAGCGGATGGTCCATCATCGCCTGCGCCGCGGTCGCCTCGTAGCCGCAATGCGCCATGCAGTTGGCGCATTTTTCGTAAGCGCCGGTGCCGTAGGCATCCCAGTCCGTGGTGTCCATCAATTCGGAGAAGGATTTGGCGTAGCCCTCGCCGAGCAGATAGCACGGCTTCTGCCAGCCGAAGATGTTGCGCGTCGGCATGCCCCACGGCGTGCAGTGGAATTCCTGATTGCCGGCAAGGAAGTCGAGGAACATGCCGGAATGGGTGAGATTCCAGCTCTTGCCCTTGCCGAGCGCGAAGACCTTGCGGAACAGCTCCTTGGTCTTGCGCCGGTTGAGGAAGTGCTCCTGGTCGGGCGCGCGCTCGTAGGCGTAGCCGGGCGAGATCGACACGCCGACGCCGAGCTCTTCGGTCAGGTCGAGGAATTTGGCGATGTCCTCGGCCGGATGACCGTCATAGACCGTGCAATTGACGTTGACGGCAAAGCCTTTGGCCTTGGCCGCCTGGATCGCGGAGACGGCCTTCTCGTAGCCGCCTTCCATGCACACGGATTTGTCGTGATGTTCCTTGATGCCGTCGAGATGCACCGAGAAGAACAGATAGGGCGACGGCTCGAACAAATGCAGCTTCTTCTCGAGAAGCAGCGCGTTGGTGCACAGCGAGACGAATTTCTTGCGCGCGACGATGCCGCGCACGATCTCGCCGATCTCCTTGTGGATCAGCGGCTCGCCGCCCGGAATGGCGACCATCGGTGCGCCGCATTCGTCGACCGCGTCGAGGCACTCCTGCACCGACAGCCGCTTGTTGAGGATGGCGTCGGGATAGTCGATCTTGCCGCAGCCGAAGCAGGCGAGGTTGCAGCGAAACAGCGGCTCCAGCATCAGCACCAGCGGATAGCGCTTGCGGCCGGCCAGACGCTGGCGCAGCACATAAGCGCCGACTTTCATTTTCTGTCGTAGAGATACACCCAAAGCCAGGTTCCTCTTATCTATATCTGTGGTGTCGCCGCCGAAAACCGTTCAACCTAGACTTTGGCGGTCGCGCGGCCCGCGGTGGCGCCGTCCGTCAATTCCGGCGGCAGGCGGAACTCTATCGTCTCATGGCGGCCGTGGAGCTGGCTGACATCGACCGGGCCAAGCCGCCGCAATGCACTGATGACGTCCTCCACCAGAACCTCCGGCGCCGAGGCGCCGGCAGTGATGCCGACGGTCTTGGCGTCGTCAAACCAGGCCGGATCGAGCTCGTTGCCATCGGCGATCAGATAGCTCGGCGTGCCGGCCTCCTCGCCGATCTCGCGCAGCCGGTTGGAATTCGAACTGTTCTTGGCGCCCACGACCAGGATAACGTCGACGAGCCCGGACAGTTCGCGCACCGCGGTTTGCCGGTTTTGCGTGGCGTAGCAGATATCGCGGGTCTCCGGGCCGACGATGTCGGTGAAGCGCTTATGCAGCGCGGCGATGATGCCGCGGGTGTCGTCGACCGACAGCGTGGTCTGCGTGACATAAGCCACCGGCGTGTCGACCGGGATGTCGAGCGCGGCGACGTCGGCCTCGGTTTGCACCAGCGTCACCGGTTCCGAAATCTGGCCCATGGTGCCCTCGACTTCGGGATGGCCGGCATGGCCGATGAGGATAAGCCGGCGGCCCTGACCGACGTAGCGCTTGCCCTGGTTGTGCACCTTGGTCACCAGCGGGCAGGTGGCGTTGAGAACGGGCAGATTGCGCGAGGCCGCCTCTTCCTCGATGCTCTTGGCGACGCCGTGCGCACTGAAAATGGTGACCGCATTGGCGGGAACTTCGGAAAGCTCTTCGACGAAGCGCGCGCCTTTGGCCTTGAGGCTCTCCACCACATGCTTGTTGTGCACGATTTCGTGACGCACATAGACCGGCGGTCCGTATTTCTGCAGCGCTCGCTCGACAATCTCGATGGCGCGCACGACGCCGGCGCAAAAGCCGCGGGGCTGAGCCAGTATCACTTTCATCAAGACCTCCCGGTCGATCGGCCGGTTCGCATCACAGTTAATCTCAACTCATCTCAACGCTGCGGCCATCGGTCACAATATTGGGTCGCAATAATGCGCTGGCCGCGGTTACTTGTCCCAGTTCTCTCACTCTTTACCCTGGCCTGTACCGCGCCTCTGCGTTAGTTGGCCGCCAGAGGCGCGGCAATCAAGCCCGGACTGCTTTAGTTTCAGGTTGATTTCGCCGCACCGGCCGGGATTGACCCCATAAACCGCGCCATTGAGCGGAAATGGGCCCCTTTGTCCAGCCGACCCGCCGCAAATGCGGTTGAACCGGGCTGCGCCTGCCGCCGTCCAAGGGCAACGCAGTGCCGTGCAACCGGTTCGGGTCTCGTAGGCTGGCGGCGGAATCGGCCGCAAAATGGCGAGATTCCGGCATTTCAGCCCGGCAGCGGCAGGCAAGGTGGGAACCACGAGGGTAGGAAAATATCCAGAATTTCACTTTTCGAGCCATTCAGGGCATCTAGGCCTTCCGCAGCGATTCAATCGTCACCATTTCGCCTTTCTCTTGACGCCTCAAACCCCTTCGTCCATCCGCCGCCCCCGTTGACCATTCCGTTGCGCTGACCAGCCCCATGAAAACGATCACCGCCCTCGTTGTCCGCGCGATCGGCTTTTGCGCGCAATATGCATGGCCGGTGATTGCCGCCGGCATCCTGCTCGCGATCGTTTCGTCCTGGTATGCCGCGACGCATTTCGCGATGACGACGGATATCAACCAGCTTATCTCGCCGAATATTCCGTGGCGGCAGCGCGAGGCCGCCTTGGAAAAAGCCTTCCCGCAGTTCGAGACCGTTGTCGCGGTGATCGATGCGCCGACGCCGGAACTGGCCGACGAAGCGACCGGCGCGCTGGTGGCGCGGCTGTCGCAGCAGAAGAACCTGTTCCAGTCGATCGATCAATTAAAGGGCGGCAGCTTCTTTGCGCAGAATGGCTTTTTGTTCGAGAAGACGGCGGATCTCGAGCCGCAGTTGAAGGCGCTCACCCAGGCGCAACGCTTGATCCAGGTGCTGGCCGGCGATCCTTCGTTGCGCGGCGTCATTCAGGCTCTGCAATTCGGCCTGCTCGGCGTACAGGGCGGTCAGATCACGCTCGACAACATGACCTGGCCGATGACGCTTGCGGCCGATACCCTCGAAAAGGTCAATGCCGGGCAGCCGACGAGCTTTTCCTGGCATGAGCTGGTGCAGGGCCGCGCGTCGACGCCCGATGAGCTCTTACGCTTCTTGCAGATCCGCGCTTCGCTCAATTACTCCGAGCTCGAGCCCGGCAAGCAGGCCACGGATGCGATCCGCCAAGCCGCCAAGGACCTCGATTTCGCGTCCAAATATCAGGCGCGCCTGCGCCTGACCGGGCCGGTGCCGATGGCGGACGAGGAATTCGCCACCATCAAGGAGAATGCCGCGCTCAACGCCACCGTGACGATTGCCGTGGTGCTCGTCATCCTGTGGCTGGCGCTGCGCTGGGCCCGCATCATCTTCGCGGTCTTCATCTGCCTCGCCGTCGGACTGTCGATCACCGCCGCCGTCGGCATGCTGATGGTCGGCACGCTCAATCTGATCTCGGTCTATTTCGCCGTGCTGTTCGTCGGCCTCGGTGTCGATTTCGGCCTGCAGTATTCCGTGCGCTACCGGGCGGAGCGGCACCAGATCAATAATCTGCGCGAGGCACTGGTGGAGGCGGGCCGCCGCGCCGGCGCGCCGCTGACGCTCGCGGCGCTGGCGACGGCCGCCGGCTTCCTGTCGTTCCTGCCGACGGTCTACAAGGGCGTGTCCGAGCTCGGTCTGATCGCCGGCGTCGGCATGCTGATCGCGTTCGCCACCAGCATCACATTGTTGCCGGCGTTGTTGAGCGTGCTCAAGCCGCCGAGCGAGCCCGTCCCGCTCGGCTACAAGGTGCTGGCTCCGGTCGATCGTTTTCTGGCGCAGTACCGCATGCCGATCCTGTTCATCACGCTTGCCGTGGTCGCCGGCGGATTGCCGCTCCTGCATTGGCTGCGCTTCGACTTCAATCCGATCAATCTGCGCAGCCCCAAAACCGAGGCGGTCGCGACTTATCTCGCGCTCAAGAGCGATCCCGAGGCTGGCGCCAACGATATTCAAGTGCTGGAGCCGTCCTTGACGGCCGCCGATCAGTTGGCGGCGAAATTGCGGGCGCTGCCGCAAGTGTCGCGCGTGGTCACGCTGTCGAGCTTCATCCCGAACGATCAGCAGCAAAAACTGCCGCTGATCCAGGATGCGGCGAAGACGCTCGATCCGGTGCTCAATCCGACGGCGTCGACGCCGCCGCCGACCGACGCGCAGAACGTCAGCATGATGGGCTCCACCATCGACTTTCTCAACCGGCTCGCGGGCACCGGCGCCGGCCAGGGCGCGGTGGCGGCGCGGCGCCTCGCCACCACGATGGCCGCGCTCGCCAAGGCCGATCCGTCGGTGCGCCAGCGCGCCGAGACCGTGTTCGTGCAGCCGCTGCATACCGCGCTCGACGATCTGCGCAATCTGTTCAAAGCGCATGAGGTGACGCTCGACAATCTGCCGCCCGGCCTGAAAAGCCAGTGGGTGACGCCGGACGGCCAGGCGCGCGTCGACGTCGCGCCGGCCGGCGATCCCAACAACAACACCGTGCTGCAGAATTTCGCGCGCGCCGTGGAGGCCGTGGCGCCGACCGCGACCGAGGGACCGATTTCAATTCTGGAGGCGCGCCGTGCCGTGGTCAGCGCCTTCATCGAGGCCGGCGCCTGCGCGCTCATCTCGATCGGCATTCTGTTGTGGATCACGCTGCGCCGCTTCGGCGACGTGCTGTTGACGCTGGTGCCGCTGTTGCTGGCCTGCGTCGTGACGCTGGAAATTTGCGTGCTGATCGATCTGCCGCTGAACTTCGCCAACATCATCGCCTTGCCGCTATTGCTCGGCGTCGGCGTGGCGTTCAAGATCTATTACATCATGGCGTGGCGCGAGGGGCAGACCAATTTGTTGCAGTCGGTGCTGACCCGCGCGGTGACGTTTTCCGCCTGCACCACGGCGACGGCGTTCGGCAGCCTGTGGTTTTCCAGCCATCCCGGAACGTCGAGCATGGGCAAATTGCTGGCGATCTCGCTCCTTACCACGATGGCGGCGGCGGCCGTGTTCCAGCCGGTGCTGATGGGCAAGCCGCGCGAGCCGCAATCCGAAGCTTAGGTAAGATCAGCGCCGCGCCGCGTCTTGCGGCGGCGCCATCTGTTGCGAGTGATGCACCGGCGGGTGCTTCGGCGCCACCAGGTTGGGATTGACCGCCGGATTGGGATTTACCGACGGGTCGAGCATGCTGTAGGCGGAATCCGGCAGCCGCGACCAATATTGGTTTTCGCCCAAGAGCTCGATGCCGATATAGCCGCGCACCACCAGCGTCTGGCCGTCGGGCGTCACCTTCATGGTGGCGTGATAGACCTTGCCGTCGCGCGGATCGAGAATCGTGCCGCCGCCGAATTTGTCGGCGCTCTCCTGCTTCATGCCGCGGATGATTTCGAGCCCGAGCCAGCGCTGATCGTGGCGATCGTCCTTGCATTGGTCGCACACCACATTGGGATCTTCGCCGGGCTTGAGAAACATTCTGGCGATGATGCCGTCATAGACGCCGGCATGATCGGTGATCAGAAACCAGCCGGTGGGCTGCTTGGTGCTGCTGTCGACGGCCTGCCAGAGTCCCACGGGGGTCGGGGCGGCCGGGCTGGAGCCCGCCGGCGCCATCGGATCGGCACTGACCGCGCGTGTTGCGGCGAGGAGCGGCAACAGCGCCGCGACGACCATGCCAAGTCTTGCTCGCATCGTTCGACCTCCTGACAGGTCTCCGGCGCGCTCCACCATCCCGCCGGCTCCTATCGCGATTGCGGGTGTCAATTAAGCTCATCGCCGACTTCACGCAATGGTCGCCCCGGACGGCGATCGGGGCTCTGCGGTCCGGTGACGCCGGCGTGACGCCAACGAACAAGGCGGCGGTAACTTGGTGCCTGCCGGGAAATGCTCCATGGCTGCCGCCGCTGTCGCGGCTTGTCGTCATGCCGGCCCTGCCGTTACATTGTCCGTTCGTCGCGCATCGCTGTGGCGCGGCGCATCTGGAACGTGTGCGAGGCATCGAACGAGGCTTGGCGTGAAGATCAAGACGATCGAGCCTATCGCGGTCAGTCTGCCGATGAAGAAGCCGGTGCAGATGGCCGGCGAGACCGTGACGCGCGCGGATAATGTTCTGGTGCGCATTGAATCCGAGGATGGCGTGGTCGGCTGGGGCGAAGCGGCTTCGGCGCCGACCATGACCGGCGAAACCGTCGCCAGCATGATGGCGGCCATCGAGCTCTTGACGCCGGGCCTGCTCAAACGATCCGCCGATGATTTCGCCGGCGCGGCGGCGGCGATGGCGGCGCGGCTCTACGGCAATAGCGGCGCCAAAGCCGCCATCGAGATCGCGCTGCATGACATGGTCGGCCGCGCCACCAACCGGCCGGTCTATTCGCTGTTCGGCGCGCGGCAAAGGAGCCGCATGCCGGTGCTCGCCGTGATCGGCAGCCTGGACGCCGCCGCCGATCTCCGCGAGGCGCGCGAGCGCTTTGACGCGGGCTATCGCGCCTTCAAGATCAAGGTGGGACTGGGATCGGCGGGGGCCGACGCCGAGCGCACGCGCGCCGTGTGCCGGGTGCTCAAGGACATGGGCGAGCCGTGTCTTGTCTCTGCCGATGCCAATCAGGGCTTTGGCGTCGACGACGCGCTCCTTTATGTGCGCGCGCTCGGCGATTGCGGGCTCGATTTCTTCGAGCAGCCGGTCGAGGCGCACGATCTCGACGCCATGGCGCGTGTCGCCGCGGCAAGCGCCGTGCCGATCGGCGCCGACGAGGGTTTGCATTCGCGCGACGACATCCTCCGGCATCATGAACGCCATGCCGCGCGCGGCGGCAGCCTCAAGGCAATCAAGCTCGGCGGCCTGCGTGCGCTATCCGACGCGAGCCGGCTGTGCGACCGCCTCGGCATGAAGGTCAACATTTCCTGCAAGACCGGCGAATCAAGCATCGCCTCGGCGGCGGCCGCGCATGTCGCCGCCGCGGTGCCGGCGCTCGACTGGGGATTGACCGTGACCAATCCCGGCCTCGCCGAGGACGTCGCGGTCGAGCCGCTCAAGGTGACGCGCGGCCATGTCGAGGTGCCGGAGCGCGCCGGGCTCGGCATCGAAGTCGACGAGCGCCGGGTGCGGCGCTGGCAGCAGGAATTGCGCGGAAGGAAAGTAGCCTAACCCGTGAAAACTCAGCGGCCTTTGGCGTCCTTCTTCGCCGCGTCTTCCTCTTCATCGATCACGCGCGTGTCGTCGTCTTCGACGAGGCGGCCCGGGTGCGCTTCATGCGAGCGATCGGCGCCGCGGTCGCGCGCTTCGCCGATCTGACCCGCAATGAACGCCGCAAGGTCGTCGAAGGCGCGGTCGATCTCGGCTCTGGGGATGCCGTTGCCGTGGGCGTCTTTCACGCATTGATCGGCCAGGGTTTTCGCCAGGGCCTGAAGCTGAGCCGCATTCTTGGCTGCGGCGGCGACGTCCATCGCTTCGATCTTTTCCTCGACCCAGGTCTCGACGAATTCGAGGGCGCGCTCACTCATGTAAATTCCTCTGCTTTCGCTCTATGCTAAGCCTAACATAGTTCGGGGCAGGAAAGCGTGCAGGCCAAGGAACTCGGCATTGCCGTGGTCGGCTCGGGCCGCATCGGCAGCTTAAGGGCGCGGCTCGCCGCCAAGCATCCGGCGGTGCGATTTCTCGCCGTATCCGACAAGGAGGCGGCGCAGGCGCAGAAACTCGCCGAACTGGCCGGCGCCGATTTTCATTCCACCGACAACGACGAAGTGATCGCGCATCCGCAAGTGAACGCGGTATTCGTCTCCACGCCCGAGGGCGAGCATGCCGCGCCGGTGTGCAAGGCGCTGGAACTCGGCAAGCCGGTGCTGGTCGAAAAGCCGCTGGCGCTGTCGCTCGACGACGCCGAGGCGATTTTCAAGACGCTACAGGCGACCTCAGGCCTGCTGCGCGTCGGCTACAGCCGCCGGTTCAAGGAATGCTTCCTGCGCGCCAAGGAGCAGATGCGGCTCGGTCGCGTCGGCAAGATAAGCGGCGGGCTGGCGCGCGTCTATAATTCGCGGGCGCAGACCTTCGCCGTTCTCAAGCGCGACCCGCACGCGACCCCGGTGCTCGACGTGCTCACTTATTACGTCGACCTGATGTGCTGGCTGCTCGAAGGCAACCGGCCGGTCGAGGTGGTGGCGCGCGGCCAATCCGGCATATTCCGCGACGCCGGCTACAGCGCCCATGACGTGACCTGGGCGATCGTTACCTTCGCCGACGGCGCGGTGGTCAATTTCGGCATCAGTTACGCGTTGCCGGCGAATTACCCGACGCAAGGCCAGTCGGATCGCGTCGAGCTCCTCGGCACCGAAGGCACCATGATCATCGATGATGACCACATGGAGCACCTGATCTTTTCGGAAAACGGCATCCCGCATCCTTATGTGCCCGGCCATTCGGTGGAGATGGCGTTTCTCGGCAGCAATTCGGCGGGCGATTGGGCGATGGGAGATTTCTGGGGCCCGCTCGGCAACGAGACGCGCGCCTGGCTCGATTTTCTCGCGACCGGCCGGCCGAGCATCCACTGCACGCCGGAACAGGCGATGCTCAATCTCAAAACCACCTATGCCATCGAGCGTGCTGCCCTGACCGGGCAAACGGTGCGTCTCGATTAGTCCACTCGCTTGGGGAGACACCATGAAACTCGCACGCCGAAATATTCTCCGCCTGGCCGCCAGCGGAGCCGCATTGACTGCCATGCCGCGGTTCTCCAGCGCGGAAGCCTATCCGGCGCGTCCCGTGCGCTTGATCGTCGGCGGCACGCCGGGCAGCGCGCCCGACGTGATCGCGCGGCTCGTTGCGCAATGGCTGTCGGAGCGCCTCGGCCAGAGCGTATTCGTCGAGAACAAGAACGGCGCCAGCGACAATCTTGCGACGGAAGCGGTGGTGGACGCCGCGCCGGACGGCTACACCTTGCTGCTGGCGTCCGCCAGCAATGCGATCAACGCCACGCTCTTCGCCAACCTCAAATTCAATTTCATCCGCGATATCGCGCCGATTGCCGGATTCGTGACCTTTCCCATGGTCTTCACGGTGAGTGCACCGTTTCCGGCGAAAACCTTCCCCGAACTCCTGGCGAACGCCAAGGCGCATCCCGGAAAAATCAACATCGGCACCCCGCCGCTCGGCTCGCCGCAGCACGTCGCCGGCGAACTCCTCAAGATGATGAGCGGCGCCGATATCGTCTTCATCGCCTATCGCGGCGGCCCGGCGGCGATCAACGACGCGCTTGGCGGACAAATTCAGGGCGTCGTCGGCACCGTGTTATTGACGCTGCCGCAAATTCGGTCCGGCGGTTTGCGCGCCTTGGCGGTGACCAGCACGAGCCCGGCCGCCCTGCTGCCGGGAATTCCCCCGGTCGCTCAGTTCGTGCCCGGTTTCGAGGCCGGGCAATGGGTCGGCATCGGCGCGCCGAAAAATACGCCCGTTGAAATTGTCGAGTGGCTCAACCGCGAGATCAACGCCGGTTTGGCCGACGCCACGCTCAAGGCGCGGATTGCCGAACTTGGCGGCCTGCCGATGCCGGGCTCGCCCGCCGATTTCGCCAAATTCATCGCCGCCGAAACCAAGAAATGGGGCGACGTGATCAGGTTCGCCAAAATCAAGCCGGAATAAACGCCGCGGAGCTTCGCAATGCTCGCCGAATTGTGGCGGCACCGCTTCGCGATGCTCACCCAAATGTGGCGGCGTCGCCGCGGCGCGAATCGCGCCGAGCATGTTGTCTTAATTCCGGCTCAAATGGGCCGGACGCTAGGCTAGTGGGTGGTGTTTGGGGGTGTATGATGACTGTCCGCGTTCGGATGATGCTTTGCCTTATTTCGCCTGAGCTCGCCGGTTCAGGACTCTTTCCCGCTTTTGCCAGCCACGCCGCGTGATCTGCAGTCAGCCAGCCGCCTAGTACAATGTTGCGTATCACGGTCTCACGTCTCCGTATTTTCTTTGCGCTGCTGGGTTGCGCGATTTTGTGCGCATCCCTGTTCGACTGGGCGCAGAATTTGCGCAGTGCCGAGGCCGGCTATGCATGGGTGCGGACCGATGCGTCGACAGCGCCCGCGGCCGAGACCGCCGAAATATGGCAAGTGGCGGCAAGCTGCGTGCGGCCGTTTTTTGTCAACGCGGTCTACCAGTCGAAGATTGCGCTCAATAATCATTACGCTTTGGCCCCCGCTGCGGTGCGCGCCTGGCGCACGCGTCCAACGGGCGAGAGCTTTGCGCCGGACGCGAGCCAAAGTGGCAGCCTCTATCGCCTCGTCAACACCAGGCAAAGCGGCAGCGCACAAAACTCCGCGCAGATGGAACAGGGCGCCATGCTGCACGTACGCTATGCGGAGTGGTACGCCGACCTTTTCAAGCTCGAGGTCCAGGCGCACGAATGGGAACGGCGGCTGGCGGACCTTGCCGACCAGCGCGTAACCGTCAGCGAAGCGACCCGCAAAAGTTTTGCCGCCTATAGCGGCCGCGGGGTGGCACGGGCCGGCCAAGGCGACTTCGATGATTATCTGCTTGTTCTCCTGGGACTCGGAGGATTTTCGAACGACCAAGAACAGGCGATCAGAGCTGGCTGCGTCAATTTCACCCCGGTCAAAAAAATCTTCACAAACGCGAATTATCTCGGCGAGATCTGGCGCTGGCCGGTCGATCATGCCGCGGCGTTTTCCTTCGGGCTGGAGCTTGTGCTGATCGGCATCCTCTTTATTCCGATCGATCTGTGGATCGCCACCGGCGACCTTCGGGTGGTCGGACGGCATATCGGCGAGGAGCTGGGCCGCCTTCTGGCCAAGATCCGGAGCCTGCCGCGAAGCAGGCCCGCGCGGGCGGTCGTACGCGTCATGCGGGCGGTTCTGAGCGCGACCCTGGCGCTCCTGACCGCCCGGACCTTTCCCGGGCCGGTCGGCGAAATCCGTTTTGTTTCCAAGCTTGCCGCCATTCGCCTGCCAACTGCCGCTCCCGACGCGAGGGGGCTCGTCGCCTACGGAAGAGTGCGGGACGGTTGGTCCGGGCGTGCGGAGGCGATTGCGCCGACGGGCGAAGGCGGCTGACCGCCGCTTTGAGGGCGCCGGAAAGCGGACACAGCAAAGACCCAATCCTGGACTTTCTCTTCGCTACGCCTGCTTTTTCTTTGTCACCCGTCTATGGCATAGTGCCGCCAGACCCCGGGGCCGGCGTTTTCTTTTGAGCTGATGGCAATACAACTCGACCCGCTCAAACTATCCTCCCCGCGCATCTTCCTGTTCCGGATGCTGCTGTTCGTCGCGCTGTTCGGCGTGGTCGTGTTCCTTCTGCACAAGCAGATCGAGATCGCGTTCATGGCCAACCCGGCGCTCAACGCGCTCATCATCCTGGTGCTCGCCTTGGGCGTCGTGCTGGCGTTCCGGCAGGTGCTGCGGCTCTATCCCGAAATCGGCTGGGTGAACCGGTTCCGCCGCGCCGATCCCGGCATCGCCGTCAAGCGCCCTCCGGTGCTGTTGGCGCCGATGGCGGCTATCTTCGGCAGCCGCACGGGCCGCATGGCGATTTCGGCGCAAATGCTGCGCGGCATCCTGGATTCGATCGCCACCCGGCTGGACGAGGCCCGCGACATTTCGCGTTACATGACGGGCTTGCTGGTGTTCCTCGGGCTCCTGGGCACGTTCTGGGGCCTGATCCAGACCGTCGGCTCGGTCGGCGGCGTCATCCAGGGCCTCAAAGCGACCGGCGATGCCGCGTCGATGTTCAACGCGCTGCGCGAAGGCCTTGCCGCGCCCTTGAGCGGCATGGGCATCTCGTTTTCGTCGTCGCTCTTCGGCCTTGCCGGCTCGCTGGTGCTCGGCTTCCTCGACCTGCAGTCGAGCCAGGCGCAGAACCGCTTCTACACCGAGCTTGAAGACTGGCTTTCCACCACGGTGTACGATCACGCTGCCGAGCCGGTCGCCGGCGTCGCCGGCGTCGGCGAGATGCGGACCGCGATCGAGCGCTTGCGCTCCGCGGTCAATGAAGCCGGCGGCAACAAGGCAGCCACCGCGGCGATCGCCGAGCTCGCCGAGGCGATCCAGGGTCTGGTGAACCAGATGCGGGCCGAGCAGCAGACCATCCGCGATTGGGTCGAAAGCCGGGCGGAGCAGCAGGCCGAACAGCACGGCGAGATCAAGCAGCTCTTGGAGATGATCGCGCGGGAGAAGGTCGATTCATGAGAATGACGTCGCACCGGGGCGAAAAAGGCAGACCGCAAAGGCGCGAACGATCAGCACTGCGCGCTCTCCGCTGCGGGCGCCGGACCGTGACAGGTAGAGAGTAGGGCGCATGGCGCTGGCGCGGACCCGCCGCGGCGAAAGCGGCATGAATTACTGGCCCGGCTTCGTCGACGCGTTGTCGACGCTCATTCTCAGCATCATTTTTCTGCTCAGCGTCTTCGTCGTGGTTCAGTTTTATCTGCAGCAGGAAGTGCAGGGCAAGAACGCGGCGCTGCAGCGCCTCGACGCGCAGATCGCCGGGCTGGCCGAGCAGTTGTCGATGGCAAAATCCGACAAGGCCGATCTGGAAAGCCAGCTTGCCGGTCTGCAGGCCTCGCTTGCCGGCGCGCAGAGCGATCGTGACAAATTCCAGGCGCTGTACCGCGGCGCCGCCGCCGGCGCGGAAGCGGCCCAAGGCAAGGTCAACGAGCTCTCCGGCGAGCTCGCCGGCGCGCAGAGCGAGCGCGACAAATATAAGACGCTCTATCAGGGCGCCGCCGCCGATTCGACGGCGGCGCAGAACAAGGCCACCGCGCTGTCGAGCGCGCTGCAAGGCGAAAAGGATATTTCGACGAAAGCGCTGACCCAGGTCGAAACGCTTAATGAACAACTGGCGGCGCTGCGCCAGCAATTGGCGACTCTCAATACCGCGCTCGACACATCCGAGAAAAAGGATGTGCTATCGCAGCAGAAGATCACCGACCTTGGCCAGCGACTCAACGTTGCGCTCGCCAAGGACGTCCAGGAGCTGTCGAGCTACCGCTCGGATTTCTTCGGCAAGCTGCGCACCATACTCGGCAACCGGCCCGACATCCGCGTCGTCGGCGACCGTTTCGTCCTGCAATCGGAGATCTTCTTCGACAGCAGCAGGGCCGACCTCAAGCCGGAAGGCCGCGCCGAGCTCGACAAAGTGGCCGGCGCGATCGTCGCATTGGAGGGTCAGATTCCGCCCGACATCGCCTGGGTGCTGCGGGTGGACGGCCACACCGACGTGCGGCCGATCAGCGGCGGTCAGTTCAAGTCGAACTGGGATTTGTCGGCCGCACGCGCGATCGCGGTGGTGCAATATCTGATCGACAAGGGCGTTGCGCCGGACCACTTGGTCGCCGCCGCCTTCGGCCAATACGACCCGATCGATACCGGCGCCACCGAGGACGCCTACCGCCGCAACCGCCGCATCGAGTTCAAGCTCACCGAACGCTGAATTCCAGCCCCACAGTCCTGGCGCGCGATCAAGCGATGCCTCACGCCCGCGAGGAACGATGGACGAAAGAACCAGGCCGCAACAGACCGGCTACCGTTTCATCGGTAAGCCGATGCCGCGCAAGGAGGATGCGCGGCTAATCAGCGGCCACGGCCGCTTCACCGACGATTTCAGCCTCGACGGCCAGACCTATGCGGTGATGGTGCGCTCGCCTCATCCGCATGCGCGTATCCTCGCGATCGACGCAAGCCGCGCCAAGGCGATGCCGGGTGTGCTCGGCGTGTTCACGGGCGCCGATTGCGCGGCGGACGATCTCAAGCCTATTCCGCACGATCCGCTGCCGAAAACGAAATTCGACATGAAGCTCAGCGCGCCGGGCGGCGGCGCGGTGTTCATCGGTCCGCATTTGCTGCTGCCCGCCGACAAAGCGCGGCATGTCGGCGAGGCCGTCGCCATGGTGGTCGCCGCGACCAAGGCGCAGGCGATGGATGCGGCGGAGGCGGTGGAGGTGAGTTACCAAGAGCTGCCGTTCGTGCTGCATGCCGAAGACGCGATGCGGCCCGGCGCGCCGGCGATCTGGGATGAAGTGCCGGACAATGTGCCGGTCGATACGCGGTTCGGCGACACGGAGGCGACCGATCGCGCCTTCGCGCAAGCGGCGCATGTGGTGCAGCGGAAATTTCACGTCGGCCGCGTCACCGGGGTGCCGATGGAGCCGCGCGCCGCGCTCGGCGCCTATGACGCGGCGAGCGGCCGCTACACGCTTTATGCCGGTTCGGGCGGTGCGGTGCGGCAGAAGAACGAGCTTGCCGCGGTGCTCGGCATCGCGCCGGAACGGCTGCGCGTTCTGTCGTATGACGTCGGCGGCAATTTCGGCACCCGCAACCGCGTCTTCGTCGAGTTCGGTCTGGTGCTGTGGGCGTCGCAAAAGCTCGGCCGGCCGGTGAAATACACCGCCACGCGCTCGGAAGCGTTCTTGAGCGATTATCAGGGCCGCGATCTCGTCACCGAGGTGGCGCTGGCGCTCGATGCCAAAGGCCGCTTCCTCGCCATGCGCGCGACCAACATCTCCAATGTCGGCGCGCGCTGCGTGTCGCTGTCGCCGCTGAGCAAGGGCGCCGGACTCATTCCGGGCTCCTACGCCATTGCGGTCGCGTCGCTGCGCGCGGTCGCCGTCTACACCAACACCATGCCGACCCAGGCCTATCGCAGCTCCGGCCGGCCGGAAGTGACTTACGCCATCGAGCGGCTGGTCGATGCCGCGGCGGAGGAGCTCGGCATCGATCGCGTCGCATTGCGGCGCCGCAATCTCGTGCGCCCGAAGGCGATGCCTTATCGCAACGCGGTCGGCATGCTCTACGATTCCGGACGCTACGAAGAGAACATGGACTGGGCGATGCGCCTCGCCGACTGGACGGGCTTTGCGGCGCGGCGCCGCGAGGCCAAGAAGCGCGGCAAGCTGCTCGGCCTTGGCCTTGCCAATTATGTCGAGTCTTCGATCGGCGCGCCGCGCGAGCAGGCGCGCATCAAGGTGCAGCCCGAGGGCCGGGTCGACGTGATCATCGGCACGCAGCCGGCCGGGCAGGGCCATGAAACGAGCTTTGCCCAAGTCGTGTCCGACCTGCTGTCCGTGCCGCCCGAAACCGTGCGAATCATCATGGGCGACACCGACGTGGTGAAGGCGGGCGGCGGCACCCATTCCGGCCGCTCCATGCGCCACGCGGCGACGGTGTTCTCGAAGGCCGCGGTGGATTTGATCGCGCGAGGCAAACAGGTCGCCGCCGTCGTGCTCGATACCGCTCCAGACAACGTGACCTTTGACGACGGCCGGTTCGGCGCGCGCGACACCAACCGCAGTTTCGACTTTCTCGAACTGGCGCGCGAGGCGGCGCAGCACCAATTGCCCGAGGCGCTCAAGGATGGCATCGCCGTCGTCACCGACAACGAAATGCACGAGCCGGTATTTCCCAACGGTACGGCAATCTGCGAAGTGGAGATCGATCCGCAAACCGGCGCCATGGCCATTACGCGCTACGCCTCGGTCGACGACGTCGGCCGCTGCATCAATCCGCTCATCGTGCATGGTCAGACGCATGGCGCCATCGCGCAGGGCGTCGGCCAGGCGATGTCCGAGCAGGTCTATCTCGATCCGGATTCCGGCCAGCCGCTGACCGGTTCGCTGATGGACTACGCCATGCCGCACGCCGACAGCCTGCCGGCCTTCGACACCGAGATTGCCGAGGTGCTCTCTCCGACCAATCCGCTCGGCATCAAGGCCGGCGGCGAAGGCGGCACCACGGCGGCGCCCGCCGCGGTCGTTTCCGCGGTGCTCGATGCGCTGCGCCCGCTCGGCGTGCGCGACATCGGTATGCCGGTCACCCCCTATGCGATCTGGTCGGCGATCGAAGAAGCCAAAGCCGGCGCGTCCTAGCGCTGCCACGTCCTTGACGAAGCCCGCGCCGCGAATGACTGTACGGCCGAACAACAGTTGCCGGGCTTAGGGAGAAGCGAACCAATGGCGAACAAGATCATCATCAGTTGCGCGATCACCGGCTCGATCCATACGCCGACCATGTCGGACGCGCTGCCGATCACGCCCGATCAGATCGCCACCCAGGCGATCGACGCCGCCAAGGCCGGCGCCGCAATCCTGCATCTGCATGCCCGCGATCCCAAGGACGGCCGGCCGTCATCCGAAGCGTCCGTGTTCATGCAATTTCTGCCGCGCATCAAGCAGGCGACCGACGCGGTGGTGAACATCACCACCGGCGGCGCGGTGACGATGACGGTCGATCAGCGCATTTCGGCGGCCAACACGCTGTCGCCGGAAATGTGCTCGATGAACATGGGCTCGATGAATTTCGCGCTCTATCCGATGGCGAAGCGCTACAAAACCTGGAAATACGACTGGGAGGAGAGCTATCTGCTCAATTCCGACGGCTATATCTTTCCCAACACGTTCCGCGACATCGAGAAGGTTTACAAGACGCTCGGCGAAGGCCACGGCGTGAAATTCGAGCATGAGTGCTACGACACCGGGCACCTCTACAATCTGGCGCATCTCGTCGATCGCGGCATGTTCAAGCCGCCGATCTTTCTGCAGCTCATTTTCGGCATTCTCGGCGGCATCGGCCCGGATCTCGACAATCTGTTCTTCATGAAGCGCACCGCCGACCGGCTGTTCGGCAAGGATTATCTGTGGTCGGTGCTGGCCGGCGGCCGGCACCAGATGAATTTCTGCACCGCCGCCGCCATGATCGGCGGCAATGTGCGCGTCGGCCTCGAGGATTCGCTCTATATCGGCCCCGGCAAGCTCGCCAAGAGCAATGCCGAGCAGGTGACGAAGATCCGCCGCATCGTCGAGGATCTCGGCTTCGAGATCGCGACGCCGACCGAGGCGCGGGCGATGCTCGGATTGAAGGGCGGGGATCGCGTGAAGTTTTAGGCCACCAACGTTTCCCGGGCGCAGGGCAGCATGAAGCGAAGCGGAATGCTGCGCTGCTGACCCGGGATCGTCACATGTACCGAATTTGGTACGGTCCCGGCACCGCGGCGCACCATTTCATGCTGCGCCGCATCCGGGAAACGACATTAGGCTCGCCATGACTTCGATCGACCTGAAAAGCCGCACCGCGATCGTCACCGGCGCGGCGCGCGGTATCGGGCTGGCCACGGCGCAGAAGCTTTTGAGTTCCGGCGCGGCGGTCGCGCTGTGGGACATCGATGCCGCCGCGCTCGACAAGGCCGTGGCGTCACTCAAGCATCACGGCGAGCTTCATGCCGCCGTCGTCGACGTCACCGATGAAGCCTCCATCGCCACAGGCGTCGACGCGCTGATCCGCGACGCCGGCAGGATCGATGTTCTGGTCAATAATGCCGGCATCACCGGCGGCAATGCGCCGACTTGGCAGCTTGCGCCCGACGTGTGGCGGCGCGTCGTCGAGGTCAATCTGATCGGTCCGTATCTCGTGTGCCGCGCGGTGGTGCCGCACATGATCGCGGCGGGCTACGGGCGCATCGTCAACATCGCCTCGATCGCCGGCAAGGACGGCAATCCGAACGCCTCGCATTATTCGGCGTCGAAAGCGGGCCTGATCGGGCTGACCAAATCGCTCGGCAAGGAATTGGCGACAACCGGCGTGCTGGTGAACTGCATCACGCCGGCCGCGGCGCAAACCGAATTATTCGCGCAGATGAAGCAGGAGCATATCGACTATATGCTGTCGAAGATCCCGATGAACCGCTTCGTCGCCGTCGACGAGATCGCGGCCATGGTGGCGTGGCTCGCCTCGGAGGAATGCTCGTTCTCGACCGGCGCTGTGTTCGATATTTCCGGCGGCCGGGCGGTGTATTAATTGTCGCCGCGCGGCGGGCTTGACCCCGCGGGCGCCGCGACGTTACATCCGGCCGGAGCACGATCCGGTAACCGGTTTGCCGGTAAGATCGGGCTCATCACCGGATCGGGCGGTTAGCTCAGTGGGAGAGCACTTCCTTGACATGGAAGGGGTCGCAAGTTCAATCCTTGCACCGCCCACCATTGTTTGCACGCGAAGCCAAGGAAAGGCTGACCCGGCGAACCTTCTTTAAAGGACCGCGCTCAGTCTCCCGCGAGCTGTGATCGCACGGCGATCACATCCCTTCCGCCTTTTTCCGCTTGTCGCACTCGCTCCAATATTGCGGCCATTTTTGACCGGCGGGGATCTTCCCGGCGGCCTTGGCTTCCTTCCAGTCCTTGCCGCAGGCGCGCTCGCGCGCGATCATCGCTTGCCGTCCGGCGGATTCCGGCTTCTTGCCCGGCGCGGCGGCGTGAGCCGCGGGTGTCGCCGGAGCTGCGGCCGGCGCCGCCGCTGCGGGTGCCGCCGCCGGCGCGGCCGTGGCTTCGGCGCCGCACTGCGATTTGCGGAAGTCGTTCCATTTCATGCCGTTGAGCGTGCCGGCAGTCTTGGCCGCTTTGTATTTGGCGCTGCACTCCGACATCGAAAGCGCATGCGCGGGGACAGTGGTTGCGGCATTCACCAGCACTGTCAGAACAATTCCCGATACGATCAGCAAAGCTGTCTTCATGGCGACATTCCTTCCGTGCCGTTTGCTTGTTGTCTTGACCGATGGCTCAAGAGCCGGCGGCATCGCTCACGCATTTCTTGGTGAAGCTTGTTTTTGCCGCACCGGAAAGTTTCTTGTCCGCGGCTTGCTTGTCGCAACTTACCTGCGCGTCTTTCTTGCATTTCCCCATGAAGCTGGTGAGAGCGGCGCCGGCGAGCTTTTTGCTCGCGGCCTGATCCTTGCACGAGTCCGCCAGCGCGGCGGTTGTGAAGCAAAGCGAGATGGCGACGATCGCTAAACTTTTCATTGTCTCCTCCAAATCAGATTTGCCGATTACAGACGTGGAATTTCAGTTATCTTACGCCGCCGGCTTTAGCGTTCCGTTCGGGGACGCCTTGTCGACGATCTCCGGAAGATATTTCGCGAGCATTGCCAGAGTCTGATCGACCGGCAGCCCGAGATGCCGGGCGAATTCCTGCACCTGGCTATTGCCGAGGACCGCTTTGAGCTGGTCCTCGGTGACCGGCAGGTTCTGGCCGTTGCCGAGCCACGACTGCACCTGCGGGCCGAGCCCGCCTTTCTCCAGCGCGGCCACGAGGCCGGGCAGGTCGTGGTATTGTGTTTGTGCCAGCACGGTATTGATCACGACCGGCAACGCTTCCGATTCCAGCGCGCCTTTCAGACTGTCCAACAAGCCCATGAAATCCTCCATGCATTACGCGACGCCGGGTTACCCCTTCGCCGTGTCAGCACTGCGACCAAAGCTTAGTCCAAGCCCGCGCGGGCGAATAGAGGGCTTTTCCGGACGCGGCGCGAGCTTAGAGGGACTTGCGCGCGAACAGGCCAAAGCCTGCAATCGCCGCCAGAAGGAGCGAGATCAGCGCGTTATAGCCGGCGAGCGAAATGCCGAACAGGCGCCATGCCGCCTCGTCGCAGCGCACGACATGGATCGATTGCAATTGGTTCAAAAGCGAGCCGCCGGCGCGCAGATCGGTCAGCGGGCCGGTGCAATCGGTGGGGCCGGCCCACCAATGCCACTCGACCCCGGCGTGATAGCCGCTGAGCACGGCATTGCCCAAAGCCGCAATGGCTATGACGGCGAAGCCGACCATCACGAGCTTGGCCGGCGCGCGCACCGCCGCGGCGATGACAAGAAGGAGCGAGAGCGGGATGATGACGTGATACGGAATGCGCTCTTCGAGGCAGAGCGGGCAGGGCGGCAGCCCGAGCACAAGCTGGAAATACCAGGCGCCGGCGAGCGTGGCGGCGGCGATGACGAAGATCGCCAGCGCCGCGGCGGCGGCGGGCTCGCTACGCGCCCGGTCGATCCAGCCTTGCTTCGCCATTTTTGCCGGCCCCTTCGCCACGCCAGTCCAGGCAATGTCCGGGCGCAATTTGCCGATCCTGAAGGCGGAAGCAAGGCCGCTCCCGGGCGCTTCCATCCGAATCCCTCGCGATGGACGCGCGCCTCGCGCGATTATATAGATTGCGCCGGAAGCCCGTGTGGCGGAACTGGTAGACGCACACGACTCAAAATCGTGCGCCGCAAGGCATGGGGGTTCGATTCCCTCCACGGGCACCAGCCTTCGCGCACGAAGCGGAGCGAAGGTTGCCCGCCGTGGCCATAAGCGCCTAAAATGCCCACATGACCCAAGCAGTGGTTTCGCGAGATCCGGATGTTATGGGCGGCACGCCGGTATTTTCCGGCACTCGGGTGCCGGTGCAGACGCTGCTCGATTACCTCGAAGCCGGTGAATCGATCGACGAGTTTCTCGAAGGTTTTCCTTCGGTGACGCGCGACCAAGTTATCGCTTTCTTGGAAGAAGCCAAAAATCGTCTCGTCGAATCCGTTTCGTGAAAGTCTTTCTTGACGAATGTATCGACTGGCGTCCAACAGGTTGCGCGACCTACACCCACTTGTGCAAGACCTGATTTCAGCAATTGGTTCCGCAAAGCGTGGGACGGTGGCGGTGGTTGGCTAATCTGGCAAATATCCCATGAAATTCGCGCACTTCTCCCACATCTGGGCCAAGCCCGGCATGACGCCGCAGCAGCGCTACGAGCAGCTGTGGCGCGAGCTTGCGGCCTGCGACACGCTCGGCTTCGACTATTCGTTCTGCGTCGAGCATCATTTCCGGCCCGACGAAAGCTGGATGTCGTCGCCGTCGCTCTATGCAGTCGGCGCCGGGGCGCGGACCAAGCGGCTGCGCGTCGGCCCGATGGGCTATATCGTGCCGCTCTATCATCCGCTGCGGCTTGCCGAAGAGATCGCGATCGTCGATCAGATGCTCGGCGGCCGCATGGAGCTTGGGCTCGTGCCCGGCATCAACCCGGATTATTTCCGTCCCTTCGGGCTCGATTACGGCCAGCGCAAATCGCCGACGCTGGAATTCGTCGATTATCTGCGCGCGGCGTTCGGCGACGCGCAGCCGTTCTCGTTCCACGGCCAGGAATTTCATACCGACAATGCGCGCATTTCGGTTCCGCCAGTGCAGCGCCCGCATCCGCCATTATGGATGATGAGCCGCGATCCGCAGACGCTGGAATTCTGCGCGGCGAACGCCATCAATCCCGGCTATTTCCTGGTCTATCCGCGCGCCGACGCGGCGCCGCGCTACCGCAAATTCCTGGCCGACTGGCAGGCCGCCGGCCATGCGCGCAAGCCGAACATCGCCTATTGCACGGTGGTTTACGTCGACGAGACCGACGACAAGGCGATCGACACCGCGCTGTTCCGCGCGAGCCGCGCCTATGAGGGCTTTCTAAAACCCGCGCAGCCGGGCGAGACCTTCGAAGAGCGCGCCAAGGAACACGCCAAAATGTTCGTCGGCCGCGGCGAGCCGGGCGCGTCCGAGATCATGCAGCATCTGTTCGATGGCGATTATCTGTTGAAGAACGAGCTCGTCTTCATCGGCTCGCCGCAGACCGTTGCCGCCAAACTCCGCGCCGCAGCCGAAGCCGGCGTGTTCAACGTGTTCATGGGCGAGTTCAATTTTGCCGATCTGCCGGAAGTCGACCTGATGCGCTCGATCCGGCTGTTCGGCGAACAGGTGATCCCGGCGCTGCGGGGTCTTGAGCCGTTTTAATCCCGTCGCCCCAACGCCAGCCTGTCATGCTCCGCGAAGGCGGAGCATCCAGTAAGCGCCGGTAGTGCGGTGATTACTGGGTCATCCGCCTTCGCGGGTGACGACAAAAGCGTCACTGCGCCTTGGCCAGCTCCGGATGCGCGGCGAGCCGCGCCTTGTTGAGCACATAGATCAGGAACGCCACCACGGCGCCGACGGCGAACGGCAGCGCCGACCAGATGTAGAGCTGCTCGACCGGCAGGCCGACGAACAGGGCGCCCAAGAACGGGCCGGCGATGGCGCCGAGCCGACCGATGCCGAGCTGCCAGCCCGAGCCGTTGGCGCGCAGCATGGTCGGATAGATCATGGCGCCGGCGACATTGATGCCGGACTGGATGCCGAGCACGAGCGCGCCTGCAAAGAACGTCGCCACCAGCAAGGCGGTGGTCGAGCTCAGGCCGGCATAGCCGATCGAGGCGACGATCGGCACCGCGATGACGAACATGATGGCGATGGCGAAGAAGCGGTGCCGCTGCAGCCACCAGCATAGCGTCAAGGCGCCGACCGTGCCGCCGACCTGCAGCGCCGCGCCGGACAGCGCCGCGACTTGCGGCGTCGCATGCGTCGCGCCCATCAGCGTCGGCGTCCAGCTGATGAGAAAGAAATAGCCCATCAGATTGAGCGCGAACATCAGCCAGGTCAGCGGCGTGATCAAGGCGAGCCCGTTGCCGAACAGATGGATCGGACTGGAGCTCGGCGACTGCTGCTCGTCTTCGATGACGAATTGCGCATTGGCAGGCGCCGTGAAACCGGGACGGATCGCCGCCAGGAGCGCCACCATTTTGGCGCGCTGGCTTTCGTGCAGCGTCATGTATTTGATCGATTCCGGCAGGCTGAAAATGCCGGCGAGCGCCAGCACGATCGGCACGATGCCGCCGATCTCGAACAGGATTTGCCAGCCATGCGCCGGCACGAGACCGGCGCCGACGAAGCCGGCCATCGCGCCGCCGAGCGGCACCAGGCCGACGGCGATGATCGCCAAGGTGGCGCGCAAATGGCGCGGCGCCGATTCGGCATTGATGGCGACGAGGTTCGGAATGACGCCGCCGATGCCGAGACCGGCGAAGAAGCGCAGCCAGGACAGCTGCGTCAGATCGGTGGAATAGGCCGCCGCATAAGTGAGCACGCCGAACAGGATGTTCGACAGGATAAGCGCGGTCTTGCGGCCGTAGCGGTCGCCGACCCAGCCGAAGATCTGCGAGCCGAACAGCACGCCGATATTGCTGGCGGAGAGCACCAGCCCGAGCGCTTTCGGCGGGATATGCCATTCGGCGATCAGATGCGGCGCGGCAAAGGCGATGGCGCCGATGTCATAGCCGTCGATCATTGCCAACAGGACGGACCAGATGATCAGCTTGATCTGGAACGAGCCAAGCCCGTATTCGTCCAAAAACTGCGAAACCTGAACCTTTGCCTCGCCGGCCATCGTTTCCCCCGGAACGTTCTCGTTGTGGCGCTGTCCGCCGCCGCAAAAGCTAAGGCAGCGGCGCGGCAAAGGAAAGCGGCATTCCCGCGCAGCGTGCGCCGTTGGGCGATCGCCCGCCACGACCGGGAACGAGGCGGCCCTGTATGGCGTTTAGACGGAGGGCACAAATCGCCGCGATGACTTCTCCACTCGAAGATTATGCCTTGATCGGCGACTGCGAGACGGCCGCTCTGGTCGGGCGCGCCGGCTCGATCGACTGGCTGTGCTGGCCGCGCTTCGACAGCCCCGCCTGTTTCGCGGCGCTGGTCGGATCGCCCGACAACGGGCACTGGTTCTTGGGCGCGCGCGAGCCCAGTGCGCGCATCTCGCGGCGCTACCGCGATCGCACACTCGTCCTGGAAACCGACATCGAAAGCGGCGATGGCGCAGCGACAGTCGTCGACTTCATGCCGCCGCGCGGCACCACGTCCGACGTCGTTCGCCTGGTTTACGGCCGGCGCGGACAGATCGCGCTGCGGACCGAATTGATGCTGCGGCTCGATTACGGTTCGCTGGTGCCGTGGGTCACGCGTCTTGACGACGGCGGCTGGCGCGCGGTGTCGGGTCCCGATAGCGCGGTGTTGCGGACGCCGGTTCAGCTCCACGGCAAGCACCAAATGATCGATGGCGAATTTGCCGTGACGGCGGGACAGACCGTTTCCTTCGTCCTGACCTTTGGCCCCGCGCATTTGGCGCCGCCGGGGCCGATCGATCCGCTCGAGGCCCTGGCCGAGACCGAAAACTTCTGGCGCGGCTGGGGCGGGCTGGCGAAGCCGACGCGGCGCTGGGCGGAGCCCGTGCTGCGCTCGCTGCTCACGCTCAAAGCCTTGACCCATTTCCCGACGGGGGGTCTCGTCGCGGCGCCGACCACATCGCTGCCGGAGCAGCCGGGCGGCGAGCGCAATTGGGACTATCGCTTTTGCTGGCTGCGCGACGCGACCTTCACGCTGATCGCCCTGATGAATGCCGGCTATTACGAGGACGCGCGCGCCTGGCGCAATTGGCTGTTGCGGGCCGTCGCCGGCGAACCGGCGCGCGTACAGATCATGTATGGCGTCAATGGCGAGCATCGCGTGCCGGAATGGGAAATACCGTGGCTTGACGGCTATCAGGGCGCCAAACCGGTCCGCGCCGGCAATGCCGCCGCCAGGCAACTGCAAATCGACGTCTATGGCGAGATCATGGATGCCTTGCACCACGGCCGGCATGGCAAGCTCGGCGCCAGCGAAGATGGCTGGGATATGCAGCTCGGCCTACTCGACCATCTCGAAACGATCTGGGCCAAGCCCGATCACGGCATCTGGGAAGTGCGCGGCGATCAGCAACACTTCACCAATTCCAAGGTCATGGCCTGGGTCGCCTTCGACCGCGCCGTCAAGACCGTCGAGCGTTTCGGGATGGACGGACCGATCGAGCGCTGGCGCGCGTTGCGCGCCGCCATCCACGACGACGTCTGCCGCTACGGCTTCAACCCCGAACTCGGCGCGTTCACGCAAAGCTACGGTTCGAAGCACCTGGACGCCAGCGCTTTATTGATCGCGCTGGTCGGATTCCTGCCGCCGCAAGATCCGCGCGTCAAAACTACGGTGGAGGCGGTCAAGCGGCACCTCGTCATCGATGGTCTGGTGCGGCGCTATGACAGCGCCGCCGGACTGGACGGGCTGCCGGCCGGCGAAGGCGTGTTTCTGCCGTGCAGCTTCTGGCTCGCCGACAATCTGGTTCTGCTCGGCCGGCGCGACGAGGCGCGGGCGTTGTTCGAGCGGCTGTTGTCGTTGCGCAACGACGTCGGATTGCTGTCGGAAGAATACGACGTCAAGAACAAGCGCCTGACCGGCAATTTTCCGCAGGCGCTATCGCATATCGCGCTGATCAATACCGCGCATGCGCTTGCGGGACAGAGGAGACACCGCCGTCATGAAGCCGGACGCGTCGAGGAGGATGCCGACGACGAGGCGGCCGCGGCCTCGCCGTTAGCGTAGCAAGCTGAAAGGCCGGCGTGGCAGCGCACAATTGGCTTGGCGGTGGGGCAGGGCGCCAAGCGCCAAGCCGAGCGACAGCCCGACAATCCCGCCCGCGACGACCGGGATGAGCCGCGCCAGCGGACCTGGCACCGCGACGACGCTGTTCGCCGCTTCATTGCCAAAGCGGCCCCGGGTGCGGTGGAGCGCGGCAACCGGCGTCATCAGATTGTCCTCGCGCGCCGGCGAAACCAGACTTTTTGTCTCCTGCGCGTCATAGGCGTTTTTCGCGAGATAGCGGTCGAGGAACGCCGGCAGCACCATGCCGCCGAGAATGGCCTTGAGGGTGCTCAGGCCGAGCCAATATTCGCGCTTGGGATCGAGCGCGGCGCGAAAGATGATCTCGGCGATGGCTTCGGGCTGCACCACCGGCGCGACCGGCCGCGGCTCCCGCGGCATGTGGGTGCGCGCCCAGTCGAATTGCGGCGTGTTCACCGCCGGCAGCTCGACGATGGTCAGCGCCACTTTGCTATCGGCATGGATCAGTTCGCTGCGCAGCGAATCGGTGAAGCCGCGGATCGCATATTTGGCGCCGCAATAGGCCGCTTGCAGCGGGATGCCGCGATAGGCGAGCGCCGAGCCGACCTGCACGATGGTGCCGCGATTGCGCGGCCGCATGTGGCGCAGCGCCGCCATGGTGCCGTGGACGAAACCCAGATACGTCACCTCGGTGACGCGGCGGAATTCGTCCGGCGTGAGCTGCCAGACCGGGCCGAATACCGTCACCATCGCGTCGTTGATCCAGATATCGATGCCGCCGCGCTCGGCAGCGATGGCGTCGGCTGCCGCCAACACGGCGTCGGCGTCGGCGACGTCGAGCGGCATCACCATGGCGGTGCCGCCAAGCCTCTCCACCTCGCCGCGAACGTCTTCCAGCGCCGCGCGATCGCGGGCGATCAGCGCCAGATTGGCGCCGGCGCGGGCAAAGCGCAGCGCGGTGGCGCGGCCGACGCCGGCGGATGCGCCGGTGATGACGACCGTCGATTGCGGCAGATTCCTTGATAAGCGGGCCATGTTGCGCTCCATGCGCTCAACGGGCCGCCGCGGCTATCGGTTCCGCGCGACGGGTGCGACTTTCCCGCGCCCGCAAGAACCAATAAGGTCGCAGCAACGGGGCGGAAATCGCCGCAGCGAAAATCGCCGAAGGGTGGATCACGATGGAAATGAGCGTGTCAGTCGCGCCGCAGCGCCAGGCGGCCTCGGATGACGGTCAAGCGAGCCAAACGCGGCCCAATTCCAGCGGCCTCGACGAATGGCTGGCGAAGATCGAGGCGATGGGTGAGTTGAAGCGCATCAGCGCCGAGGTCGATCCCGACCTTGAAGCCGCCACCATCACCTATCTCGCGTCGAACGAAAAAGGCCCGGCGCTGTTGTTCGAGAACATCAAGGGCCACCCCGGCCACCGCGCCCTCTACAACACGATCGGCTGCAACCTGTCGCGCTTCTGCCTGATGATCGGCGAGGAGCCGGTCGATCATCCGCTCAAAGCGGTGCAGGCGCTACAGCGCAAGATGGGCCGCACCATGAAGGCCAAGGAGGTGGCGGCCGAGACCGCGATCTGCAACCAGAACATCGAGACTGGCGACAAAGTCGACATCCGCAAATTCCCGGCGCAGCGCATGTGGCCGCTCGACGGCGGGCTTTATCTCGGCACCGGCGATGCCGTGGTGACGCAATGCCCGGAGACCGGCCGCGTCAATGTCGGCACCTATCGCATGATGATCAAAGGCCCGCGCGAGATCGGCATCTACACCTCGCCCGGCAAGGATGCGACGCTGGACCGCGAGAAGTGGTGGAAGATGGGTAAGCCGATGCCGATCGCGGCGGCCTACGGCATCGATCCGCTGCTGTTTCTTGTCGCGGCGACGAGCTTTCCCAAGACCGAATGCGAATACGACTATTACGGCGGCATCAACGGCGCGCCGATCGACGTGTTCAAGAGCGATCTCACCGGTCTGCCGCTGCCGGCGCGCGCCGAGATCATCATCGAAGGTTTCGTTTATCCCGACGAGACTTTCGCCGAAGGCCCGTTCGGCGAATTCACCGGCTATTACGGCCGCCCGACCGGCGCCACGCCCTATATGCGCGTCGAGAAAGTGCGCTTCCGCAACAATCCGACCTTGACCTGCGCGCTGATGGCGGACGGGCCGGCCAACGAGTGCGGGCTGTTCTGGGCGGCGCTGCGCTCGGCAGCGATCTGGTCGGACCTGCAGAAGCTCGGCATTCCGGGCATCCAGGGCGTGTGGTCGATCCCGGAAGCGGCCGGCTGGGGCATCACCGTGGTTTCGATCAAGCAGATGTATGCCGGCCACGCGCCGCAGGTGATGGCGCTCGCCGCGCAATGCACCGGCGGCGCCTATTTCGGCAAATACGTCATCGTGGTCGACGACGACGTCGATCCGAGCAACATCCATCAGGTGCTGTGGGCGATGGCGACGCGGTCGCGGCCGGCGCAATCGATCGACATTTTGCGCGAGACCTGGAGCACGTTCCTCGATCCGAGCCTCAATCCGCCGGAAATCCGGCCCTGGGGCTCCAAGGCGCTGATCAATGCCTGCATGGATTATCGCCACATCAAGACATTTTCGAAGCGCACCAAGCTCGACAAAGCGATGTACGAACAGGTCGCGGCGCGCTGGAACGAGCTCGGCTTTGCCGGCAAGCCGATGGACGTGTCGGTGTTCGAGGATGCCGCGCCCGGCACGCGGGTCGACTAGCCGGCGCGGCTTCTGCGGGTTTCGGCTCCGGCCGTCTCCCGGTTCTTCATATTGCTATAGGCGCGCCGCAGGCAGCGCTTGAGCACCAGAAGCTCTTCGCGCGACAGTCCGGCGATAGCGGCGGCCTCGTATTGCCGCGCCTGCGGGATGAGGCGGCCGACGAGCGCGTCGCCCTTGCCCGAAAGCTTCACGGCGACTTCGCGGTCGCTGTTGGCCGAACGGCCGCGCGTCACCAGCCCCGCACGCACGAGCCGCGCGACCAGCCGCGACAAGGTCGAGGTCTCGATGCTGGTGAAGCCGGCGAGATCGATCTGCCGCAGTCTGCCGTGGGCGGCGAGCGCGGCCAGCACGCGCCACATCGCGATGGTAAGCCCGTGCCGGGCCAGCACTTCGCTGCCGAACTGCTCGGCGATAATCGTGCCGACGCGGTTCACCAGATACGGCAGATAATCGTTGAGCTCGAGTCGCGAGGAAAATCCGGCTGCCATAAAGCGCACTTTAGCGCCGGATTATTGCATTTACAACAGATGCAATTTCAACTAGCTTTCCGATAACGGCGCAAAGCGCCATGCAATGTGGATGTCAGGGAGGATGCCATGGACTTCGGCTATTTCACGCTGAGCGACAACCACTACGAAAACAATCAACGCTCCTCCAACCAGTTCGTCGCCGACATCACCGCCGAGGCGCTCTATGCCGACAAGCTCGGCATGCATTCGGCCTGGATCGGCGAGCATCATTTCAATTCGCTCGGCGTCTTGTCCTGCCCGGACCTGGTGCTGGCCTATGTCGCCGCCAACACCAAGCACATCCGCTTGGCGCCGGCGGTCACGGTGACGCCGCTGCATCACCCGATCCGCGTCGCCGAGCAATGGGCGACGCTTGATCTGTTGTCCGACGGCCGTGTCGATTTCGCCGCCGGCCGCGGTTACGACCGGCGCGAATATCTGCCGTTTCATGTCTCGTTTGACGACAATCAGGGCATCTTCGAGGAAGGCCTGGAGCTGATCCGCGAGCTGTGGGCGGCGGACGACCGCATCTCGCACCACGGCAAATACTATTCGTTCGACGATGTGCGCATCACGCCGAAGCCGGTGCAAAAGCCGATCCCGACCTATGTCGGCTCGTTCTCCAAGCCGTCGATCGAGCTTGCCGCGCGTTTGGGCTGCGGCCTGATCGTGGCGCCGTTCGCCGCGGCCATGAGCTACGGCGGGCTGAAACAGGTCGCCGATCTCTATAACGAGACCTGCGCCAAGCACGGCCGCAAGCCGGGCCGGCTGATGTGCAGCTATTTCATGCATTTCTACGACAACAAGGCGCAGGAAGACGCCGCGCGGGCCCGGCAAATCCGCTATTACAAAGAATGCGTCATCCCGGCGCTGCCCGGCGATCCGAAGACCGCGCCGCCGAGCTACCGCTATTTCATCGACATGGTCGAGCGGCTGCACAAGGTGCAGCCGGAAGATCTGACGGAGAATTCGGTGCTGCTCGGCTCGCCGGCGCGCATCATCGACACGCTGAAAAAAGTCGAGGCGGCCGGGTTCTCCGAAGTGATCCTCTATTTCAACGTCGGCCTAAAACCGCACGCTCAGGTCAAGGACGAGATGGCGCGCTTCATGGCGGAAGTGGCGCCGGCGTTCGGTGCGATGCCAAGGGAAAGCGCGGCGTAGCACGTCGCTGTGGCAAGGCTCGTTCACAACAGCTTCGGTTGGTAGGTCACTGCATCTGCCGCCGCGTCCACCTTCGTCTCTGCACGTTCCGGTAGCTCGCCGGCGGCTTGGAGCACCGGATAAGCGACCGAGCAGATGTGCGAATGAATGCGCTTGAGGTCGCTCAACACGTCGAGATGCAGCGACGTGGTCTCCAGGCTCTCCGGGCGGCCTTCGCGCAACCGCTCGAAATGACGATCGGCCGCCGCCAGCTCGGCACGGCGCAGCTGGGATTTCTCGCGAAGAAGCTTGCGCGCGGCCTCGACGTCGCCGGTCATGAAGATGCCGAACGCGGCCTGCAGGCATTCGCAGACGCGCTTGTGGAAGGCGGTCAGCTCGGTAGCGCCCTCCGGCGAGAATTGGTAGCGCCGCTTGATCTTCTTGGCGGCAAGCTCGCACAGATTCTTATCGACGATATCGCCGATGTGCTCGAGATTGATGGTGAAGGAAATGATCTCCATCGCGCGGCGGCCTTCGCGCTCGTCGAGGCTGTCGCGCGTGAGCTTTGTGATATAGAGCTTGATCGCCTCGTTCAGCTTGTCGACGATATTGTCCCGCCGTTCGACGTCGCTGACCAGCCTGCGATCGTTGGTCATCAGCGCGGTCATGACGTCGCGCAGCATGGCTTCGACGGTGTCGCCCATGCGCAGCGTCTCGCGCGCGGCATTGGCGAGCGCAAGCGGCGGCGTTTCCAGCGCCGCCTCGTCGAGATAGCGCGGCGCCGCCGCGTCGGCCGGCTGCTGCTTTTCCGGCAAGATGTGCCGTAAGAGCCAGGCCTCGCCATCGAGCAGGCCGATGAAGGCGACGGCCAGCGCTAGGTTGAACAGCATGTGGAATTCCGCCACCATTTTGGTGGGATTCGGCTGCCACGCCATCATCTCGCGCGCGAGCGGATGAAGGAACGGCAGCAGGATCACGACGCCGACCAGGCGGTTGATCAGATTGCCGAGCGGTAGGCGCCGGCTCGCCGGATCGCCGCGTATGCCGCCCTCGATCAGCGGATTGATGGCGCTGCCGAGATTGGCGCCGAGAACCAGCGCCAGTGATGCGTCAGGTGTCACAAACTGCGAATAGGCAAGCGACATGACCAGCAGCACGACGGCGACGCTCGAATGCGCCGCCCAGGTCAGTGCTGCGGCGATGACGATGCAAAGCATGGGGTCGTTGGTGATCGAAGCGAGCAGCGCCTGCGCGGCTGGCGCCTGCTCGGCCGGCGCCAGCGTGTCGAGCAGGATATGCAGTGCCAACAGGATGAGCCCGAGCCCGATGGCGATGCGGCCGAGCGCGCGCGTCAGACTCGATCCGCCGACGCGGAAGGTGACGAGCCCGATGACGAACAGCACCGGCGCGGCCGCGGAGATATCGAACGACAGGAGCTGCACGATCAGCGTCGTGCCGACGTTGGCGCCGAGCATGATGGCAAGCGCGGGCACGAGGCCGACCATGCCGTCGGCCGCGAGCGAGGTCGTCATCAGTCCGGTAGCGGTGCTCGATTGCAGAAGCGCCGTGAGACCGAGTCCGGTGGCAAATGCGGTGAAGCGATTGCCGAGCGCGTTGCCGAGGAAGCGGCGGAGATCCGGGCCGAAGGCGCGCAGCACGCCGGTCAGCACCATGTGCAGACCCCAGAGCAGCAGCGCCACGCCGCCCATCAGGTCGAGCATCACCAGCGATCCCATAGCAGCGATCCTTTTGGCCGCGCGCCCGCTTCGCCAGGCAATCGGCACCATTTTCGCATGTAGGCCCATGCGCCGGAGCGCACAACCTTAAAAATTGCTCGAAAGCTTTATTGTTTCCGATGCAGCGCAGCATAAAACGCGGCGCGGCGGAGCCGATCGCTTACGGATCGAGTTCGGTGTCCCAATAGAGATAGTCGAGCCAGCTGTCGTGCAGGTAGTTCGGCGGGAACAGCCGGCCGTTGCGGTGCAAATGCTGCACCGACGGCTGGAACGGCCGCTGCGACGGAAACATCTTGGCTTCGTCCGGCGTCAGGTTGCCCTTGCGCAGATTGCACGGCGAGCAGGCGGCGACGACGTTGTCCCACACGGTGTGGCCGCCGCGCGAGCGCGGGATCAGATGGTCGAACGTCAGATCCTCGCGCGCGCCGCAATATTGGCAGGAGAAGCGGTCGCGCAGGAACACATTGAACCGGGTGAAGGCGGGATGTGTCGCGGGTTTTACGAAAGTCTTGAGCGACACGACGCTGGGCAGCTTCATCTCGAAGCTCGGGGAGTGCACCGAGCGGTCGTAATTGGCGACGATGTTCACGCGCTCGAGAAACACCGCCTTGATCGCGTCCTGCCACGACCACAGCGACAGCGGGTAATAGCTCAGCGGCCGGAAGTCCGCGTTGAGGACCAGGGCCGGAAAGCCCGACGGCGATACATGAGCGTTCAAAGCGACGCTCCCACCTCGACTCAGTGCCGCAGTGCGGCGATGGGTGCTAGTTTATAGGCAGGCGTGACAGGATTGTGAAGCCCGGCCCGGGGCTTACGGGCTGCGCCGGTCATGGCCTCCGCCGGCTGCGGGGCGGAAGGGTTCACTGCCGCGAATATTCGCTGGCGCCGGCGAGCCGCACCGCTTCCAGCGGCGGCCGGCGGCGAATGAGGTCGGCGGCCTTTTCCGCGATCATGATGATCGGCGCGTTGATATTGCCGCCGACCAGGTCCGGCATTACCGCGCCGTCGACCACGCGCAGGCCTTCGACGCCGAAGACGCGAAGCTCGGCATCGACCACGGCCTCTTGATCGGAGGCGATGCCCATTTTGCAGGTGCCGAGCGGATGATGCACGGTGATCGAATCCTTGCGGATATGGGCGTCGAGCTCGGCGTCGGAGGTGGCGCCTTCGCCGGGGCCGATCTCGCGCGCCGCAAACGGCGCCATCGGCGCCTGCCGGCACACCTCGCGCGCCATGCGCAGGCCGGCGCGCAGCGTCCTCCAGTCGTTCTCGGTGGCGAGAAAATTCTGCCGGATGCGCGGCGCCTGGCGCGGATCGGCGGAGACGAGCTCGAGCCGGCCGCGGCTTTCCGGGCGGAGCACCACGGCGCGACAGGCGTAAGCGTCGGCATAAGCGCGGCGGAACGGCCACAGATAAGGATGCGCGGTGATCGGCGCGGCGTTGAAGATGAATTGCACGTCGGGCATTGCGAGGTCAGGCCGGCTTTTCAGGAACGCCATGCGGCCGGTCGGCAATCCGGTCGCTATCCCTTCGCCGCGCAGATAGGCGGAAACGAGCGCCGGCACGATGCGGTCGTAGCGCATGGCGCGATGGAACGGGCCGGGTTCTTTCCGCGCATAGGCGACGCTCGCCGAAATATGGTCCTGCAGATTCTTGCCGACGCCAGGCAGCGCCGCCTTGACCGCGATGCCGTGCGCGGCGAGCTCGGCCGGATCGCCGATGCCCGAGAGCATCAGAAGCTGCGGCGAGTTGATAACGCCGCCGCACAAGATGACTTCCTTTTCGGCGTGCGCGGTGACGGTCTGGCCGCGTTGGAGATATTCGATGCCGGCGGCGCGATGGCCGTCGAAAACGATCTTCGACGCCAGCGCTCCGGTCTCGACCGTCAGGTTCGGCCGCTGCAAAGCGGGGCGCAGATAGGCGTCGGCGGCGCTGCGGCGGCGGCCATCCTTCACCGTCATCTGCCAGGTGCAGAAGCCTTCCTGCTGCGCGCCGTTATAGTCGGCGGTCGCCGTGTAGCCGGCGGCGCGGCCGGCTTCGGCGAAGGCGTCGACCAGCGGATCGTCGAAGGCCGCCGTTTGCGTCGCCAGCGGACCGCCGCCGCCGCGATAAAAGCTCGGCCCGCCTTGCCAGGATTCCTGGCGGCGGAAATAGGGCAACACGTGCGCGTAGGACCATTGCTTGAGCCCGGCCGCCGCCCAGCGTTCGTAGTCGCCGGCGTGGCCGCGCACATAGGCCATGGCGTTGATCGAGGACGAGCCGCCAATAACGCGGCCGCGCGCGCATTCGAGCCCGCGGCCGCCGGTCGCCGCCTCGGCCTCGGCGAAATACATCCAGTCGTGCTTGCGGTTGAGGAGAAGATGCGGCCAGCCGAGCGGAATCTTGATCCAGGGATCGCGGTCCCAGCCGCCGGCTTCGAGGAGAAGCACCCGCGTGGCTTTGTCCTCGCTGAGCCGGGCAGCCATTGTGCAGCCGGCGGAACCGGCGCCGACGATGACCACGTCGTAGTTTCGCTTGCCTGGCATCGCGCACTCGCGGCCGAAACCTTAGCCAGAGCGGCGATGATCTGTCCATGACCAATGCGGCGGGTTGCGCAACTGCCGCGGCATGCCGTCTACGCTGTCCTTACGCGGGTCGGCGGTTTCGAGGTACTTGGATCATTGGAAGAGGTTGACAATCGAGAGCGGTCGCTCCGGTTCGACGTCATCTCGGTTCCACCAGCCGCCGCCCAGCGCCTGGAATAGCGCGACCGTGTCGGCATAGCGGGCGGCCCTGGCCTGCGCGAGACTGAGCAACGCTTGCTGATAGGTCTGCTGCGCGTTGAGCAGGCCGAGATAATTGATATCGCCAAGCTCCCGGCGCCGACGCGTGATGTCGAGGCTTTTCGCCGCTGCGCTCTCAGAGGCGACTGCCTTCTGCAGGGCGACGGCGTCGGACTGGATGGCGCGCAGCACGTCGGCGACGTTCTGAAAGGCCGTGATCACCGTGCTGCGATACTGCGCCTCCGCTTGATCGTAGGTGGCCCTCGCCGCCAGCTCCCGGTGCAGCAGAGTGCCAGCGTGGAAAATCGGTTGAGTGATACTCCCAGCCGCAGTCCAGAAACCGAAACCCGGGGTGAATAATTGATCGACTGCGAGTGCCGTGCTTCCGGGCACTCCCGAAAGCGTGACGTTCGGCAGCCGGTTGGCAATGGCGACACCGATCTGGGCACTGGCGGCCTGCAGGTTAGCTTCGGCCGCGCGTATGTCTGGGCGCTGCTCGACCAGCTTGGACGGAAGACTGATGGGTAGATCGCGCGGCAGACGCAGCGAGGCGAGAACAAACCGTTCGGTCAATCGTTCGCTTGGAAATCCGCCCGTGAGGGCCGCCAGCAGGTCGCGCTGCTGCGCTAATTGCTTCTGCAGCGGAGGCAGGGTCTGCTCCGCCTGCGCCAAAGCAGCTTCCTGCGCCACTACGTCGCCCTCGGCGATTTGGCCGAGATCGCGCTGGCGCCGCATCACATTGAGCACGTCGGTCTCGATCTTGACGATGCTGAGCGTGGCCGCGATCTGGCCGCGAAGCGAAGCTTCCTGCACAGCTGCACCGGCCAGATTGGAGGTCAAGGTCAAATAGGTCGCCTCAAGCGCGAAGCGTTGGGAATCCGCCTGTGCTTCCAACGATTCAATCGAGCGTCGGGTGCCGCCGAACACATCGGGCGTATAGGAAATATTCAACTGCGCGGTGAAAAGGTTATACGTGGGCGTGGAGCCGACATCGGACGGCTGGCTGATCTGATACTGTTGTCGGCTGCCGATGAAATTGCCGTCGACAGTCGGAAGCAGTGCCCCTTGTTGGGCGTAAACGTTCTCCTTCGCGACCCTCAGCGCGGCCTGCGCCGCCTGCAGATCGGGGTTGGCGGCGAGCGCCTGCTCGATGAGGCTGTTGAGAGCCTTGGAACGGAACAAGGTCCACCATTGTCCCGGTAGGTCGAGATCGGTGACGAAGTGCTGCGCTGTGCCGCCAGCCGTGGCCGCGCTCGTTATTCTGAGCGGGTCCGGCGTATAACCGTTTACCGGCGGTGCGGGCGGCGGTGCGAAATCGGGACCAACGGCGCAACGGGTCAGCAGCACGGCGGAAACAAGCGAAACAGCGATTCCTCGCAAAGCCCCCCAGACCATTATTTCACCCTGAGACCCTTACGCCGTTTCGGCTGCAGGTGCCCCCTCCGGTGCGCGCCCCGCCGCCCAGCGCTCCAGCACGAAATAGAAGGTCGGCAGAATGAACAAAGTGAGCAGCGTTGCCAGGATCAGGCCGCCGATGACGACGGTCGCTACGCCTCGCTGCACGTCGCTGCCGACGCCGGTCGCCAGGGCGGCCGGCAGCATGCCGATGCTCGCCACTGTCGCGGTCGTCAGCACCGGCCGAAATCGCTCGCTGGCGCCGGCAATGGTCGCCTCGCGCAGCGACGCGCCGGTCTCGCGCATTCGATTGAGATTCGCCACCATGATGATGCCGTTCTGTACCGCGACGCCGAACAGCGCGATGAACCCGACCGCCGTGGCGACGTTCAAAGTCTCGCCCCTGACGTAGAGGGCAAGCAATCCGCCCAAGGTAGCGAGCGGCACGATGCCGAGGATCAGCAGGGCCTGGCGCAACTTGCCGAACTCGGTGAAGAGCAGCAGCGTCATCAGCCCTAGCACGAGGCCGAGTATCAGGGTCAGCCGCGCCTGCGCGCGCTGCTCGTTCTCGAACTGCCCGCCATATTCGAGGTGATGCTTGCTATGGTCGAATTGCACCGATTGGGCAATCCTGGCTTTCACTTCGTCCAGGTAGGACACCATATCCCGTCCGGCCAAATCGATGCGCACGGTCAGATTCCGGTGGTTGTTCTCGCGCGTGATGACGCTCTCGCCGGTGCGCTGCCTGATGCTTGCGACTTGGGACAGCGGAACCTGCGCTCCGCTGGAGCTGGTCAGCGGCAGGTTGCCGATCGCTTCCGGATCGTTTCGCGCGCTCAACGGGAAACGGACAGTCAGATTGTAGACACGGTCTCCGACGAAGACCTGGGTGACCGCGCCGCCGCCGATGCCGTCCTGGATCAGATTGGTGATGTCGGAAACGTTGATGCCGTAGCGAGCCGCCGCGGCGCGGTCGGCCGTGATCACGATCTGGGGAAGCGGCGGTTCCTGAAAGATCGATGCCTCCGCCGTGCCTCTGATCTTTCGCAAGACATTGACGATTTCACCGGCGATCCTGCGATCCTCGGACAGATCATCGCCCATGACCCGGATGACCAGCGAACTGTGCGCGCCGCCGATCAAGTCATATACCATATCGCTGATCGGCTGGTTGATCCCGATATCGATCCCCGCCAATTGGTGCAGGCGCGCATTCAGCTTTCGCACGAAATCCGCTTTGGTCTCGCCCGCCGGCCAGGTGTCGTAGGGCGTAAGCCCGACGGGAGCCTCGATGTGCGACGGCGTCCATGCGTCGACCGCTTGGTCTTCGCGACCGAGCTGGGTGACGATATAGGAGACTTCCGGAAATTTCCGGACGGTGCGCCGGAGCTCGTTCGCCATCTTACTCGCGGCATCGAGCGAAAGTCCGCTCGGCAGTTGGACCTGAAGCCAGAGCGCGCCCTCGTCCAGATCGGGCAAATAGTCACGGCCCACCGCGGTGCCGAGAACGACAACGCCAAGGAGCGCGGCTCCTGCGGCCAGATATGAAAGCGTGGGCCGGTCGAGCAATCCGGCAAGCCTTGTACGGTAGGCGCGCCCCAGCCATTCCAGCGGCTTATTGTGAAAAATGGGACGCGGCCTACGGAACGCCAGGTAGGCGAGGCCCGGGACCAGCGCCAGCGTGCACACCAGTGCCCCGAATAGCGCATAAATGATGGTGAACGCCATCGGGGTAAACAACTGGGCCTCACCACGCTGAAGGGTAAACAGAGGAAAATAGGCGGCGATGATGATCAAGGTTGCGAAGAAGATCGGTCTTGCCACCTGGCCGGTCGCCGACCTCACGTCGCTTTCGGTCAATTCCTCGGTGGGTTTTGCCTCCCGCCGCCGCAGGATATTCTCCGTCACCACGATCGCGCCGTCGACGATGACGCCGAAATCGAGGGCGCCGAGCGACAGCATGCTGGCCGACATTTTCGTGGCGTTCATCAGCACGAAGATGGACACCATGGCCAATGGGATCGTCACCGCGACGACCAGGGCGCTGCGCGGGCTGCCGAAGAACAGCATCAAGACGATGCAGACCAGGCCGACGCCTTCGATCATGGTATGGCCGACCTTGCTAACGGTCGCCGCGACAAGATCGCTGCGATCGATATAGGGGACGATGTGAACGTCCTGCGGCTCGAGTTGCCGCCGCAGCTCGTTCACCTTGGCGTGAATGCCGGCCAGGACCTGCGATGCGTTCTCGTATTTGAGGAGATCGACGATGCCCTCGATCGTATCGGGATTCTCATTCTTGCCGAGGATGCCTTCCGGCTCCTGGTGGGAGTAGCTCAACGTGCCGAGATCGCGGACCAGGATCGGCACGGTGTTGCGTTGGGTCACCACGATATTGCCGAGGTCGTCGAGATTGCGCACCAGCCCGACGCCGCGCACGACGAAACTCTGATCGCCGCGGGAAACACGTCCGCCGCCCGCGTTTGCGTTGTTGTTGTTGATGGCGTTGATGACGTCGTTGATTCCGACGCCGAAACGCAGCAACTCGGTTGGGTCGAGATTAAGTCTGAACTCGCGCGTGAAGCCGCCGAAATTGTCCACCGTTGCGACGCCCGGCACCTGTTCGAGGGCCGGAATGACGATCCAGCGCTGAATCTCCGACAGCTCCATCAAGTTCTTGGTGTCGGACTCGAGCGTGTAGCGGTAGATTTCTCCCTCCGGCGAAGTCACCGCGTCGAGACTGGGCTGCGCCCCCGGCGGCAAGGTGACGCCATTAATGATATCGGTGACGCGCTGACGCTCCCAATAGTCCTCCGCGCCGTCGCGAAACAGCAAATTGATCTGAGACAATGCAAAGGTGCTGATGGATCGCATGCTGGTCAGTCCCGGCGTGCCGTTGAGCGCTCGCTCCAGCGGGATGGTGATCTGCTGCTCGATCTCCTCGGCGGCAAGGCCGGGAACCTGGGTAGTGACCTGCGCGGCGACGGGGCCGAGCAGCGGATAGGCATCGATCGCCAATTGCGACCAGGCATAAACGCCGTATATGCAGGCGAATACGGCGACCAGCATTGCGACAAAGCGTTTTCGAAAGCAAAGCGCGACGAAGTGGTCAATCATTGAGCCGGACCCCGCCCTTGACGATCACTCGTTCGCCGGGCTTCACGCCGCTCTTGATGATGGCGCCTTCTCCCTCCTGATAATCGATCTCGACATTGCGACGCTCGAAGGTCCACGGCGCGACCTCGACGAAGACGCTGGTGCTGTCGTTGTTCATCACCAGCGCCGACGTCGGCACGACGATCCGCGACACCGCCGGCGCCGCGAAGCTTGCATTGGCGAACATGTTGGGCTTCAAATTGTTGTTCGGATTATCGAATGCGATGCGGACCTTGGTACGCCTTGTGTCGGGATCGAGCACGTCGCTCACGAACAGCACTTTTCCGCTGAAGGTCTCGCCCGGATAGGCGGGGAACGTGACGTTGACCGCCTGCCCGGTCGACACGAAGGAGGTATCCTTCTCCGGGACGTTCGCAGTAACCCAGATCCTGTCCAGGTTCGCGATCGTCATGATCGTCGCCGTCGGATCGTTGAGAAAATCGCCGGGGGCTACTTCCAGGTCGGTCACGCTGCCGGCAATCGGCGCTTTCAAAGACAGCAGGCGGGTCTTTTCCATTTGTTCGGCCGATACGCCGAGCGACCGCAGGCGCGTCTCGGCTCGGTCGAACTCCGACTGCGCCTGGGCGTAGTCGCTCTGCGCCTGTTCGCGGTCCTTGATGGCTGCGCCGCCGCTCTTTTCCAACCCGACTTGTCGATCGAGGGTCTGTTTGGTGAGCGTCAGCATGGTGCGTGCTTTTTCGTCGTCGGAATAGGCCTGTGCCAGATCGCCCGAGTCGATCACTGCAAGCTCCTGTCCTTGCGTGACGCGTTCGCCGAGCTGGACCTTGAGACTGACGACGCGACCGGCCACGGGCGGAAGCACTTTGACCGTGCGTGCAGGGTCGGCCTCCACAACTGCAGGCAGCACCAGCGTGTGGGAGACTTCCTCTGATACGGCGTTCGCTACGATGAGGAGGGCGCGCAGCGGCGAGCCCTGCGGAATTATGATGTGCTGACCATTCCTAAAGAACAGGCGAGAGGTCTCACCCGTCTCGGGTCCTTGCGCCCGCGCCGGTCGGGCCCATGGATTTGACAGCAACCGATCGGCGCCGGCCCCCAGCGCCATCGCAATCAAAATTACCGCAAGCGCAAATCCGGGACTCCAAGAACCGGGGACACCGGCGTGCCACTGGCTATATTTTTGCGGCGCGCCGTTTTGGTCGCTCGACGGATCGGGAGGTGACATTTGCAACGTTTAAAATGAACGCTTCGCCCACGCAGCCTAGAACTTCGTAGTGCCGGCGTTTTTACGTGTCAATGTATTCGAGCAGTTTATGCTGATTCAAAAGAAAGTCGTCGGCGAAATAGCTTGGAGTATTTCCAAAGTATCGAATTATTTTTCAGATCGCGATATTTACAATGCCGAGATTTTCGCTTGTTCACGCAACGCTTCTCTTCCGCACAGCCACTGGTGACGAGGAAAGCCGGGTGTCGGCTTCGTGAACGGCTCGATGAGGCCCGTGACGATTGCCAGGGAAAAGACCAACAATATCGGCCTTCATCGTTTTTCTGCGCGCCCTCAGCGCCCTCACTTCATAAATGAGATCGAGTGAATCTCGCAGTCTCCGAAATTCCTGTTGATCACTTTATCACTCACGATAGTCGGCAAGGAGTTGTGAGGGCCGTGGCGCTCCTGGATCACATTTTTCGCGGGAAGGTCCACAAATGAGAAAACCGAGCCTCCGGCGTCGTGGCGCCGCTGATCCCGGTTTGATCGCCTAAAGTTATCCAACCATTGCTTCATTGCGTATATCGCTTATTAAAGTGAATTCGGGTTTGAAAAAACCGGCAAAAATCCGGGGAGATTTTCCTTGCACACCAACGACAACCTGACCACCGAGCGAAAAACTTTCGTCACCCACCTCGAATGCTCGGAAACCGGCGATAAATATCCGGCCGACGAGATTCATAATCTCTCGCGCGCCGGCAAGCCGCTCTTGGTGCGCTACGATCTTGCCGGCGTAAAGAAGGCGCTGAGCAAGGAGGCGCTGGCGCAGCGCCCGCCCGATCTGTGGCGCTATCGCGAACTCCTTCCGGTGCGGCGCACGGCGGACATCGTCAGCCTAGGCGAGGCGATGACGCCGATCGTGCCGCTGCCGAAGCTCGCCGCCAAATTGGGTGGCGGCGAACTCTTGGTAAAGGACGAAGGCCGGCTGCCGACCGGCTCGTTCAAAGCGCGCGGGCTGGTGATGGCGGTGTCGATAGCCAAGGCGCTCGGCATCAAGCACATGGCGATGCCGACCAACGGCAATGCCGGCGCGGCGCTGGCGGCTTACGCCAGCCACTGCGGCATCAAGACCACGATCTTCTGTCCGGAGGATACGCCGGAGGTGAACGTCAGCGAGATCGGGCTGCAGGGCGCCAGCGTCTATCGCGTCAACGGCCTGATCGACGATTGCGGCAAGATCGTCGCCGAGGGCAAGGCGAAAGTCGGCTGGTTCGATACCTCGACGCTGAAGGAGCCGTATCGGATCGAAGGCAAGAAGACCATGGGGCTCGAGCTTGCTGAGCAGCTCGGCTGGAGCGTGCCGGACGTCATCTTCTATCCGACCGGCGGCGGCACCGGGCTGATCGGCATGTGGAAGGCCTTCGCCGAATTGGAGGCGATCGGTTTCATCGGCAGCAAGCGCCCGCGCATGGTTGCCGTGCAGGCCTCCGGCTGCGCGCCGATCGTGCGCGCCTACGAGCAAGGCGTCGAGCATGCGGCGCGCTGGGAGAACGCGCAGACCATCGCCTCGGGGATCCGCGTACCGCAGGCGATCGGCGATTTTCTCATCCTGCGCGCGGTGCGCGACAGCGGCGGCTTCGCCATCGCGGTGCCCGACGAGGCGATTTCGTCGGCGCTCGAAGAGGCCGCGCGCGAAGAGGGCTTTTTGCTGTGCCCCGAGGGCGCGGCGACTTACGCCGCCTATAAGCGGAGCCTCGCCGACGGCCGGGTGACGCGCAACGAGCAGGCGTTGTTGTTCAATTGCGCCACCGGCCTCAAATATCCGCTGCCGCCGATCCGCCGCACGCTCGATCGGCACAAGCCGATCGATTTCGCCGCCTTGTAATGAATTCATACGCGGTCAAGTAACCTTAACGTCGGCTTGCCGCGATCTGCGTACAATGCGGTTTATTCGTCGTGGGCAACGAATAATCAATGTGTCTCAACTATGAGCGGAGGTGCAATTTTAGTTTTGCGGATCGTTTGTTGAGCGGGACACGCGATATGCTTCGAGCTCTGGCGAAATATATGCCGCGGAACATTGCTCGCTTTGGCGCCGCCCGCGATGGCGCAACGATCGTTGAGTTCGCGCTGATCGCGCCGGCGTTCCTGGCGATACTGTTCGTCATCATCGAAACGACGCTGTTCTTGTTCGCGCAGGCGACTTTGCAGGCCGCCGCGGTCGAGGCGGGCCGCCAGTTCATGACCGGACAAGTGCAAAAAGCCGGAACGACACAAAGCAACTTCAAAACTAATACCATCTGCCCGATGCTGTCGGCGCTGTTCACTTGCAACAACGTGCAGGTGGACGTCGCAACCTACTCGTCGTTCAGCAGCGCGGTTACCTCGGCGCCGGCGCTGTACGATACGAACGGCGCTCTCATCTCCACCGGAATCTGGAACCCCGGCACGCAGGGTGACGTCATGGTGGTTCAGCTCGTTTATCCCTGGCAGATCTTCGGTATCCCCATCGGCTCGATTTTGCCGAACACCGGTCATGGCACGGCCGAGGTCATGGGCGTCTCCGCTTTCATGGTGGAGCCCTATTCATGATGCGTGCGCCAGCAGCGCTTCGGCGTCTCCGACGCCGATTTCTCGCATCGACGCGCGGCGTTGCCGCCATCGAATTCGCAATGATTTTGCCGGTGCTGGCGACGCTGCTGCTCGCCACCTTCGACGGGGGCACCGCGCTCGCCATCTATATGAAAGTGCGCGCGACCACTTACGCGCTCGACAGCATCACCAATCAATATAAAACCATCGCGTCTACGGACATGAGCACGATCGTGGGCGCGGCCTCGACGGTTCTCGCGCCGTATTCCAGCTCACCGGCGACCGTCACCATTTCGCAGATCGCCGTCAACTCCAGCACCAACGCCACGGTGGCCTGGAGCTATTCGCTCAACGGCACCGCACTGACGCCGGGGAACGCAGCGCCGACCCTGCCGACGAACCTCACCACCTGCGGCACCTATCCCTGCTATCTGATCTACGGCCAAGTCAGCTACACGTTTTCACCGCTATTCGGTCTGTTTAACGGCGGCGCCAACATTGGTCTTTCCGATGCGCTGTATACGGTGCCGCGTAGCAGTACCTGCATCGTCTATACCCCGCAAACCGGGACAGCCTGCGCCGTCGCCTCGTCGGGTTCCGGCTCTGGGTCTGGGTCTGGGTCCGGCTCTGGTTCCGGCTCCGGCTCTGGTTCCGGCTCCGGTTCCGGCTCCGGTTCCGGCTCTGGTTCCGGGTCCGGCTCCGGCTCCGGCTCCGGCTCTGGTTCCGGCTCGGGCTCTGGTTCCGGCTCGGGCTCCGGCTCCGGCTCCGGCTCCGGGTCTGGATCGGGTGGGTCCGGCGGCGGTGGCGGTGGTCATCACCACGGCGGCTAAATGCGTGGCGACCGCAGCCAGCGTGTTTCCGCGGCTCGCTTTAGTTTCTGATGTAATCTGACGTGCCGGCGATCCGTGACTGCGACAGCATCGTCGCAGAATTCTCCATGATGGCAATCGTGGACATTGCGCGTCGCTCCATCTATGCGCGCCAGTGACCGCATTAGCTTGAATATCAGTGAGGATTCGTCGGGTGATCTTTCCCGCCGGCGATCATGCTGATGTCTCGGAACATCGACCAGCGAAAGTGCTATAGTCCGTATCCGAGACGCGCCATTTGTCCCGACGAGGTGTGAGAGCGTCACTCTCCGCGATGCCGGCTAGTTCGAAATGTGCGCGGTGCTTGTCGCCTTGTCGAACATTTGCCTCAGCGTGCTGTCGATGTCCGACGGCGTGTTCGCCGTGTAATACAAGACTGTCCCATCGCTGGCTGTAGAGGCGCACGTTTGCAGGGTGTTGGGAACGTCATTGGATTGCGGCGGAATGAGCGCGTTGACGTTGTTGTCCTCGTTGCCGGCGAAATTCGTCGGATTCTGAATCGGCTGGTAAGGAATATAGAGGACAGCAATCACTATGCCGCGGTTCTTCAGCGTTGTGCAAAGCGAGGTGGAGAAAACCTGCGGATGGCTGCCGGTGAAGGGGGCATAGGTTTGTGAATTGTCGACACCGTCGGTGACCAGGAATACGTAAGGCAGCGTATTGGACGAGCTTGTTCCGGTGCCGACCGACGAAATCAAGGTATTCATGCTGGGAAACGCATTCTCAAAATGGGTGCCCCCAGAGCCCAGATTTGCATTTACACCGGTATCCAGCAGCGTGGCGAGTTGCGTGGCTGCGTAGTTGATCGTGCCGGAGCCCGTGCTGGTCAGATCGGTGGTCAGCGGAAAATAGGAATAGAGGTAGCGGATGAAGGGATACAGCCCGACCCGGAATTGGTTGGTCACCACCTGTTTGGTGCTCGCGTAGTACAGGAGGTCGGAGACGGCATAGCCGACGGCATCAGCGCGCAACTGGATGCAAGACGAGGTCCCAGCCGTGTTGCAAGATGTGACCGGCGTATTGGACCAGTTGATGTCGCTCGGTGTGATGTTGGTGCAAGTTGTCGACGACGTGCAGGCCGCAGGCGTGGTCCCTAAACGCGTGATGTTAAAGCCCTGGCAATAGCCGCCGGGGCTTGGATTATAGGTCGCGGCATAGTTCACAGGGCTTGTTGGCGGGATATTCGGTTCTTCGCCCGACCCGCAAACCCCCGATGAGGTGAAATGACAGGCGAAGGTACAGCCGTTTGGATATTGGCTGTAATTGTCGGGATTGACGGCCTGCAACCGTTCCTGCTCGGCGGCGGTCGAGGGGAAGCTCATCGAGCCGGACACGTCGAGCATCATATAAAAATCGATATATGTGGGCAGGGTGTAGGTCGCGGTCGAGGTGCCCGTCAGCGCGATGTTGTGAACACCCATGATTCCCATAAAATAAGTGGGCGACTGGGCGGTGAAGGATAGGGTCGCCGTCACCGTCGTGCCGGACAGCGTGACGGTCGCGGTCGGCGTCAGGCTGTTGTAGCCCGTGGTTTCCGGCGCCGAGGTTAGATTGGCATTGAAGAAATTGGTGACAAAGGTCGAGCCGCCGCTGACGGTGCCGGTGCCCGTCATGGCCTTGGCAGTGGTGATCACCGTCGAATTGAGCGAGACGGCCGCCAGCGTCGCCGCGTCGGCCGCGGCCTGCAGCTTGGTCTTCACCATCGACGCTGACGTATAATCGATGACGCAACCCACGGCGGCGACCATCGGTAGTGTCGCCAGCGCCGTAATCACGGCGACGTTGCCGCGCTTGTTCCGGCTAAAGTTAGAGATAAGCGACCGCAGCCGCGCCAATCGGGCGCCCTGGGCCAGCTTCCGCATCGCCGCCATGACCATCGCGCACCTTTAAGCAATAAGCGCGCTTCTAGGCCCAAATTGCTAGGAAATCGTTACCCAATACAAGGACTTGCGGTTAAAACCCGCTTGCCGAAGCGCCAAATCGCCGCGCCAAAAATTCGCCGCCGTGGCGCAAGCCCTCGCCGTCGATGCCATGGCCGACCCCCGCCGACAGATGCCACTCGACCGGCACGCCGAGAGCGGCCAGGCCTTGCGTCGCCTGGAACAAGGCCTGCGGCGGGATGAGGTCGTCGCGGTCGCCATGCACCAAGAGGACCGGCGGGCGGGACTTGATCTCGGCGGCGAATTTCTCGGCGTCGCCGTCCGCGCGTTCGACCAATATCCCGGAATAACCGACGATCGCCGCCGGGGCGGCGGCGCGGCGCAGCCCGACATGGAGCGCCATCATGGTGCCTTGGCTGAAACCGACCAGCGCCAGCGCCGTAGGCGGCAGCTTATGGCGCGCCAGTTCGGCATCGAGAAAGCGCTCCAGGAGCGGCGCCGCCTTGTTGACGCCGATCCAGCGTTCGTCCGGGTTGCGGAAGGTCAGCGCGAACCATTGCCGGCCGACCGGCGCCTGCGCGCAGGGCTCGGGCGCATGCGGCGAAACGAAAGCCGCCTGCGGCAGCAATTGCTGCCAGGCGCGGCCGATTTCGATGAGATCGTTGCCGTCGGCGCCATAGCCGTGCAGAAAAACCACGAGCTGTCGCGCCGATCCGGAGCGGGGATTGAGCCGCGGACCGTCGAGTTCAGCGGCCATTCCCACCTCTTTTCGGCTTCGTTGTTTTGGATTGGGCTTGCGGCAGAATCTTGGTCACCACCGGCGCGCCTTCGCGGCCCTTGACGGCGCGATAATAGGTCCATAGCACGCGCGCCGCCACCGCGCGCAGCGGCCGCCACGGTTCGGCGAGTGCGATCATCTCCTTCGCATTCGGCCGCGCTTTCAGGCCGAAGGCAAGGCGCGCCGCCTCTTGCAAGGCAAGATCGCCGGCCGGCCAGGCATCGGCATGGCCGAGACAGGACAACAGGTAAATGTCGGCGGTCCACGGCCCGATGCCGTGCACAGCGGTGAGCGCGGCATGCGCGGCGTCGGCTTCGACATCGGCAAGCGAAGCGAGCGCGAGGTCGCCGCGGGTCACGGCACGCGCGATCTCCTTGAGCGCCTTGATTTTCGGCGATGACAGGCCGAGCCGCGCCAGCCGGGCCGGGCGCGCGCGCAGGATGGCCGCCGGCGCCATCGGATCGAATGCCGCGGCGAGCCGCCCCCAGATCGCGCCGGCGCTCGCGGTCGAGAGCTGCTGCGATACCACCGTGGCGGCGAGCCCGGCATAGCCATCGGGGCGGCGCCGCAATGGCGGCCGCCCGGCTTCGGCCACGAGCGCGCCGAACCGCGGCTCGATTTCGCCGAGCCTTTTGAGCGCCGCGTCGAGATCGGCCTCGCTGTGAATATGGGTCAGCATGTTAGAGTGCGGTGCCGGGTCCATGGGTGAGTGTCGAGAAGCGTATCGCCGATGTACAGCCGCATCCTGCGTTTCGCACCGAGCCCGAACGGCTACCTGCATCTGGGCCATGCCTATTCCGCATTGCTCAACCACGATCTGGCGCGCGAATTTGGCGGCCGGTTGCTCTTACGGATCGAGGATATCGACCCCGAGCGTTGCCGTCCGGAATACGAGCCGGCGATCTACGAGGATCTGCGCTGGCTCGGCATATCATGGGTCGAGCCGGTGCGCCGCGAGAGTGAGCATTTCGACGATTATGCCGCCGCTCTTGCCGAACTCGAAGTGCGCGGACTCGTTTATCCGAGCTTCGAGAGCCGGAGCGAGCTGAGCGCCATGGTCGCCGATCTCGACCGTCATGGCCGCTGGCCGCGCGATCCCGATGGCGTGCCGATCTACCCGGGTCGCGCGCGCAAGCTCTCCGCCGTCGAGCGGACCCGGCGCCGCGCCGCCGGCGAGCCCTTTGCACTGCGGCTGGCGATGGACGCGGCCGTCGCGCGGGCCGGTCCGCTGTCCTGGACCGAGACCGGCGCCGGGCCGCGCGGTGAGACCGGAATCGTCACCGCCGCCCCGCAGCTGTGGGGCGATGTGGTGCTCGCCCGCAAGGAAACGCCGACCAGTTATCACCTCGCCGCCGTTGTCGATGACGCCCTCCAAGGCGTGACCGACGTGGTGCGCGGCGAGGATCTGTTCTGGGCGACCAGCATCCACCGGCTGCTGCAGGCCCTGCTCGGGCTGCCGGAGCCGACCTATCATCACCACAAGCTCATCCTCGACGATGAGGGCCATAAGCTCTCGAAATCGACCAAGGCGACGGGCTTGCGCGAATTGCGCGACGCCGGCGCGACGCCGCGCGATATCCGGCGCATGGTCGGGCTGGGGCGCTAACGTCTCATCGGTTGTGATGATCTAAATGGCGCCGGTTTTGTTCCAAACACCGCCATGGCATGGTGTATCCGGCATCAGAGCAGATCATGGCAAGAAACCGCACCAAACAAAAAAAACCGGTCGCCAAGCGGGCGCGGCGGCGCATGCGGCGTGGGACACAAGCCCGCGCCCGAATATCGCGGCGACAGACGCGCAGCGATGAAAACGCGCTCGCGGTGTTCGCCCATGACATCCGTACCGCGCTCACCGGCATTCTGGCGTTGGGCGAACTCTTGGCCAGCTCCAACCTCGGCGAGCGCGAACGGCGCTGGGCTACGGGCATCAAGGACAGCGCCGAACATCTTGCTTCGCTCACCACGCTGGTCATCGACTCCGCCAAAGCAGGTACCGGATCGCTCACCTTGCAGCAGCAGATTTTCCAGCCGCGCCGTCTGGTCGCGGCGATGGGCGAGACGCTTGCCGCGCGCGCCGAGACCAAGAACCTGCGCGTGGAAGTGACGGTAGCAGACGAGATGCCGGAATTTCTGGTCGGCGATCCGGTGCGGGTGCGCGCCGCGCTGGAGAACCTCATCGACAATGCGGTGAAATTCACCGTGCAGGGCGCGGTCCGGCTCGAAGTGAAAGCGGGGCGCGCCGCTGGCGGTCGCGCCAAACTGACATTCGTCGTCACCGACAGCGGCATCGGACTGAAGCCCGCGGAGATCAAGCGGCTGTTCCGGCCGTTCGCGCAAGCCAACGCCGAGGTCGCACGCCGCTACGGCGGCACCGGTCTCGGCCTTGCCGTCGTCAAAGTGCTGGCGCGGCTGATGGGGGGCGATCTCACCGTCGCCAGTACGCCGGGGCAGGGCTCGCGTTTCACCCTGACGGCGGCGCTGCCGATCGCACCCGCGCAGGCAGCGGCGGCGGAGCGCTCAAGTTCGAGTACGATGCCGGCGCGCCGCCTGAAAGTGCTGTGCGCCGAAGACAATCCTTACGGCCGCGTCATCCTCAACACCATCCTCACCGAGCTCGGTCACAGCGGCGACTTCGTCGGCTCCGGCGAGGAAGCCGTCGCCGCGGTGCCGCGCGGTTACGACGTCGTGCTGATGGACGTGACGCTGCCCGGCATCGATGGCATCGAAGCGACGCGGCGCATCCGCGCACTGCCCGGCGCCGCGGCGGCGACGCCGATCATCGGCATATCCGGCCGCGACGCCGACGACGCCAAGGCGCGTGCCGCCGGGATGAATTCGTATTTGCGCAAGCCGCTCAGTCCGAGCGCGTTGCGCGATGCGCTGGCGATGGAAGTGCAGCGGTGATTTATTCCGTCGCAGCCGCCGCAGTTGCTTCGACGATCCGGCACAGATCGCTCATGATGCGATTGATCTCGAAATCCTTCGGCGTATAGACCTCGGCGACGCCGGCCTCTTTGAGCGTCTCGGCATCCTGCGGCGGGATGATGCCGCCGACCACCACCGGCACATCGCCGAGGCCCGCTTCTTTCATGCGCGCGATGACGTCGCGGACCAGCGGCATGTGCGAGCCGGACAGGATCGACAAGCCGACCACGTGCACGTTCTTTTCCGCCGCCGCCGCCGCGATCGCGTCCGCGGTCAAGCGGATGCCGTCATAGACCACGTCCATGCCGGCGTCGCGGGCGCGCGCCGCGATCTGCTCGGCGCCGTTGGAATGGCCGTCGAGGCCGGGCTTGCCGACCAGGAATTTCAGGCGCCGGCCGAGCTTTTTCGACACCCGGTCGACTTCGGCGCGGATGCCGTCGAGCCCCTCGGCATCGTTGCGTATGGCGCCGCCGACGCCGGTCGGGGCGCGGTATTCGCCGAACGCGGAGCGCAACGCAAAGCTCCATTCGCCGGTGGTGACGCCGGCTTTGGCGCAATCGATCGACGGCGGCATGATGTTGGCGCCGTTCTTCGCTGCGCGCCGCAAGGCTTCGAGCGCCGCAGCCACGGCCTTGGCATCGCGCGCAACGCGCCAAGCGTTGAGCCGCTCGACCTGGTCGGCCTCGGCGGCTTCCGATACGGTGAGCACCGCCTCGGCCGCTTCGGCGAGCGGCGACGCCTCGGTCTCGATGAAGCGGTTGACGCCGACCACGATCTGCTCGCCGCGCTCGATCGCTTCGATGCGGCGGCCGTTCGATTCGACAAGCTGCTGCTTGAGGTAGCCGGATTCGACCGCCTTGACGGTGCCGCCCATGGCTTCGATATGCGCCAATTCATCCTTGGCCGCGGCTTTCAGCTCGGCGACCTTGGCGGCGATGACCGGCGAGCCGGTGAACACGTCGCCGTATTCCAAAAGGTCGGTCTCGTAGGCGAGGATCTGCTGCATGCGCAGCGACCATTGCTGATCCCACGGCCGTGGCAGCCCGAGCGCCTCGTTCCAGGCCGGCAGCTGCACCGCGCGCGCGCGGGCGTCCTTCGACAGCGTGACCGCGAGCATTTCCAGCAGGATGCGGGCGACGTTGTTTTCGGGCTGTTGCTCGGTCAGGCCGAGCGAGTTGACCTGCACGCCATAGCGGAACAGCCGCTGCTTGGGGTCGGTTACGCCGTAGCGCTCGCGCGTGATCTCGTCCCACAGCTCGGTGAAGGCGCGCAGCTTGCAGATTTCGGTGACAAAGCGCAGCCCGGCATTGACGAAAAACGAGATGCGCCCGACCACGTCGCCGAATTCCTCCGGCGCGCATTGCCCGGAAGCCTTCACCGCGTCGAGCACGCCGATCGCGGTGGCGAGCGCAAAAGCCAGCTCCTGCACCGGCGTCGCGCCGGCTTCCTGCAAATGATAGGAACAGACATTCATCGGATTCCATTTCGGCATTTCCTTGGTCGTGAACAAAATCACGTCCTTGGTCAGCCGCATCGACGGAGCCGGCGGAAATACATAGGTGCCGCGCGACAGATACTCCTTGATGATGTCGTTCTGCGTGGTGCCTTGCAGCTTTACGCGCGGAACGCCGTGCTCGTCGGCGAGCGCGACATAAAGCGCCAACAGCCACGCCGCGGTGGCGTTGATCGTCATCGAGGTGTTCATCTCGCCGAGCGGGATGGCCTCGAACAGCGCACGCATGTCGCCAAGATGCGAGATCGGCACGCCGACCTTGCCGACCTCGCCTTTGGCCAGCGGATGATCGCTGTCGTAGCCGGTCTGGGTCGGCAGGTCGAAAGCGACCGACAGCCCGGTCTGCCCCTTGCTTAAGTTCTTGCGGTAAAGCGCATTGGATGCGGCGGCCGTCGAATGCCCCGCATAGGTGCGAAAAATCCAAGGTTTGTCGCGAGATGGTTTGTCGCGAGATGGCTTATCGCGAAATGGCTCGTCGCGGTGCGCTTGATCGCCCATCGGTTTTCCACGCGTTCCACCGGCCTCGCTAATGTGGCGTGGATTTTGTTGCGGCGCAACATATGCGGTGTAGGACCAGCGCCGAGACAATCAGGACCGCGGCAAGGCCGACCTGGGTCTTGACGTAGGGGAAGCTCAGAACGAGGGCGGCCGCCGTGGCGAGGCCGAAGACTTCGCCGGCGGCGAAGCCGCGCGCGAGCGCATGCCGCAGAAGGAAGGCGACGGCGACCGCGAGCACGACCAGGTCGTACATATAAACGTAAGGTGTCGCGATCAGCGTGCCGGCGGCGAGCGCGGCGGCTTTCAGTTCGAACGGTGCGCGGCTGCGCCAGAGAAGGACCAGCGCTGCAGCGAGTACTAAGCTCACCCCGGCCTGAACGCTCCACGCCAGCGTCTCGCTGCCGCCATGCGCGCGGATAAGACCGAACGCGCTTTGCAGCCGGGCGAAGTCGGCATGGCCCTCGCCGAGCACGACGCGGCCGGTGATCGGCATCCAATGCACGAAGGCCTGCCAGCTCGCGCTGCCGAAAGCGAGCCACGACAAGGCGGCGAGCGCGAGCGCCGTTGCCGTGGCGACAAGGATAGCTTTCCAGCGTCGGTCCGCGATCAACACCAGCGGAAACAGCAAACCGAATTGCGGCTTGTAGGTGAGCAGTCCGAGGCAAATCCCCGCCACCGCCGGCCGCCGCTCCAGCAAACCGAGCGTGCCGCCGATCAACGCCGCGGTGAGAAAGCCGTTTTGCCCGGCGGTGACGTTCCAGATCGCCGCCGGAAAGCCGAGGGCGACGAAAATTCCGGTGCGGCCAAGTATGCTCCACAGCGCAGCGACATAAGCGGCGAGTGACAGCAGCAACGAAACGATCGCTGCCGCCACGAAGGGCAGTGTCGCCAGCGCGGCGGCGACAAACAAAAACGGCGGCGGATAATGCCAGCCGTAATAATTCTCAAAATCGTGACCGATGACGCGGACTTCGGCCTGCTTATGCGTTGGCCAGTCATAGGCCGCGGCCGGGTTTCCCTCGAGCGCGAGTCGCCCCGCGGCGGCGACATTGACGAAATCATTGGCGATCGGCTGGCCCTGCGCATCAAACAGAAAGTCGCCCTTGAGAAACGCGCCGCCGAGCACGATCAGATAACACAGGAAAAGCGTGAGCCCGACGCGCCGGATGGTGCGCGTCGGTGAAAATGGCGCGGCGGGCGAAGGCAAAATTTCTCCGGGCAGGCGTTTTTGGGCGACGTCCATGGAGCACTGCCAAAGAGAAAGCATCGGCGCGAGAGCCTGACGGCCCTCGCTCCCTGCTTAACGCCCGATTCCTTTCCGCGGTGTTAGCGTTTGATCAGCCGGACGATGACCAGCAGGATGACGGCGCCGATGAAGGCGTTGATGATCTCGGCGATAATGCCGCCGCCGATCAAAAGCCCGATCCGCGGCAGCAGCCAGCCGGCGATCAAACCGCCGATGATGCCGACAATGATGTCGCCGATCAGGCCGAAGCCGCCGCCCCGGACGACCGTACCGGCAAGCCAACCGGCAACCGCACCGACGATAAGCCAAATAATGATGCCCATAATTTCTCCCCCTCATGCTGGCCGTCGCAGAGTGAATGAGCTTAGGGCTTTGGCGGAGCCCTGTCAGCGGGACTCAAGTAATTGTTGCGCTGCAACATGCGCTGCGGCAGACTAACCCCTTGGTGACGCCCGCCGCGTCGCGCCGGTGCATACCGGGAGCCCATCATGGCCGTTGCACAAAAAAAGCCGTCCGCCGCGCCACTCAAGGATCTCTACGAGATCGGCGAAATTCCGCCGCTCGGCCATGTGCCGGCGCAGATGTACGCCTGGGCGATCCGCAAGGAGCGGCATGGTCCGCCCGAGACGGCGATGCAGTGCGAAGTGGTGCCGACCTGGCCGATCGCCGAGGACGAAGTGCTGGTCTATGTCATGGCCGGCGGCGTCAACTACAACGGCATCTGGGCCGGGCTCGGCCAGCCGATCTCGCCGCTCGACGTCCACAAGAATCCGTTTCATGTCGCCGGCTCCGACGCGTCGGGCATCGTCTGGGCGACGGGCTCCAAAGTGCATCGCTGGAAAGTCGGCGACGAAGTCATCGTCCATTGCAATCAGGACGACGGCGACGACGAGGAATGCAATGGCGGCGATCCGCTGCTCTCGCCGTCGCAGCGCATCTGGGGTTACGAAACGCCGGACGGTTCATTCGCGCAATTCTGCCGCGTGCAGTCGCGGCAATTGATGCCGAAGCCCGCGCATCTGACCTGGGAAGAATCGGCCTGCTACACGCTCACCTTGGCGACGGCCTATCGCATGCTGTTCGGCCACGCGCCGCACATCCTCAAGCCGGGCGACAACGTTTTGGTGTGGGGCGCTTCGGGCGGGCTTGGCGTGTTCGGCGTGCAGCTCGTCGCCGCTTCCGGCGCCAATGCGATCGGTATCGTGTCGGATCCATCCAAAGTGCAATACGTCATGGAGCTGGGCGCCAAGGGCGTCATAAACCGCAACGACTTCAAGTGCTGGGGTCAGATGCCGAAGGTCGGCACACCCGAATACGACGCCTGGGTCAAGGAAGCGCGCCGCTTCGGCAAGGCGATCTGGGACATCACCGGCAAGCGCGACGTCGACATCGTGTTCGAGCATCCGGGCGAGGCGACGTTCCCGGTGTCGTGCCTCGTCGTCAAGCGCGGCGGCATGGTGGTGTTCTGCGCCGGC
>DATJBH010000128.1:0-3170 GCA_035515455.1 Xanthobacteraceae bacterium
TCTTTGGGGCGGGCGAGCCCGATGCCGGCGGCGATGCGGCGGCCGCGTTCGTTGGTCTCGGCACGTGCCATGACGCAGAACGTGATCTCGCCGGGGCTCAAGGTGGCAATCCCCGCGGCGGGCGTGATCAGCTCGCAGCCCGGCGGTAGAATTGAGGAGACGGTGACCAGGTTCTGCTGCTCGATATCGGCGTCACGCAGCGCATATTCGAAAGCATTGAGCAGATGGCGATGCACGCCGATGCCGCGGGTCAGAAAAACGCTCTTGGGAATGGGAAACATTCGCCGTCCCATTTCTCATGGGGTACTGCAAGCCGTCCCGCCGTTGGCGGATACATCGGCATCGCGGATTTCCGTGACCAAGCTGTGACGGCGGCGCCGAAGCTCACTTCGCGAACTCGATAGGAGTCGTCGCCGGTCTATTGGCTGTGGGCGGGCCGGAAATAATCAATCGTCTTGTCGCGGGCCGCGACGAACCATGACCACAGCGTCTTGAACCACGGCAGGGTCAGAAGTTTGAGCTTGACCATCTTAAACAGCCGTTCGGTGACGAAAAGGCTGACCGCGTAAGCGCAAATCATCGTAACGACGCCGGCGAGCCAATGCCCTTTGCCGATGATGAAAAGCGTCACAAGCTTCAACGGCTCGACCACGGCCAGCGGCACGGCGATGAGGGCCAGCGCCGGGTAGGGCGGCAGCCGTTCGATCTGGCGCCGCAGGTGCCGCAGGATTCGCATTCGGTTCGCCGTTGCTTTTTTGCGCTGACCGACAACGCGGCCCGGCGGAAAACGTTCGAGGGCGGTGATTGCCGTCAATGCGCAATGTCGAAGCCGACCGTCACCCTCACGCGCAACGCATCCTCGCCGGCCGCGATGGGCACCGCCGCCATGGCGGGCGCGGCCCGCATTGCTCCAAAGACCACCGGCGGCGTGTAAGCGGAATCTTCGCTGATCCAGCCGACACCGCCCAGCGTCAGTCCCGCGGCCTGGGCGTAGAGTTCCGCCTTGTGCTTGGCGTCGGCGATCGCCGCGGTGCGCGCCTGATCGAGCGCCTGCGAAGAATCGGAATGCAAGAACTCGACGTTGCCGACGTCAGTCGCGCCCGCCGCGATCAGCCGATCGAGGATGTCGCCGATGCTTGAAATTTGGCGGATGGTCACCCGGAACTGGTTTGACACCGAAAAGCCGGCGAGCTTCGGCTCGGCATTGGGCTGCGGCGGCGCGTAGACCGGCTGCAGCGAAAACCGCGTCGTCTGGATATCCTTTTGCTCGATGCCGGCGGCGTGCAATGCCGCCGCGACCGCGGCCATGGCCTTGGAATTGGCGTCGGTCGCCTCCTTGGCGGTCTTGGCTTTGGTGGTCACGCCGCAGCCGATCTCGGCAAAATCCGGCGCCACGTGCACGCTGCCTTCGCCGGTGACGATAATGCGCGCCGGCGGCTCCGCCGGCTGCTGCTGCGCCCGCGCCGGCATGGCCGCGGCGAAAAACAACGCGGCGGCACAAGCATTGAATATCGCACGTAACGCAATGCTGCTGGCCTTTTGGCGAGGCGGCGCGGCCATGGCCTTCTCCTTGGAATCGGGGCTCGGAAGCTTGCCCGACCCTGCCCGTGCTTTGCGGGGCGAGTAAGGCAGGGGCTGGGAGGCGCCTGAAAGGCGTGAAAAGGCGCGCGGCTTAATTTCAGGTCGACTGTATGAACTCTACGCCGATGGCCGTTTCCGATCGCCAAACCACCGAGCATTGACGACGCAAATGGCCGTCGTACGAAAGCAGCAGCTCGAATTGATCCGGTACCGTATCGATATTCTTGAGCTCAAGGCGGGCACCGGCGCCGGACATGTCGATAACCCGGCAATCCCCCAACATCGACCCGTCGGCGAAACCGATTCTGGCGGCGTGCATGACGTAGCGGCGCCTGTTTTTGCGATGTTCAGCACGCATCTGTCTTGAGAGCGCTTTGCCTCCGCCCCGTTCGAGTATCCAGGATTACGCTGCAGTCGGGGCTGCCTTGACCGGGCCGTTGCCATCTTTCGCGGTGGTCTGCCGGACCTGCCAGAAACGAAGGACTCTGCCCGCGCTTGCCTGCGACAGCTTGTAGTAATCGGCGCGCGCGGCATCGAGCGTCTGTTCCGTCGTCGCGCGCCCAATCGCACGGCAATTCAAGATTGCGCGTACCGTCGCCCAATCCAGGCCGGCTACTCTGCACGGGATCACCCAGGCTTCGCGATGTTCGCTTTGCAGAAGATTTTCCACCAGCGGCATCGGTGCTCCGCACAGCAACGCCAGCGCCGCGATCACGTCGGCATAACGATCGTCCTTGGCGGCCTTGAACAGCACCGCTTCATTGAGTTCGCCTTTGCTTTTCAGCGCCAGCATCCGGGCATTAGCCTCGGCGTAATCGTGCTCGCTCTGGAAGCCCGCCTCGTGCTGCGCGTCTTCCGAGATCGCCGTGAGCACGCGTTGGATCTTGTCGCGGCTTTCGGGCCCGGCCGCGGCAAGCAGGCGCTTGCGCACCGCCTCGGTGGCGCGCAGCAATAATTCGCGGAACAGCTTCAATGGCACGTCCAGCCGCAGTCCGACCGCCTCGGCGAGACGTTCGTCACGCTCCGAATGGCGCACCAGCGTCGCAAAGCCGTCGTCGGAGAAGCTGGCGCCGGAATTCCCGGCAAGCCTGTGGAACACCTGCTGGTCGCCCCGATTGAGCAGCACGTCGGTTACCGTCGGCGCGATCTGCGTGCGGCCGGCGATGGCCAAAAGATGGCCCTGGGCCTTGGTGTTGGCGATTTCGACTAGATCGTGATCGGTCAGGCGGCGCGACTGCGTGAGAACCGGCGCCGCCACCGCGATATCGTCATTGCGGGCAAGCTGCCGCACCACGTCGAGCGGCGCGTTGTTCACCGGCGCGAGACGCTGGCTGAGCTCCGCCAAAGCACGGCCTTCGATGCGCTGGATGAGGTGACCCAGGACGTCGTCGAACACGTCGATCTGCTGATCATTGAAACGATCGGCGTCGGCGACGAAGAGGTCGGTGATGCGCCGCAAAGCGTCGACGCGCTTGTCCTTGGAGCCGCTCGTGATGGCGTTCTCCAATTCGGCGATGAGCGATTGATCCTGGACCATGACATCGCCGCGGGACGCGGCGCCCTTTGCAGCCTGTGATTTCCGTTTGCGG
>DATJBH010000129.1:0-6889 GCA_035515455.1 Xanthobacteraceae bacterium
ATCCAGGTGGTGCAGGAACTGATCGCCGGACGGATCGGCTTTTACGTGTCGCCGACGCTGGCGATCCTGCCGCAATATCAGAATAAGCAGCTCAAGATCCTCGCCATGACCAGCCCGCAGCGCGTGGCGGGCCTGCCCGAAGTGCCGACGCTCAAGGAGTACGGCATCAGCTTCGACCGCTTCGGCTGGCTCGGCCTATGCGCTCCGGCCGGCACGCCGGAGCGGATCATCGACGCCTTGCACGACAAGATCGCGCCGATCGTCGCCGGCGCCGATTATCGCGCGCTGGTCGACAAGGCCGGCACCATCGCCGTGTCGTCGACCCCGCAGGAGCTCCGCGCGGTGATGAACAAGACGCTGGATGATTACGCCGCAAGCGTCAAAGAATTCGGCATGCAGCAGGACCAGCCCTAACCAGCCCTAACACTCATCGGTGGAGGAAAGACCATGACCGACCAATCGGCGTTCACCCGGCGGCAATACCTGACGGCGGCAGGCGCCGGCGCGCTGGCGCTCACGCTCGGCGCGCCACGCCCGGCCGCGGCGGCGGTGACGATCCGCCAGGGCTACCAGACCAATATCTGGGGCATGCCGACCTATTATCTGATGAAGTCCGGCTATCTCGAGAAGCACGGCCTCGCGATCCAGGAATTCGCCGTCCCCTCCGGCAACATCACCATGCAGCAGATGGTGGCGCGCCAGGTCGATCTCGGCACCTATGCCGGGCCGTCTTTCATCATCGGCAACGTCAAGGGCGGCCTCGTCGCCATCGCCATGATCGAGCATGTCGGCAAGACCGCGCGCATCACCGCGCGCAAGGACCTCAACATCGCCAAGATCGCCGACCTGCGCGGCAAGCGCATCGCCAATCAGACCGGCTCCTCGGTCGGCAACGATCTGGTCGATATCGTGCTGCCGCATTACGGGCTGAACAAAGGCGACTACACCGAAGTGCGCATGGACGTGAACAACATGGTGGCGGCGCTCGCCGCCAAGACGGTCGACGCCATGGCTAATGTCGAGCCCTATAACGTCATCGCCGTCGCCGACGGCATCGGCACCGATCTGGGCGATTTCTCCGGTTTCGATTCGATGCCGGTGTTCATGGCGGCGACGCCGGACTTCGTCGAGAAAAATCCCGACGCGGTGGTCGCCTATCTGAAGGCCTGGCTTGACGCGGCGAACGACTTCAAGAACAGCCCGCAGAAGGTCAACGACGTCATCTACAGGTTCTACGCCGACAAGGGCTACAAGATGTCGGCCGAGACCTTCTCGACGGCGCTGTCGCGGGTCGAGGTCAATCCGAGCTTCCCCGACCTCAAATCCTACATGCAGCAGCAGGCGGAAATCCTGGTGAAAAGCAAGATCATCAATACCATTCCGGACTGGAGCAAGGCGCTGCGCCCGGATTTTATGGAAAAAGCCAAGGCCTGAGCCTAATATGGGGGCATGAAACGCGACGAACTAATCTCAAGGTTGCGGGCTCACGAGCAGGAGCTGCGCGCCGCGGGCGTGACCGGCTTGGCGCTGTTCGGCTCGGCAGCACGGGGCGAGCAGCGCGACGATTCGGACGTCGATGTGGTGGTGAAATTAAGTGCCGAAGCTCGGAGCGAAGGCTTCGCTTATTTTGGCCGCCTCGACACTCTCAACCGCCGATTGACGGAGATTCTCGATCGCCCGGTCGATATCGTGGTCGAGCCCATACGCAAGGAAGGTTTGCGTCAGGAGATCGAACGGGATCAAATCGTTGCCTTCTAGAATCCCTATCCGGCGCCTTGAGGATATCCTTGCTAACATAGACCGGATCAAACAATACACGCGCGACGTTTCGTACGACGGTTTTGTCGAGGACGAGAGAACATTGGATGCCGTGGAACGTTGTCTCGCCCGAATATCTGAAGCTGCGAGCAAGCTCGAAGGCACGGCCGAAGCGCTTCTTCCCGATCAGCGATGGTCGGCAATTCGCGCCCTCGGGAATATCATTCGACATGAATACGACAGCGTCGATCCACAAATCATTTGGAACATTATCAGCAAAGACCTAGACACGCTGAGAGCGTCGGTCGAGGACGCTCTGGAAAATCTAAGGCACGAATCGCTACAAAATCCGTAAAACGATCCAACTGGAGGAGACCTGAATGGCCGCCACGGAAACAAGCCCGCTGACCTCGACCTATCAACCCGTCACCTGGAATTTCAAGCTGCTCGCCCACGACATGCTCGCGGGTTTCGGCGGCATGGGCGAAGGCATGTCGGTGCAGATCGCGCCCGACGGCCGGCGCATCATCTGGCTGGCGCACGAGAGCGCGCCGAAGAATTTCACCGCCGTCGACGTGTCCGATCCGCGTAAGCCGAAAGTGGTGTGCCAGACCGACCTGCCGCACGCCAATATGCGCTCGAATTCGCTGGAGACCTGCGGCAACCTGATGGCGGTGGCCTATCAGACCTCGAAGAAGGACCTGCAGCCCGCCGGCTTCGAGCTGTTCGACATTTCCAAGCCGGAAAACCCGAAGTCGATCTCGTTCTTCGACTGCTCCGGCCCGCATTCGCGCGGGGTGCATCAGCTGTGGTTCTGCGACGGCGAATACGTGCACTGCGCGTCCGGCTCGCGCGATTTCACGCCGACCCATCCGCAGGACGATCAGTTTTATCGCTGCGTCGACGTTCGCAATCCGTCGAAGCCGGTCGAAGTCGGCCGCTGGTGGAAGCCCGGCACGCGCCAGGGCGACAACGTCATGCCGCCGCCGCGGCATAAGCTCGACAAGGGCTATCGCGCCCACAACACCAACGTCTATCCGCAGCGGCCGGACCGCTGCTACCTCGCCTATATCGACGGCGGCATGTTCGTGCTCGACATTTCCGACAAGGCGAATCCAAAGAAGATCTCGGAATGGACCAATTCGCCGCCGTACACCGGTTTCATGCACACGGTGGTGCCGCTGTTCGACCGCGGGCTGATGCTGGTGACGGACGAGTCGACCGAGAACAACGCCAAGGACTGGCCGAAGCTGATCTGGGTGCTCGACGCCCGCGAGGAGACGAACCTCGTGCCGATCTCGACCTGTCCCCTGCCCGATCACCGCATTTACGCCGCGGCCGGACGCTTCGGCGCGCACAACATCCACGAAAACGTGCCGCTGCCGACGGCGTGGCAGAACGATCAGATCGTGCTCGGCACGTTCTTCAACGGCGGCTTGCGCGCCTACGACATTGCGAACCCGTATCAGCCGAAGGAGGTCGGCGTGTTCATGCCGCCGGCACCTCCCGGCGCGCCGACCGGCACCATCCAGATGAACGATGTCTTCGTCGACGAGCGGCAGATCGTCTACGCCGTCGATCGCCACGTCGGCGGGCTGTACATCCTCGAGATGGATTTCTGATTTGCTCGACCTGTTCCCCTCGCGCGAGGCGAGCCCGTTCGGGCGGCGGCTGAAACGCGAGCGCGGCGCGAAAATCCCGGTGACCGTGGTCACCGGGTTTCTCGGCGCCGGCAAGACGACGCTGATCCGCCGCTTCCTGCAATCGCCGGAAGGCGCCGGCACCGCGGTGATCGTCAACGAGTTCGGCGCCGTCGGCATCGACGATGCGCTGGTGCGTGACAGCGCCGAGGAAACGGTCCTCCTCGGCAACGGCTGCCTGTGCTGCATCACCCGCACCGATCTGCAGGTCGCGCTGCGCCGGCTCGTGTTCGACCGCGAGCGCGGCACGGTGCCGCCGTTCGCCCGGGTCCTGATCGAGACCTCAGGCCTCGCCGATCCGGCGCCGATTCTGCAGACCTTCTCCACCGACCGCGCGCTCGGCGGCGAATTTCACGTCGATGTCGTACTCGCGGTGGTCGACGCGGTGAACGGCGAGACCACGCTCGATGGTGCCCCGGAAGCGCGCAAGCAAATCATTCTGGCCGACCGGCTCATCGTGTCGAAGACCGATCTGGCCGACGCGGCAGCCGTGGCGCGGCTGACAGAGCGCCTGCAAAGGCTCAATCCGCGCGCCGCGATCGACATCGCGGTATCCGGCGCGCTCGATCCGAACCGCGTGATCGAGCCGGCCGCCGCCGAACGTTCGGGCTTTGTCGCCGAAGCCGAACATGGCGACGGCGTCGCAAGCTTTGTACTCGAATGGAGCGACCCGATCGCGTGGCCGACGTTTTCGCGCGCCATGGAGACGCTGATCGCGCTGCGCGGTCCCGACCTCCTGCGGGTCAAGGGCCTGCTCGATGTCGCCGGCTGCCGCGGGCCGGTGGTGGTACAATACGTCCAGCACCTCGCGCATCCGCCGGTCGAGCTGCAGGAATGGCCGGACGGCGACCGTGGCAGCCGCGTCGTCTTCATCACCCGCAAAATCGCGGAACGCGAGGTGCGCGACCTGTTTGCGGCGGTGCAGGCGCTGGCGAAAAGCGAAGCTTAGCCCGCGGTCAACCTGCCGCCATCCCGGCGATGCAGCGCTTGAGCGCCGCTATCAAATCGGCGCTATGCACGAGGTGGCCCTCTTCGGCACGCAGGATACGTTCGAACGCCCGACGCTTGAGCGCCGGCACATCGATGCCGTCATGCTGCGCACCGGCGGCATCGCAAACGATGTCGATCAGCCGCTCGGCGGCGTGTAGGCGGCCGAGCAGATAGTCGTTTTCACGGTAGCGGCGCGAGAAGAAGCCGGCGAAATTGTTGAAGCCGATGCCCTTGAGGCTTTTGATGCCCGCAAATCCCTTGAGCGCATGCACCTCTTCCGGGCTGATGCGATCGACCAGGATTTCGCGCAATTCGCCGGTGCCGCGCCCGGTGGTCACCGGGAAGGTCAGCACGTCCCAGAACGGAAAGCCGAGATAATTGATCAGGACCTCGCGGCGCGCTTCCGGATGCCATTCGGCCGGATCGAGCGACGCCAGCAGTTCATCGAGATCGCGCGTGCTGGCCTTGAGGTCGATTTCCTTGCCCAGCGTCTCGATCAACAGGTCGATGCTCTTGGCCTCATCGCCGGCGACGAAACGCTGCGCATAAGCCGCAAGGTCACGCGTATCCTTCGCCGACGGCGGATGGCGGAACAGTTTCTCCACCAGCGCATGAACGCCGGAACTGAAGAACGCCGGCTCCTCGCATTGCTGCAGCACGTCGAGCCGCAGATAGAAAGCGCGCTTGAGCCGGTCCACGACGGCGGGATCAAGCCCGGGAAACCGCCCTTCATCAAGCAACCGATAGAGCCGGTTCTGTCCTTCGATCAGGAAATGCAGCCGACGCCGACGATAATCGACGTCGAAAGCGAGAAAAAACTCGATCCAGAGCGGCAGTCGGGCATGCACGGCGGCCTCGTGCTTGAGCGCGTCGCTGCCGGCCCGCTGATAGACGATGCCGCGGGCAACCGCCCAGGCATTGACGATTTCCTCCACGGCGCGGGCGAGCGGCGAAGTCAGCGGCACGCCGCCGATGGTCGCCATCATGCGCGCGACGAAGCCGCGCACGGACGTCATCTTCAGCCGCACATAGCCTTCATGAGCGAAGCCGGCTTCGCGGGCGACGCGGTCGTTGACCGTTTCGCGCCAGTGGCGGATGTCGTCATGCGTGAACAGGCCGTCGAGCGGCTTGTCGATGATGTCGCCGACGAGCTCGGTGACGTGCGGCCGCGCGTTTTCGATGATTGACTTGATGCCACGTACTTGGGCGTTGAGGCTGTTGACCCAGGCAAGCTCGTTGGCGATCGGCTGATCGGACGGCAAGTCCGAAAGCGCACCTTTGATGGTCGAGAAGAAATTGGGCACATCATGGCGGGATGCGCCGGCAATGGCGGCGGGTTTGGCGTCGATGAAGATAAGCCGCCGGTCGACGTCACGATAGGCGGATCGATTATGGATTGCCGTGATCGCCTCGCGGAACGGCCGGTTGTTGAGCACCGCGCCATCGATGAACGAAGCGGTGACCGGATCGATATCGGCGCGCAGGTGACGCTCGAAATTGCGCACGATGAACTCCTCGCGCCGCGGCCACGGCGCGCCGCGGCTGGCGAGGAGCGCGTCCATCTCGAGGATCTGTGCCGGCGGAAACGCGCCGGGAAAGCACGACGTCGCGCGCGCGGCGAACGCGAGTCCCGGCGCGTTGTCCATGGCGAAGTCGCTCTCCACCTCGCCGCCGGGCCGACGGCGATACTTGAAATGCAGCACGTGGCGGTGCTCGCGCTCGTGAACGACGGGCGGATCGTGAATCTGCAGCGGCTGCCGATAGCCGTAAAAGTCGGTCAACGTGACGAACAGGTCGAGGCCCTGGCCGGACGGCAGAAGCGACGCGGTCGGCGTCTTCGGCTCGCCCATGGCGATGGCGGCGTCGTACATCAGCCCGGCCATGATGGGACCGGAGAACGGCGGCTTGAACCAACGCGAGCGCAGGAACAGCGAGAGCTTCCGGCGCACCTCGCGGTCGCGCACCGCGTCAAGCATGCCGGTCGCCGCCGCCGCCCAGATGAAGGGCTTGAGAATCCATTTGCTGGCCGCGCGGGCGCGCGCCTCCGGCGCGAGCAGCACGGTGACATCGGCGTTCTCCAACCAGAGATCGCGCAGCGGCGAGGTCGACAGGTCGTGGCTCAATGCCCGCGCCAGCATGCTGGCATTGATCCCGCCAGCGGAAGCGCCGGCCAGCGTATCGACAATGACGCGCAGCTCGAGCTTGCGACCGATGTCGCGCAGCAGGCAAAAATAATCCGCCTCGGTGTCGTATTCCGGATCGCCGGCGTCGGCGTAATCGAAGAATTCGGCCTTGGCGCGCTGCGCACGGTCGGTGATGCGGTGCAGCGCGCTCGAGGCGCGAACGAGCTTGAGGATTTCCTTGCAGATGCCGTGGATATAGACGGCAAGCGAAACGCCGCCGAAGCAAACCAGCGCAATGCGGAGTTCTTTCTCGCGCAA
>DATJBH010000130.1:0-32361 GCA_035515455.1 Xanthobacteraceae bacterium
CGGCCGCGCCGTCCGCGCGGTGAAAAATAATGCGTGTTGTCGGCGGCCGGCTGCGTGGACGCGCGCTCGCCGGGCCGCAATCCAAATCGATCCGTCCGACGGCCGACCGCCTGCGCGAGTCGCTGTTCAACATTCTTACCCATGCCTATGGCGACCCGATCTCCGGCGCGCGCGTGCTCGATCTTTTCGCCGGCACCGGCGCGCTCGGCATTGAGGCGCTCTCGCGCGGCGCCGCCTTCGTGCTGTTTGTCGACGACGGCGCCGAAGCGCGCGCGCTCATCCGCGAAAACGCGGCATCGCTCGGTCTTGGTGGCGTCTCAAAGATTTTCCGCCGCGATGCCACCAAGCTCGGCCCAGCGCATCCGCTCGAGCCCTTCGCGCTCGCTTTTCTCGATCCGCCCTACAGCCAGCATCTCGCCGAAAAGGCGCTCGCCTCGGCGCGCGGCGGCGGCTGGCTTGCGCCGGACGCCCTGATCGTCGTCGAAGAAGCCGCCAAAGCGCGCTTTGCGGCGCCCGAAGGGTTTACCGAACTCGAACGGCGCGCCTACGACGACAGCGAACTCGTCTTCCTGCGGTTTAGTTCGGCGTAATGCCGGCGTCGTGGACGACCTTGGCCCAGCGCTTGACTTCGTCGGCCTGGAATTTGGCAAGATAGTCCGGCGTGCGTTGCGCCGGAGGGAGGATTTCAAGACCGAGATCTTCCAGCCGCTTGGCCACCGCCGGATCGTCGAGTGTGTCGCTCATCGCCTTGTTGAGCTTGGTCACGATCGCGGCCGGCGCGCCCTTCGGCAAAAAGAATGCGTTCCAGACGCTGGCTTCGACGCCGGGGAGACCCTGCTCGCCGGTGGTCGGCAGATCGGGGATGATTTTCACCCGTCCCGGCGACATCACGGCGATACCTTTGACCTCGCCCTGCTTGGCCAAGGCCGCGCCGGTCTGGATGGTGGAACACATGTAATCGAGGCGGCCCGCGATCAAATCCTGCTGCGCCGGCCCCTCGCCGCGATAGGGCACGTGGGTCACGGTGACGCCCATCGCGGTGTTGAGCAGCACGCAAGGAAGGTGCGTACCGGAGCCGACGCCGGCCGAGCCGAACTGCATCTTGGCCTGGTTGGCTTTCACGTAAGCGATGAATTCTTTCAGGTTGGACACCGGCATATCCTTGCGCGCGATCAGGATGCGCGGCGATTCGGTCGCGAGCCCGACCGGCGTGAAATCGGTAATAGAATTGTAGAGCGGATGTTTGCGCAGCGATTGGCTGAACGCCTGGGTGCCGCTGTTGCCGATCAGCATCGTGTAACCGTCGGGCTCCGACTTGGCGACGTGTTCGGCGCCGGTCATGCCGGCCGCACCACCCATATTGTCGACGAAGATCGGCTGGCCGAGGCGCTGGCTCATGCCTTGGGCCTGGATGCGCGCGCTGACATCGACTCCGCCGCCGGCGGCGAACGGCACGACCAGCGTAATTGGCCGGGTCGGCCAATCCTCGGCCAATGTCGGAACCAGCGCCGGAATAACGGCCGCCAAGGCCACGGCGCCAAGCAACAGGAAACGTCTCCAATTCATCGCATGCTCTCCCGCATTTCCGTCAGCGGCGGCCGAACAGCCGCTCAATGTCGGTGAGTTTGAGTTCCACATAAGTCGGCCGGCCGTGATTGCATTGGCCGGAATTCGGCGTCGCTTCCATCTCGCGAAGGAGCGCATTCATCTCCTGCGGCTTGAGCCGCCGCCCCGCCCGGACCGAGCCGTGGCAGGCCATCGAGGACGCGACCGCCATCAGCCGGCGCTCGAGCGGCAAGGTCTCATCCCACTCCGACAGGTGCTCGGCAAGATCGCGCACGAGGCCGCCGCCGTCGACCTCGCCGAGAAGCGCCGGGGTCTCGCGTAACGCGACCGCGCCCGGGCCGAAGGTTTCCAGCACCACGCCATAGCGGCCAAGTTCGTCAACGCGGGCCATAAGCCGCTCCACGTCGGGCTCGTCGAGCTCGACGATGTCCGGGATCAACAAAAGCTGCCGCGCCATGCCGGAGCGGTCGAGCGCCGCCTTGAGCCGCTCATAGACGATGCGCTCATGCGCGGCGTGCTGATCGACGATGACCAGGCCGTCGCGCGTCTGCGCGACGATGTAAGTGTCGTGGATTTGCGCCCGCGCCGCGCCGAGCGGATAATCGAGCTGATCGGCGTCCGGCTCCGCGAACTCAGTGTCCTCGTCGAAGACCGCCGGCAGATCGGCGCGCTGATCCGCAGCCGGCGCGCCGGTGTCGAAGGCGGCCTGCGCCGCTTCGGCGAAGCCGCCGCGGAGCGGCACGATGGCGCGGCGAGCGTCGTAGGGCCACGCCGGCGATCGCCGCCATTCGAAGCCGCGCTGCGGTCGGAACGCGGCAATGGTCGCCGAACCGCCGGTGCTGGCGGCACGGGATGTTTCGCGCGCCAATGCGACTTTCAGTGCATGCACGATCAGGGCGCGGACCAGGCCAGCATTGCGGAAGCGCACCTCGGCTTTGGCCGGATGCACGTTGACGTCGACCTCGCGCGCATCGAGCGTCACGAACAAGGCCAGCAGCGGGTGACGGTCGCGCGGCAGATAGTCGGCGTAAGCGCCGCGCACGGCACCGATCAGAAGCTTGTCGCGCACTGGCCGGCCATTAACGAAGAGATATTGGCCGAGCGCATTGGCGCGGGTCAGCGTCGGCAATGCGGCAAAGCCCTCTATGGCGACGCCTTCGCGCTCGGCGCCGATCTCGATCGCGTTGGCGCGAAAGTCCGCGCCGAGCACATCGCCGAGCCGCGTCAGGCGACCGGTCGTGCCGGGCAGCGTCGCGGTAAAGCTCATCGGGGCACGTTCCTCGCCGGCAAGCGTGAAGGCAACGTCCGGTCGGCTCATGGCGAGGCGGCGCACCACATCGCGCACCGCTTCGGCTTCGGTGCGATCAAGCTTGAGGAATTTGAGCCGCGCCGGCGTGGCGTAGAACAGGTCGCGCACTTCGACGCGGGTGCCCTGGCCCAGCGCCGCCGGCTTGACCGCGGATTTGACGCCGGCATCGACCTCGATCGTCCAGGCATGCGGCTCGCCGGCATGGCGCGTGGTGATCGCCAGCCGCGCCACTGCGCCGATCGAGGGCAAGGCCTCGCCGCGGAATCCGAGCGTGCGGATCGAAACCAGATCGTCATCGGCGAGCTTCGATGTGGCATGGCGCTCGACGGCGAGCGCCAGATCGGTCCGCGTCATGCCTTCGCCGTCGTCGGTGATACGAATAAGCCGCCGGCCGCCGCCGTCGGTGAAAACGTCGATGCGGCGTGCGCCGGCGTCGAGCGCGTTCTCGATGAGTTCCTTGACGACGCTCGTCGGGCGCTCGACCACCTCGCCCGCGGCGATGCGGTTGATGAGACCTTCCGGAAGCTGGCGGATCGGCATGGGCAGCGGGCGCGAATTCACGGCGAAGATGACGACTCGGCGGTCACCGTAACCCGGATTGAGTCGCGACGAAATCCAGGGCAAAACCCGCCTCGGCGGCTTGGCGGAGTGCGTAATGGTCAATACGGTGCTTATCGGTTTCGGCGCGATCGCCATTGCGATCGGGGCCGTGCTCTATAGCGTGCAGTTCCGCCAGGGGCTGCGCGCCGATGCCAGCAAGAAATGGCCGCGGGCTCCCGGCACCGTGATCGCTTCGGCGCTGGAAAAGTCGCCGCAGCACCGGCGGCGCTACATTGCGGCCCTGCAATACCGCTACCGCGTCGGCGGCAAGGACTACGAAGCGACCCGGGTGTTCTGGGGCGGCAATGAGGGCCGTGAGAAACACATGGCGTCGGTGGTCGAGACCTATCCGGCCGGCAGCAGCGTACGGGTGTTCTACGATCCCCAAAACCCCGGCGAGGCGGTACTCGACCCGATCCAGCACACCGGCTCGCGACAGCTCGTGCTCTATGCGCTGGCGATGATCACGCTCGGGCTGTTCACCGTCACCGGCGGCGTCTACTCGCTGTTCCACTAGAGCATGTCCTTTTCGCAAAACCGGTTTCCACTTTTGCGGGACATGCTTTGATTAGAGCGTGATGAATTCAAAGCCGTCGACCGGCCGCGCGGCACGACTGCAAATGCCGAGCCGCGTGAGCGGCTCGGCATGCTCGACGATGAACGAGGCCAGCAGCTGCAATTGATGGAGCCGCAGCGGTTCGGCCAAAAGCAACTTGAACGGTCCGGCCAGGTCGACGTCGCGCACGGTCATGCGGCAATTGCGGATGAGCAAATGGCCCGGCATGCCGGATGTGGAATGCAGCGTCTTGATGTTCTTGTCGCCGATCTGGGCGGCGGGCCGGCCGCCGGCGGCGGCGACGAGCGTTATCTTGTCGAGCGATGGGCCTTGCGCCTGCCACTCCTCGCAATCCAGGGCGAGAAAGGCCATGCGCTTCTCATGCAAGGCCACATTGAACATGTTCTGCTCGAACAGCGGATGATCGGCGAGGGCGAGCGTCAGCTCCTGCCAGCGCGCCAGAAACGCCCCGGACCGGCAAAAAAACAACCCGCTCGACACATAAGGCCGCGCGAAATCCATCCCGAGCTGCGCCGCCACCCGCGCCGATGGCGCCATGGCGGAGGCATTTGCGCCGGACAACAATTGGCCGAATGAACGCTTAAGCGGCTCGGGACAAACGGCGATCGTGGCGCCGAGTTCTGTCATCGCGGTAAGCACTGCCGCAAAATCGCCGGTGCCGACCTCCATCAGCGTGAGATCCGCATCGAGCCAAATGACGGCATCGTCCCGGCCGATATCGTGGCCGTTATGGCGAAGATAGGCGAGCAACGCGGCCTTGCAGTGGAACACGCCGCGCGAGGCCAGTTCCGGCGGACGCTGCAGCAGCGCGCCGAGACCGCGCAGAAACTCCGCCTGCGCGGCGGTGAAACCGAAGTCGCAGATCATGAGCCGCTGACCGGGCATACGCTCGGCAAAGGATTGCAGGCCGACCAGCATGGAATTGAAAAAGGCGGCGTCGCTGCCGGTGACGAAGGCCATGTTCATTGCGCCGTGCCGTGGCGAGCAAGCACGATCATATCAATCGAGCGACGGGCTTGCCCGGCGCAGCCGCTTGATGCCGGCGCGGCGCTTCTTGCCTTCGATGCGGCGCTCGCGCGAGGCCTTGGTCGGCCGCGTCGCCCGCCGCTTGACCGGCGCCACTGCGGCGCGGCGGATCAGATCGAGGAGGCGCTCAAGCGCATCCTGCCGATTGCGCGTTTGGGTGCGGTGGCGTTGCGCGATGATGACCAGTACGCCGTCGCGGGTAAGCCGCGAGCCGGCGAGCCGCTCGAGGCGTAGGCGCACGTCATTCGGCAGCGACGGCGAATGCCGCGCGTCGAAGCGCAGCTGCACCGCGGTCGAAAGCTTGTTGACGTTCTGACCGCCCGGCCCCGAGGCGCGCACGAACTGTTCTTCGATCTCGCGCTCGTCGATCGCGATATGGGCGGTGACGCGAAGCATGGCGCGTCACCGTAGCCTTAATCGGGGGTCAGCGTAATTCGGAATTGGCGCCGGCCGACGGCGGACCGGGCAACGGCTCGACCGGACGATTTCGGAGCGGCTGGCCGGTTGCCGCGGCGGCCGAAGCGACGCCTTCGGGCCGGCCGACCACAGTCACCAGCATGCCGGCATCGAGAAGCCGCTTGGCGACGCGCTTGGCGTCGTCGAGCGTGACCGCGTCGATCAAAGCCGCCCGCCGCTGGAAATAATCGATGCCGAGATCGTCGAGCTGCAATTGCACCAAGAACGAAGCGATCTTGGTCGACGTATCGAGGTTGAGCGCAAACGAGCTGAGGACGTGGTTTTTCGCTTCGGCAAGCTCGGCCGCGGTGGGCCCTTGCGCCGCGAAGCGCCGGATTTCCTTTTCGATGAGATCGACCGTCTCGCCGGTGCGATCGGCGCGCGTCGCGGTGCCGCCAAGAAATACCGCGGAGTGATCGAGCCAGATCAGGCTGTTGGAGACCGAATAAACAAGCCCGCGCTTCTCGCGCACCTCCTGATAAAGGCGCGAATCCGATGAACCGCTGCCGAGAACGTGATTGATCAGATAGGCGGCCATGAAATCCGGGTCTTTGCGCGCGATCCCGGGGCCGCCAAAATCAACCACGGCTTGCGGCACATCCAGGCTGACATTGACTTGGCGGCCGAGACCAGCCGGCACGGCATTGGCGACCGGCATCAGATCCGGCTTTGCCGGCAGCGCGCCGAACACGCGGTCGAGCAATGCCTTGAGCGTCTCCGCGTCGATGTCGCCGACGACGGCAACTTTGAGGTTTTGCCGCGCCAGCACGCGATGGGCATAGGTTTTCAGGTCGTCGACGGTGATGGCGCGCACCGTTTCCGCCGTGCCGTTGATCGGCCGGCCGTAGGGATGGCCGGCGAAGGCGGTCTCCCACCAGCGCCGGCTGGCGATGTCGCCGGGACTTGTCGCCTCTCGGCGCAATACCGACAGGATCTGCGCCCGACCGAGGTCGACGTCGGCCGGATCGAACCGTGAGGCGGTCAAGGCCATGCGCAGCAGGTCAAAGGCCGCGTCGCGGCTTTCTGCGAGCATGCGCATCGACCCCCTGAGATGATCGCGGCTTGCGGAAAAATTCATCTCGATGGCCTTGCGCGCCAGCGCCTCGGCGAAAGCCTTCGAATCGAGATTGCCGGCGCCCTCGCCGAGCAGCGACGCGACCAGATTGGCAGTGCCGCCCTTGCCCGCCGGATCCTGGGCCGAACCGCCGACGAACGCGAAATCGACGGCGATCAACGGCACCGCGGGCTCCTGCACCAGCCAGGCCTCGATGCCACCGGGACTGACCACGCGCTGTATCGTGGTCGCGTCGGCCGGAAGCGCGGTCAGCGCCAGCGCCAGCAGTGCCGCCGCCGCCACTCGCGGCCCGGCAAGACGCAGCCGTGCTGCAGTCAAAGCGCACGCAAAAGCGTTCACGAGTGGTCCTCCTGTGGCTGCAGGCTTTGCACGAGGTAGCCGGTCACCGAGCGTCGGCGGTCGAGCCAAGTGCGGGCGGCCTGCTGCACGGCGTCTGCAGTCACAGCGCGGATACGGTCGGGCCAGGTGCGAACCATGTCCACGGTCTGCCCGGTCGCCAGCGCCGAGCCGTACCAGCGCGCCAAAGTGACCTGATTGTCCTCGGCATAGACCGCGTCGGCGATCAACCGGGTCTTGGCGCGATCAAGCTCGTCCGCGGTGATGCCGTGGTCGATCACGTCGTTGAGCACGCCATCGATACCGGCCTCGACGTCGCGCAGCGAGACGCCGGGCTTCGGCGCGCCATAGACGCCAAACTCGGAATAATCGAGCGCGGTGCCTGAGTAATAGGCGCCGGCATTGAGCGCGATGCCCTTGTCGACGACCAGCGTCCGGTACAGCCGGCAATCCTCGCCACTGCCGAGCACATGGGCGAGCACGTCGAGCGCCTCGGCCTGGCCTGGCTTGGCGCTGGTTTCGGAAGGCACCAGATACTCGCGGCTGATGCTCGGCTGCTCGACCCGCGGGTCGGCCAGCGTGACCGTACGCGGCGCCTCTTGCTGCGGCTCCATCGGCCGCTGCTGCAGATTGGTCGGTGCGCGGTCGGCAACTCTGCCGTAGGTTTCCGCGGCGTCGGCCTTGACCTCGTCGGGCGTGACGTCGCCGGCAACGACCACGACGGCATTATTCGGCGAATAGAAGCGCCGATAAAACGCCAGCGCATCGTCGCGGTTCAGCTTTTCGATCTCGTGGCGCCAGCCGATCACCGGACGGCCGTAGGGATGGTTGAGGTAAAGCGCCGCGTCCATTTGCTCGCTCAAGCGGGCGCCCGGATTGTTGGCAACCCGCATGTATTGCTCTTCAAGTACCACTTTAAGCTCAGGCTCGACCACGTCGTTGCTGAGCACCAATCCCGTCATGCGGTCGGCTTCGAAAGCCATCATCTCTTTCAGATGAGCGCGCGGCACGCGCTGATAGAAACCGGTATAGTCGCTGCCGGTGAATGCATTTTCCTGGCCGCCGATCTCGGCAACGCGCTGCGAAAATGTGGCGCCGGGATTCTCCTTGGTGCCCTTGAACATCAGATGTTCGAGGAAGTGGGCGAGGCCGGATTTTCCCGGCGTCTCATCGGCGGCTCCGACTTTGTACCAGATCATATGGGTAACGACCGGCGCGCGATGATCGGGCACCACCACGACCTGCAGTCCGTTCGACAATGTGAAGCTCGTGACGTCGGGGCCGGTGGTAGCGGCGGCCGCCGGGCGCGCGAGACCGAGCACGGCGCCGCAAAGCGCGAGAACGAGCAGCAATGTTTTCGCCAACACCTCACCTCCGCGAGCCGATTGCACGCCCCGAACACGTCAACGTTACGCGCTAGATTTGGACCTTAGCCGCGTTCCCGTCCGTGCGGCTTTCATCAGCAAGCCTACGGCGCGCCGGCGCCGAGGCTCGTAGAGCCCTACTGCGTCGGCTCCATACGCTCGCCGAGCGTCGGCGGCTTATAGATTTTTTTCTCCGGCGTGATGCCATACGGCTGATTCGGCGACGGCGTTTGATAACCGGGCGGCGGATCGGTCAGGCTTACCCGCGGCGGCTCGCCGGTAAAGGTGCCGTAATCGTTTTGCTTGAGCCAGTCGAAGCTCAAAATGCCGGACTTCTTTTCGCCCCGTTCGGACGCCGAGCTTTGATCGTTGGTGCCGGGAGCATTGATGGCATTGAGTTCGTTTGGCCGCAGTGGCCGCGAAAGATCGGTGGCATAATCGGGATGCGGGCCGACACGCTCCGCCTTTTTTGCCGCGGCACGCGCCTTGACCTCGGGATCCACGGGCCAGCCGGGCGCCGGCGGCCCATTGGAGCTTTGCGGCGGCGGCAAATCGCGCGTCGGAGGCACTACCAGCGGCGATCGTTCGCTGTAGTTGATGTCGTATTGCGGATCGAAAGGATTTTTCAGGCCGAGCGTGCTCAGGATTTTATCGCCAACCGATTCTTTGGCGGCGATATCGTCATCGCCGGCGCGAGCGGCCGAATAGGCGCCGCAAAGGGCAAGTGCCGCTAACGCACCGCAGAGAACGATGCGCGCGAATCCCGTCCAGCGCGTGTTGCTACCGGCCCTCTTGCGGCCGGCGATTCCATGCTGCGGCATGCCCTCACCCGACGTGCCTGCGTCAAATTTGCCGATCGCCCTGCATCGGCAAAAAACCACTACCCGACGGAGGTTTAACGATGCGATCAGGGCGCTTTTGCGGCACCCGCGCCCACCAGGGATTCATACAATAGTCCCACGACCCCGGCAACAATGGCGGCGTCGGCGAGGTTAAACACGTACCAGCGGAAGGTGAAACCGGTCATCTCGATGTGGAACAGCACAAAATCCATGACGCCCGGCCAGTGCAGCCGGTCGATGGCATTGCCCACGGCACCGCCGACGATCAGGCCGAGCGCGGCGGCGGTGAGCCGTGACGTCGAGCGTGTCAGCCATACCCATAGAAAGACGATCGCCGCCACCTTGAACGCGAACAGCGACCACATTCCGAGCGGGCTCGCTTGCGGAAACAGGCCGTAACTGATGCCGGTATTCCAGGTCAGCACCAGATCGACGAGAGGCATCACCGCGACCGAACCGCGATGCGCGAGGCCGAAGCCGTCCAACAGCCAGAACTTCAATGCCTGGTCGGCGACGGCGGTGACCGCCGCGATCGCAAGACCGAAAGCGCTGAGCCGGCCCCAGACGTACGACCTCGCCGGCTGACTTTGCGTCGCATCCGTCATCGGATTTCCTTGTCGCCCCCTACTCGGCGGCCTTGCGCATGGCTTCCCATTCGCGCAGCGCCTGCGCGTCGCGCGGCGTCACGTCGGGAAATTGCGGATCTTGCCCGACCGACGGCGAGATTTTCCACGACCGCGCGCATTTCTTGCCCTTCGCCAATTCCGGAAACACGGCGACGCCGGCAACGTCCGGCAGGCGGAATGCCTCTTGCGGGCCTTCGCCTTCGACCAGCGCCGCGCCCGAGGTGATGCACAATTCAGCGAGATCGGCGTCGGCTGCCGTCGCGAACAGATCGGAGTCGGCAATATACACGAGAGGGTGCGCTTCGAGCGACGAACCAACGCGCTTAGCGGCGCGCTCGAGTTCCAGCGCACCGGTGACGACGCGGCGCACATTGCGCAACTTCCGCCATTTATCCGCCAGCGCGTCATCGCGCCATGCCGCGGGGATTTGCGGGAATGGCTCGAGATGCACGGAGGCCGCGGCGGGGTCGCGCGCGAGCCAGGCTTCCTCCGCGGTGAAGCACAGCATCGGCGCCAGCCAGCACACCGTGGCGCGGAACAAATGATCGAGCACGGTGAGACAGGCCTTGCGCGTTGTCGATGAATAGGGATCGCAATAGAGCGCATCCTTGCGGATGTCGAAGTAGAACGCTGACAGATCGACCGTCATGAAGGCGCTGAGCGCGGCGAAAATGCGCTTATAGTCGAAATCCGCATAAGCCTGCCGGATCAGCGGATCGAGTTCGGCGAGCCGATGCAGCATCAGCCGCTCAAGTTCGGGCATTCGCTCGATGGCGACGCGGTCGGCCTCGTCGTAATGGGCCAGGTTGCCGAGCATCCAGCGCAGCGTGTTGCGCAGTTTGCGGTAAGTGTCGACGGTGGTTTTCAGGATTTCCGGCCCGATGCGCAGATCGTCGGCGTAATCCGCCGCGCACACCCACATGCGCAGGATATCGGCGCCGGCCTGTTTGATCACATCCTGCGGCGCGGTGACATTGCCGAGCGACTTCGACATTTTTCGCCCGTCCTCGTCGAGCACGAAGCCGTGGGTCAACACGATGTCGAATGGCGCGCGGCCGCGCGTGCCGCAGCTTTCCAGAAGCGACGACTGAAACCAGCCGCGATGCTGGTCGGACCCTTCCAGATACATCACCGCTTCGTCGCCGCCGTCCGCTTTGCGTTTGATATCCGCGAGCGCGGGGAAAGCTTCCGGGTCTTCCAGCACGAAAGCGTGTGTAGAGCCGGAATCGAACCAGACGTCGAGAATGTCGTCGACTTTCCGCCAGCCTTCATTGGCGAGCTTGCCGAGAAAGCGCTCGCGTGCGCCCGGCGCGTACCAGGCATCGGCGCCCTCGTCCTCGAAGGCCTCGACGATGCGGACGTTGACCTCGGGATCTTGCAGGATGTCGACCGAGCCCTCCGGATTCTCCTTGATGAACAGCGCGATCGGCACGCCCCAGGCGCGCTGGCGCGAGATTACCCAGTCCGGTCGGCTTTCGATCATGCCGTTGATGCGGTTCTCGCCAGCCGCCGGCACCCACCGCGTCGCCTCGATGGCGGCCAGCGCGCGCCGGCGCAGCGTGTCGTGATGCCGGTCAATATCCTTATCCATCGCAATGAACCATTGCGGCGTATTGCGGAAGATCACCGGTTTTTTCGAGCGCCACGAATGCGGATACTGGTGCTTCAAGCGCCCGCGCGCGAGCAGCATGCCGGCGTCGATCAAGGCTTTGATCACCGCCTCGTTGGCATCGCCCTTCTCGCCTTTGTCGGTCAGTACGCGCTTGCCGGTGAAGCCCGGCGCCTGATCGGTGAAGCGACCGTCGGCATCGACAGTGTAGGGAATGTGCGTGTTGATGCCTTGCGCAGCAAGATCGCGCGCATTTGCGGTCCAAACCTCGAAGTCCTCGCGCCCATGCCCGGGCGCGGTATGCACAAAACCAGTTCCCGTGTCGTCGGTGACGTGATCGCCGGCTAACAGAGGAACATCGAAATCGTAGTCGCCCGCAAATCCACGCAACGGATGCGAACATGTCAGAGGAAAGAGGTGTTCGAATGAAATTGTGCGCAGCTCGCGATAAGCAAGCACGCGTGCCTGCCGCATGACATCGATAGCGAGCTTCTTGGACAGGATCAGTCTGTCGCCTTTCTTTGCCCAATTGCCCTCGGGCACATCGGTCACTTCAAACAAGCCATATTCGATTTTTGGTGAATAGCTGATCGCGCGGTTTCCCGGGATTGTCCAAGGCGTTGTGGTCCAGATCACGATCGCGGCGCCATTCAGCTCATGCGATGGGTTATTTCCGATTGCCTCCGCCTGCGTCACCGGAAACTTCACCCACACCGTATCCGAGACATAATCCTCGTACTCGACCTCGGCCTCGGCGAGCGCGGTCTTCTCAACCACCGACCACATCACCGGTTTGCTGCCGCGATAAAGCGTGCCGTTGGCGGCGAATTTCATCAATTCGCGCGCGATCTGCGCCTCGGCGGACGGCTCCATCGTGGTATAGGGGTGCGCCCAGTCGCCGGTGACGCCGAGGCGGATGAATTCGCCGCGCTGCACTTCGATCCAGTGCGCGGCGAAAGCGCGGCACTCGCGGCGGAATTCGACCAAGGCCGCTGCGTTGGAGAAATCCGGCTTCGGCTTGCCCTTGGCGCGATAGTTCTCTTCCTCGATCTTCCATTCGATCGGGAGGCCATGGCAGTCCCAGCCGGGGACGTAATTCGAGTCGTAGCCCAGCATCTGAAGGCTGCGCGTCACCACATCCTTGAGGATCTTGTTGAGGGCATGCCCGATATGGATGTTGCCGTTGGCGTAAGGCGGGCCGTCATGCAGGACGAAGCGCGGCCGGCCTTTCGCGGCCGCGCGCAAGCGGCCGTAGAGATCGATCTTCTGCCAGCGCGCCAGGATTTCCGGCTCTTTCTGCGGCAGGCCGGCGCGCATCGGGAAGTCGGTCTTGGGCAGAAACAGCGTTTCCGAATAGTCCCGCGCCGTGCTGGTGGTCTCGTTCATGGCGGCGCCTTCTAACACAAGCCGGGTGCACTGCGGAAAGCCCCAGTCACGGCTCGTCTTGGGAGCCGGGGGAACAGGCCCATCCGCCACGCGTTGAATGAGGAAGATATTCAGGGTCGCACGGGGTGACGGAGGGTCTTTTGGACTATATCCGGGCGAAACGCGAGGTGCGGCACGCGCTGGTCATCAGCGATCCCACGCCGGTCGACAGCGTGCAGAAGGTGTGGCTATCGGTCGGCCAGGCGGCGACCATCGGCATCTTCCTGCTGCTGTTCGGCGCCTTCCTCTATCTAGGCCGCGCCATCCTGCTGCCGGTCTTCGCCGCGGCGGTGATCGCGCTCACTTTGGCCCCGCTGATCAAGGCGCTCAAGCGCTTCGGCGTCTCGCCGTGGATCACCAGTCTCTTCATCCTGCTGGTCGGGCTCGGCGCCCTGAGCCTCCTCGGTATGGCGCTGGCCGGTCCCGTGAGCAAATGGATCGCCCAGGCCCCGCAGATCGGCTCTGCCATCCAGCAAAAGCTTTCCGTGCTCGATCAGCCGATCGCCGCGCTGCATCAGCTCGAAGGAGCGCTGTTCGGCAGCAGCGCGGAACAGGTCAACGTCAGTGCGCCGAGCGTGGTGCTGCCGGTGGTCGCCTTCGTCACCCCGGCCGCGGGCGAGGCGCTGCTCTTTTTTGTGACCCTCTATTTTTTCCTGGTCGGTCAGATCGAATTGCGCAATCAGATGGTCCAGATGTTCGGCAATCGCGATTCCAAGCTGCGGTTCCTGAAAATCATGCACGACATCGAGCGTAACCTCGCCGGCTATCTGACCGTCGTCACGATCATCAACGCCGCGGTCGGCATTATCGTCGGGGTCGGCTGCTGGGCCGTTGGCCTGCCCAACCCGCTGATCTTCGGGCTGTTGGCGGCGCTGTTCAATTATGTGCCTTATCTCGGACCGGCGGTCATGGTGATCGCGCTATTCGGCGTCGGTCTGGTCAGCTTCCCGTCGCTCAGCCATGCGTTGATTGCGCCGCTCGGGCTGATCGCCGTCACGACCACCGAAGGACATTTGGTCACTCCGACCATTGTCGGACGCAGGCTCACGCTCAATCCGCTCCTGGTCTTTCTGGCGCTTGCCTTTTGGACGTGGATGTGGGGCCCCTTCGGCGCGCTCCTTGCCGTGCCGCTGTCGATCGTCGGCCTCGTCGTTTTCAATCATCTGGTGCCGGCCGAGGAGATCAAGCTCCCTGATTGAATTGAGCCTTTTCGCCTTTGATCTTTGTCAATGGAACTTTCCCCAACGCGGGTCATTATCCGGGCAATCCGGCGGTTTTATTCAGGGAGTAACGGCATGAGCAGCGCCTCGACGGTTTCCTCGAACTTGCGCGAGAGCGCCAGCGACGCGCGCGAAGCGGCGCGCGACATCGGCAACGCCGCCGCGGACGCATCGCCCGACATCCAGAGAGATTTGCAGGCCTTGCGCGACGATTTCGCCCGGCTGGCGGAACAGGTCGGCGATATCGTCGCCAACCGCGGCAACGCCGCTTGGCAGCGCGCCAGATCGAGCGTCGACGGCGTGGTTTCGGACGCTCAGGAGCGCAGCCGGGAGGCGGTCGACGCCATGCGCGAGGTCTCCGACAATTTCGTCGAAGCAATCGATGAGTCGATCAAGACCCGTCCCTATGCCACGCTGGCGATCGTGGCCGGCCTTGGCTTTCTGTTCGGAGCGACATGGCGCCGCTGATTGCGCCGCGCGGATCGTCCAATGCTCAAAACCCTGACGCGTGAGATCACGCTCGCCGTGCAGACGAGGAGCGGCGCCAGCGTCGCCGTCCTCGTCTGGCTCGGCATCGCGGCACTGGCGGCACTCACCGCCTTCGCCTTTCTCTGCGTCAGCGGCTACGCCTGGTTTGCCGTTCAGTTCGGCAACATCTTTGCCGGGTTGATCATGACCGGTATATTCGTCCTGATCGGGCTTATCGCGGCGCTTATCAGTGCGCTCGTTCGCCGCCGCGTGCGCGAACGTGCCATTCTCGCCCGCGCTGCAAAGGCGCATTCGCCGTCGTGGCTCCTTGATCCGAAGGTCGTCGGCGTCGCCGTCGAAGCCGGACGCAGCATCGGCTGGCAGCGCCTGCTGCCGCTTGCGCTGCTCGGCATCGTGGCGGCGCAATGGGCGCGCGATTATCGCGACCGGGACCGCGAACAGCCGCGATCCTAAATCGGCGGAAACGCGCCGGGCGCGCGGGCCAAAACCTCGCGCGCGAGCCGGGTATCGTCCCGCATCTGCCGGATCAGCGCCGCGGCCGAGGCGAACACCGCCTCCTCGCGAAGAAAGCCGATAAAGGCGACATCAATCGCCGCGCCATAGAGATCGCCGGAAAAATCGAACAGGAAGACTTCCAGAAGCACCGTGCCGACGTCGAACATCGGGCGACGCCCGAAGCTTGCCACGCCGTCATAGCGGCGGCCGCCGACCGCCGCGCGCACCGCATAAATGCCGTGACGCAGCTTGCAAGACGGGTCGGGCACCAGATTGGCGGTCGGGAAGCCGAGCTCGCGGCCGCGTTTATCGCCGTGGATCACCGTACCCGAGAGAAACCAGGGATAGCCAAGTAACTCTGCGGCGGCATCGAGCCGGCCGGCGGCCAGCGCCTCGCGGATCGGCTGGGACGAAACCGGCCGGCCGCGATCCTGCAACGGTGGCACCACGTCAACGGCAAAGCCGTGGCTTCTGCCTTCCGCGGCAAGGAAATCCGGCGAACCCGCGCGGTTGGCGCCGAAATGGAAATTGAATCCGATCGCCGCTCCCCCGATCGCAAAGCGATCGACCAGGATGCGCCTGACGAAATCCTCCGCCGACAGATTTGCCAGCGCGTCGTCGAAGGTCAGCACGATGGCCCCGTCAAGCCCGGCGGCGGCAAGAAGGCGCAATTTGGTTGGCGCGTCGGTCAGGCGGAACAGCGGTTCGCCGGGATGAAAGAAGGTCCGGGGGTGCGGCTCGAAAGTGAGCGCCGCCGCCGGCCGACCGAGCGTCTCGGCCCGCCGTTGCGCGGCAGCGATGACCGCTTTATGCCCGCGGTGCACGCCGTCGAAATTGCCGATGGCGACGACCGCGCCGGTAAGCGCTTCAGCGCGTGTGCCGGCGGACGCGGAATCGCGCACGACGCGGAAATTCTTCGTCGGCATCGGGGTTGCGATGGTTAAGGACCGGTTTACGGGACGATAGCGAAGTGGTGCCGTCGCATGGCCGGCAAAGTCAAGGGACCGCCAGAGCGAGCTTGGCCGAGGCCGTCTGCCCCCGAAGCGGTTAACCCCGCGTTCAAACCCGCAATGTAATTTTGCCGGCCAAGGCTGGGGGATCGGGGCAGGTGCGCTCCGACGCCTGATCAGCAGAGACACGGCAAACCCTTGCGCGCCATGCGCGCCAGACTTTTGCGCCGGTCGTAGGCTTGGGAGCGGGGCATGGCGCTCGATCCGAAAATGCCGGTGCTCGTCGTCGACGACTACAGCACCATGGTGCGCATCATCCGCAATCTGCTGCGTCAGATCGGCTTTGAAGACATCGACGACGCCTGTGAAGGCAGCGCCGCGCTCGAGAAGATGACCGCCAAGCGCTACGGCCTTGTCATCTCGGATTGGAACATGGAGCCGATGACCGGTTACGATCTGTTGCGGCGCGTGCGCGCCAATCCGCAGATCGAGACGACGCCGTTCATCATGGTGACAGCAGAATCCAAGACCGAGAACGTCATCGCGGCAAAGAAGGCGGGCGTGAACAATTACATCGTCAAGCCGTTCAATGCGCAAACGCTCAAGGCCAAGATCGAATCGGTGTTCGCCGATAAATCCGAATTGACCTCGGCAGTCGAGCAGACCAATGCCGCGACTTTTGTCGGCTCCCGCCTGCAGCGCAGCCCGGCCTGATACGTCGTACGCCCGGCGCCCAAACTCACCAGACGAGACCACTCATGACCGCTTTCGGCGCGACGCCGGCGGTGTTGAATATGGCGTCGAGCGCCGCGCGATCCGGCGCGTCGCGCGAGCCGTATTCCTCGGCATGGATGCCTGAAGTCACGAACATATAGTCGAGGCCGAAAGCGGCGGCGCCTTTGAGATCGGTACGCACCGAGTCACCGATGGCGAGCACGCGCTGCCGCACCGGCGGCGCGCCGCGCAATGCTGCGGCCTTGGCCAGTGCCGTCTCGTAGATCGGCGCATACGGCTTGCCGCAATAAAGCACCTCGCCGCCGAGCGCCGCATAGGCGTCCGCCAAGGCTCCGGCGCAATAGACCAAAGCATCGCCGCGCTCGACCACGATGTCGGGATTGGCGCAGACCATGAACAGTGCACGCTCCCGCATCGTCGCCAGCATATCGCGATAGCTCTCCGGGGTTTCCGTGGTGTCGTCGAACAAGCCGGAGCAGACCACATAATCGGCGCGATCGAGATCGACGAACTTCACATCGAGCCCGGCGAAGATGGAAAGGTCGCGCTGGGGGCCGAGATGAAAAACCGTGTCCTTCAGCCGCGCCGTGACAATGCCGCGAGTGACGTCGCCAGAACTTGTGATCGCGTCATAAGCCTCTTGCGGCACGCGAAGCCGATCGAGAATCCGCGCCACTGCGTCGCCCGAGCGCGGCGCATTGGTGATCAGGATCGCCGTACCGCCGCGCTCGCGGAAACGCGTGAGCGCTTCGCAGGCGGCCGGGAATGCGGCAAGACCGTTATGGATGACGCCCCAGACGTCGCAGAGCAGGACGTCGTAGTCGCGTTGCAGCGGCTCGAACCGTTCGATGAAAGGGGTCATTTGCGCCATAGCCAGCAGAGCGAAGCGATCCAGTATCGCAAAATGCAGCGAATATTGCTTCCGGGCTAAGCTCCTGGAGGTGCCAGACGATCAGCTGCGCCGCATCCCGGCGCGCGCCAACTGGGCAAGATTATTGGCGGGCCCGCCGGCATCGCCGGCGGTCTGCAGCGGCGCCGCTGCGGCTTCCTTGAATTCGCTGGAACCTTGCAGCGCTTCGGCGCGCACCGGACGCGGCGGCGAGAACAAAAAGCCCTGGCCGAAGCGGACGTCGTAGTCGAGCAGGTCGACTACCGTGCTCTCGGTCTCGATATGCTCGGCGATCAGATCGATGCCGAAACGGCCGAGCAGGTCCGAGAAGTCCGCCGGGTGGATATCGGTCGAAACCACGCTGATCCGATTGAACAATAGCGCCGCTGGCGCCTTGACGAAGCGGAAGCCGCGCTCGTTGAGTTCGCGCGCGTCGACCCGCAAATCGGTGAGATTGTCGATCGAAAAACGGAAGCCGCGCTCGGCCAGCGCGGCGAGGCTCTCATGCTCGATCGGCCCCATTGCGCGCACCGCGCTTTGGCTGAATTCGAAAACGAGCGACGGCGCGATGGCGCGATTGGCTTCCATGAGTTCGAGGAATTTCGGAAAGCCGGCGTCGGTGAGCGTCGCGCCCGACACGTTGCAGAATAGTCCGATGTCGCGGTTCTTCAACAATAGCCGCCGCACCACCTGCACGCAGCGCAGCGCCGACAGATGATCGAGGCGCGGCATCAGCGCGCCGGCTTCGGCATAGGGCAGGAAATCGGCCGCGGCGACGAGTTCCCCGTTGTCGACGCGCAGCCGCGATAATGCCTCGTAATAGCGCACCTTGCGTTGCGGCAGCGTCACGACCGGCTGCAAAAACAGATCGATCTTATTGGCGTCGATGGTCCTTGCGATCGCGGCGATGACGCCGTCGCGGTCAAGTCCGGCAAAGGCCGCGATCTTGGGTTCGGCCGGCTCGGCTGGCGCCGTCGGTATGGCGGCCGCTGCTGGGGCAGCCGGCGCGACAACCGCTGCCGGCGCCGCAATGGTGGATTCCGGCGCTGCCATCGCCGCCGCGCCGTTCACGACTGGCGCAAGTTCGGCCGCGGGTGCGGCTATGGTCTGGCGCTCGGCGGCAAGCGCGGCGTCGTGCACGGCAACCGAGTCCGCCAATTGTTTCACCAGTGTGGACAGTTCTTCGATTTCGGCGGCGAGCGGCTGGGCCGTCGCCAGAGCGCGGTCGATCACGGTGTCGACCTTGGCCTCCATGGCGCCCAGCCGGCGGCCAAACTCCGCCAACTGTCTGGCAAGCTCGCCGGAGCCGCGCGCCAGATTGGCAAGTTGGTTGCTGGCTTCCAGCCGGTCGTGCTTGCGCGCCGCGATGGCGTTGTAGACCGCGAGCGCAGTGAGCACGCCGAGCGCCACCAGCGCCGACTCGGCCCCGGTAAAGCCGAAGCGCAGATAAACCACGACGCCGATCGAGCCGGCGATGAGCACCATGCAGGCCGCAATGAAGATGGCGCTGATACGCACCATGCCGCGCACCTCCTCGAGCGACGATTCGCGCCCCGGACCCAGCAGTGTCCACAAGCTTTGGGTCGCCGCAAGTCCGCCGCGAGGCATAGCTAAGCCTTTGCGCCGGTTTTATAACGGCAAACGATGAGCCTTGGTGAAATGCCACAATCTGTTCCCGCTGCGGCGACGCTCACGGCGGCCGCCGCCGCGTCCAAGCCCGGATTGATCGGCTTTATCGAGCGGCGGCCGCAGGCTGCATTCGGCTGGTTTTTAGCGCTGCATTTCGCGATCTGGACTGCTTTGCCGAGCTTTCTTTATGCCAACCTGCCGCTCGATTTGATCGAGGCGCTGACCTACGGCCGGGAATGGCCGCTCGGTTCCGACAAACTGCCGCCGCTGCCATGGTGGCTCGTCGAAATCATGCACCGCAGCTTTGGCGTGGATGCGGCCTATTATGCCCTGGCGCAGGCCGCCGTCGTCATCGCCTTCGTACTGGTCTTTGCCACGGCGCGGCCGCTCATTGGCGCCACCGGCGCGCTGGTTGCCGTGCTGATCGTCGATGGCGCGCATTATTTCCAGTACACGGCGGTGAAATTCAATCACGACGTCATCCAATTGCCGTTCTGGGCGCTCGCCGGCTACGCGTTCCATGCCGCGCTCAAGCGCGGGCGTCGCGGCCATTGGGCGCTCCTCGGCGTCGCCTTCGGCGGCGCTTTATGGGCGAAATATTTCGTCGTCATGCTGGCAGCGCCCTACGCGCTGTTCCTGATCTTCGACCGGCAGGCGCGGCGCGCCTTGGCCACGCCGGGACCATGGCTGGCCCTTGGCCTGGCGTTTCTGATCGCGCTGCCGCACATCATCTGGCTGTTCCAGCACGATTTTCTCCCCTTCGCCTATGCCGAGCATCGCGCCGCGCCGGTGCGCGGCTGGTTCGATCACGTTTTGCATCCGACGGTCTTCGCCGCCAGCCAGCTCTTTTTCCTGCTGCCGTCGCTGTTTATCGCCGCCGCGCTGCTCTGGCCGCCGCAGAAAGCCCGCGGCGAGATCGCCGCCGACGCTTTCGACCGCCGCATCGTGACGCTGTTAGCCTTCGGGCCCGGCGCGGCGACGATCGCATTGGCTGCGGCAAGCGGGCGCGGCGCGGTTGCCATGTGGGGCTATCCGCTGTGGCTTTTTGTCGGACTGTGGATCGTGATGACGGTTCGCCCCCTGCTCGACCGCGATCGCATCGGGCGCGTCGTCGCCGCCTGGGGCGCCGTGGCCGCGCTCCTGATCCTGGCGTTTGTCGTCAACTACACGGCGCTGCCGCTGATCGATCACCGCTATCGTGCCGAATTTTTTCCCGGTGACGCACTCGGCGCGACCTTGACGCAGCGCTTCCACGCCGCGACCGGAAAACCCCTGCGCTATGTGATCGGCTCGATGTGGGACGGTGGCAATCTCGCCCATTATTCGCCGGACCAGCCGCAGGTGTTGATCGACGGCGAGCCGGCTCGCGCGCCGTGGATCGATCCCGGCGATCTGCGCAAAAAAGGCGCGGTCGTGGTATGGACGCAAAACGATCCTAAAGTGCTGCCGGCGCCGTTGGCCGCGATCGCACCCGGCGCGGAAATCGGCGCGCCATTCGAGCTGCCGATGCACCGCGGCGATGGCAGTGTCCATGTCGGCTGGGCGATATTGCGACCGCAGCCATGAAAAGCACGCCGTCGCGCCGTGCGCGGTGGGCTGCGCAACCGGGAGGTCAGATCATGATTAGAATGTTGCGGTTCGTCGGCGCAATGTTGGCCGTATCGACTTTGGCCGCGTTTGCGGCGACACCAAACGCGAAAAGTGCCGCGAGCTCCTCGACGGCCGTAGCGGAATATCTGCGCGCGGTTCCGACCGCCCCAACCGGCATCCGCTGTCATAAAGTCTGCGTCAAATTCGGTCGGGGAACCCCGACGCATCCCGCCATTTGCCTGCAATGGCGGATGGTTTGCTGATCGGCCTTGCCGCAGCAGTCGAGCAAAAACGGACTCAAGCGGATCGCTCTTAAGCGGTTGACGTTTAAGCCGCCGACTTGGCGTCGTGCGACGCCGTCTGCCGGACTTGCCAAAAGCGAAGAATACGCTGGGCAATATTCGTCGAAAGCTTCAGATAATCGTTTTGCGCTTGGTCGAGATCCTTGGCGGTCGTCCTGCGGCCGACGGTTCGGCAGGTCAGGATGAGACGCGTCGTCGGCCATTCCAAATCCGAAGCCCTGCAAGGGACGAGAAACGCCTCGACATGCTCGCTCTGCAACAGCCTTTCCATGAGCGGCAAAGGCGCCCCGCTCAGCAGCGACAGCGCCGCGACGATTTCCGCATAACAGCCGGATTTCGCAAATTCGAAAAACGACGCATTGTTGAGTTTTCCCGCGGTTTGCATCGCCAGCACGCGATCGCGCGCCTGCAGGTAGTCGCGATCGTGCAATTTTCGGGCGTCGCGGTCGGCGTCTTCCGATATGGCGGTGAGAATGCTTTGAATATGGCCGCGGCTGTTCGGCCCCGTCGCAGCGAGAAGACGCGATCGCACCGCTTCGGTGGCGCGCAGCAGGAGTTCTCGAAACAGACGCAATGGAATATCGAACCGAAGTCCGACCTTTTCGGCTAATCCTTCGTCTTTTTCCGCGTGTTTCACAAGCGCGGCAAAGCCATCATCGGAAAACCTGGCGTCCGGGTTCTCCGCAAGCTTGTGAAGCACGCGATCGTCACCGCGCCGCAGCAGAACATCCGTGACCGGTGCGGCAATGCGCGCGCGAGCGAGATTGCCAGCAGATGCGCCTGCGTCTTGGTATTTGCGATGTCGATAAGATCCGCGTCGCTCAGCCGGGTTGACTGCGAGAGAACCGGTTCCGCCACCGCAATATCGTCGTCCCCGGCGAGGCGGCGCACGACCTCGAGCGGCGCGTTGCCGACAGGCGCCAGCCGTTGGCTGAGTTCCACCAACGCTCTTGCCTCGATTCTCTCGATCAGCCGTCCGAGGACGCTATCGAACACCTCGATCTGATGATCGTTGAAGCGATCGGCACCGGCAACGAAAAGATCGGTAATGCGTCTTAGCGTATCGACGCGTTTGTCTTTGGAGCCGCTCTTTATGGCGTCGTCCAATTCGGCGATAAGCGACTCACTCATCGGCATATCTGACGATCCAAGCCCTGCGATTGGCAGCCTGCGGCAGTATTGCCGGAGACATTGTCAGCATTGCAGGCAAAGGATGGGTTACGAGATCGAAACAAGTTGCAAAAGAAAGCGCTTCTTGCGTGATCCAGATCAATCAACCGCGTTAATCACGCGCGTTACCTTGTCGAACATCTCGTCGATCTGCGCCTCGCTCACGATCAGCGGCGGCGACAGGGCGATGGTGTCGCCGGTAACCCGGATCAAAAGGTTCCCCTCGGCGAAAGCGAGCTTCATCGCTTCATAAACGCGCAAGCCCGGGCTGCCCGCTCGCGCGGCGAGATCGATACCCGCGGTGAGGCCCACGGTGCGGATATCGAGCACGCCCGGCAGGCCTTGCAGCGCCATAGCGGCGTCGGCCCACTTCGCTTCCAGCGCCTTGGCTCGTTCGAATAATTTTTCGTCGCGATAGAGATCGAGCGCGGCAAGGCCCGCGGCGCAGGCGAGCGGATGCGCCGAATAAGTGTAACCGTGAAACAGCTCGATGACGTGCTCTGGCCCGCGCATGAAGGCCGTATAAATGCGGTCAGCCGCGATCACGCCGGCCATCGGCACCGCGCCCGAAGTGACGCCCTTGGCGAACACGATCATGTCTGGCGTCACGCCATAGCGCTCGGCGGCAAAGGCGCAACCGAGCCGGCCGAAGCCGGTGATGACTTCATCGAAGATCAACAGGATGCCGTGGCGGTCGCAGATCGCGCGCAGTTTTTGCAGATAGCCTTTCGGCGGCGGCAGCACGCCGGTCGAGCCCGCCATCGGCTCGACAATGACGGCGGCGATGGTGGAGGCACCGTGCAGCGCGACGATGCGTTCGAGTTCATCGGCAAGATGCGCGCCCCAGTCCGGCTCGCCCCTCGTGAAAGCCTGATGCTCGCGGCTATAGGTGGACGGCAGATGATCGACGCCCGTCAGGAGCGTTCCGAAGGATCTGCGGTTGGCGACGATGCCGCCGACCGAAATGCCGCCAAAGCCCGTGCCATGATAGCCGCGCTCGCGGCCGATGAGCCGGCTACGCGCGCCTTCGCTGCGCACTTGATGATAGGCCAGCGAGATCTTGAGCGCGGTGTCGACAGCCTCCGAGCCGGAATTGCAGAAAAACACGCGATTGAGATCGCCGGGCGCCAGCGCCGCGATCCGGTTCGCCAGTTCGAACGCCTGAGGATGGGCGAACTGGAATGCCGGCGAATAATCAAGTTCCTCGGCCTGGCGCTGGATCGCCGCGACGATGGGATCGCGGCAATGCCCGGCATTGCTGCACCAAAGCCCGGCGGTGCCGTCGAGCACGGCACGGCCTTCGGCCGTGAAATAATGCATGTCCTTGGCGCGCGCGAACAGCCGCGGCGCCTGCTTGAACGCACGGTTCGGGGTAAACGGCAGCCAATAGGATTCGAGATCGTTCGGACCAGGCTTGGTAACGGCCGGCATTTGCGTCCCCCGGCGACAGGCCGGCCTCCACGTTTGTGGTCCTATCACAACGCGCTGCCGTCCGCAGGCGGGTCGATCTGTCGAGAATTGATCGGCACACCCGCCGCAGCTACCCCGTTATGTTGCGCCGCAGGGAACCCAACGTGTTCAAAAGGAGACACTCCGCCGCGCCGCTGAGCGCTACTATGTGCAAAACAACGTATGCTTGAGAGGCATGGCTTTATCCCATGGGCGGACTCGGCAGCGATGTGGTGCGCGAAGTCCATGAGGGCATCGAGAGCCTTAATCGTCGCACCACGATCGATGGCGTGATCGACGCGGTGGCGCATGTCGTCGCGCGCCACGGCTTCCAATTCTTCTGCTTCAACGCCCTACCCGATCCCCAGCACGCCCGCGAAGCCGTCACCTTGGCGAACCGCCTGCCTCGGGAACTGAGCACCGTCTATGTCAAGGAGCGATACGCCGAGGTTAATCCGGTCATTCGCTTCTGCAGGCATACGGCCAGTCCGTTCGTCTGGAAGGATGCACCTTACGATGCCGAGCGCGAGCCGCGTGCGGCTGAGTTGGTGCAATGCGTGACGGATTTCGGACTGGCGGACGGACTGGTGTTTCCGGTTACCGACGCGCAGCGCCCCGTGGGCTTCGTCTGGATGACCGGAGCGCTGCCGAACGCGGTCGGGCCCGATCTGCCGCTCGTGCATCTGATCGCACTCTGCGCTTTCGATCGGATCAGCCGGTTGCAGGCTCCAGCGTCGAACGGTTATGCGCCCCTGACCACGCGCGAGCGCGACGTGTTGGCATGGGTCGCCCAAGGCAAGTCTGCCTGGGAAATCGGCATGATTCTCGGTATTTCGAAGCGCACCGTCGACGAGCATGTGCGGACCGCTTGCCGCAAACTCAACGCCGGCAACCGGACGCAGGCGGTGGTTGCGGCGCTGCGCGAGCGGCTGATTGCCCCCTAGGCTTCGGGGAACGGAGCGCACGCCATTTGCGTGCAACGAATAAGACGCAAATCGTAGCTCGAGAAGCGCGGGTCCCGTAGTGCGACCGGCTGATCAGGCAGGCCTTCGCCCCGGCTCCGCCTTGCCGCGTGTGGGCGCGGCTGCTACCACCGCGCCCACGATCGAAGCTTCCGCAGACCTGCAATGGCCGACAAATCCGAAAAATCCAACAAGCTCAAGGCGCGACTGCCGCGCGGACTTGCCGATCATACGCCCGGCGAAATTGCCGCGACGCGGCAGATGATCGACAAGATCCGCGCCGTGTACGAGCTCTACGGCTTTGAAGCAGTGGAAACGCCGGCCATCGAATATACCGACGCGCTCGGCAAGTTCTTGCCCGACCAGGATCGGCCGAATGAAGGCGTGTTCTCGTTTCTCGACGACGACGAGCAATGGCTGTCGCTGCGTTACGATCTGACCGCGCCGCTCGCCCGCTACGTCGCGGAGAATTTCGACACGCTGCCGAAGCCGTACCGCAGCTATCGGGTCGGCCAGGTGTTCCGCAACGAAAAGCCGGGACCAGGCCGCTTCCGCCAGTTCATGCAGTTCGACGCCGACACGGTCGGCTCGTCGTCGCCGGCCGCCGACGCGGAACTGTTGATGATGGCCGCCGATACCATGGAGGCGCTCGGCGTCCCGCGCGGCAGCTACGTCGTCAAAGTGAACAACCGCAAAGTGCTGGATGGCGTGCTTGAATCGCTCGGGCTTAGCGGCGAGGCCAACGCAGGAAGGCGCCTCACCGTGCTGCGCGCGGTCGACAAATACGATCGGCTGGGCCGGCAAGGTGTTGCGGCGCTGCTTGGCGAAGGCCGCAAAGATGACAGCGGCGACTTCACCCGGGGCGCCGGTCTCAACGCGAAGCAGACCGAGACCGTGCTGAACTACATCGAATTTCAGTTGGAGGAACGCAGTGGCGATCTTGAAAGCACGCTGGAAGACTGGGACCGTTCGATTGGATTAAGCTCGACCGGCAAGGCCGGCATTCAGGAACTCAAACAGATCGGCGCGTTGGTCCGCGCCGGCGGCTACGGGCCCGACCGCATCGGCTTCGAGTCCAGCGTCGTGCGCGGTCTCGAATACTATACCGGCCCGGTGTTCGAAGTGGATTTGACCTTTGCCACCGACGGCGCCGACGGCTCGCCGCGGTTCGGCTCGGTCGGCGGCGGCGGGCGTTACGACGGGCTGGTCTCGCGCTTTCGCAGCGAACCGGTGCCGGCGACCGGGTTTTCCATCGGCGTCTCGCGGCTCCTTGCCGCGCTCGAATATCTCGGCAAGGTCGATCTGAGAACCGAACGCGGCCCGGTGGTCGTCACCGTGTTCGATCGTGAGCGCATCGCCGATTATCAGGCCATGGTCGCCAAGCTGCGCGATGCCGGGATTCGCGCCGAGCTTTATCTCGGTTCCGGCAAATTCGCGCCGCAGATGAAATATGCCGACCGCCGCAATGCGCCTTGCGTCGTCATTCAGGGCTCCGACGAGAAGGCCAAGGGCGAAGTCACGGTCAAGGACCTGATCGTCGGCGCCGAACTCGCCAAGCTGGAAAAAGGCCGCGACGAGCATTTGCAAAAACAGGCGGAGGCTCAGCGCGCCGTGCCGGAAGACCGGCTGGTCGAGGCGGTACGCGAGGTGCTGGCACGGCACGGCCTCGCGCCGCGGTAATTTTCCAGTGTTCTCAAATCGTCTCGGAGCCTTCCGCCTTCATCGCCCACAATATCGCTGCCACAATTCCCTTGCACCGCGGCAACAGAAATAACGTCAGCCCGACGATTAGCGGCAAATAGATCGCGAGCGCCAGCGCGATCGGCGGATGGAAGTCAATCTCGCAGATCAGAATAATCGGCACCGTAAGGTGACCGACGACAAGGATCGTCAGCCAAGGCGCGGCGTCATCGGTGCGATAATGCCCGTAAGGTTCGCCGCATGCCGAGCAGCGATCGACCATCTTGAGGTAGTGGTGCAGCAGCCGCCCTTCCCCGCAACGCGGGCACCGGCCGAGCGCGCCGCGAAAGATCGCCGTCGGCGTCGATGGACGCTTCACGTCGGTAACGGCCCATGGCATTGCGCGCTTCCTGGTCTGTAGACGCCGCGGTAACACGTTCCCGCTGGCTAGGGAATTTAATTGCGAATAGAGTGTTATAGGACTCGGTACTTTTCTGGACGAGGCTCGGGCGGTGCGCAAGCATCTTCGTCGATCGACATTGCGCCGACGCATCTTGGCGCTCATGGCCGCTTACGCGGTTGTGATCTCCAGCTTTGTCGCCAGCTTCGGCGCCGCCAGCGCCGCCGCCGAGGGGACATTCGACCCGTTCGGCGCCATCTGCCACCACTCTACCGACGGCCAGTCCGGTCCGCTCAGCGATCGTAGCAACGGCAACACCTGCATCGACTGCTGCTGCGTCGGCTGCCTGATGCCGATGGACGCCCTGCCGCCGCCTCCGGCTGCGGCGGCGCCGGCGCCGGTCGCGGTCGCTTATCGTCTCGCCCCGCTCGCGGTCATCGCGCTGTCCGGCGCGCGGACAGCAAAATCCCATCGTTCAAGAGCGCCTCCTTACGCCGTGTGACGCATCGCCGCCGTGCCGGCGGCCCTTGTCAAATCCACGCCGTAATGGAGACTCTCATGCCTCGCCTATCGTGGTGCCCGCGCGCTTGCGCGTTCGCCCTGCTGTTTGTCTGCCTGCCCTGCTCATCCGCGCTGGCGCATTGCTTCGTAGGCGCCCGCTTTTTTCCTGCAACGCTCGCCACCGACGACCCGTGCGTGGCCGACGAGCTGTCGCTGCCGACAGTATCTTGGTCGAAGACCGGCGACGTCCCGCCGGCGACCGAATGGGACGTTTCCGGAGAACTATCCAAGCGTATCACCGGGGATCTTGGCATTTCCATCGGCGACACCTGGACGCAAATCCGCCAGCCCGGCAACCCGACGCTCGCCGGTTTTTCCGACCTCGAAACCACGCTGCAATATCAGCTGATGAAAAACGATCAGCACGAGCTGGCGATGCTGCTCGGCTTGATTTTCGACTGGGGCGGCACCGGCGCCAGCAATTCCGGCATCGGCACGCCCTACAGCCAGATCACGCCGACTTTCTATTTCGGCAAAGGGCTCGGCGACCTGCCCGACGACGCCGGAGCCTTGCGCGCCTTCGCTATCACCGGACAGATCGGCTATCAGTTTCCGACCTCTTCATACGACGTGGCGCAAGGTGCCTATATTCCCCAGCTGCTGGTTTATGGCGGATCGATTCAATACAGCATGCCGTATCTGAAATCGGAGATTAAGGATTATCAACTGCCCGATTTCATCAATCACCTGATCCCGATCGTCGAAGCGCAATTCTCGACCCCGGTCGCCAACAACTACGGCAACAGTCCGATCACGACCGGCACCGTCAATCCCGGCGTGATTTACGTGAGCAGCTATTACCAAGTCGGGCTCGAAGCGCAGATTCCGGTCAACCGCGCCAGCGGCACCGGCGTCGGCGTGCTCGGCCAGCTGCATTTCTACCTCGATGACATGTTCCCGAGCAGCTTCGGCCAACCGCTGCTCGGCGGCACCGGTGCCGCTCCCCGTCAACCCAGTTTCTAAGGAGCAATCTCATGCAAAGGATCAGTCTCATGCGAACATGGATCGCAACGGCATCGGCGCTCGTTCTGGCATTGGCGACGACGGCCGCGGGAGCACACGCCTTCCTCGATCATGCCAGCCCCCTGGTCGGCTCGACCGTCGCCGCCGCGCCGCACGAAGTGACGCTGTCGTTCACGCAGAGTCTGGAACCCTCATTTAGCACTGTGGAAGTGATCGGGCCGAAGGGGGCCCGCGTCGATGCCGGCAAGGCACAGATCAGCGGCAACACCATGCGCGTCGGAGTGAAGGCTGCGGGGCCCGGAACCTATCACGTGCATTGGCATGCGCTCTCGGTCGACACCCATAAGACGCAGGGCAGTTTCACGTTCCACGTCGGTCAATAGTCCGCCGGGCGCTGCCTTGAGCGATCCGCTGTTTTACGTCCGCGCGCTGCATTTCGCCGCCACGCTTTCGGTGGCGGGCGTGGTGTTCTTCGTTGTCTTCATCGCCGAGCCGGCGTTGCGCCGGACCGCAGCCGAGCCGCGGATCGCGGTGGCGCTGCGGGCGCGGCTCGCCTTGATCGCCTGGATCAGCCTCGTGGTTGCTCTCGTCTCCTCGGTGCCATGGCTCATCATCGTTGCCGAATCGATGAGCGGGCAGCCGCTCGGCGCGCTCTACGGGGAAGGCGTGCTGCGCACGGTGCTGACGCAGACCGACTTCGGCAATGATTGGCTGTTGCGCATCGCGCTCGCCTGCGGGCTCGGCGGCCTGTTCGTTCACGTCCTGTCGATTAAAGGAGCATCGCGGCCGCTGCAGGCGGCGACGGCCATTTTGGCTGCCGCTTATGTCTGCGGCCTGGCCTGGACCGGCCATGCCATCGGCGGCCAAGGGGTCGAAGGCGTTCTCCACCCGGCCGCCGATGTGCTGCATCTCCTAGCCGCAGCCGCGTGGGTCGGCGGCTTGGCGCCGCTCGTGCTGCTATTGACGATGGCGCGCGCGGACGCGGCGCCGCTGGCGCGGATCGCGACGTTACGGTTCTCTGGCCTCGGCATAGCGAGCGTCGCCGCGCTCGCCGTCAGCGGACTTGTCAATTCCTGGTATCTCGTCGGCAGCATCGAGGCCTTGACCACGACCGATTACGGCCGGCTGTTGTCGATCAAGCTCCTTGTATTCGCCGCCATGGTCGCGATCGCCGCGATAAATTGGTCGCAGTTGACGCCAAATCTCGTCCAGGACGCCGACATGACGGCCGCGCAGCGCGCACGTCGCCGCCTGCGCCGCAATGCCGCGATCGAAGCGTTTCTCGGCACCGCCATCATCGGCATCGTCGCTGTGCTCGGCACGCTGCCGCCGGCGAGCCACGCCAGTCAGCACGCGCATTACGGCGCCATTCCCGCCGACGCCACGTTCCAGCACATTCACGGCGAGAACGGCATGGCCGACGTCACCGTCGAACCGGGCCGCGTCGGCACCGCGCGCGTCACGATCCAGCTTTGGGACGATGATTTTGCCCCGCTTAGCGCTCGCGAGGTAACGTTGACGCTGACCGCGCCGACGCCGGGAAGCAAGCAGACGACGCGCACCGCGTTGCAGAATTCCGACGGCGCCTGGATCGTCGATGGCATCGCGCTCACCGAGCCGGGCAACTGGATGGTGGCGGTTCGCGCCGTGCTTCCGTCCGGCCGCCCCCTAGACCTAGAAGCGCCGATCGTGGTCGACGCCAAATAGTGCGCAGGCACACGCGGCGTCGACCTGAGTCAGGAGTGCGTCACGAGGTCGGCGTCAGCGCCGCCAAATTCTTCAGCTTGGCGATCGCCGAAACATCGGCCTCCTGATAGGCAATGATCGTGACGAACTTATTGTCCGGCCCCATCAGGTAGATGATAGCGGAGTGATCCATGGTATAGCCGCCGTCATCGGTCGGGACTTTCTTGTAGTATACACGATATTCCTTCGCGATCTGCGCGATTTCGGCCGGCGTGCCGGTGTAGCCGCGGATGTGCTTGTCGAACGACGACAGATAGGCATGCATCGACTGCACCGTATCCCGCGCCGGATCGACGGTGACGAACACGTAGTTGAGCTTGTCGGCGTCGGGCCCAAGTTTTTTGATCCAGCGCGACAAGTCGAACAGCGTGGTCGGACAGACGTCCGGGCAGAAGGTGTAGCCGAAATACATGGCATAGGCCTTGCCGGCGAGCGTCTTCTCGGTGACCGTCGCTCCGGTGTCGTCGGTGAGCGTGAACGGCCCGCCGATCGGCGCAACCGCCGCCACCCCGTGGCCGGCGCCGCGGAACGACATAGCATAGACCACGCACAGCGCAACGGCGGCAAAGCCGAGAAACCCGGCGAGAGCCGTCAGCATCCATTGGCGTGCCCGCGTCATTTCATCTCCATATGGCCCATGCCACCGCTGGAGTTGCTGTTGCCCATGCCGCCCATATTGCCTTTGTCCTGGGTGGCACCCATGGTCTGGACTGGAACCGTGACGGAAATAGTCCCAGCCTTCGCAAATGTGAGTTTCAACGGGAAGCTTTCGCCGGCAGTGAGCGGCTTATTCAGGCCGATCAGCATGACATGGTAGCTGCCGGGCTTGAGCATCACCGATCCATGGGCCGGAATAGGCAGGCCGCCGGAGATCTCGCGCATTTGCATCACGCCGTTTTCGACCTTCATTTCGTGAATTTGCAATTTGTCGGCGACGTCCGAGGATGCGCCGGTCAGCTTGTCGGCGGTGCCGGATTTGTTGTCGATCGTCATATAAACCGCGCCGGTCTTGGCGCCGTTAGGCGTTGCTCTCGACCACGGCTGCTCGATGGTAATCGAGGTGCTGCTGGCAGTCTGAGCGAGAGCGGGACCAGCGAAGCCGACTAAGAACGCCGCGAAAGCGAGTTTGGAAAAGGTGCGCATGATGTTCTCCGTAAGCGCATGGGCAAAAAGCTCCACGAAAGGCGGAGCGGTTCTGAGCGTCAAACGGAGAGAGCTGGAGGCGCGCGAGGCTCGCCGGCCTTGCGGCGAAACTGCGGGACGAATGTTCCTTCGCCGAGCGGATGCGAAATCGCGGCAATCAACAAGCCGGCATAGGCCGGGAACGCCGGGGCTTCGCCCGCGGTGGCGAAATGACCGGCGCTTTGCGCGGCGACGAAACAGAACGGGCATTGCGGCGCGGGCGTCTGCCGGTCGCCCGACGCGGGCGCGGCATGATGCGACGCAACGCTGCAAAGGGCGAAGCCCGCCAGGTCCGGCGCCGCGCCCGCCAACATGCCAAAGCTGACGCTTGCCATCACCGCCTGGATGGTCAGCGAATAAGCCAAGTAGACGGCCAAAAGGCCGCCGCGCGCTGGCATCCGAGCAAATTGTCGCAGGCGTCTCATCAAACCTCACCCTAGCATAGATCCGACAGCGATGGCGACCGATCGGCGGCGGAATAGACCGCGCAGGCCGGTGTTATTCGAGTGACGCCGCTCCAGCCTTCAAGCCAATCCAAGGAGGAAACGCATGCGAACGTCATTCATCATGGCCATCATAGCCGCAACAACGGTTGCCACCGTGGCATTTGCGCAAATGGCGCCGACCAAGACCGGCGACAGCGCCAAAGGCAAAGTGCTCACCAACGACAAGGGCATGACGCTTTATGTCTTCGATAAAGATTCCGGCGCCAAGTCAGCTTGCAACGGTCCCTGCGCCGGCAATTGGCCGCCCTTGATGGCCGCGGCCGCAGCGAAGCAGATGGGAGACTACAGCGTCATCACCCGCAACGATGGCGGCAAGCAGTGGGCTTACAAAGGCCGTCCGCTGTATACTTGGAAGAACGACAAAAAGCCGGGCGACATCACCGGCGACGGCTTCCTCAATGGCGCCTGGCACATTGCCCAACCCTAATTGGCGCCACCGAGCAAAGAAGCGGGCGCGGATCTGAGACTGCCAGTATTGCCGCATCGCAGATCGCGATCGTCCGACAGAGCCACAACGAACTGATGATCGCATGTCGCCCGCCGGCCGCATAGCGACAATCGGCAATAGGTCTCGTTCACCCGCTCGAACCCGGCACGCGGCGGCATGCTCGATGTCCCGCGCGTTCTTGAAT
>DATJBH010000131.1:0-38502 GCA_035515455.1 Xanthobacteraceae bacterium
CCCTACAGCGCCCACCACGTCCCGCCCCCTGCTGCGACGCCTTGCTCTCAAAAGTGGATATCGTGCTGTCGTCATAGCGACAGCAGTCTCCTCAGCAGCCGTGCTGATCACCACGCGCCCGATCGCAATTCCGGATTCGTAGGGCCGTCACATTTGGGAGCGGGTTCTCAGTTCGAGCCGCAGTCGGCTCGCGAACAGGCTAGCCTTGCGGGTTAAGCGAATCCCTTACGCCCGATGCCAAGTCAATAATCTGATGTAGGGCGGCAATGGCATTCGTCCCGGTGACCTTGCTGACGGCAAGCTCAGCTTTGATAATTATAGGACTACCAATCGGCACGTTGTGGTCGGTCCATTGGACCCAGAGCTTTGGAAATTTATCGCTATCGCTCTGCAGCCGCACGCTCACTTCGCCATCTCCGCCGACATTGATTTCGGAGATATCGATCTCGTCGGTGCCGTCCCCATCGAGGCGATAAGACGCGCCGGCGTCATCGGGCTTCACGCCGTTGAAGCCCTTAACGTTGAGTTTTGGTGTCTTTGTTCTATCGTTCGGCAGATTTGCCGGATCGAAGGTCATGACGTGAAAATCTGTGGCGGTCCTACCTTCCGAACTCGGATTTTTTTGCTTGATCGTACGATAACTTGCCATTTGAGCCCCCGGAATTCTGCGTCAAGCTAGATGATGCAAATAATGACCGCCAGAAAACACAGCACGGAGAGCCCGGCCAGGCAATAAGCAATCAGCGCAAGGATTCGATCGGTCATAACACAAACCATATCGTAACCCGTCAATGCTGCGCTGTGCCACGCGTCACACCAAAAATGGGCCGATCCCAATGGAAACTGCTCGGCGTCTTCGCCCGCGAAGCGAGCGAAGACGCCGACTGGAAGCTCCCGCCTATGAAGCCGGAAAGCTCTTCAGGCGATCAAAAATGGATTACGGGCACACCCGCACGCGCGGACGGACCCACGCGAAGCCGTTCCAATAAGGCCGCCCGAACGTCCAATAGCAGCCCCTATAGACGGGCGGGCCGACGTAGAAGCCGCCGCCATAAAAACCGTGGTGATGGTGGTGATGATGATGATGATGGTGGTGGTGGTGATGATAGAATTGCGCAAGCTGCACTTTCGCAGTCGCCCCGGTTTGGGCGAGCCGCGCGTCATCGGCTTTCAGCTGGGCCAAAGCATTCGGGATCGGCTCGAGCAAATCCCGATAGGATGTCGGATTGGAAAGTTCGGTCGTGCCGGCCGCGGTCGCGTGTGCGGCGCCGACGGTTGTGAGCGCCGCTGCAGCGCCCAAGAGACCCGCGATCTTTTTATCCATAAGTTCCTCCGGAAAAGCAGAATGTTTGTCGGACCAAAGACGCAAACCGAGGGCAGCGGTGGGAATAGAGGAAGGTTGCGGCTTGTTTGTGACGCCATGCGCCGCCAAACGCGGTAGCCCGCTACTCTACCCTGATGACGATCTTGCCGAAATGCGCGCCGGAGTCCATGTGCCGATAGGCCGCCTGGGCGTCGGCGAAGGCGAACACCTTATCGATTACCGGCTTGATGGCGTTGACCTCGATTGCGCGGTTCATCGCCAGGAACATTTGCGTCGAGCCGACCGAAATGCCCAGCACATTGGCGCGGCGGGAAAAGATCAAGCCGGGATTGAGCTCGGTGGCGCCGCCGCTCAACCCGCCGATCATGGTGATCTTGCCGCCGACGCGCAGCGCGTGAAAAGAACGCGTCAGGGTGGCGGCGCCGCCGACTTCGACGACGTGATCGACGCCGACGCCGCCGGTGAATTCCATCGCCGCTTTGTCCCAATCGGGCACCGTCTTGTAGTTGATGCCGAACGCGGCGCCGAGCTTTTTGGCGCGCGCCAGCTTCTCGTCGCTCGACGAGGTGATGATCGTGCGAATGCCCATGGCGTGGGCGAATTGCAGACCAAAAATCGATACGCCGCCGGTGCCTTGCAGCAGCAACGTGTCGCCGGCCTTGAGCTTGGCGTGCTCCATCATCGCGTGCCAGACGGTGACGGCGGCGCAGGGCAGCGTCGCGCCCTCCTCCAGCGACAAATGCGGCGGGATTTTCACCACGCCGTCTTCTTCCAGCACGGCGTATTGCGCCAGCATGCCGTCGATGCCGCCGCCAAGCGCGCTTGCATGCGCGTCAGGCATCGGCTCGCCGCCGGGCCAGCGCTGAAAGAAGTTGCCGGCAACGCGATCGCCCGCTTTCAGGCGCACCACGCCGGAGCCGACCTCGATCACCTCGCCCGCGCCGTCCGACAGCGGAATGACGTTCTCGCGCACCGGCATCCGGTAGGTGCCGCGCACGATGCCGAGATCGCGGTAATTGAGCGAACAGGCTTTGACCTTGACCAGGACCTGGCGATGGCCCGGCTTGGGGTCGGGACGCTCCACCGCCACCACCGACTCGATGCCGGCGCCGCCTTTGGGTATTTGGAAAGCTCGCATGGAATTCCTCGTGCCTGTCCGCTCCGCATCCGACCGTTACCGGCCGCGATTGTTCCGCCCACGCGGACCGGAGCCGCGCGGTCCACCGTTCGGCGGACCGCGGAAATTCTGCCGGCCGGGCCGCTGATTGTTCGGCCGCTGCCGGTTGGGCCCGCGCAGCTGGCGCCGCCGGATGAGCATTTGCCGGCCGATATTGCGCGTCACGTTCAATCGCTGCAATACGCCGCGGTCGCGCGCGGCCTCCTGCGGCGGAATCCGGTAGGTTTGCGCGAAAATGCGCCCGCCGGCGCCCGGCCGGAGCGCGAATGCGCTGGCACCCTGGGTGAGCGCGCCAAGCCGATTGCCTTGCCGGTCGAACAGCTCGATCCGGCCGACATGGCCGTCGGCATCGGGATAAAGCTTGACGGTCGGCGCGGCGGTTGACCCGGCGGCCGGCACATCGACCACGCCGGTGGTGCCGCGAACGCCGATCGCGGCTTCCGGCGTGGCAATGGTCATAGTGCCGGTCTTGGCGACCAGACTGGCGACGAAGGCGGCGGTGCCGACGGCGACATTGAACGAGGCGGCGTTACCGCTGCCGCCCTCCTGATAAACGAATTGATCGACAACGATCCGCGTGTCGGCGGACAGGCTGAAGGTCGTTTCATCGTCGAACGTCACACCCAGGGTGGAATCCGCTCCGGTCTCCAGCGTGTCGTTTTCGAAAATCGGATCGGCGACGTTGAGCGGGGTGGCCGCCGCGTTCGCGCGCCGGACGGTGGCGCTGCCCTGTACGGCGGCGACCTGTCCGATGGAATTGTCGGCGGGCGCAGCGGCCGGTGTCTGCTGCGGGGATGGCTGAATCTGTTGCGGCTGATAGGCCGGGGCCGGATCGGGCGGCGGCATTTGATATTGCGCGCGCGCTGCAACCGGCCACAGAACCCGCCAGAACGCCATGGTGCTGGAGAGCAGTGTTATGAATTCACGCCGCTTCACGACCGTTTAAATCGATCAGGCTCAGAATCGAGGTTGGTATTGCTATCGCATCGTAGCGCGCGACCGTGGCATCGCAATGGCCTGATTGCCTTACCGCGGCACCGCCGCTGGCGGGGCATCAGCGCAACAGGGACGCCAATTCCTCCGCACCCGGCTTTCGGCTCTCTTCGTCCATGCGTGCATTGGTGGCCGCAATCAGCTTGGCGACGGTGTTGTTGCGTTGCGCCACCGGGTTGTCGGCGTAGCCGCTTGGTTGAAAGAAATTCGCCGTCGGCACCTTGTCGCGCCAAGGCAGCGGCATCGTCACCATGTCGAAACCGTTGCCATCGCCGGTAAGATTCATCATTTCGAGCTCGGCCGCGCTCAGCGTGCGCGCAAATCCCTTGCGCCGCGCGAACATGACCGAATCCAGAAGCTTCTGCGTCTGCAACAGCGGGCCGACGTCGAGGTCGAGATTGAGCGCATGTACCGCGAGGCCTTTTTCGGTATTGGCCAGCATTTCGTGCTGGCCCCAGGCGTCGGGCACGCTTCTGGCGAACGCGATCATGCGGCGCAAGACCTCTATCTTGCTCGCCAGCGCCCGTTGCCGGTCGGCCGGCAGGCTCGCATCCCTGGCTTGCAGCTCGGTCAGGAAATGGCTGCCGTCCTCGGCGATGATCTCGACGGTATTGGTCGCCAACAACTGATTGTAGCCGAGCGCAGTGGTGATGGCGCGGGCATGCTTGTTGAATTCGCGGCCGGCCTCGACGTCGTAGCTGCCGTTGCCGGTCGCCTCGAAACTGTAAATGCGCACGACCTGATCCGGAGTGAGCCCGGCGCCCAGCGCCGCATCGGCGTAAGCGCGCTTGAACTGGTCGTCGCTTTGCGGCAGTTGCGGCGCGAAGTTGAATTCGCGTTCTGCAGCGGAAAGAAAATCGGCGACCACGGGCACATAGGGGCGCTGCGGCGGCACTTCCGGCTCGAGCGGATTGGGCGGCTTCGGCGGCCCGCTATAGACCGGCGGCTGCGCGAGCACGTAATCATCCAGCGCCAGCGCTTCGCCGTGCGCGCGTTTGCCGTTGCGCAATCCCCGCTTGGCGGCGATCTCGTGCCAATAGGCGCTTGCCGCGGCGGCGTAGATCGCGTGGGCCTGCTCGTAGGCGTCAAGCGCCCGGCGATATTGCTCCATGGCTGCGGGAGCCGAATCTGCCATCGGCTGGGTGCCTTGTGCCGCCACGGGCGCGCGAAGCGCGGCGGATACAAGAACGATGCCGGCGGCCAGCGAAAACAACGTGCCGCGATATATTGGACCAATGTTCATTGTCCCGAAGGTCCGTCAAATCAACGCTGATTCCAGTCCCGGTCGTTCTTAGCCGATTCTGTGACGCAACGAGGGCGGCATTGCTGCCGCCCCTGCATGAATTCTTCCAATGACGCGGTTAGACCCGCATCTTGGCTCGTTATTTCATGGCAGCGTCAACCGCGGCCTTGCAGAGCGTCTCGTCCTGCGAGCCGGTGCCGCCGGAACAGCCGATCGCGCCGATGATCTTGCCGCCCTCGACCAAGGGAATGCCGCCGCGCGACGCAATCACATCGTCGAGCGTCAAGAGATAGTTGAGGCCGAATTTCTGCACGCCATCTTCGAGGGCATGCGTCGGGCGGCGATAGCGCGCCGCGGTGCGTGCCTTGTGTTCGGCAATGGCGATCGAGGCGAGCTGGGCGCCGTCCATCCGTGCGAAGGCCACCAAGTTGCCGCCCCAATCGACGACTGCGAAATCCTCGGGCCAACCCCGCTTGTTAGCCTCGGCCATCGCCGCCTGGATCAGGGCCTGGGCTTTTTCCAGGGTGACCGGGGTCCCAAACGGAAGATTGAACGGCATCTGCGGCGGCACCGCATCGAGATTAGGCGCCCCGGCTGGCGGTTGCTGTTGGGCAAAGGCGGCACTCGCGGCGAGCAAGCCTGCAGCCAACGCGATTGCGGTCAAACTACGCAACTTCATCGAAATCCTCCCTCATCGGCGGCACTTTGCGGCCGCTTTGACAATCTTAGCCGAAGATAAGCGGCTCGTCCCAGGTCATGGCGCCGGCCATGTTGCCGCGCTTGCGGGCGCCTACGGCAACCATCCGTCAACCATGGCAACGGAAATCGGCCGTGAAAAAATCAAGCGCGGCGCGGTGCATTGGATCGGCGCGCCCCAGGATCGCGGACAACGAAAGACCCAGACGCTACAGCCCGCTCGCGTCATCGTCGGGAAAGTCGATCGATTTGCTGCATGGCGCCGAAAATCGAACGGCCCCGGTCCGAGGGAGAGGGACCGAGGCCGCCCTGATGTCGGCAGGTGCCCCATCGCACACCCCACCCCGACACTGTCTCGATCATGCCGCTCCCAGGTTGACCGATCGTTGACGTGCCGAGGTCGATCGTTGCGGGCCTGCCTCTTCGCTCGATCACGAAGCGCCGGAGACGCTCGAATAAGTCGCGGTCAGGTTGGTGCCGAGCGCCGCGATCGTGGCGATGATCGCCACCGCGATGCCGGCGGCGATCAGACCGTATTCGATCGCAGTCACGCCGCGCTCCTGCGTGAAGAAACACGAAAGCCACTGGCCGAACCTGCCCATTTGTCTGATCCTCTCACCCGTTTGACACGCCCGCTCGTGCAAGCCGCGTCCGAGACGCGTTGGCAGCGTGTGCGTCGGCAACGCGCGTAAGGAAATCTACGGATCGAGAATGAAGCGCGCCGTTAAGCCGGGCCCGAGGATTGTCGGCAAAACAAGGGTAAAAATGCGCGCGTTTTTGCTTCACCGCGCCGGCGGCGCGCGCGACAGGTTTTGCGCCGCAAGTTCGGCCAGATAAACGCGCCAATAGTCTTCACGATTGCGGCCGAGCTCATACAGATACGCCCAGCTGAAAATGCCGGTGGAATGCATATCGTCGAACACGATGCGCACCGCGTAATTGCCGACCGGATGCAGTTCCAGGATCTGCACCTCCTGTTTTCCGGCTACCGTGCGCCGCTCGCTCGGCGAATGGCCCTGCACCTCGGCGCTCGGTGAGCGCACCCGCAAAAATTCGGCGGCGAGATCGAAACGCTCGCCGTCGTCAAAAGCGACGGTGAGCGTTTTGCGGTCCTTGTGCAGGCGCAGCTCGGTCGGCCAAGGATCTGTCGCGGCTGCCATGCTCATTGCGCTCACGCCTCGCTCAGTCCAGCGTAATGTGGCCGTCGGCGATCACCTTCTTCCACTTCTCGTATTCCGACTTGGTGAAGGCGGCGCCTTCGGCGAGGCTGGTGCCGCGCGGCGTCAGACCGAACTTGGCGAAAGCGGCCTTGAGCTGGTCGTCGTGGAGCGCCTTGGCGATGCCGGCGTTGAGCTTTTCGAGAACGTCGGGCGGCGTGCCGGCCTGCGCGTAGACGCCGAGCCAAAGATCGACGCCATAGCCGGGCAAGAATTCCGAAACCGTCGGCAGGTCGGGGTAGACCGGCGAGCGCGTGGCGCCCGTGGTGGCGAGCGCAATGACACTGCCTTTCGAGGTGAACGGCAGCGCGCCGGCGATGCTGGAAAACTCCATCTGCACTTTATTGCTCATCAGGTCGACGAAGGACGGGCCAACGCCCTTATACGGCACGTGTACGGCGGTTATTCCGGTGCGCTGCGCCCACATCGCGGCGGCGAGATGCGGCGTGGTGCCGACGCCCGCCGAGGCGTAATTGAGCTTGCCGGGATTGGCTTTGCCGTAGGCGACGAGCTCCGGATAGGTCTTGATGTTGAGTTGCGGCGCCACGACCAGAACCTCGGGCGAGGAATTGATGATCGACACCGTCACCAGGTCCTTGAAGACATCGAACGGCAACGACTTCTGCAGCGTCGGATTGATGACGACACTCGGATCGATCAACACGATATTGTAACCGTCGGGCGGCGAATGCGCGACATAATCAAGCCCGACGATGCCGCCGGCGCCCGGCTTGTTATCGGGAACGACCGTCTGTCCCAGATCGTCGCTGAGTTTCTGCGCCAGAACCCGTCCGGCGAAATCGACGATGCCGCCCGGCTGGAAGGGCAAAATGAAATGAATGGGCCGCGACGGAAAGGTCTCGGCGCGCGCCGGCGCGATGAGCGACAGCAGCAATGCCGTCCACAGCAGTGCGCCCGCGGCATATTTCAAACGGCTCATTCTGGTCTCCTGTTTCGGCACGACTATCCTGCGGTACTTTTGGCAATCAGTGCAACAAGCTCGTGCGGCATGACCGGCATTTGCGAGATCCGGACGCCAAACGGCGACAGCGCGTCCTCGATGGCCGAGATCACCGCGGCGGCCGCGGGAATGACGCCAACTTCGCCCACGCCCTTGACGCCGAGCGGATTATGCGGCGACGGCGATTCCTTATACAGGGTCTCGAAATTCGGCAGATCGGTCGCCGTGGGCATGAGATAATCGGCAAAGGTGGTGGTCAGCGGCTGGCCCGACGCGTCGTAGCCCATCCATTCCAGCATCGCATTGCCGACGCCGTGAGCGATGCCGCCATGGACCTGGCCCTCGACGATCAGCGGGTTGACCAGGCGGCCGGCGTCCTGGAGGGCGATATAACGACAAATGCGCACCGCGCCGGTCTCGATATCGACCTCGACCTCGACGACATGGCAGGCGTTGGTATAGGCGAGCTGATCGACGCGGAAGGTGGCGCTGGCTTCGAGGCCGGGATCGATGCCCGACGGAAAGCCGTAGCCGGGGGCGCCTTTGAGCACGCGGGCGAGTTCGCCGAGCTTGACCGCGAGCTGCGGCGCGCCGACCACACGCACTTCGCCGCCGACGATTTCGAGGTCCTCCTCCGCGGCTTCGAGCATATGGCTGGCGAGCTGACGCGCCTTCGCCGCCACGGCTTGTGCCGCGATCTTCACCGATGAGCCGGCCGTGACGGTTTGCCGGCTGGCAAAACCGCCAAGCCCGAGCGGCGCCGCAGCCGTATCGCCGGCGACGACGGAAACATCTTCGGCGCGCACGCCAAAGGCCTCGGCGCAGATTTGCGCCAGCGCGGTGGCAAGGCCCTGCCCCATCGGCGCGGCGCCGGTCGAAACCGTGATATGGCCCGTCGGCGACACGCGCACACTGCCGAATTCGAACGGGCCGCGGCCGGTGCCTTTGATGCCGTGCGCCAGGCCGATGCCGATGTAACGGCCCTGCGCGCGGGCCTCGGCCTGCCGGCGCGGAAAGTCGTCCCAGCCGGCCGACGTGAGGATCGCCGCCTGACAGCCGGGATAATCGCCGCTGTCATATTGCACCTGCTCGCCCGAGCGCGCCTTGAGCGGCTTGAGGTAGGGCATTTTCTCCGCTGGAATGAGATTGCGGCGGCGCAATTCGGCGCGGTCGATCTTCAGCGCGCGCGCCAGGCGATCCAGCAGGCGCTCCATGGCGAACGCCGCCTGCGGGTAGCCGGCGCCGCGCACCGAGGACACCGGCGATTTGTTGGTATGGGTCGCGACGACATCGATCGCCAGCGCCGGCACCACATAGGGCCCGGTCAAAGTGGTCGCGGAGTTGTACGGGATGTTCACGTCTTGCAGCGCATAGGCGCCGATGTCATGGAGGAGCCGCCCGCGCAAGCCGCGGACACGGCCCTCGGCGTCGGCAGCAAGTTCGAGCGACCAGTATTGATCGCGCTCCTGCGCCGCATTGGTGAAATGCTCGCGGCGATCTTCAGTCCATCTCACCGAGCGGCCAAGCAGCGTTGCCGCGGCGACTACTGCGATGTCCTCGGGATATACGCAAAGCTTCGGCCCGAAACCGCCGCCGACGTCGGGCGTCGCCACGCGCAGCCGGCTTTCGTCGAGATCGATATAATCGGCGATGGCGGTGCGCAGGTCGTGCGCTTTCTGGGTCGACGCCCAGACCGCGGTTTCGCGATCGGAGATTTGGGCGAGGATGCCGCGGCCTTCCATCGAATGGCCGGCGCCGCGATGCATCCATAGATCGTCGCGTACGACGTGCGCCGCCTTGGCGAAGGCAGTCGCGACCTCGCCGTAAGCGACCTTGTAGGAAATGACCGCGTTCGAGGCGAGCTCGCGGCGCACCGGCGGCGCCCGCTCCATCCGGCAATCGGTCGCCGCCGGCAGCACATCGTAATCGGCCGCGACCAGCGCGGCAGCGTCTTCGGCGATGTAACGATCATCGGCAATCACGACCGCGACCGGCTCGCCGACGAAGGAAACTTCGCCATCGGCCAGCGCAAAGGGCCAGCTCTGGTCGAGCTTGGTGCCGGAATTCGAGGTCCGCATCATGCGCCGCTGCTTGAGCACGGGCGCCAGGTCGTCGAGCGTGAGCACCGCGGCGACACCCGGCATGGCGCGAGCGGCGGCGGTGTCGATGCCACGGATCAACGCATGCGGATGCGGGCTGCGGACGAACGCCGCGACCAGCGCGCCGGCGGCGGCGATGTCGTCGACGAAACGGCCCTTGCCGGTCAAGAGCGCCTGGTCTTCCAGACGCGGAATGCGCGCTCCGATCAACTCATTCACTGAATGGTACTCGATATCGCCTTGGCGGCCTTGGCGATGGTTCGACGAGACTGGCTGGGATAATAGCTAATCCTTGCGGCGATCGAACAGAGCTTTTGCCACGACCGACAGACCCGAAATCGGCTTTGCCGCCGGCGGTAGCGCGTCAGGAGCCGACCCGCCCTCGGGCTGCACCGCAAGTTGCGCGCGCAGATTATTTGCAAACTGACCGATGATTTGCGCCGCGGTCGCCTGGATGATGCCGACACCGCGGCCGTATTGCGCGACCGCGCCCGAGAGCGAGAGGTCGCTGTGGATCAGCACTTTCGAGCCAGTGTCCGACGGCTCGATGCGGAACGTCGCGGCGGCATTGGCGCCGCCCCTTCCCTTGGCATCGGTCCCCTGCGCCTTGACCCGCGCGGTGTGATTGGCGGCGTCGACCTGCTCGAACTCGACCCGGCCGGCGAAGGTCAGCGCCACTGGACCAAGCCGCACCGAGATCTTGCCCTTATAGTTCTGCGGATCGACGATTTCGGTCAGCTCCGCGCCCGGCATGCACGGCGCGATGCGTGGAACATCCATCAGCACCGCGAAAGCCTGTGCCGGCTGCAGCGGCACGTCGAACGAATTGTCGAATTCCATCAGCCGCTCCGGCGCACGCCGACCAATTCGGGCGCGCCAATCTTGTCCCAAATCCAGCGCGCACAGGCGAACAAGCGATCGTCGTCGTAGCGCTGCGCCACCAGCTGGATGCCCACCGGCAGGTTGTTCGGCCCGCGATGCGTCGGCAGCGTCATGCTCGGCGTATGCAACGCAGTCCAGATCGCTTGCATGGACGGATCGCCGGTCGCGCCCAGACCTTGCGGCGCCTCGCCAGGCACGCAGGGCACCAACAGAACGTCAAATTGTTCGAATACCGGTCGGAGCAGCGCGCGGCATTCGTCCAGCCGCCGCAGACCGGCGACGTAATCGTCGCGCGAGATATTGTGGCCGTTCTCGATATAACGCCGCATCTGCGGCGAAAGCTTTTCGCGCGCGTTATCCCAGAAAAACGCCATGCAGGCGGCGCGCTCGTAAAATCCGATGGTCGAGCGGGCGATGCCGTGCAGACCGTTGAATGCGTCCGGCATGCCGGCGTCACGCACAACGGCGCCGGCCTTGCCGAGTTTCGCGGCGGCGTCGGCGATCGCGGTTTTGGTCTCGTCTTGCGCGGTGTCCCACAGATCGGTGCGCCAGACGCCGATCCGCGGCGCCGTTGCGAGCTTGCGCGGCGGCCGCGGCGTCTCCATCCGCTGTACCGTCGTGAGCAGCTCGATGTCGTCGATGGAGCGCGCGAGCCAGCCGATGGTGTCGATCGAAGCCGCGGCCGGCCACACGCCTTGTTCGTTGATCGTATTGTAGGTCGGCTTGTAGCCGAACACTCCGCAGAACGACGATGGGCGGAGCACCGAGCCGCCGGTCTGCGTCCCGAGCGCCGCTGGCACCATGAAATCGGCGACCGCAGCCGCCGAGCCGCTCGACGAGCCGCCCGGCGTATGGGCGGGATTGTGCGGATTGGCGGTTTCGGGCGGCGCGCTGCCGGCGAATTCGCAGGTCGCGGTCTTGCCGAGAATGATCGCGCCGGCGCGGCGCAGCAGCGCAACGCAGGCGGCGTCGGCGCGCGGGCGGTTGCCGCGATAAATCGGCGAACCCATCTCGGTCGGCATATCGAAAGTGTCGATGGTGTCTTTGAGCCCGATCGGCACGCCGTGCAGCGGTCCCCGGCGCGGGCCGCGGTCAAGCGCCCGAGCTTGATTGAGCGCAATCTCCGGATCGAAATTCACGAAAGCCTTAACGGTGCCATCGCGCTCGGCGATCCGCGCCACGCAGTCGCGTACCACCGCTTCGCAGGTGGTCCTGCCGGCGGCGATCGCCTCGGCAACCGCGCTTGCCGAGAGCATGTTGAGCGCCGAGGTGACCTTAACGTCCATCGCCGGCGCTCGCGGTCAGTTCTTCCCGGCGCGCCCGGCCGACGCGCCGGCGATCTTGCCGAACACGGTGCCGGACATCAGCCCAGAGCCGCCCGGGTAGTTGAAATAGAATAGCCCGCCGACCAGCTCGCCCGCGGCATAAAGCCCCCGCATCGGCTGATAATCGGTGTTGAGCACTTCGCCGTCGGTGTTGATGCGCAAGCCGCCAAAGGTGAAGGTGACGCCGCAGGTCACCGCGTAACCTTCGAACGGCGGTGTATCGACAGTGTTGGCCCAATTGCTCTTGTTGACGGCAAGCCCGACCGTACCGCGCCCATCCTTGACATTCGGATTGAACGGCACGTCGGTTTTAACCGCGGCGTTATATTCCTTGATGGTCTTGAGAAACTCCGCGGCGTTGACGCCTTCGAGTTTTTTCGCAAACTCCTCGATCGTGTTCGCGGTGACTTTGGTGATCTGGCGGATGCGGTATTCGTCGCGTTGCAGATGTTTCGTTTTCTGATCGAAGATCTGCCAGGCGAACTGGCCGGGCTGCTCCAGCACCACGCGGCCGTATTTGGCATAAGTGTAATTGCGGAAATCGGCGCCTTCGTCGACGAAGCGCTTGCCGGTGGCGTTGATCAGGATGGAGAACGGATAGGAATGCTTCTGGAATTGATCGCCGACGGCGAGATCGCCGAATTCCGGTGCGTTCATCTCCCACTGCACGGCGTGGCAGCCCGACCAGTTGCCGCGCGGCACGGCGCCGATGTCGAGCGCCATGCGAATGCCGTCGCCGATGTTGAAGCGGCTGCCGCGCACTTTCGCGAGGTCCCAGCCCGGACCGAGATAGCGGGTGCGCCATTCCGGATTGGCCTCGAAGCCGCCGCAGGCGAGCACCACCGACTTGGCGCGCAATTCGCGCACCTCGCCGTCCTGACGCACGCGCAGGCCCTGGACGCGGCTGCCGTCGAACAGCAAATCCATGCCGCGCGTCGAATAACGGATTTCGATGCCGCGCTTTTTCGCCGCCGCGGTGAGCTGATTGACGAGGCCGGGGCCGCCGCCGACCGACTCCACCGTCAGGCCGCCCCAGAACTTGAATTTGCCCTCGATCTTGAACGCCTGCCGGCCGTAGATCGGGATGAGACGGACGCCCTTTTGCCGCATCCAGTTCAGTGAATCGAAGCTCTTGGTGACCAGAAGCTCGACCAGATCCGGATCGGCACGATTTTGCGTCACCCGCGCCATGTCGTCGTAAAATTGATCGGCAGTGTAGGTGCCGAAATCGGTGCTTTCGATTTCCGCAGGCGTGAGGTCCGGCACCAGCGTCTTGATATCGTCGACGCCGTTATAGACGACGCGAATCGACCCGGCGGTGAAGCGGCTGTTGCCGCCGGATTCGTCCTCCGGCGCCGCTTCGCACATCACGACCTTGGCGCCCTGCTCCTGCGCCGCCAGCGCCGCACAGAACGCCGCATTGCCGGCACCGACAACAATCACATCCGCAACTTCGTTTGGCATTTCCGTTCCTATGCTTACTCCGCCGCCTGCGCGACGCCGCCATGCGCCTTCGACCAGGCGGCGGGATCCTTCATGAATTTTTCCACTTCCTTGAGCTTGGCCTTGTCGAACTTGCCGCTTTTCTTCGCGACTTCGAGCACATCCCACCAGGTGGCGAGCGCGTGCAGCGTAACGCCGAGATCGCTGAAGATTTTCTTGCTCTCGGGAAAGATGTCGTAGAAGAAAAATACGAACACATGATCGACCACGGCGCCGGCGCCGCGCAGCGCTTTGCAGAAATTGACCTTGCTGCGGCCGTCGGTGGTCATGTCCTCGACCAACAGCACGCGGTCGCCGTCTTCGATGTGGCCCTCGATCTGGGCATTGCGGCCGAAGCCCTTCGGCTTCTTGCGCACATATTGCATCGGGAGCATCAACCGGTCGGCCATCCAGGCGGCGAACGGAATGCCCGCCGTCTCGCCGCCGGCCACCGCGTCGAACTGCTCGAAGCCGACGTCGCGCATCACCGTCGACACGCCGAAATCGATCAGCGTCTGGCGCACGCGGGGAAACGAGATCAACCTGCGGCAGTCGGTATAGACCGGGCTCGCCCAGCCGGAGGTGTAGATGAAGGGCTTGTCGGTCATGAAGCGAACGGCATCGACCTCGAGCAGCATTTTGGCCGTCAGCGCGGCGATCACCTCTTTGTCGGGGAAGCCCGTCATTGCCATCGACCTCTGTCACCGCCCGGCGCAGCCGCGCGGTCCAGTCATCGCCGCTGATTGCCGCCGAGGCAAGCCCCAATCAGCGGAACCCGACTGGCGCCCTGCTGGCGCGGCGGCGACCATAATGTGTTATTGGACCACCTTCCAGGCGATGGTTTCGCCGCCGCGATAGACCAAGGCGCGCTCGTCCGGGCCCGCGACCTTGACCTCCTCCGGCGCCGTCCAGGACGTCTTTTCCAGCGTGATCGTCTCTTCGTTCGCCGGCATGCGATAATGCTTCGGCCCGTTGAGCGAGGCGAAGGCCTCGAGCTTATCGAGCGCGCCCTCCTCCTCGAACACCTGGGCATAGGTTTCGATTGCGACCGGCGCGTTGAACATGCCGGGCACGCCGTTGGTCGACACCTTTCGCGAATAAGGGTGCGGCGCCGAATCGGTGCCGAGGAAATAACAGGGCTCGCCCGATGTCGCGGCCTTGCGCAGCGCAGCGCGGTCGCGCGCGGTTTTGATGACCGGCATCACATACATGTACGGCTTGAGGCCGTGGCCGAACCAGTCGTTGCGGGTGAGCATCATGTGGTACGGCGTGATGGTGGCGCCGACCTGCGGCGCGGCGCTTTTGACGAAATCGACGCCGTCCTTGGACGACAAATGCTCCAGGATGAAGCGCAGCTTGGGGAACTGCCTGATCCATTTCGACAGGTTGCGGTCGATGAACGCCTTCTCGCGATCGAAGATATCGACGTCCGGATCGGTGTCCTCGCCGTGCATCAGAAACGGCATGTCGATCTTTTCCATGCGCTCGAGGACGCGCATGACTTTCTTATAATCGGTGACGCCGGCCGCGGAATTGGTCGTGGCGTTGGCCGGGTAAAGCTTCACCCCGGTGAATACGCCGTCGCGAAAGCCGCGCTCGACGTCGTCGGGGTCGGTGTCGTCGGTGAGATAACACGTCATCAACGGCTTGAACTTCGCGCCGGGCGGCACCGCCGCCATCACGCGCTCTCGGTAAGCGATGCAGTCCGCCGTGGTGCGCACCGGCGGGATGAGGTTCGGCATCAGGATGGCGCGGGCGAAATTCTTCGCCGTGTAAGGCAGCACCGCCTTGAGCATCTCGCCGTCGCGCACATGCAGGTGCCAATCGTCCGGCCTGCGGATAGTGATGCGTGTGGTCATGTCGGTCATTTACCCGATCGGCGCCGCGGCAGCGGCAAAAGTTTCCATTGGCGGCTCGTCGATCATCGCGCCGGTGAGATCGGCGACGCGGGCAAAGCCGCGCCTGGCGCACCATTGTTCAAGCCCGTCGATGATCGCGATCATGCCGCTGGGATTGCGGAAGGTGAGATAGCCGATCATCACGGCACTGGCTCCGGCCAGCATATATTCCACCGCGTCATCGACCTTGACGGTGCCGCCGCAGCCGATGATCGGGATTTTCACCGCCTTGGCGCATTGATGGACCATGCGCACGATAATCGGCTTGATGCCCGGCCCCGACAAGCCGCCGAACTTGTTGCCGATCGCCGGCCGGAACGTGTCGGTGTTGATCTTCAGTCCCAAGATCGTGTTCGCCACAACGAGCGCATTGGCGCCGGCACGCTCGGCGGCCTGCGCCACGGTGACGATGTCGCCGGCATTGGGCGACAATTTCACCCAGATCGGCTTGTCGGTCGTGGCGCGGATGAGCTTCATCACCTCGTAGGTATGTTCGGCGTGCAGCGCGAAATTGCCGCCCTTGGGATCGCGCGTCGGACAGGAAATATTGACCTCGAGCACGTCGATGTCGCCTTTGGCGACGTCGCGCGCCATGGCTTCGAAGTCCTCGATGGTAGTGCCGGAAATCGAGGCGACCAAAGGCGGCGTGAAGCGGCGATAATCCGGCACCTGATGCTCGAAGAAGTATTTGATGCCCTTGGTCGGCAGGCCGATCGAGTTGATCATGCCGCCCTCGACCTCGGCGGCGCGCGGCGGCGGATTGCCGGCGCGGTATTCGCGCGACACGGTCTTCGCCACCATGGCGCCGAGCCGGTTGATGTCCATCACCTGGGCGAGATCGGTCGAGAAGCAGCCGGAACCCGGCATCACCGGGTTCTGCAGCGTCACCGCGCCGATCTTGACGCGCATGTCTACCATCTGACCGCCTCTACCATCCGATGGCCTCCTGCATATCGAACACCGGCCCTTCGATGCAGACCCGGCGCAGTTCTTTCTTGCCGTCCACTTCGAAGGTGCGGACGCAGACGTAGCAGGGGCCCAGCCCGCACGCCATCACCTGCTCCATCGCCACCTGACCGGGAATGGCGTGCGCCTTGCCGAGCCGCTTCATCAGCTGGAACAGGCGGTTCGAGCCGCAGGTGAAGAAGGCATCGGCGCGCTGTTGCGCGATCAAGCCGGCGAGGATGTTCTCGACATTCTCGACTGCGCTTGAACCGTCGGTGTCGAGCACGCTGACCACGTCGCCAGCCTCGCGGAAGAACGTATCGGCCATGACGAAGTCGGCGTTGCGCGCCGAGAGGATCGCGGTGACGCCGACGTCATTGTCGCGCGCGAGCTGCGAGATCGGGCCGAGCGTGGCGATGCCGACGCCGCGGCCGAGCACGACGATGTGGCGCCAGGCCGGATCGAGATGGAAGCCGACGCCCAGCGGCCCGACCATATTGAGCGCGTCGCCCTTTTCCAGCGTCGCAAGCCCGCGCGTGCCGCGGCCGACGCATTTGTAGAGAAACTCGATGCGGCCGCGCTTGCGATTGACGCGATAGACGCTTTGCGGCCGGCGGAAGAACAATTCGCCGACGTCAGGCGATGGACACAAGAGATTGAAAAATTGCCCCGGCGTGACCGTGAGCGCCTTAGGCGAGGCCTCGACGACGAGATGCTTGTATTCGGAGTTCACCCAATCGTGCGACACCACCGGGCAGAGCGACTCTTCGGCCGGAATCTGCCGCGGCTCAGGCGGCGGTGCGCTTTTGCCCACTACATAGGGGTCGGACGCAAACGGCTCGCCGATCATCGATTGGCCTCACTGTTCTACCGGCATCCGTCGTTCCCCGGCGGAACCATGACCCGACCTCGTGCCAAAATCAAGATTTGTTCCAATTTTTGAACAGCCGACATTTACCCGCCGGCAAGGCCGAAAGCGCCATGGCGTGGTACCAGCGCGTGATTACGCTGCAACAGCCTTGGCCGCCGCCTCGGCGTCGGGCTGCTTATAGGCCTTCAGCCGCGGCAACACCTCGCGCGAGAACAGGGTGAGATTGTCGACGGTCTGCTCGTGGGTCAGGAAGCCGGCCTGCCCCATCATCAGAAGATTGCCCATGCCGCCGCAGTGCTCGCAGAATTCCACGATTTGCGCATGGACTTCGTCGGGCGTGCCGCAGAACAGAATGCCGGCATCGATCAGGTCGTCGACGCTGGTGGCGTGAATGTTGATGGCGCGGCCGTCCTTGGTGAAGCCGCGCGGCGGCGTCTCGCCGCGCAGCATGCGCGCATTGTCTTCCACCGAGACGTAGCCCGGCGGATTGCGAAACGGCACATGCACGATGGCGCTGGTGCGCAAGTAGCCCGCAATCAGATCGCCGCGCTTGCGCGCCTCCTCTTTGTCGTGCGCGACCGCGACCAGGCCGAGATAGGCGAAGCGGTCGGCGCCGGGCGCCTTGCCGAACTTCGAGACATAGCCCTTGCGGTAGGCATCGTAGAGCTTGCGCGTGCCGAAACCGGTGCCGAGCGTCGCCATGACGTAGCCGCGCTCGCCGAGCACCCGCGCCTGCGCCGACGAGCCGGTGGTCGACCAGATCGGCGGATGCGGCTCCTGCCAGACCCGCGGCCAGACGTTCACCTGGCGATAATGAAAGAACTCGCCTTCCCAGTTGAACGTGCCGTCATGGGTGGTCATCGCCTTGATGATGAAATCATGCGCCTCCCAGAAGCGGTCCATCAGCTCGGTCGGATTGCGGTTCGACGCCGGAATCTCATAGGGAATGCCCTTGATGAATCCCATGTCGAGGCGGCCGCGCGAGATCACGTCGATGGTGGAAAGTTCCTCCACGACGCGCAGCGGATCGGGCCGGTGGCCGATCGGATAGCCCAGCACCAGGAGCCGCGCCTTTTTGGTCGCACGCGCCAGCACAGCGAGGCCGATCACCACCGAGGACGACATGCAAGTCGCGGTCTGGTGATGCTCGTTGAGCATGATGTCGAGGCCGAGCTCGTCGCAGAGCTGATATTCATCGTAATAGCGGTGGAACAGATCGGCGGCGACATGCGGATCGCATTTACGGTTCGGCAGGATGACGCGCAACGACCCGGAGTGATCGTTCCAGGTCGGGAAATAGGCCTGTTCGCTGAACTGATAGACTCTCATGGCTGCTCTCTCATCCGCCGAATGTGTCATTCGTTCCCGGCAAAGGCCAGAACGTGCTCGGCAAAAACCTTCGGCTGCTCCTGATGCGGAAAATGCCCGGCGCGGTCGATCATCTCAAAGCCCGCACCGGGGATCATCGCGCAATAGGCGCGGCCATAAGCCTCGCTGAGCATGCGGTCATGGCTGCCCCACAGAAACAGCGTCGGAATGCGGATGCGATGCAGGCGGCTTTTCAGCCGCGGATCGTGGAAATAAGGGTTCCAGGCAAAGCGCGCGGTTGCCTCGCGAGCGCGCGCCGCGGCGAGCACCTCGGCGTCCGGCAGCGCCTTGTAATCGCGCTGGCCGGCGCTCGGATCGCAATAGACCAGTTCAAGATATTCCTTGTCGGTGAGCGCAAAAATGTCGGCGATGTCGCGCGTCTCGCGATCGCCGATTTTAACGCCGACGGCATTGGCCATGACCAGGCGCGCCATGCGCGCCGTCGATTTCACCGCCATCTCGGCGGCGATCCACGCGCCAAGCGAGACACCGACCGCGATGACATCGCGCAGCTCGAGCTGGTCGAGGAGATCAAGATAGAAATAGGACAGATCGTCCACCGTACGCATGCCCGCCGGTAATTCCGAGCGGCCGAAGCCGGGATGCGTCGGCGCAAAGACATGGGCGGATTTGGCCAGCTCGTCGATCGCCGCGGCCGCCGGCTCGATGCCGTTCTCGGCGTGAAGGAAGATGAGCGGCCGTCCGGCGCCGCGCTCGATCATGTCGATCCGCGTGCCCTCGACGACAAGCGTTCCTGCCGTGCTCTGTGCCGGTTGGAGCATTCCCTGTCCCTTTTTTCCGTCGCGCATGATGAGCGTCATGCGTTCCGGGCACTTCAAAAGCCCGTTGGGTTGTTCTACCACGGCTCCCGCCGTTTGCCATTGCGTGGCCGTCAATGCAGGAGCCAGGAAAATGCCGGAAGACACCATCACCATTCAAAACGGCGTCGCCTATGCCAATCACGACGGTGTCGAGCTTGCCGGCGATCTTTATTTGCCCAAAGGAGCCAAGGCGGCGCCGGCTCTGGTCGCCGTGCACGGCGGCGGCTGGGTCGCCGGCGCGCGCAGTGCCTACCAATATTGGGGACCCTATCTCGCCGCGCGGGGCGTCGCGACGTTCGCCATCAGCTATCGGCTCGCGACCAAAAGCAAGACCTTCCCGGAGGCGGTGCAGGACGTGCTGGCCGGCGTGCAATTTCTGCGCGGCAAGGCCGGCGCCTTCGGCATCGATCCGGCGCGCATCGGGCTTCTCGGCGCCTCAGCCGGAGCTCACTTGGCAGCGCTGGCGGCACTCGGCGGAAAGAAATTCGCCGGCGGCTACCCGCAGGACCCGTTCGCTTCCGTCGATGCGAGCGTCAAGGCGCTGGTCGGCGTCTATGGCATCTACGATGCGGTAGCGATGTGGACCAATTATCAGCTGCAAGGCGGCCGGGACAACAACTTCCAGAAATTCATGGGCGCCGCGCCGATGGAAAACCGGCAGCTGTATTTTGATGCTTCGCCGATCAGCTATGCGACCTTCGCCCATAATGCCATCGGTGTTTTTCTGGTCACCGGCACCGAGGACGATCTGGTCGATCGCAAGCTGCAGACCGATCCATTCCAGCTCGCGCTCAAGCAGGCCGGCTTCTTCGCGCGGCCCTGCATCGTGGCCGGCGCGCCGCATTACTGGATGAACGATCCGATCGACGAGCTCGGAAGCTTCACCGGCTTTGTCGCGCCGCGGCTTATGCGATTCTTGGCCGAACGGCTGTAGCAGCACCTCACTTCTTTTCCAGAAGCAAGGTTCCTTCCTTGCGCACCAGCGGCTGGATGGCATTGGCGAGCTTCGCCAGCAGCCAGGGCAGATGCACGACCAGATTCACCTGTTCATCCAGCACGTCGAGCGTGCCGCTCACCGTCTGACCCAGCGCGCTGACGCGGAACTGCAGATGGTTGTCGGTCCAGGTTTCCTCCTGCACGGCGAACAAGTGTCCATAGTTGGCGCGCACTTTGCCCAGACCCGATTGCAGGCGGCGCATGGCCTCCTCCTTGCCGAGGTGGTGCGGGATCGAAACGACGAGCGGTTGCGGCATGACGGCTCCGGTGCGGATCAGCAGCCGCGTATATGGGGAAGACCTCGCGCCGCCGCTATTCCGCCGCCGCGCGCGTGCCGATCGCGGCATTGACCGCCGGCATCACCTTCTCGGCCATCAGTTCCATGGATCGCTTCGCCAGTGCCGGATCGGCCCAGTCCATGCCGCAATAGAGCAGCGTGCCGAAATCGCCGATCTTCTCATGCAGCGCCAGAATGCCGTCGACCACGCGATCGACGCCGCCGCAAATGATCACATTGTCGAAGATGTAATCGAAGGTGACGTCGTCATCGGTCATTTCGGCCCGCGCCTTGAAGCAGCCGAGCTTCTTGCCGCGGCGGAGCTTGGCGGTGAGCTGGCTCATGTAGAAGCGAAACGGACTCCTGGGATCGTCGCCGGCATAGGCGCGCGCGGTTCTGTCGTCATCGGCGACGAAGATCGAGCGCGCGACGCGCCAATGGGCGCGATCGACTTTGCGGCCGCCTTCGCCGCAGCCCTTGGCGTAATTGTTCCATTGGCTGGGCAGATGGCTCGCGTGCAGGAAGTGCGACGAGATCGGCCACCAGCCGCGGCGGCCGAGCGCGATCAAGCCCTTCGAGTTGGGATCGCTCGATGTGCCGAGGATCGGCGGATGCGGCTTCTGGAACGGCTTGACGATGCCGCCGAGCCCGATCTCGGGCCACACCGTCTTCATCGTGGAAATGTTCCAGTATTGGCCGGTGAGATTGTAGGGCGGCGCGCCCTCCCACAGCGCCAGAATGTGATCGATCGCCTCGGCGAACATGGCACCGCGGTCGGCGTCGAGAAGTTCGAGCGCCTCGGCGTCCGATGGCAAAACGCCGGCGCCGACGCCGAGCAGGAACCGGCCTTCGAGCAAATTGTCGACCAGCGCCGCCTGCGTCGCCAGCAGCAAGGGATGGCTGAACGGCAGGTTGGCGACCGCGGTGCCGAGCTTGATTTTCGACGTGTAGCCGGCGAGCGAAGCACAAAAAGTCATGCTCGAGGGAACGTTCTCGGCGAGATCGGTCAGGTGCTCGCCGCAATAGCCCTCGCTGTAGCCGAGCCGGTCAGCGAGGATGAAAGCCTCGCGGTCTTCCTTGAGCGTCTCGGCATAGGGTCGCGCCGGCGGATGAACCGGCATGATGAAAAAGCCGAGCTTCATGGCTTGTCCCCAAAACGTGTTCTTAGCGGCTGTGGCGTTAAGGTTATACGAGGAAAGGATGCGGTCAATTCGATCGGTCCTGAAGAAACCTCCATTCCATCGGCTTTTTAAGGCCGTTTACCGGTTCATTGTTAACGGCGACCTCGTTTTATTTAGCATGCCTGCTCTGCTAATTGATTGCGCCTCGAACAACGTATGGGAAGAGGCACCCAATGTTGGAATACTTAAAGCGGTTCCTGAAAGACGAGTCCGGCGCGGCGGCGATCGAATACGGGCTCATCACCTCCGGCATCTCCGTCGCCATCATTCCCGGCGTCAAGGAAGTCGGCAACAAGCTGGTGGCGATCTTCACGATCCTGCAAAACGCTGTTTGATAAGAGGCCGTCCGCCCCGGATCCGGTCCGAGGCGGACATTTGGCCAATTATCCTACGCGGCCAGTTTCGTCTCGCGCGGCGGCGTCTGCGCAACCATTTCGCTCAACGGCCGATAGCGGAACAACAGGATCATGGTCGCGGCCGCCAGGCGGCATTTTCGCGCAATGCGGCGCTTGCCGTCAGGCGCCTTCCATCACCGGCAGGATCAGCGCCGAAGGATGCTCCGCCGAGTGGTAAATCGTGTCGCTGCCGATCTTGCTCGGCACATAGTAATGCGTCCACAGCACGTCGGTGACCACTGAATCGCCGTTGACGATCTCCAGCCGCACGCGGTTGCCCTTCTTGAAGCGGTGCGCCATCGGCTCGACGCTGATGTCGAAGCGGTAGATTTTTCCCGACTCGATCGGCTGCGGATCAGTGTGGCCGTGATACGGCTCCATCTCGGTCGATTTTTGCGGATCGAGCGCGCGATGCGAGGCGCGCAGCCAGCCTTTGGTGATCCAGAAGGATGCCGGATTGAGCGTCTTGGCGCGATCCTCGGCGGATTGCGGCATCTGCTCGGAGAGCTTGACAAAGAAATCCATGTCGTCGCGCGTCGACGCGGCATAGAGCGTGAGCTTGATCGGCCCGGCGATTTCCAGATCCCGCTCCAGCGGCGCGGTGGTGAAGGTCAGCACCCGGCGCGCCGGATCGGGCGCGTTGTTCGGGCCGAAGCCGACCACGCCCATCATCCAACCCGGATTCGGATAAGTGTACGACGTCTTGTCCTCGCCCGTTGCTTGGTCGCGGGTGAGCGTACCGTCGTTGAGCGAGGTAACGCTGCCGGATTTCGCCCCGCTTAAATGCCAGGTGACATAGCGCACGCCGGCCGGCGGCCACGCCTGCGCCGCGCGCACCGCGTCGGCGCCGCGCACGAAATATTCGACCGGCGGCCGCTGCAGGTATTCGGTCGCCTCGCCCTTGAGATAATGATCGTAGAACGGCAGCAGCATTTGTTCGTGCAGCTCGCGGCTGTTGAATTCGCGATTGGCGACGAAGGCATTGACCGGCCCGATCATCTTCAGCTTCTTCGGGCCGCGCGCGCGGCGGAAGCCATCGATATTGCCACGGGTGTGCAGATCGACCTTGCCCCAGACGCCCACCGAATAGAGCGGCACCTCGATTTCATCCAGGCGCTCGGCGCCGCTGCGTTCGCGCCAAAATTCGTCATAGGTCGCATGCTCCTGGATGCGCAGATTGAGATCGTAAGGCTGCTCGCGCGGAAATTCGCCGTTGGCCGGGTGACGGTTGATGATCCGGTTCTGGTTCCACCAATACGAGCCGAAGAAATCGCCGAGCATGCCGCCCTGATAGACGCTGGCGCGATACGGGTCGTTGAGTCCGTCGAAGGCGCAGATGCAGGCGAGCGACGGCGGCTTTTGGATCGCCATCCACCACTGCGACATGCAGAAATAGGATTGGCCGATGCCGCCGACCTTGCCGTTCGACCATTGCTGATGGCCGAGCCATTCGATGACGTCGTAGAGATCCTTCTGCTCGTTGCGATCGAGCAGGCGGAATTCGCCGCCGGACTTGCCGCAGCCGCGAATGTCCATATGCGCATAGACATAGCCGCGCTCGACATAGAGTTCGATCGGGCCGGTCTCGCGCCAGAGAAATTGCGGGCCGGCAGGCAGCGAATTGTTGTCGTAGCGATAGGGCGAGGGCGCCAGCAACGCCGGAAAAGGCCCTTCGCCGTCCGGCATGTAAAGCGCCACCGCGATCTCGACGCCGTCATGCACGCGGATTTTCACTTCGCGCGGCTTCGGCAGTGCAATATTCGCCATTATCTCGAACTCCCCGACTGAATCGGACCACAGGAAAAAGCTACGGCGCGAGGAACGCAAGCATCCTTACACCCTTGGCTTTTGCCATTCTTCCGAAGGACAACTCAAGCGCGTGTTCAAAATTTAACTGCGCGATTGCAGCCTATTTGGCCTTGTGGGTAACATTGCATCGTCAGTGGTTGGGGTACGTCCATGACCGGTGCTGAGTATGCGTTCGTGATGAGCGCTCTGGCCGTTTTGGCCGTCATCGTCAAATTGCTGACCTTTGATGTGCAAGGCTGGATCCGCAAGGATTTAAAGCGCGGCGATCTTTACGCGTTGGTCGACGTTGCATCTGGCGTGCGCCCGAACGGGCTGAGCCCGGAGCAGGCGCATCGTTTGCAAGCCCGCGGCATGGTGCGCAGCTACGGCAACGGCAACTACGGCGCCACGCTCAAAGGCCGCCTGGCACTGCTCGTCAGGGAAGCGGTGGGCCACACTGTCCAGGTTGAACGTTGATATCGCTGCTGTTTTCGCGGCCACCGTTGCTCGTGGGCAGTGTCAATCGGCCGTAACCCTCGCTTGGCACTTTCGACATAGACGCTAGAAGAGCGGAGTCGCTTCGCTCGGCTATATGGCCCAAGAGCCATTGCGGACCGCGGACATATCCGCTTGGCTGCCGCACGATGCGCGATCCCGCAACAGTGCTGCTGATGCTTTCCGGCGGCCCCGATTCCGCAACGCTGGCGGATTTTGTTGCCCGCGATTGGCCGGGCAACACGCCGCATGCGATCTATCTGCGCGGCGGCCATCCGGCGGAAGCAAAGGAGATCGACGCCGCCGGCAAAATCGCAAGCCGGATCGGCAGCCGGCTCGAAGTCGTCGATATCCCCGAACTCCTCCACGCCCTGCGGGGCGATCGCCTGATGGCGGCTTCGGAAAATTCCATTCTGCCATTCGGCAACGCCATCGCGCTGTCGCTGATGATGTTGTGCGGCGTCAGGGCAAGCGCGGCCGCGATCTATGTCGGCTATCATCGTGACGACGCGGAAGCCAATGAAGGCTATTCACGGCAAGCGATGGATCGGCTGGAAGCGCTGGCCGCCATCGGCCGCGACGGCGCGCCGAAAATCGTCGCGCCGTTCCTCGCCATGACCAAGACCGAAGTGTTCACGCTCGGCGCGACTATGCACGTGCCCTACGAACTGACCTGGAGCTGCCTGCGCGCCGAGGATTTGCATTGCCGGCAATGCACCGCTTGCAGCGATCGGCGCCGCGCATTTGCCGCTGCCGGATTGGCCGATCCGGCGCGGTACAAGGCGGCATCCGCCCCGGGAAGTCGGGTCGGCGCAGGCTAGAGCGTCACAGCCCCAAATACGCTTTCCTGATCTCCGGCTTGGCCGAAAGCTCCGCCGGCAGGCCTTCCATGAAAATGCGGCCTTCGGCGACCACATAGGCGTAGTCGGACAGCGCCAGCGCGAGATGCACGTTCTGCTCGACGAGCAGAATGGTCAGCCCCGCCTCCTTCAGCTTCTTCAGCGTTGCGAGCAGCTGATAGACGACGACCGGGGCGAGGCCGAGCGATAATTCGTCGATGATGAGAATGTTGGGATCGGACATCAGCCCGCGCGCAATCGCCACCATCTGCTGCTCGCCGCCGGACAGCGTGCCGGCAAGCTGGCGCTGACGCTCCTTGAGCCGCGGAAACAGCGTGAACACCTGCTCGAGGCGTTCGGCGTATTTGCCGGCGGCACGCTTGGAGAACGCGCCCATTTCCAGGTTTTCGACGACGCTCATGGTGGCGAACAATTGCCGGCCTTCGGGGACGAGCGCGAAACCGCGCGCCGCCTTGGCGTGGCTCGGCAGATGCGTGACGTCCTCACCCTCGAAGACGACCTTGCCGCGCCACGGCGCAATCGAGCCGGCGACCGCCCGCAATGTCGTGGTCTTGCCGGCGCCGTTGGCGCCGACGATCGCCGTGAGCGCGCCGCGCCGCGCCTTCAACGACAGGCCCCACAGCACTTGCACCTCGCCGTAACCGGCTTCGAGATTCTCGACGGTCAGCAGCGCCTCGTCCTGCGACAGGGCGGCAGCGGCGACATTGGGCTTCGCGGCGTCAGGCATCGACCGCGCCTCCGTGCAATTGTTCGGCGAGCTTGGGATCGCCGAGATAGGCCTCGATCACTTGCGGATCGCGTGCGACGTCAGCGGGCACGCCTTCCGCGAGTTTCTGGCCGTAATTGAGCACGACGATGCGGTCCGACAGGCTCATGATCGCCTGCATCAGATGCTCGATGATGAGGATGGTGACGCCGGAATCGCGGATGCGGCGGATGACGCCGATCATGTGTTCGACTTCGGTCGGATTGAGCCCGGCCAGCACCTCGTCGAGCAAAAGCAGCTTCGGCTGCGCGGCCAGCGCGCGCGCCAGCTCGAGCCGCTTCTTGCCGGCGATGGTCAGGTGCAGAGCGAGCATGTCGATGCGGTCGTCGAGACCGGTCAGATGCACCGCGGCGCGCGCCGCCTCGTGGGCGCGGGAGAGCGGCAAGTTCTCGCGGCCGAAGCAGGCGCCGACCGTGCAGTTGTCCAGCACCGTCATGTTGGTGAGCGGCTGCACGATCTGGTGGGTGCGGGCCAGCCCGTGGCGGGCGACCACGAACGGCCGCTCGCCGGTGATGTCGATGCCGTTGAACACGATCTTTCCGGTATTCGGCGCGAACACGCCGTTGATCAGATTGAACAGCGTCGATTTTCCGGCGCCGTTCGGTCCGATCAGGCCGAGAATCTCCCCGGGCTGCAGGACGAAGCTCAAATTATTCACCGCCTGCAAACCGCCGAAACGCTTGCTGACGCGATCGAGCTCGAGCATCGCGGTCATTCGAGCACCCGCTTCAGCCCGGGGTACCGGCTGTAGACGAAACCCATCAACCCGGAAGGAAAGAACAGCACGATGAGGAGGAGCAGCGCGCCGGCGATGGTCAACTGGAAATTGGCGAAAGTCGACGACGTCAAGAGATAACCGCGCATCTCCTCGTAGAGATAGGCGCCGAGCGCGACGCCGGCGACGGTGCCTTGGCCGCCGAGCATGCAGATGACGATCGCCTCGGTGGAGAGTGTAAGGTCGAAGGCGTCCGAGGGCTGGATGAAGGCGCCTTTGAAAAAATAAAGCCCGCCGGCAATGGCGGGCAAGAACGCGGACGCCGAATAAGCGAGAGCTTTGTAGCGCGGCGTCGGCACGCCGAGAATGGCGGCGGCGTCCTCATTCTGCCCGATGGCCAGCAGGCCCAAGCCGAATTTGGAGGTCTTGATCGCGTAGCTGAGATACAGCGACGCGCCCATCACCGCGACGAAGGCGAAGTAGATGACCCACAGCGCCCGCGCCGGGCCGCCAAGCGGCTGGAAGACCTGCGGCGAGATATAGATGCCGGACGAGCCGCCCCACGGCGTGAAATTCTCGGCAAAAGCTTGCACGCCCTCGACGATACCGATGGTGGAGAGCGCAAAGAACGCGCCTCGCAGCCGCAATATGCCGAGACCGAAAATCAGCGCCAGCGCGCTGACACCGGCGCCGGCCGCGAGCAGGCTCGCCGCGAGCGGCCAAGCATAGGAATTGACCAGCCAGATGCAGATATAGCCGCCCAGGCCGAAGAAGACGATGCTGCCGAAATTGATGTAGCCGGCATAGCCCAGCATGATGTTGAGATTGCTGGCGAGCGTGATGTAGACGGCCGCCAGCACCAGGCTTTCGCGCAGCTCGACATTGTTGCCGATCATGGGCAGCGCCACGAAGGCGACGATGACCAGTGCGATGATCCAGAAGAACGGTCGCCGCAGCATCTAAAGCGCTCCGCGCCGCGACGCGAATATGCCGCCGGGGAATGCGATCAGCACCAGGACGAACAGCGCAAACTCGATCACCAGCGTCCAGCTCACCGGCACGAACGGCGTCACCGCGCCCTCCAGCACGCCGAGCGCGACGCCGCCCAAGAGCGCGCCGACCGGATTGCCGAAGCCGCCGAGCACGGTGACGATGAAGCCCTTGAGCTGATAGCCGTCGCCGGAAAGGATGGTGAAGGGAAACAGCGTGCCGATCAGCATGCCGGCGACGCCGGCGAGCGCCACGCCGGTCCCCACCGAGATGGCGAGGAGCCGCGTCGTCGGAATGCCGACGAGCTCGGCGGCCTCGCGGTTATTGGCCACGGCGCGCATCGCCTTGCCGGTGCGGGTATAGTGCAAAAAGACGTAGAGCAAGGCCGCGATCACCGTCGCCAGCACGGCGGCGAGAATATGCGCGCCGGGAAATGTATAGCGGCCGAGCGAAAATCCCGGCAGCGACACCTCGACATTGAACAAGGCCGTGCCCCAGACCGCGGTGCCTACTCCGATCAGAATGAGATTGACCGAAAAGGTCGAGAGCAGGCTCATCAGCGGCGGGCGCCCGACCATGCGGTGAATGGCGATCCAATAGAGCGCCACGCCGACGAAAAAGCCGCCGATGAGGACCGGCGGCAGGGTCAGATAGGGCGAAATGCCGAGCGCGCCGGCAAGCAGATAAAGCCCCATCATGCCGGCGACGACCATGGCGCCGTGCGTGAGATTGATGACGTCCATGACGCCCCAGATCAGCGTCAGTCCCATGGCGGCAAGTCCGTAGACCAGCCCCACCAGCACGCCGTCGATGATCGAAGCGAGGATGCCGAGCATAGGTTTTTAGGGGATCGAGGCCGGCGCGGAATGCGCCGGCCCGTTCCTCGTGTTACGGCCGACTACTGGCTGGCCGAGATCGGATAGAGCAGTTCGGCCGACTTCGCTTCCAGGGGCCAGACCACCTGACGGCCGAGCTTGCCGTTGCTGTTCTGCCACTGCGCCAGCACCATCTTATGTGCTTCCTGCAGGCCGTGATGGCCGGCGTCGGTCATGAACTTTACATGGCCGAAGAAAGTGGTGATGTCGGTTGCGTTGAGCGCCGCCGTCACCTTTTCCGGGTCGATCGAGCCGGCCTGTTCGATGGCGTGCTGCAGCACCACGCCGCTCGTGTAACCCGACGCCGCGTGATAGTCCGCGTTGGCGTGGAATTTGTCCTGGAACGCCTTGGCGAATTCCGAGGTGGTCGGTCCGAACTGCGGCTTGTAGTTGACCTGCAGCTCCCATTGCGACGGCACCGTCACGCCGAGCGCGGCGGGGCCGAGCTCGCCGAACTTGTCGTCGGCCGGAGCCACCAGGATCGAGATCCACTTCATCCCGGCCTTCTGGTCGTGCATCTGGCGCGCCAGCGTGGCGCCGTCGGAATAATGCCCGCCGCCCATGAAAGCATCGGCGTTCGACGAGATGATCTTGTTGACGATCGGGCCGAAGTCGGTCGTGGAAGGCGCGTAGGATTCATCCATCACGACCTGAAAGCCGGCGGCCACGGCCTGCTCCTTGGCCGCCTTCATCACGTCCTTGGAGAACGGATCGTCGGAATAGACCATGGCGATCTTGGCGTGCGGATCCTTGGCCTTGAGCGCCTCGATGGCGCCGGACATGTAATGGGTGGCCGAGGTGATCACCATGAACAGGTATTTGTTGCCGAGCTCGAACGGCTTTTCCTCGGCGCCGCCCGAGTCGATCATGATCTTCTGATATTGCTCGGAAATCACCGCGGCCGGCGCGGTCAACCCCGACGAATAGGGGCTGAACAAAAACTGGGCATGGTCCTGATTGATCAGCCGCGTATAGAGCTGCTGGACGCGGCCGCCGACCGATTGGTCGTCATAACTGACGAATTTCACCTTGTATTGCTTGCCGCCGACTTTGATGCCGCCTTTGGCGTTGACTTCGTCGCGCCAGAACTCGTAACCGCGCTGCTGGCCCAATGAATCGACATTGAGCGGACCGGTCTGCGAGTCGGTGAAGCCGACGGTGATGGTATCTTCGGCGAATGCCGGCGCGGCGAATAGCGTCGCAGCGGCGGCCAATAAGCAAAGCCGTTTCATACGTTCCTCCCTGTGCGATCCCTTGGCGGCATCGCGGTCACAATATTCTCCGGCCTTAAGCGGCCGGGTCCCCCGGGTAGCCCCCACTTCGCGGGAAGCATTGCATAGTCGAGAGATAAAGGCCATCCGGTGGGGGCCGTGGGCGGGCACGATGACGGCCGCCGGAAGCGCTGTCACCGCGACAAAATTTCGCGCAGCAAGACAACTGGGCTTTCCCTCCTGTGCTAAGCTGCCGCCCAATCGCGCGGCGCTTCGCTCTTTACCATGTCCGGCGTTTTGGTATCGCGATGGCCGCGCCAGACCAAAAAGTGACTGGGAGGACCTCTCATGCCTATGCCCCGAACCGTGCTCGGCGGCGTCGCGACGATCGCGGCGGCCGTCGCGCTCATCATGGCCGCGGCGCCCGCTGCCGAGGCGCAGACCAAGGTAACCATCGGCAAGGTGATCGGCGGCGATGGCTTCCACGTGCCGACTTATGTCGCGCTGGACGAAGGCTTCTTCAAAGCCGAAGGGCTCGACGCCACGCTGGTCGAATTGCAGGCCCCCGCGCAAGTGACCGCGGTGCTGTCGGGCAATCTCGACTGCGCGCCAATCCCCTCGGGCGGGGCGCAGGCCGCGCTGAGCGGCGCCAAGATCGAATACATCGTCGGCGAGTCGCTCAAATCGCAATGGACGCTGACCACGCGGCAGGACATCGCCAAGCCGGAGGATCTGAAAGGCAAGACGCTGGGTCTGGGCCGGCCCGGCGGCGCCGATTACGACGAGGTGCAGGCGGTGCTGCACCGCTTTTTCCACATGGACGCCGGCAAGGACTACAAGGTGATCTCGTTCCAGGGCGAGCCGGAGCGCATCGCCGCCATGGTCAATAACGACATCCAGGGCGCTTCGCTGTCGATTCCGCACGCGGTGGTCGCCCAGCAGACCGGGTTGAAGATTTTGCTGCGCACCGGCGACTATATTCCGCGCGCCGGCGGCACCATCTGGTGCATGCGAAGCTTCGTCGAGCAGCACCCGGATACGGTGAAGAAGATCATCCGCGCCATCGCCAAAGCGGTGATGTATTTCCGCACCAACAAGGAAGGCTCGATCAAGGTGCTGGAGCACCATATCGGCAGCATCAAAACTGACGCCGAAGCCGGCGCCATCTGGGATCAGCTGCACGACTCCTACGGCGCCGAGGTGCCGCCCAACCTCTTCCGCGAAATTCTGGAGTCGCGGCGGCTTACGATGATCGCGGCCCGGCAATGGCCGGCCGACAAGCCGCTGCCCGATCCGGAACAATTCCTGGCGCGCAATCTCCTGGATTCGACGCTTAAGGAAATGAATTACGTGCCGGCCAATCTGGCAGCGCCGGCGAAGTGAGAGCGGGGAATGTCATTCCGGGATGCGGGCAAAGCCCGCGGCCCCGGAATCCATGCCCACCTCGGCGAATGGCATTGCGGACTTGCCGCCAACCAAGTCGGCTTTGGCCGGCGTGAAATCTAGCGCCGATCTCGGGTCAACGCGGGATCGGTGGCAATCCGCGATGACGGGCCCGTCAATCCCCGCTCGGATGCTGCGGACGCCAGCGGCTCATGCGATTTTCCAGAAGTTTGACTAGGCCGGTCATCAGAAGCGACAAGCCTGCGAACACGATCAGCCCGGAAAACACCACGTCGACCTTGAACTCGCTGGCGGCCCGGACCATCACCACGCCGAGTCCGTCCTGCGAACCGAAGAATTCCGCCACCACGACGCCGAGCACGGCGCGGCCGATAGCGAGCCGCAAGCCGACGATGATGAAGGGCAAGGCATTCGGCACCACGACGAGCCGCGCGATATCCCATTCGCCGGCGCCGAACGAGCGCACCACGTTGATCAAGAGCTTGTCGGCGTTGCGCACGCCCTCATAGGTGTTGATCAACAGCGGGAACACGGCGCCGAGGAAGACGATGGCGACCTTGGACCAAAGACCGAGCCCGAACCACAGCAGCAACAGCGGCAGGAAGACGAGCCGCGGCGTAGCGTTGAACGCGGTGATGAACGGATCGAACATCGCATTGAGCACGTTCGAGCGGCCGAGCAGGATACCAATCGGCAGCCCGGCCAGGATCGCGAGCCCAAGCCCGAGAGCGAAGGCGCCGGCGCTCACGCCGAGCGGCATCCAGATCGAGCCGGTTGAGAACATGCGCCACAGCGTGCCGGCAATGTGGCTCGGCACGGTGAAGAACAGCTTGGTCCCGGCTTTCATCGGCACGAGATCGGGCAGGAACTGCCAGACCAGAAGGAGACACAGGATGCTGCCGGCGCCGAGCGCGGTTGGCTCGATCCGCCGCCACAGCCGGCGCGCCGGCGGCGCGGCAGCGACCGGGGCGGTCATGGCGAAATCGGCTTGCAGCTCGGCCATCCGCATTATCCTCTGCGCCAGGGAAAGGCGGCGCGTTCCGCGAAGCGGATGCCTTCGGTCAGCGCCACCGCGATCACCATGACGGTGAGGATGCAGGCGAACATCTTGTCCATGGCGAACAGGTCGCCGAAGCGGGAAATGGCGAAGCCGATGCCTTCGGAGGCGGCAAAGAATTCGCCGACCAAGACGCCGATCAAGGCGCGGCCGATGGCGATGCGCGCGCCGGCGACGACGAAGGGCAGCACGCTCGGCAACAACACCTTGCGGTAGAGGTCCCACTCGCCGCCGCCGAGCGAGCGCACCACGTCGATCAGCCGGCGATCGACCGCGCGTACGCCGGCGCAGGCATTGAAGATGAAGGGAAAGACCGAGAGCGAAAACACGATGATAGTCTTGCCGGTAAGCCCGACACCGAAAAATATGACCAGCAGCGGCGCCAGCGCCACCAAGGGGCTCGCGTAGAAAATCGTCATCAGCGGATCGAGCGCATAGCCGACCCGCACCCGCCAGCCCATGACGATGCCGAGCGGCACGCCGATGAGGACGGCGGCGCCAAGGCCCAAGAAGAACGGTACCGCGCTGACGGCGAGATCGTCGAACAATTCACCGCTCTGGACGAGATCGACGAAGCCCGCGGCGATCAGGGTGGGCTTGCTGACGAACAGCGGATTAAACGGCACGAACAAAAAGATCGCCTGCCAGGCGACGAAGAACAGCACCACGGCCAGCGCGCCGAGCAGAAAATTGCGGTAACGCCCCGTGAGGCGCGGCTCGATGACGGTTTGCTCGGCCATGGACTAGACCACGATCTCGTCCTTCAGCGTGTTCCAGATCTCGAGCTTGAGCTCGTTGAATTGCGGCGTGACCCGCATTTCGTATTCGCGCGGCCGCGGCAGACCGATGGCGAAGGTCTTCTTGGCGCGCCCAGGGCGCTTGCTCATCACCATGACGCGGTCGGATAGATAGATCGCCTCATCGATCTGGTGGGTGACGAACAGCACGGTCTTTCTGGCTTCGCGCCAGATGCGCAGCAGCTCGACCTGCATCAGGTCGCGGGTCTGCGCGTCGAGCGCGGCGAACGGCTCGTCCATCAGCAAGACGTCGGGATCGGTGGCGAGCGCGCGCGCCAGGCCGACGCGCTGTTTCATGCCGCCCGACAATTCATGCGGATAGTGGCTCTCGAAGCCTGAAAGTCCCACCAGAACCGCGAGGCGGTCGGCGACGGTGCGGCGCTTCGCCGCCGGGACTTTCTTCAATTCGAGCCCGAGCTCGATGTTGTGACGCACCGTGCGCCACGGCAACAGCCCGAAATCCTGGAACACCATGGCGCGGTCGGTGCCGGGGGTGATGATCGCCTTGCCCTTCATCACAAGCTCGCCGGAATCCGGCTTGAGCAAGCCGAGCAGGATATTGAGGAAGGTGCTCTTGCCGCAGCCGGACGGCCCGACGATCGACAGGAACTCGCCTTCCTCGACGTCGAGATCGAAGCTGCCGAGCGCGCGCAGCGGCGCGCGGTTTACCGGCCGGAAGGTCAAATTGACGTTGCGCGCCTGGATATAGGCTGCCATCGGTCCCGGTCCGCCGCTTCCACCCTTTTGCCTCACTCAACCATACCGCTGAGGAATGTCCAGGGCGCATTCGGGAGCGGCGAAACCGCGGACCTATTCAAGCCGTCGCTGACTCGCGCCGCTACGGTGCCGAGCGGACGGGATTTAACGAGCTCTTGCGCGAACGGGCACGAGCATCGGCCGTGGAGTTTCAATCGGCTGCAGAAAAAGCCACTCGAAATAGGTCGTGGCGGTCCGCTCACATTGCCGATGTTCCGGCTGCGCAGCAACAAAAGTGTCGCGGCAGCGCCTCGAACAGTAGCGCCTCTTGCCGAACAAGCCGCGCCGGTAAGACATGAGGCCGAGACCATGGTTGCAATGGGGATTTGCGCATTTCATGACACCGTCTCCGCGCTTCGGTTTCCACCCGACTGGGGATATCTAACGGTGGGACACGGCCGCCGGAGAAAGGTTCAAGTGCCGCCAGAGCCGAAATTTCTCTTATGGATCATGCCGCTATCCGCGGACGCCCAGGCTATGCAACATTATAAGCGGGGCCTGGGCACGTTAAGCGGCGAGGCAGATCCGCGGAATGTCTGAAGAAGAAATATGCGAACGCCACTTGCAGTGATCGGTCTCATCATCTTGGCGGCCGGGTTGTTCTTCATGGGCCAAGGCGCCGGCTACATCCGCTGGCCCGCCGAGAGTTTCATGGTCGCCGAGACGCGATGGGTCTATTACGGCGGCGCCATCGCGCTCGCCGGGTTTCTCCTCGCCGTGATCGCGCGGCGGTGAAGGGCGCGTCCGAAATGCTGAGCGCCGCTTTCGTCATCCTCACCATTGCGGTTGCACTCGGCACGGTACTCGCGATGCTGCATTTGCGGACCGGCAGAACCGCCCCGCCATGGCCGCTCGGCGCAGGGCACGGCATTCTCGCGCTCGGCGGCCTCGTCTGCCTCGCCCTGGCGCTGCGCGGCCCGCCGCGCGGCGTCGAACACGGCACCGGCTCGTTCGGCATCATCGCGGCCGTGCTGTTCGTTCTGGCGGCGTTGCTCGGCGCCAGACTGCTTGCCGCGCGGCTCTTCAGCAAACGGATCGTCGGCGGCACAATCGCCATTCACGCCACGCTTGCCGTGAGCGGCTTTGTCATTCTCGCGGCTTACGTGTTTGCCGGCTAGCGGGCTGGAACAAGTGACCTGCTGGCGCATTGCAGCATGCGCCCTATATGCGCCCCTGCTGGCATCGTCACTGCCCAGCAAGATCCGGGACAGGCCCCTCCCCGCACTTGTTCCGGGGATTGCTGCCGGTTCGGAAAAGATCGTGCTCCAGCGAACAAGGTGTTCCGATGCACCACCCCGTTAGAAGCGACTTTGACATCGCCGTCGCCGAGGCCGGCGTGACGGTCACGTTCAAGCCGACAAAAACTATCTTCAGCTTTTATAGGCTCGCTGGCAGCGACGATGTTGCACGCCTTGGTCCCGTATCGCCTCAAATCGTCGGACACGCCGGCCCGAGCGGCGATGCCGCGGAATATCCCGCCGACGAAGTTCAAGCGATGGCGCAGCAGATCGCCTCAGAAGCCGCCGCGTCGGTCTGGTCCGTTAAAGACGAAGAACGAGCCGATCGACTGACGACGGTGCGCCCGGCGCCGGTTGTCGGCGATCGGGGGGATTGATCGCCACCCGCACCGTGCGCCGCCACGGCACGTCAATTTCGACGGGGCGATTTCTTGCGGCCGCGGCGTCAGATCTAAATCGGGAGGAAATGGTCGGAGTGGCAGGATTTACTTTTTCGGTTACTTGCCATTGAATTTACGAGCGTTTTTCGATCGATCTTGGGAAGTTGTGTACTTGCCTTATGTACTTCAGGCAATGCCAGTTCACCGCTCAGAGCCGCGTTCCTTCAAATCTCTTATTAACTCCTGCACGCCTGTACGCACGTCTGCCGGAAGATCGGAAACAAATCGAAGCAGGGCCGTTTCGTTATCAAGGACAAATCTCTCGATCTTACCCGCTAGCAGTGAGTGCTGGGCGACCGCTTCACCAATCTCCTTGAAGTATCCGCCGATGACGCTAGTCGCTATAAGACCTATCGCGCCGAGAGCCAGATTGCGTACCGATAGGACACCGTAATTACGAGCTTTACCGGCTTGATGACCGGCACCTTGACCCGCATCTAGCGCACCCTGAACAATTGATGCGTCAGCGCTATCGACTACCTCTCTGTCGTCGGCTTCAATAATTAACTTTCTAGCAGATACCACGCGATCTTTTGGCGTCTGAAAGGCAGCGTGCTCTTCGTCCAAATGCCGTGCAGTAAGGCAACGCCAGCTTGATCGGCTGGAACACTTTTCGGACTGATCATTTTTGCAACTGCCGAAAGGTCGCCCCTTGGTCTGCCATAGCGTTAGCCTATTCTTACCTTCTGACTACGTTGAGCAAAAGCGCCGAGCCGAGGCTTCCTACTTTCGCCAGAAATCCTTAAACCGCGTCGGCGATAGCTCAGTATACCGCACCGTATGCTGGATGTTGCGGTGGCCCAGGTAGGCTTGCAGCGCCCTCGTGTCGTGCCCCTGGTTGGCTAGCACGAACCCACAGGCGTGCCTGAGCATGTGCGGATGCGCCTTGAACCCGAGCTTGGCCTCGACGCCCGCGCGCTCGACCATGCGGGCGAAGCCAGCGGTGCTGACGCGGCCTCGCTTGAATTTTCATGCATTTTTGATTTGTTTGCCGACGAACGTTCGCGATTTAGACCGCTTATGCTGTGGCGAACCTGTGGCGGTCGATTTCGGAAGCGCATGAGCGGCGCAGTTGATACCTCGGCGCCCCGTCGATTGTATAGTCGTGACGCCCGTGGCTATCAGCAGTTAGCGGCTGAGCATCAAACGATTCAAATCGGTGCCGTGAAATGCCTGCTTTCGCGCGCTCAGAGTTAAAAAACCTCCGCTAGCGAGAGTGTATTTTGGGGCTGCGAGTTACGCGATGGATAGAGAATTCCGCTACCCTCTCGTATCAGCATGATGACGATTCGGAGGGACACAATGCTGGCTGAGATATTCATGCTCCGCTTGGAGGCTATCGCGCGGCCATTGTAGAGCCGAATTCCGTCTTTTGGCCGGTTTGTGCCGACTAATCCCGCTGCCCCGATTGAGCTGAAGAACGAGCCGCGTGATCGAGGTTCATTATGGGCTGGTGGGAACTAACCATGCCGATCACGCCGTTTCTCAGTGGTCAGGAATTCGAACCAGCGACCGTCGCGGCCATGTGCGCCGCTTTTGTGGACGCCTGCCGCGCACTGGCCTAACCGATACAACTGACCAGATCACCACCCTTGTCACCGAGCACATCATCAAACGTGCTGAGCGTGGGATTTGTTCTGCGGCTGCTCTCTACCTTAACGTGATGCAGGAGTTCAGTGCCATGCGTGAGTAGTGGCACTTGAAGTTCGACCGGGATCAAAGCGAACGCACCTCGTGCCGCTAGGTTTGCCCAAAGAATTCCCGGAGAGCAGACCTATGCCAAGATACTTTTTCGCGCTTCAATGGCCAGAGCGGACAGATCATGATGTGGGTGGCACGGCACTGCCCAATCACGATGCCGCTTACGCGCATGCGCGCCGCATCATCCGGGAACTAAAAGAGGGCGGCGGATACGATGAACTGGGCCTAACGATGGTGGTCCGCGACCATGTTGGCGCGATCATTCATTCGATTCCCTTCTAATTTGTACTTGCGTCTCGCCCGCGGCGGATCGCCGTTCAGCCAGCATCCTCGAAGTCCGTAGTCCAAAGCCCGCATTCGGCGCAACCGTAGCTTTCGATTCCCGAAATTCCGCTTGTGTCTGCGACGCTGCGGTTCAACTGCATCGTCCGTCCGCAGTTCGGGCATGCATGAGGATACCGCCACAGCGGCTTCATGAACGGCTGAGTTTCGCGTGTCAGAAGCATTTTCCCTACCTCGCACCATTCAAACAGATGATTGAAATTCAAACACGTGTTTGAGGCGGGATGAGGGCAACGTCTTCGCCTACGGCCGCGATGGGGTGGCGTTCTTCCGGGCGACTAGAATCATGCTACCCGAACGCCTGGGGAGACGTCAGATCGGTCGATAGTCGGCAGGTCTAAACCACAAGGATGACGGACGCATGGGCCCGGGCCGTCTTGTCCGCGTCGGAAGGTGTCAAGGCGACCGCAAAGCGGTCGGCTATATCGTCGCGATGCCTGATGCCGACGCCGCACTCGACCTCATCCGAATTAAAGTTGCTGGGCCGTCGGACTACGTAGAGGACGTTGGCCGGGTGAGCGAGGCGCTACTGAACGCCCTCAATCTGTCGCTCGGCCAGTATGTTTGCGCGAACGCCGCTCCGCCGTCGCTTTCTCCGGAGCATCCGGACGACCTTGGCCTAGCCAAAGCTTGACAGTGGTAGTGCCCCAGCAATTTTGATTTATCGCAAGGCGTAGCGGTGATCGAAGCGGCATCGTGATGATATGGATGACGAACGACTGCCCCCGCTTTGCCCGAACTGCGCTAAGCCAATGCGTTTGACGCGCGTTATTCCGGCATCGCTTCAGTTCCGGAACTTTACTCCTACTACTGCGATAGCTGCGGCGAAGCGGTCACAGAGATTGGGGAGCCGGCAGAGCGGCGCGATCTATTATGTCGCTTCGAGATGGATCGCGCTGCTTCCGACCTGCGACGC
>DATJBH010000132.1:0-15367 GCA_035515455.1 Xanthobacteraceae bacterium
CAAGATCATCTGTTCTTATCCGCGCAGCGCCGGCTCGGTGGTGTTCGAGGAAGTCTATCGCGCGGGCAAGATCGAGCTCGAAATCGTGCCGCAAGGCACCATGTCGGAACGCATGCGCGCGGCGGGCGCAGGTATCCCCGCCTTCTTCACCGCAACCGCCGTCGGCACCAAGCTCGCCGCCGGCAAAGAGGAACGCGAAATCGGCGGCCGGCGCTATTTACTGGAGGAAGCGCTGGCCGGCGACGTCGCGCTGATCGAGGCCTGGGAGGCGGACCGCTGGGGCAACCTGACCTACCGGTCGTCGGCGCGCAATTTCAATCCGGTGATGGCGACGGCAGCGGCATTGACCATCGCGCAAGCCCAGCACATCGTCAAGCTCGGCGCGCTCGATCCGGAGAAAATCATCACGCCCGGCATTTACGTCAAGCGCGTGCTGCACGTGCCCTATGGTGAACCGACGGTAACATGAGGAAACGAAACCGACGATGAGCGTGCTCGAAACCTGCAAGCCGCTGACGCGCAGCGAAATGGCCGCGCGCGTCGCTCGCGACATTCCCGAGGGCTGGTACGTCAATCTCGGCATCGGCGCGCCGCTGCAGGTCGCCGATTTTGTGCCGGCGAAGCGCGAGGTGATTTTTCATTCCGAGAACGGCGTGCTCGGCATGGGCCCGGCACCGAAACCGGACCAGATCAACCGCTGGCTGATCAATGCCGGCAAGCAATATGTCACGCTGCGTAGCGGCGGCGCCTATATGCATCATGCCGACAGTTTTGCCCTCATTCGCGGCGGCCACCTCGATCTCTGCGTGCTCGGCGCGTTTCAGGTCGCCGAGAACGGCGACCTGGCCAATTGGTCGACGTCGGACAACGACACCGCACCCGCGGTCGGCGGCGCCATGGACCTCGCCGCCGGCGCGCGCCAGCTCTGGGTGCTGATGGAGCATTTGACCAAATCCGGCGATAGCCGGCTGGTGCGCCGCTGCAGCTATCCGCTGACCGCGCTTGGCGCGGTCAAGCGCGTTTATACCAATCTCGCGGTGCTCGACGTCACCGCGCAAGGCTTTGGTGTTCGCGAAATGGCGCCCGGTCTTACGCTGGAAGCCCTGCAGAAAGTCACGGATGCCCCGCTGCGCGCGGCAACGCCAAGCGCCTGATCCCAGAAAGAAGCGCGGTGTTCAGCGGTAACGCCGGTAGTAGCGGTGCGCATAAACGGGATGCGCATAAACGGGATGCGCATAATAACGGTGCACGTAATAGTGATGCGGGTAGAAGCGCGGCGCATAGTAGCCGCCGTAATAGGCCGGCGCGTAAGCATAGGGCGCGTAGCCGTACCCGTACCCATAAGCCGGATAACCGTAATAGGCGGGATAGCCGTAATAGCCCGGATACCCGTAATAAGGGCCGTAGCCGTAGGCGTTGGCCGCACCGATAACAATGGCGCTGCCGATCAGGCCCGCCGCGATGCCAGCGCCCGCCCAACAGCCCCAGCATCTTGCTTCGGCAGGTTTTGGCGTGGCGAGTGTCGCGCCGGCGATCGCCGCCGCCGTTACGATGGCCGTCAAAGCCTTGCGCATAACGCTCTCCCTCACTTTTGCCCGACTACGTTAGCGCATTTGTCGCGTGCTGTCCTTTGATCTATGTCAACCTGCCGGGCGGCCGCGGCCGACGGCAGCGGACTCGGAGTTGGCCGACAAAGGCGTGCGCCATGCCGCGAGCATTGAAAAGCGTGACCTTCGTCTATGTGCCGCAGGAGGACCGCATTGCCGCCGCCGTCAATGCCGGCGGCGCTGACGCCTGGTCGTGCTGGCTGACCAGGCGTGTCGCCCTTGCCCTGCTGGCCCGCATGCCGGAATTTCTCGACAACACCTCCGAGCTGGCGAAGCGCGCTCCGGCGGGGCTGCGCGGCGAATTCACCGCCTTCGAGCGGGAAGCCGCCATCGCCAAAACTCAGCGCGCGATGTCCGTCACCTCGCCCGAGATTCTCAAATCCAGCGCCAGCGCCGCGGAACTCGTCGACCGCGTTTCGATTGCGCCGCATAGCGGAAACTTCCGCCTCGAAATGTACGGGCAAAGCGGCGATGGTGCCGCAGGCGGTCTATCGCGCGCCGAATTGCAGCGCATTCTGCAAATGCTGCACGCCGTGGTCGCCAAGGCCGGCTGGCTGGGATCGGCTGCCCCGGCCGCTGCGCCTGCGGAATCCGGAGCAAAGTCGGCGCGCCATTGACGATTGTGACAGCGGTGACGGCGGCGCATGTCGCACCGAAATGGCGCCGGCGCGGAACGGCTAGAAGCGGCATAGCAACGGCATAGTAACTTTTGGCGACATGGCCTAATTTGCCGCCACACAAAGGCTAAAGGGAGCACGCACGAGATGGCGACTTTCACATGGGACCACATTCATCTGCGCACCACCAATCCGGAGGCGATGGCGCAGTGGTTCGAGAAAATGCTCGGCGCCGAAGTCCTGCGCAGCACGCAGGAAGGCAAGCCGCGCATCGATCTCAAACTTGGCGGCGCCAATATCTTCATCGCTCCGGTAGCGGACGGCGACGGCACCAATGCGGCGCCGAAGATACCGTATCGCGGCCTGGATCATTTCGGCCTTTCAGTGAGCGGCATCGACGCGATCGCGGCCGATCTGAAGAAGAAAGGTGTCGAGTTCACCCGCGAGCCGACCACGGTGCGGCCCGGCGTGCGCGTCTGCTTCATCCGCGCGCCGGAAGGCGTGTCGATCGAGCTGCTCGATCGCAGCGCCAAATAACCTGCCACTAACACCAAGAATCTGCGCCCATGGCGAGTGACGAGATCGCGAACTCAATGCGCGCGGCGTTGTCCGAGCGTTTCGGCGAGACATTTCCCATCGATGCCACCCTGCCGGGACTGGACGGGCTTGCCAAGATTGCCGGCCATCGTTCGCACCGTCGCTATGCGCCGCGCGCGATCGAACCCGAACTGCTGCGGCTGCTCTGCGCCTGCGCGCTCTCCGCGCCATCCAAAAGCGACCTGCAGCAGGCCGACATCGTCATGGTCAGCGACATGGCGATCCGCAAAGCCATCGTCGCGACGATTCCCGACATGCCGTGGATCATGGACGCGCCGGTGTTTTTGGTTTTCACCGCCAACGGCGCGCGGCTGCCGGCATTGTGCGAGATGCACGGCAAGCCGTTCCCCAACGATCATCTCGACCAGTTCTTCAACGCCGCGGTCGATGCCGGCATCGTGTTGGCGACGTTCATCGGAGCGGCCGAAGCGATCGGGCTCGGGTGTTGTCCGATCAGCGCCATCCGCGATCAGCCGCAAATCGTCAGCGATGCGCTCAAGCTGCCGCAGCGCGTCATTCCGGTCGCCGGGCTGTGCGTCGGCTGGCCGGCGCAAGCCGGCGAAATCACGCCGCGGCTTTCCCTGGACACAACCTTGATTGAGAACAGCTACGGCGCGCGCAACCTTGCCGGCGAGGTCGACGGTTATGACCGGCGCCGCGCCGCGTTGCGGCCCTACCGCCGCCAACGTAATGTCGAGCGTTGGGGCGAGGCGCCGCTTTACGGCTGGTCGGAAGACAAAGCGCGGCAATATGCCGAGCCGACGCGCACGGATTTCGGCGCCTTCGTCCGTCGCAAGGGATTTCGCCTCGATTGACGCTGCACAAACGAGCCGCCACGACCGCCACTTGGAGCAATAACAAGATGAAAACGCTTTTCGACAAGGTATGGGACGGCCACGTCGTCGCGCAGGAAGAGGACGAGACGCTGCTCTACGTCGATCGCTGTCTCATTCACGAAGGCTCGCGCCACACCTTCGATACGCTGCATGAGCGCGGCCTGCCTGTGGCGCATCCCGAGAAGATCTTCGCCTTTTCCGATCACTATATCCCGACCGATCCGCAGGCCCGCGCGCGCGGCGTCGCCAGCATTGCCGATGCCGACATCCGCAACATGGTCGAGCTTTTGATCCGCAATACCGACGAGTACAAGATCGCGCGGTTCGGCTGGGGCGATGCGCGGCAGGGCATCCTCCACGTCGCCGGCCCGGAGCTCGGCATCAGCCAGCCCGGGATCGTGCTGGTCGGCGCGGATTCGCACACCTCGACCCATGGCGCGTTCGGCAACATTTCGTTCGGCATCGGCGCCTCGGAAACGACGCATGTCGTGGCGACGCAGACGATCTGGCAGCGGCGCCCCGGCACCTTGCGCATCAAGATCGACGGCGCGCTCGGCTTCGGCGTCACCGCCAAGGACGTCATCCTCGCCATCATCGCCAAGATCGGCATCGGCGGCGCCATCGGTTACGCCATCGAATATGCCGGCTCGACCGTCAAAGGCATGTCGATGAACGAGCGGATGACCGTCTGCAACATGTCGATCGAGGCCGGCGGCAAGGCCGGCTTGATCGCGCCGGACGACACGACCTACGAATTTCTCGCCGGCCGGCCGTTCGCGCCCAAAGGCAAGGCCTGGGACGAGGCGTTGCGGTATTGGCGCACGCTGCCATCGGACCCGGACGCGAAGTTCACCAAGGACGTCGCGCTCGACGCGGCCAAGGTCGTGCCGATGGTGACCTGGGGCACCAATCCGGAGCAATCGCTGCCGATCACCGAGCGCGTGCCCGACCCGGCGCAAGAGCCCGATGCCGAGCGGCGCACCGAATACAACAAGGCTTTGAGTTACATGGACCTGCGGCCGGGCATGGCGCTCACCGACATCGCCGTCGACCGCGTCTTCATCGGCTCCTGCACCAACAGCCGGATCGACGATATCCGCGCCGCCGCGGCCGTGGCCAAGCTCGGCCGCGCGGTGGTGCCGGCCTGGGTGGTGCCGGGCTCGGAGAGCGTCAAGCGCCAGGCCGAAGCCGAGGGTCTCGACCGCATCTTCGCCGATGCCGGTTTCGAATGGCGCGACGCCGGCTGTTCGCTGTGCACCGCGCTCAACGGCGATCAGTTAAAACCCGGGGAGCGCTGCGGCTCGACGTCGAACCGCAATTTCCAGGGCCGCCAGGGCCCGGGCGGCCGCACTCATCTGATGAGCCCGGCGATGGCCGCAGCCGCTGCGCTGCGCGGTCACCTCGTCGACGTGCGCGAATTCGGAGCGAGGAAATAACATGGAAGCGTTTTCAGTTCTGTCCGGCATAGCGGTGCCGCTTGCCGAAGCCAATATCGACACCAATCAGATCTGCCCGACCCGCTTCAACAAGGTGCCGCGCGGTCCGCGCTTTGCGCAAATCCTGCTGCACGACCGGCGCTTCAACGCCGACGGCTCGGAGAAGCCGGACTTCATCCTCAATCAGGAACCGTATCGCAAAGCGGTGATCGCGGTCGCCGGGCGGAATTTCGGCGTCGGCTCGTCGCGCGAAACCGCGGTGTTCGGCCTGATTACCTTCGGCATCCGTTCGGTGATCGCGCCAAATTTCGGCGACATCTTCTTCAGCAACTCGCTCAAGAACGGCCTGTTGCCGGTGCGGCTGCCGGCCGCAACGGTGGAAACGCTGACGCGGCAGCTCCAGGAGCAGCGCGGCGCGCAGATGACTGTCGATCTGCCCAACCAGACGGTCACCGGCCCCGACGGCAAGGCCTACCATTTCGACATCGAGCCGTTGAGCAAGAAGCGTCTGTTGCGCGGTTTGGACGAGATCGCCCACACCCAGGAATACGCCGACGCCATCGGCCGCTTCGAGGGCAGCCACGCCAAAACGTTTCCGTGGCTAGAGGCGTAGAAGGCGAGCCGGTGTAGTCAATAATCCGAAGCTGCACCTAAAACGTTGAGTCACGCGCTATCGGAACGTCACGGCCGCTAGCGCGCGCCTGATCTTATCCGCGGGCCAGAAGGTGACGGGCCCGGGCGCTACGCCAGGCGCTGAGATATTGGTGCCCTGGCCAGCCTGGTTCAGGAGTTGCGTGCCCGCTGTGTTCGACACGCTGACGGCGCCGGCGGCCAAGAACACACCGAGCGCCTGATTATCGATCGGCCCGGCCCAAAAATCCGTCCCACGGATGCCGATATTCGCAACCGGCGTTGTCACACTCACGTCAGCTTTCGCCAACTTGGACAATCGACCCGATACAAATCGGAACGCGCCGGCTATCTCGAACTTGATCGATCCTAGTCCCGCGGGGCGATTGTAAATATAGGTGTTGAGCGTCAACTTGACCTTTTCGCTGAGTGTCAGCCGTGTATGGTCTTTAAAGGTAATTTCGAGCCGCGTCCCGTCGCCGGTCGATACCACCTCGTTGGGGTAGACTGAGGCGTTCGCGCCGAGCGGCTGCGTGACGGCGTCGCGCGTTCCGCTCGCGCCCCCCTGTATACGGGTGACCGTGCCGATCACCTGCTGCGCTCCAGCCCGACCGGCACCCAGACAGGAACAAAGCATCAGTGCGACAACGAACAATTCCCGTAACATTCGACTGCTCCCACATGAGCCAGAGTCGCTTACTGGTTCAATAGACTCTTATACTGATCGAAGATCGCATAGGCGGCCTTGATCTGCGCGAGCGACTGTTCCGGCCCGAGCCAGTCGGTGCCGACGCCCTGCTTCTTGGCCTTGGCAAGAAATTCCGGGTCATGCAGGACCTTCTCGTAGGCGCTACGCAGCTTCGCGTAGCGGTCCGGATATTTCTCCTTCAGATCGGCGTAAGTGATCAACGCCCGCATCGAACTCGGCACGAAGGTCGCGGTGATGCCCTCGGCTTTCAGCACGCTTTCGGCCGTCGGCGTACCAGGAAGCTCCGGGATCGGCACGTCGTTGAAAATGGCGACGGCGGTGATGAGGCCGAGCATCGGGAGGCTCGCCTCCAGCGATACAAACGCAAAGTCCAATTGGCCGCCGGCGAGCGCCGTGCGCAGCGGCGCGCTCGCTTCATAGGTGACCAGCCGGATCGTCGACAGCGGCAGCTTGAGCGCACTCATCAGGATGCCGATGTTGAAGAATTCGCCGGAGTCGCGCACCACGCCGCAGCTCACTTCGCCCGGATGCGCCTTGATGGCGTCGATGATGGTCTTGAACGACTGATATTTGCCGCCCTTGGGAACGAAGACGCCGGTCTTGTCGGTCCATTGCACGTTGAGAATTTCGAAGTCCTTCAAATCGTACCCGGCGTGGAATTTGTTGATGTCGGCATACCAATAGGGCGCCGGTCCCGACACGAGCAGCGTATTGCCGTCGTGCGGCTGGCTCAAGAAGTAGCGCGTGCCGATCACCATCGCGCCGCCTTCCTTGTCGAGCACATTGACGGGCACGCCCAGTTCCTTGCTCAGCGCCGGAGCGAGATTGCGCGCCATGCGGTCGAAGCCGCCGCCGGCCTTGGTGCTGACAACGATGGTGATCGGTTCGTCCGGCCATGCCGCCGCAGCCGCTTGGCGCCCGGCAAAATCCGCCGCTGCCGCGCCCGCCAGCATCGCCAAAACCGGCCGCCGCGCAAACAGGCGCGTGATCCTGGTCGTTTCCTTGGTGGGATTCCGGGGCATCCCTGCCCTCGTGCTTTCGGTCGTTCTTGTCATGGGGATTTCCTCAAATGGACTCGACGGCGTTTTCTTCTGCAGCGGCGCCGAGCGCGGGCTTGCGCGCGCGCCACCATTGCATGATCGGGCGGCTGAACAATGAAAGCAGCAGCAGTACCAGGAGAACCATGGCGATCGGCCGGCCGGCGAAGTAGCTGAGCTGCCAGCCGCCGGAGATTTGGTAGGTTTGCAGCAAAGCGTTTTCGACCTTGCCGCCGAGGATCAGTCCGACCACGCAGGCCGGCACCGAGTAATCGTGACGCTGCATCATCCAGCCGACAAAGCCGAACACCACCATGGTGGCCGGTCCGGTCATGTTGCCGGACAAACCATAGGAACCGAATGTCGCCAACACCAGAATGACTGGAATGAGCACCCGCACCGGAATGCGGATGATATTGGCCATCAGCCCGATCAAGCCGAGGCCGAGCGCCAGCATGATCGCGCCCTGGACGAAATTGTTGAGAATGATGGCGTAGACGACGTCTTTCGATGCATCGAGGAATTGCGGTCCGCCGGTAACATCGTGCAGCGACAGCGCAGCGAGCATCACCGCCGACGAGGCGCCGCCGGGGATGCCGAGCGCCAACAAAGTCGCCATGGAGCCCGCTTCCGAACTGGCATTGCCAGCCTCCGCGGCGATCACCCCTTTCGGATTGCCTTTGCCGAAGCTCTCGGGATGCTTGTCGCCGCGCCTCGTTTCGGCGTAGGAGACGAGATTGCACACCGCCGCGCCAACGCCCGGCAGCCCGCCGATCGTAGCGCCGATGAGCAGCCCGCGCAGAATCACGACCGGATGCGCCAGCGCCTGCAGCATGCCGCGCGCCATGTCGCGGACGCTGACAGTGCGCAGATCGGAGCGCTGCACGAGGTAGCTGGTGCCGGCGAGGTTGAAGAGTTCGCTGGCGGCGAACAGCCCGATCATGGCCGGCACGATCGGCACGCCGTCGAGCAGCTCCGGCAGGTCGAATGTACCGCGGATCACATCGCGCGGACTTAAGCCGATGGTGGCGATCAATATGCCGATCAGCCCCGATAAGAGGCTGCGTGACACGTAGCGGCCGCGCAATGCCGCGATCAGCGTGAGTCCCCACAGCATCAACAGCAGCATTTCGAGCGGGCCGAGCTTGAGCACGGCCTGCGAGATCACGCCGATAAAGAGAAACAGGATCAGATAAGCGCCCATATGGCCGAGCGACGACGCGGCGAGCGCGAGCCCCAGCGCCAGATTGTGCTCGCCGCGCTGCGTCATCGGATAGCCGTCGAACGAGGTGGCGACCGCGGCCGGCGAACCGGGCACGCCCATCAGGATCGCGGGGATGGCAACACCGAAGGCGGCGCCGGTATAGATCGCCGTCATGAAGATCAGCGCCGAGAGAAGACTCATCCACAGCGTCGCCGGCAGCACGATCGCCAGGATCAGCGCCGAGGAAACGCCGGGAATGGCGCCGCCGAGCATCCCAAGCGCGATGCCGGGTATGGTCAGGAGCCACGCGCTATAGGAGCTTCCCAGAATGTGGAATGCCGACGCCAGCGCATGCCAGTCGATCACAGCGCTCTCCACAGCGAGCGGGCGACCAAAAGCGGCATCGGGAACGTCAAGAGCGTGAGCGCCGCGACGCTCAATGCGGCGGCGATGCCGAGCGAAAGCGACAGCGAAAACACGATGCGCCGCTCGCCGAGGAGCCAAAGCGTGGCGAGAACGAAAACGAAGGTCGCGGCGTCAAATCCGGCATAGGGAATGGCGGCAACGAAGGCGCCGAACAGCACCATCAACAACCCGATCGTGACGAGCGAGCCGGCGCGGAAGCGTGACGGCGTCTGATGCCGCTCCGTGCCGGCGGCGAAATTCACGCCCTTCATGACCGCCGTATGTCCGAATAGCTCGGCTGCACCGGCATACATCGCAAGGACGCCGGCAAGCGCTCCCACCGGCGCGATGAGAATGAGATTGCTGAAGGTCGGCGATGCGGCGGTCGCGGTCCAAAGATACCACACCAGAAACGCGAGAATGAACGCCACAAAGAACAAGTGCTCCCAATCGGTGCGATGCCCGCCCTCGTTCGACATGTCCCCGTCCCGATCGGTTACCGCTTGTCGCGACAATCGCCGGCGCGATGCTATCCGTTGCACCAAGGCGGTCAACCGCTTGCCGCGCCGCGGCGCGCCGCCCGAAGGAACGATCCGTTGCGAATCTAATAGACCACAACCGGCGTCGAGACCTTCACGCGGCTATAGAGGTCGACGATGTCGTCATTGGCCAAGCGGATGCAGCCGAAGCTGACGGCATTGCCGATTGTCCTCGGCGCGTTGGTGCCGTTGATCCGCGACGCGCCGTCATCGAGCGCCAACAGGCGCGCGCCGAGCGGATTGCCGGGCCCGCCCGGCATCATGGCAGGAGTGCGTTTGAGGAGGTCCGGCGGCGGCTGCCAGGATGGCCATTCCGCCATGCTGGCAATGTGCCGCAGGCCGACGAGGTCGGAGCATTCCCGGCCGACTGCGATGCCGTAGCGCAGCGCGACATTGTTCGGCTGGATCAGATACAGATAATGCTGCGGCTTATCGACAATGATCGTGCCGATCGGTTGCAGGGTGCGATAAAAAGTCGGCTGGCGGCGAAACACGTAAGCCATGTCGGGATCGGAATTGCCGCCATCGACGCCCGGCGCCAGCTCGCCATTGGCCGCGGTATTAACAGGGCGCGGTGCAACCTTCTGCGCTTCGGCCTGGCGCGGCGGCGGCGCGGATTTTTGCGACGTCTCGATCCAGGTCACGTAGCCACCGGCGCCCAACGCCGCGGCAAGTATGGCGACGATGATCCAGGCGCCGCGGCTCAGGCGCGACGGCGTCGCAATCAGCCCCTCTTCGCGCGCGTCCCAAGACTCGCCGCCGATGTCGCCGAAGCGATCGTGCGTGCGCGCGTCGGGCGAGATCGTACCATGCTCGGTCCATGATAATTCCGATTCGATACGCTCGATCGCCGTTTCCAACGCCGATTCCTCGGCCGTGATCTCCGCCGGCCGCGGCGGCGGACGCAAACCGCGCAACCGGCTCGCCAACATGCTCCGGGCGCGATCGTAAATGCCGCGGCGCCACTGCGCATCGCCGGCGCCGGGCGCGGTCACTGCACGCAGCAACACGGAATAATAGTCGACCATCGCGGGAGCCCCTGACCCGGCGATGTTAGCAAAAAAGTTCCGCAGGTGGGATGCCCGCCACGACGGATCATCCCTTGATCTGGCGGCCGGCGCGGGCATCGGCGATCAACGCCGTGAAAGCGGCGAACGCGGCCTTGGCGGAATTGAAATAAGTGTCGGTTTTGGCATCGAGCCATTTCTCGCCATAGCCGATCGCGGTGTGGGCAAGGCGGACGCGGCCGTCGAGCCACGGCCCGCCGCCAAATCCACCAATCACCGGGATCTTCACCGCCGCGACCACGGCGGCGCCGGCCACCGGCCCCGAATTCGTAAAATCGAGCAGGCAGGCGCCGGCGGCTTCGAGGAGCTTGGCTTCCTGCACCAGCCTTGTCGCCGCTTCGGCGCTCGCCTGCGCGGCCGGCGAATTCTGTGCGCTATAGGGAATGCCGAATTTTGCGGCGGTTTGCGGCGTCAGGCCGAATTGCGCAAACACCGGTATGCCTTCGCCGACCAGCGCGCGCACGACGTCCGGAAACTCGGCGGCGCCATCAACCTTGATCAGGTCGGCACCGCCTTCTTTGATGAGCCGAAATGCCGCGGCGCGCGCCGCGTCGAGGCCCTGCTGCACCGGACCATACGGCATGTCGCAACTGACTAAAGCGCGCTCGACCCCGCGCCGCACCGCCTGGCAGCAGATCAGCATTTCGTCGAGCGTGACCTCGGCTACTTCGGAACGCCCCCACAGATTGACGCCGACCGAATCGCCGACCGAGACGAAATCGAATCCGGCCCGGTCGGCAATGCGCGCGAGCTGATAATCCCAAGCGACGACCCCGACGCTCTTTCGTCCGGCGCGCTTCATTTCTTGAAGCGCGGCGATGGTCACTTTGTCGGACATTGCATACCCCGTGCTGCCGTAATTTTAGCACGGCTGCCAGGAGCGCAACCACGTGTGGCTTTCGCAGCGTCGCACCGAGCTGTGCCGCGACGCGCGTGGGAATCCGGTGGAATTATTCGCGAATTGTCGCGGCTGCCGGCTTTGGCGGCGCCGCGGCGGGGGCATCGGCCTTGAGACCGGGCGGCGGGCTCGTCGCGAGCGCGGCGGCCGAGATCGGCGTCCACGGCGTGGCCTGGGCTCTGCCGTCGCGTGTCTTGCCGTCGTGGGATTTGCCGTCGAGCTTGGCCGCGGCCGGCTTGCGTTTGACGGGTTTCACCAACTTATGCTCTTCCGGCTTCGCTGGCCGGTGCGCTTCGGGCTTGGCCGCTTCATGTTCGCCCGGCTTGGCGGCGGCTCTTCGCTTGATGCGTTTCTTCACCGGCTCGGCGGCAAGCTGCGCCTCGAGCTTGGCGATCTGGTCCGGTGTGCGGGTCGGGCCGGTATAGACCACGACCGGCGTCACCGGCCCCTGGTCCAGCAACAAGTTGCTCGGGCTCGGCGCACGCAGCGCCGACAGGATCACCGAAAATTTGGGCCCGCCGTCGGTGCTGTTGCCGGAGGCGGTGGTGTCGAGCTTCTCGAGATCGGCGTCCGGATCGTCCTCCTCGCTGGCCGGGCGACGGCGATGCCGTCCGCACATTTCATCCGTCAAATCGGGCGGCGGCGCTTCGATCGGCGTGAGCGAGTCGAGCGTACCGAGCGAAGGCGTCAGCCAGGACAGCGGACCCTGATTGAAACCGAATTGCAGGAGCTCCGCGGCCTTCACCGCGCGCGCGCTCGACGACGGCGCGCCAAGCACCACGGCGATGTACCGCTTGTTGTCGCGCTCCGCGGTAGCAACGAGATTAAAGCCCGAAGCGCAGACAAAGCCGGTCTTCATACCATCGGCGCCAGGATAACGGCCAAGGAGCGGATTGTAATTGCGAACGATACGGCGGCCGTATTTGATCGCCGGGACGTGCCAATAAAAACTGTATTGCGGAAAGTCGTGGAGCAGAGCACGGGCAAGAATGGCGAGATCGCGCGCCGAGGTGATCTGGTTGTCGTCGGGCAGGCCATTGGGATTGACGTAATTGGTTTCGCTCATGCCCAGGCGATGCGCGGTGTCGGTCATTTCCTGGGAAAATTGCTCGACCGAGCCGCCGAGCCCTTCGGCGAGCAGCATCGCCATGTCGTTCGCCGACTTCACCATCATCATCTTGAGCGCGTTGTCGACGGTGACTTGCGTGCCGGGGGGAAAACCCATCTTGGTTGGCGCCTGGATGGCCGCATTGGGCGATACCGTGAACAAGGTGTCGGGCGTGACCTTCTGATCGCGCAGCGCGCTCAGCGTCAGGTAGAGCGTCATCAGCTTGGTCGTGGACGCAGGATGCCACGGATAGGTGGCGTTATCGGCGCGCAGCACTTTTCCGGAATTGGCGTCGACGAGAATGGTGGACTCGGCACGGGCCGGCGTCGCCGACCCGAGCACGCCCAAAAACGCGCTTCCCACCGCGATGGAACCCAGGACAATGCCGAAGAGCGGCGCCCGGAAGGAATCGGTACGAGGCACGTGTCGCGGTCCGTTCGGTTCGTCGGGGCCCGTTTGAACTCTAGCGGGGCCGCGAAGGTTTCACGCAGCAGGGGCGCCCAACTATGTAAACCCAAGCCGGGCTCGAAGGCAAAGACGAATAGCGCTATGCTGAGCGCAGTGTGGATTGCCGTTCGTCCGACGCCTAACTCTTCCTAAGCCAATGAAAAGCGACGAAAGTTCGGCATGCAACACCTCGGGAGGAACTATGACCGCGGCCATCGTGGGTTGGGCGCACACGCCTTTCGGCAAGCTTAACGGCGAGACAGTCGAGAGCCTCATCGTGCGGGTCGCGGGCGAGGCGCTGGCGGATGCCGGAATTGCCGCAAAGGACGTCGACGAAATCGTGCTCGGCCATTTCAACGCGGGCTTTTCGGCGCAGGATTTTACCGCTTCGCTGGTGCTGCAGGCATCGCCCGATCTGCGCTTTTCGCGCGCCACCCGGGTCGAGAATGCCTGCGCCACGGGTTCGGCTGCCGTGCATCAGGGGCTCAAATCGATCGCGGCGAAAAGCGCGCGTATTGTGCTCGTGGTCGGGGTCGAGCAGATGACGGCGACGCCCGCGGCGGAGGTCGGGCGCAATCTCCTGAAAGCCTCCTATGTGCGCGAGGAAGCCGATATCGATGGCGGCTTCGCCGGCATTTTCGGCAAGATCGCCGGACTGTACTTCCAGCGCTGGGGCGATCAGTCGGACGCGCTCGCGCGCATCGCCGCCAAGAACCACAAGAACGGCGTCGGCAATCCGTATGCGCAGATCCGCAAGGACCTCGGCTACGACTTCTGCCGCGCCGAGAGCGACAAAAATCCCATCGTCGCCGGACCGCTCAAGCGCACCGACTGCTCGCTCGTTTCCGACGGCGCCGCGGCGCTAGTGCTCGCCGACGTCGACACCGCGCTCAAGCTCGGCAAGGCCATCGTCTTCCGTGCCGCGCAGCACGTGCAGGATTTCCTGCCGATGTCGCGGCGCGATGTACTCAAATTCGAGGGCTGCGCGGTGGCTTGGCAGCGCGCCCTGCGCGAGGCCGGGATTGGGCTGAAGGACCTTTCCTTTGCCGAGGTGCATGACTGCTTCACCATCGCGGAACTCATCGAATACGAGGCGATGGGACTTGCGCCGGAAGGCCAGGGCGCGCGCGTCATTGCTGAGGGCATTAGCGCGAAGGATGGCGCGCTGCCAATCAATCCGTCCGGCGGCTTGAAGTCGAAAGGTCATCCGATCGGCGCCACCGGCGTATCGATGCACGCGCTCACGTCGATGCAGCTCACCGGCACCGCCGGCGACATGCAGATCAAAAATGCCAAGCTCGGCGGCATTTTCAATATGGGCGGCACGGCGGTCGCCAATTACGTCAGCATTCTGGAGCGGCTGCGGTAATTGTTGTCATGTTCCGCGACCCGCCGTCGCTCGCTCGGCAAGCTACGGTGGGTTTTGAATTCGCCGAAGCACGGAACGCGTAGTATCCGCCGGCACTCCCTAGTGTACTGGATCATCCGCCGTCGCGGATGATGACGTCGTAGGATCAAACTGCGCCTCGACGAGCTCGGCGAAAAAGCCGCCGCGGCGCATAAGCTCGTCGAACGTGCCGGTCTCGACGATGCGCCCCTGGCGGAACACCAGAATGCAACTCGCTTCGCGGACCGTCGCCAGCCGATGCGCGATGACGAAGGTGGTGCGATGCTTCATCACCTCGTCGAGCGCGAGATTGACGCGCGCTTCGGTGACCGGATCGAGCGCGCTGGTCGCTTCGTCGAGGATCAGGATCGGCGGGTCTTTGAGCAAGGCCCGCGCGATCGCCAGCCGCTGACGCTCGCCGCCCGATAAAAGCCGGCCGCGTTCGCCGACGCGGGCCTCAAGCCCGTCAGGATTGCGGTCGATGAACTCCAGCGCCTGTGCGCGCGCTGCCGCGGCGCGTATTTGGTCGTCGGTCGCATCCGGCTTGCCGACGCGCAAGTTCTCGGCAATCGAGCGGTTGAACAGCAGCGTTTCCTGGAACACGACGCCAATGTTGCGGCGCAGGCCCGACAGCGCGTAATCGCGAATGTCCTTGCCATCGATTGCGATCGTGCCCGATTGCGGATCGAAGGCGCGATAGAGCAGCGCCAACGCCGTCGATTTGCCGCTGCCCGTTGGGCCGACCAGCGCCACGCGATCGCCGGGCAACGCCGTGAAGCTTAAATCGCGGACCGCGGGCGTCTTGCCGTCATAGGAAAACGACACGCCGTTGAACGCGACCTT
>DATJBH010000133.1:0-31686 GCA_035515455.1 Xanthobacteraceae bacterium
TTACTTCCGCATGTACGAGAAGCTCGCCGGCATGACCGGCACCGCGGCGACCGAGGCCGACGAGTTCCAGGACATCTACGAACTCGAAGTTCTGGAAATCCCCACCAACATGCCGATGATCCGCCTCGACGACGACGACGAAGTCTATCGCACTGCGGCCGAGAAATTCCGGGCGATCCTGACGCTGATCGAAGACTGCAAGGCGCGCGGCCAGCCGGTGCTGGTCGGCACCACCTCGATCGAGAAGTCCGAGCAGCTCGCCGAAATGCTGCGCAAGCACGGCTGGGAACAGCACGATTTCGCCGACCCCAACGCGTTTGCCGCGCTCTATTCCGGCGACGAAGGCGCCTCAAAGGCCAAGGTCTTCGCCATTCTCAATGCCCGCTATCACGAGCAGGAGGCCTATATCGTCGCGCAGGCCGGCGTGCCGGGCGCGATCACGATTGCCACCAACATGGCTGGCCGCGGCACCGACATTCAGCTTGGCGGCAATGCCGACATGCGGATCCGCCAGGAACTGACCGACATCGAGGATCTCCGCGAACGGGAGAAAAGCCCGCGCGCCGGCGAAATTCGGGAACAGGTCGCGCGCCTGAAGGAAAAGGCGCTGGCCGCCGGCGGGCTCTGCGTGCTCGGCACCGAGCGGCACGAGAGCCGGCGCATCGACAATCAATTGCGCGGCCGCTCCGGCCGCCAGGGCGACCCCGGCCACTCGAAGTTCTTTCTGTCGCTCGAAGACGATCTGATGCGCATCTTCGGCACCGACAAGCTCGACGGCATGCTGCAGAAGCTCGGCTTGCGCGAGAATGAAGCGATCATCCATCCCTGGATCAACAAGGCGCTGGAGAAGGCGCAGCAGAAGGTCGAGGCGCGCAATTTCGATATCCGCAAGAACATCCTGAAGTTCGACAACGTGATGAACGACCAGCGCAAGGTCATCTTCGATCAGCGCGTCGAATGGATGCAGGACGAGACCGTCGGCGAGGTGGTCGCGGACATGCGGCATACCGTGATCGACGATCTGGTCGCCAAGCACGTGCCGGAACACGCTTATCCGGAGCAGTGGGACGTGGCCGGGCTGCGCGAGGAGCTCAAGCGCGTGCTCGGCATCGATCTGCCGGTCGACGAATGGGCCAAGGAAGAAGGCATCGCCGACGAGGAAATCTTCAGCCGCGTCGAGCGGCGCGCCGACGAACACATGGCGGCCAAGGTCGCGCAATGGGGCCCCGACGTCATTCGCTACATCGAGAAGTCGATCCTGTTGCAGTCGCTGGACCATCTCTGGCGCGAGCACCTCGTCATGCTCGACCATCTGCGCAACGTCATCGGGCTGCGCGGTTACGGCCAGCGCGATCCGCTCAACGAATACAAGGCGGAGTCGTTCAGCCTGTTCGAAGCCATGAGTCAGAGCCTGCGTGAGGCGGTGACGGCGCAGCTGATGCGCGTCGAAATCCAGGCGGCGCCGCCGGAACAGGCGCCGGCGCCGCTGCCGGTCATGGCCGCGCACAAGATCGACCCGAACACCGGCGAGGATGAGATGGCGCTCGCTTTGGCCGGCGCCGAGACCCTGGCGCGCCATGGTATCGGCCAAGCTTCAGGCGCGGCGCCGGCAGCCTCGAGCGGGGTCGGCTCGGCGCTTGCAGGAGCGATGGCCGCGCGCGGTCCGCAGCCGGCACCCGCGCGCAATCCGCAAGACCCGCAAAGCTGGGGCAAGGTCGGCCGCAATGAAACGTGCCCTTGCGGCTCAGGCAAGAAATTCAAGCACTGTCACGGGCGCTACGTTTAACGGCCGCCGCAGGACTGATGCTGGACGACGGATAAGGCTGTTCCCGTCGTCGGTCTTCGGTCGTCTGCCTACTGAAGTCCCGCCCAGCGACTGTCGAAGTTGCCGGCGGGGACGACCGGCTGCGCACCGCGCAGCGGGCCGGTGCTGCCGACGGTCGGCGGCGCGGCGCTGGCGTCGAGCTGCGGGGCCGCCTGCGCTTTAGACTTCGGCTTCGGCGCCTGCGCGATTTGCGGCTCGGGTTTTTGCGGTTCGGTCCGCCGCGCCTCAGACCGCGGCGGCTCGGCGCGTTGCGGCGGATTTGGGTTCAAGCCTGCCAATACTGTGCCTTGGGGCTCGGGAGGCGGCTGCGGCTTCTTCGGCTCGAAGAGGCTGGCGAAGAAGTTCGAATGGCTTGACGGTTGACTTGGCGAACTCGCGGCAGGCGCGGCGCTCCCGGTAGTCTCAGGCGCCGGCGCCGGATTTTGGGGGCTGGCCGTGCTGTTGAACAGGTCGCCGAATATGCCGCGCGATGAACTCGCCACTTGGGTTTGCGCAAAGCCGTCTTGCGGATTTTCACGCGGGCCGCTGAGCATCGGCGCCGGCATGCCGGGATGGATAGGCGGCGCATGCAAGTGTCCGTCATTGTCCATTATCGGCTGGGTCTCGGCGAGCTTGGAGGCGAACACGCGGTTCATGCCGCCGTCGGTGCCCCACACCACAGGCTCGGTCGGCACGTTTTCTTTGACCAGCTGAGCGAACTGATATTCGTCGTTGCGCTGCTTTTCCAGCGCCGGCCCGGCGATCTCCTGCGGCACCTGATAGGCCGGGCAGCGCCCGGTGGGATTGAACACGAGCGGCCTGGTCGAGCCCTCCGGCGGCTGCGCGTCGAACACGTAATGACGGTCGCAAACATCGACCTTGGGTTCGAGATGCGTCACCTCGAAATGGTCGTTGCCTTCCTTGAGCATCATCCAGAACGGCACGTTCGGATTGTTACGATGCTTGGCGAGGTTCGCCGCCGTCAGCCGGAACGGATAAGCCTGGACCTGAAATTCTTTCTGGCCGCCGAGAAACGAATCCCGCGCCAGCGAGTAGATTTCGCCGATCTGCTCGTCGGTCATGGCGTAGCAGCCGCGCGACGAGCAGTCGCCGTGGATCATCAGAAATGCGCCGCTGTAGCCGTTTGCCCGGTCGTAAGCGTTGGGGAAGCCGGTGTTGATGGCGAGATAATAGCTGGAATTGGGATTCATCAGTCCGGGCGTGATCGCATAGAAGCCTTCGGGCGCCTGGCGATCGCCTTCGGTTTTCTTCGGCCCGAGTTCGCCCGACCAGCGGCAGATCGGATAGACTTTCAGGAGCTGATACTGCCCGGTGGTGTCCTGTTTCCAGACTTCAAGCTCCGATTCCTCCTTGAAGATGCGGACAAGGATCGGCGAGTCCTTCGGCATATTCTTCTGCTGCAACAGCGTCAGCATCTCGGGCGACAGTTCCTTCATCGCCCGGGTCGGGAGCTGATAGCCCTCCTCGCCGTAACAGCCGGCCAGCGCCAGCGCCGCAGTGCCGAGCAGCGCCAATGTCATAAGCAGGCGCAGGCTCACGGCGCAGGACGAGAGCGCGCGGGCAATGCCGGCGCGGATCAAGGTAAAGTTCCCCGACAGAACGGCCATCCCCTTGCCATCACTTGCTAATCGTTATCCATAAGCAGTGGTTTTCGCAAGGCAACCGGACACAGCAATCCGCCTTGAGCATGCGCCGGATAAATGAATGGTAAATTATCGTCGAATTTGAGGGGCGAATCCAAGGTATTAACAGCCATGCCCCGCCGGGGGACCAATCGAGGCGGCATTGTGGCGAGAATCTCGGTCGGTTGGCGCGGTAGCCGACGACCGTCGGTCAGACAAGCGTCCGCCCGATCGCGGAGAATTTTTCCCGGCGCAGCCGCACAATGGTGGCGCGGTCGAGACCGCGCAAGTCACCGAGCGCCTCCGCGATCGCTGCACCGGCCGCGGCGATCGTGGCGCCGGGGTCGCGATGCGCGCCGCCGGTCGGCTCGCCGACGATGACGTCGACGACGCCGAACCGCACCAGATCCTGCGCGGTGATTTTCATGCTCGATGCCGCCTCCTGCGCTTTGGCGGTATCGCGCCACAGGATCGACGCCGCGCCTTCGGGCGAGATCACGCTGTAGATGGCGTGCTCCAGCATCAGCACGCGATTGGCGGTGGCGATGGCGATGGCGCCGCCCGAGCCGCCCTCGCCGATGATCGCCGCGACATTGGGGACGCCGATTTCGAGGCAGGCTTCGGTGGATCGCGCGATGGCCTCGGCCTGGCCGCGTTCCTCGGCGCCGATGCCGGGATAGGCGCCGGCGGTGTCGACGAGCGCAATCACCGGGATGTCGAAGTGGTCGGCCATGCCCATCAGCCGCGCCGCTTTGCGGTAGCCCTCGGGCCGCGCCATGCCGAAATTATGCTTGAGCCGGCTCTCGGTGTCGGAGCCTTTCTCGTGGCCGATCAGGCAGACCGCTTCGCCGCGAAAACGGCCGAAGCCGCCGACGATCGCTGAATCCTCGCCATGCTTGCGGTCGCCGGCGAGCGGCACGAAGTCCGTAATCAGCGCCGCGATGTAGTCGACGCAGTGCGGCCGCTGCGGATGGCGCGCCACTTGCGTCTTCTGCCACGGCGTCAATCCGGCATAGAGTTCCTTGAGCGATTGCGCCGCCTTGCCTTCGATGCGGGTGATCTCCTCGGCGATGGCCTCGCCGTCGCTGTTGAGCGCGCGCAATTCGTCGACTTTGGCCTCAAGCTCGGCCACCGGTTTTTCGAAGTCGAGATAGCTACGCATACGTCGGGAACTTGCAAAAAAGAGTTTGAACGGTTTGTGCCAAGGCGGGGCTAACTCGCCTGCACATCACGCCTAAGTCAAGATAAACTGCCCTGTCTTAAGTCATTCCTGCGCCAGCGGATGCAGGTCCCGCACCAGGCTTTTGAGCCGCTCCTCCAGCACATGGGTATAGATCTGCGTGGTCGAAATATCGGCGTGACCGAGCAGCGTCTGCACCACGCGCAGGTCGGCGCCATTGTGCAAGAGGTGACTGGCAAAGGCGTGGCGCAGCACGTGCGGGCTGAGCTTCTCGGCGCGCAAACCCGCGGCGCCGGCCAGTGATTTCAATTCGCGGGCAAAATGCTGGCGGGTGAGATGGCCGCTTTCGCCGAATGAAGGAAACAGCCATTTCGACGCCGCCGCGCTGCCGGCTTCGGCAAGCAGATCGAGATAGGCGGCCATCGCGCGCTTGGCGGCATCGTTGAGCGGCACGAGCCGCTCCTTGTTGCCTTTGCCGCGGATGACGATGACGCGCGCATCCTTGCGCGCGGCGGACTGCGGCAGCGCCACGAGTTCGGAGACGCGCAGCCCGGTCGCGTAAAGAACCTCGAGCAGGCAGGCGAGCCGCGCGGCGCGCAGCCGTACCGGCAGGGGCGCCGCTGCATCGCATTGACCCGAGGCGGCAAGCAGACGATCGACTTCGCCGAGCGACAGCGTTTTGGGCAGCGCACGCTCGCGCTTGGGGCCTTCCAGCACGGCGGCGGGGTCGTCGCCGCGCTGACCTTCGGCATAGAGGAACCGGTAAAGCTGCCGGATCGCGGAGAGCCGCCGCGCCACCGTCGTCACGCGCAGCCCGCGCCTGGAAAGCTCGCCCAGATAGCCGCGCAGATCGGCGGTGCTGGCTTTGGCGACGGTGCGGCCGGCGTCTTTGAGATAAGCCGAAAAATCTTCGAGGTCGCGGCCATAGGCCGCAAGCGTGTTCTTGCCGGCGCCGCGTTCGGCCGCGAGCATGTCGAGATAGAGCGCCACCAGCCGGCGGTCGGACTGTCCCCCGTTGCCGGAAGTTTTTCGGACCGTCGCGCGTGTCGTTGCACGAGCCATCGCCGGCCTCACTGGTCCTTGAAGAACTTATCCGGCGGTATCGTCACCGACATGTCGCGCGGGTGCGGATTGACGAAATGCGCGAGCGCGTAGAGGCCGCCATAGACCAGGGCGCAGATCAAGGCGATGATCGACAATAAACGCAGCAGGCTCGGCATCTTGAGGTATCCGCGCGCTCATCCCATTGGTGCCGACGAGAGGGACCGAGTACGATCATGTTCGGCCCGAACTGGCAAGTGATCTTGGGAAGTGATTAGAAGCTGCCGACCGAAGGCGGATTGGAGGCCGTCGCCGGACCGCATGCGGCTCCGCAGGACATGATCTAAATGTCTGATATTGCGATAAAAACTATTACCAACGGGATGGTTTCAGCAAGCGCCATCCTGCCGCGTTTGGGCAGCCGCTCGATCGTGCTCGTTGGCATGATGGGAGTTGGCAAGTCCTCCATCGGCCGCCGGCTTGGCGCCCGCCTCGGCGTGCCCTTTGTCGATGCCGATGCCGAGATCGAGAAAGCGGCCGGCATGAGCATCGCGGACATTTTTGCGCGGCATGGCGAGGCCGATTTCCGCAGCGGCGAGGCGCGCGTGATCGCGCGGTTGCTCGAAGGCGGACCGCAAGTGCTGGCGACCGGCGGCGGTGCCGTCATGAATGCCGATACGCGTGCCGCCATCAAGACAAGGGGCGTCTCGATCTGGCTGTCCGCCGACTTCGATGTGCTGACGCGGCGGATCAGCAAACGCAAGAACGATCGGCCGATGTTGATGACCGCCGATCCGGCGGCAACGTTGCGTCAGCTGCTCGCCGAGCGCGAGCCTGTTTATGCGCAGGCCGATATCACCGTGCAGTCGCGCGAAGTGCCGCACGATGCGATCGTCGCCGAAATCATGCACGCGCTCGCCGATTTCCTGAATGCTCACGATCTGCCGGCGGCGAACGACGGCCCCAAGGGCGGCCTAAAAGACGGCCTAAAGGACGAGCAATGACGGCGACGGTTCGCAGCGACCCCACGATTGTCGAAGTCTCGCTCGGCGCGCGCAGCTACGAGATCGTCATCGGGCGCGGCATTATTGGCGCGCTCGGCACGCGAATCGCGGCGCTGCGGCCCGGCGCCAAGGTTTTCATCGTCACCGACGACAACGTCGCGCGCTACGTGCTCGCGACTGCCGAGGCAGCGCTGGCCGATGCCGGCGTGGCGCGCCACCGCGTCGTCGTGCCGGCCGGCGAAGCCTCGAAAAGCTTCGCGGTGCTCGAACAGGTCTGCGAGGCGATCATCGCGGCGCGGATGGAGCGCGGCGATCTGGTGATTGCGCTCGGCGGCGGCGTCATCGGCGATCTCGCCGGCTTCGCCGCGGCGGTGGTGCGGCGCGGGCTCGATTACGTGCAGGTCCCGACCACGCTGTTGGCGCAGGTCGATTCCTCGGTCGGCGGCAAGACGGCGATCGATTCCGGCCACGGCAAGAATCTGATCGGCGCTTTCCACCAGCCGATCCTAGTGCTGGCCGACACCGCGCTCCTCGATACGCTGCCGGAACGGGAATTCCGCGCCGGTTATGCGGAAGTCGCCAAATACGGCCTGCTCGGCGACGCCGGCTTCTTTGCCTGGCTCGAGGCGCATTGGCGCGACATCTTCTCCGGCGGTCCCGGCAGCGCGGCGCGCGAGCATGCCGTTGCCGTCTGCTGTCGCGCCAAGGCCGCGATCGTCGCCCGCGACGAGCGCGAGACCGGCGATCGGGCGCTGCTCAATCTCGGTCACACCTTCGGCCACGCGCTGGAGGCGGCCTGCGGCTTTTCCGACCGCCTCCTGCATGGCGAGGCGATCGCCATCGGCATGGCCTTGGCCTTCGAGTTTTCGGCACGGCGCCAGGGGCTGGCATCGAAGCCAGAAGCCGCACGCGCCATCCGTCATCTCGCCGAAGTCGGGCTGCCGACGCGAATTGGGGACATTCCGGGCGGTCTACCGTCCGTTGACCAAATGATGGATTTGATCGCGCAGGACAAGAAAGTAAGGCGCGGGATGCTTACATTTATCCTGGTGCGCGGCATCGGTGCGGCTTTTGTCGAGACCGGCGTCGACGCGCGGGAAGTGCGGACCTTTCTCAGCGAGAAGCTTGCCGAACGATGACTTTGATGGATTGGCTCACGGTGACGGCGGTCGCGATCTGCCTCGTCATCTCAGCCTTTTATTCAGCCAGCGAGACTGCGCTGACCGCCTCCTCGCGCGCCGCCATGGCGCGGCTGGAAAAGCAGGGCAACCGCGACGCCAGTATCGTCAATCGGCTGATGGCGACGCGCGAGCGGCTCCTTGGCGCGATCCTGTTCGCCAACAACTTCACCAATATCGCCGCGTCGACTTTGGCGACCGGTCTGATGCTCGCCTTCTTCGGCAAGACCGGCGAGATTTACGCCACGCTCGCCATGACCGTTCTGATCTTCGTGGTGGCCGAGGTGCTGCCGAAGACCGTTGCCTTCAATGCCCCGGATCGCATGGCGCTGTTGGTGGCGCAGCCGGTCGCCAGCACGGTGCGCCTGTTCTCGCCGCTATTGCGCGCCGTCGAATGGCTGGTGCGGATCATCCTGCGCGGGCTCGGCATGCCCCTCGGCAGCATCCAATCGATTCTGTCGCCGCGCGAGGAACTGCGCGGCACCGTCGATCTGATGCACCGCGCCGGCGTGGTGGAAAAGCTCGACCGCGACATGATGGGCGGCCTCCTCGATTTGCGCGAGCTCACGGTGTCGGACGTGATGGTCCATCGCACCAAAATGGTCATGCTCGATGCCGACGAGCCGCCGCGCGACATCGTCGAGGCGGTGCTGTCGACCGGCATCACGCGCCTGCCATTGTGGCGCGGCTCGCCGGATAACGTCATCGGCGTGTTGCATGCCAAGGAATTTTTGCGGGCGCTGCATGCGGCCAAGGGTGATCCGGCAAAGATCGACATTCCGGCCTTGCTCAAGCCGGCCTGGTTCGTGCCCGACACCACGCCGCTCTACGAGCAGCTCAAGGCGTTCCGCAATCGCAAGACGCCGTTCGCGCTGGTCGTCGACGAATATGGTGAGCTCGAAGGGCTGGTGACGCTCGAGGACATCGTCGAGGAAATCGTCGGCGACATCAGCGACGAGCACGATATCGCCGTTCCCGGCGTACGGGCGCTGCCGGACGGCTCGGTCAATGTCGACGGCGCGGTTCCGGTCCGCGACCTCAACCGGGCGATGGACTGGAATATTCCCGACGACGAGGCGACCACGATCGCCGGCGTGGTCATCCACGAAGCACGGTCCATTCCGGAGCCGGGCCAGAGTTTCACCTTTCACGGTTTCCGCTTTCAGGTGCTGCGCAAGAACCGCAATCGCATCACCGCGCTGCGTGTCGCGCCGCTGGCGCGCAAGATAACCGCCAAAGCGAGTTGAAGCGAGGCGCGACATGGCAAATGCTCCGATCGATCCCGGCGTCCGCATCGGCCACGTGCATCTCAAGGTCGCCGATCTCAATCGCGCGCTCAATTTTTATTGCGGCGTGCTTGGATTCGAGCTGATGCAGCGCGTGCGCGGCGCGGCGTTCATTTCCGCCGGCGGCTATCATCATCATATCGGCCTCAACACTTGGGAGAGTGCCGGCGGTTCGCCGCCGCCGCTTGGTTCGACCGGCCTCTATCACGCCGCCATCCTTTATCCGAACCGGGCGCAATTGGCCGATGCGCTGCGCCGTCTCATCGCGGCCGACATTCCGCTGGAAGGCGCGTCCGACCACGGGGTGAGCGAGGCGCTTTATCTGCGCGATCCCGACGACAACGGGGTCGAGCTCTATTGGGACCGGCCCAAGGAGCAATGGCCGCGCGAGGCCGACGGCAAGCTTGCGATGTTCACGCGCCGGCTCGATCTGGCGGGATTGCTCAAGGAAGCCGAAGTGGCGCGGCAGCCGCAGGTGCCGGAAGCGTTGGCGCAATCCGTGCCGGAGCAGCCCTGAGCGGCATGGGCTAATGCTTGCCGGGGAAGCCGCCCAGGCCGTTAAACGTCATGTACAGCGAATACGCGCTCACCGCGATGGCGATCGCCATTTCCAATACAAGGACGGCGATGCCGTATTTGTACCAGGGCTCGTGAACGGCGGGCATCTCAACGGGGCTCATCATGCGGCTCCTCCCTCCATGTTTGACGAGAATGCTTGATCGCGCTCAGGCCTCCTGGCCGGCCAAGCCGCTTTCGAACAGCCCATGCTCTTCAGGATGGCGCTCGTAACGCGCCGCCCAGAAGTAGAACAGCACGAACGGCACGAACAGGTAGAGCGCGACGTAAAAGTAACCCATGTGAATGTTCGCCGAAGAGGCGAAAATCAGCGGGTAGACGATGCCGCCCGCGGTCGATACGCCACCGATGAAGCCGGCGGCAATCCCCGGACGATCGGGAAACAGCAGCGGAACGAGTGCGAAGGTGCCCCCGGTACCAAACGACAGGAAGATGCCGAAGGCCACCAGCACCGCGACCGACCATGGCAGCGAGCCGGAAAGTCCGGCCACCGTCAGCCCCGCCATCGCCAGCGTGATCAGGATCAGCGCGATGCCGAGCCAATGCAGGCGCGGCGCATAAGGCAGCTCCTTGGCGATGAACGGCAACGGCGTCCAGCCCTTGCGCTGGAACAGGTCCGACATGAATCCGGCGAACGGCCGAAACAGCGAGGCGTTGAAGGATTCCACCGCCGCGAATGTGCCGGCGGCAATCTGCAGCCCGGCGACGCCGGAGAAGCCAAGCCCCAGAATGGCGTCGTGGAAGCCGCGCGTGAAATAGCCCGGCAGCCAGGCATTCATCGCGATTTCAAGGCCGAACGACATCGCATAGGCGAACATCAGCGCTATCGCGATGAAGCGGCTCCAGACGAAAATCGTGCCGCGCCAGTCGCTGCCGCGGCGCGCGGCGCTGCGCCGCTCCACGGTCTTGGCGGCGCTGCCCCGGACCAGGTACCAGGCCGCGATGGCGAGCGCGATCGCGCCGAGCCAAAGGAACGCGCTGTGGTAGTCGGTGCCGAAGATACGCGGCAGCAGCAATGCGCCGACGCCGGCGCCGACATTTCCGGTGCCGGCATAAAGTCCCTCGGCGGTGCCGATCTCGTGCGAGTCGAACCATTGCGCGACGTGCTGGATGCCGACCACGAATGAGACGCCGGCGATGGCGACGATGACTCTTTCGGCGAACAGCAATTCGTAGCTCGTCGTGTAAGCCGAGGCGATCGAGACGGCGCCGCAGCCGGCCAGGATGCAGGCGAAGGTGCGTGGCGCGCCGAAACGATCGGACGCCCAGCCGGCGACGATCCGACCGACCGGCGCCATCCAGATCGCGGAGCTCGCAAGCAAGCCCAGATCCTTGATGCTGAGGTTGTATTTTGCCGCGATGCTCGGGCTGAATGCGGCCGTCGAGAACCACATCAGGAAGCACCAAAAAAAGCCCACCGTCGCTATGACGAGCTGCTCCACCTTGTTGGAATTCATGTGCTTCGCTCCTCTGAATCGGACCGCCGACATTTCGCCGTGAGGCGATTCAAGTCCTTCACCGAGCAAGGCCTGTGCCAACGCATCGGCGAAGCGGATGAGCAAAAGCGCGCATCGCCATCTATTTTTTTCTGGATACATTGGTGCGGAAATGCCGCCGGCGCACGCAATGCACGTGCTTTGGGCATTCTGCTGCGATGTAGATCTTCGTCGACGATTACATCCGAGGCATAACGGCGAGAATTTAGACTTGGCCGATATATCCAGTTTTGAAGCGGCGTCGAATCGGGCATGCGACCGGGAACGAGAAAGCCGGACGCTATTTCGGCCTCCTCAACGATCATTTTTTCAATGCATAGAAATTCCGCAGATGCGGTCTGAATATGCATGACCATCGTCGCCGCTGCGATCGCCATTCACAAAGCCGTTGCGACGCAGCCACTTCCACCGCCCGCAAGCTGGCACGAACCTTGAATTGCCGGTGAGCGGGGCGCCGATATTTGGTCCAACCGCAGTTGCACAAGGTCGCGGGCCGAATAGCAACGATGAGAACCGTGCTTGCTCTCTTCGGCGCCAAGAGGCGGACATGAACGCCGCAGTTTCGCAACCAATCGTCGTGCGTACCACCTGCCCATATTGCGGGGTCGGTTGCGGCGTGCTCGCGGCACCGGACGGCATTGGCGGCGCCAGCATCTCGGGCGACCCCGCGCATCCTGCGAATTTCGGGCGGCTGTGCTCGAAAGGCTCGGCGCTCGACGAGACGCTTGCGCTCGAGCAACGGCTCTTGCATCCGATGATGCGGCAGGCCGACGATTCGCTCGTTCGCGTGAGTTGGAATATCGCGCTCGATGCCGTGGCGAGGCGCCTTCGGGCGATCGTCGATCGCGACGGACCGGGCGCGATCGCGTTTTATCTGTCGGGTCAGTTGCTCACCGAAGATTATTACGTCGCCAACAAACTGATGAAAGGCTTCATCGGCTCGTCCAACGTCGACACCAATTCGCGGCTGTGCATGGCCTCGTCGGTCGCCGGACACAAGCGGGCGTTCGGCGCCGACACCGTGCCTGGCATCTACCGCGACATCGATGAAGCCGACCTGATCGTGCTGGTCGGCTCGAATGCGGCATGGTGTCATCCGGTGCTCTACCAGCGCATGATCGCCGCCAGACAACGGCGCGGCGCCAGGCTGATCGTCATCGACCCGCGCCGTACCGCAACGGCGAAAGACGCGGACCTGTTTCTGCCGATCGCGCCCGGCATGGACAGCGCGTTGTTCTGCGGTCTCTTGGTCGCGCTCGCCGACGCGCAAGCGCTCGATCACGCCTTTATCGATCGGCACACGACGGCTTTCGCCGAAGCGCTGGGGCGGGCTCGCGACATCGCGGCCGACGTCGCGGCGACTGCGCGCGCGACCGCTCTCGAAGCAGCCGCCGTCGGCCGCTTTTTCGAATTGTTCCGCGGCACCGATCGCGTCGTCACCTGCTTCTCGCAGGGCGTCAATCAATCGGCGCAAGGCACCGACAAGGTAAACGCCATCATCAATGTTCATCTCGCCACCGGCCGCATCGGTCGCCCCGGCAGCGCGCCGCTCTCGCTCACCGGTCAACCTAACGCCATGGGCGGTCGCGAGGTCGGCGGGCTTGCCAATCAGCTCGCCGCCCATATGGGGTTCTCGTCCGCCGAGACCGACCGCGTGCGCCGGTTCTGGGGCGCGCCGCGCATCGCGGCGTCCGAGGGCCTCAAAGCCGTCGACATGTTCACGGCGATCGAGCGCGGCACCGTCAAGGCGTTGTGGGTTATGGCGACCAATCCGGCGGTGTCGCTGCCGCGTGCCGGCACGATGCGGGCGGCGCTGAGCAAGCTCGAACTGTTTGTCGTCTCCGAGAACGTCGTCAGCAACGATACCGTCGCGGCCGGCGCCCAGGTCCTGTTGCCGGCTGCCGCGTGGGGCGAGAAGGACGGCACGGTGACCAATTCGGAACGGCGCATCTCCCGGCAGCGTGCTTTTCTGCCGGCGCCCGGCGAAACGCGGCCTGATTGGTGGATCGTCAGCGAGGTGGCGCGGCGCCTCGGCTTCGGCGCCGCGTTCGACTACCGCAGGCCGGCCGACATATTTCGCGAACATGCTGCATTGTCCGCCTTCGAGAATGGCGGCCATCGTGACTTCGACATCGGTGCTTTGGCAACGCTCTCCGACGCCGCCTATGACGGGCTCCAGCCGGTGATGTGGCCGGTCCGTGCTGGCGAGACGCAATGCGAGCGGCGGTTCTTCGCCACGGGAGATTTTTTCACGCCCGACCACCGTGCCCGCTTCGTCGCGCCGCAAGCGCCGCGCCCGCACGCCGCGACGAGCGATGTTTTTCCGTTGCGCCTCAATACCGGACGTGTGCGTGATCAATGGCATACCATGACGCGCACCGCGATGAGCCCGCGTCTATGCGCGCATTCACCGCAGCCGTTCGTCGAGATACATCCGGACGACGCGCAGGCAGCAGGGCTCGCCGACGGCGGCCTCGCCAAGGTCACGACGCAATACGGCAGCGCAACGCTCAAGGTCTTCTGTCACGCGGGGCAGCAGCGGGGCTCAATCTTCGCGCCGATCCACTGGAGCGATGCCACCGCCACGCAGGCGCGCGTCTGCGACTTGGTGGCAGCGGCAACGGATCCGATCTCCGGTCAGCCCGAGCTGAAGGCGACACCTGCCCGCGTCGAGCCCGCCAGCTTTGGCTATCGCGGCTTTGCCTTGCTGCGCCGTCCGGTGACGCTGCCCGAGGGCACCTGGTTCGCCCGGCTGGCGGTTACCGGCGGCGCCGGCGTCCTGTTCGCAACAAACGAGCCGCCTGCGATGTGGCACGATCTCGTGCGCCGGCTACTGCCCGAAGGCGCAGAACTCGCCGCCTATAGCGACCGCGCGCGTGGAGTGGGGCGTTTCGGTTTTTTCCGCTCCGGCCGGTTTGATGGGTGCTTCTTCATCGGGCCGGCACATCGGCCGCCGCAATGGGACGCCATGCGCTCGCTGTTCGAGTCCGGCGCGGTCGCGGCGCCGGCGCGGCGCATTGTTTTTGCCGGACGCGACGCGGATGCGACGGTCGAAGCCGGACCCTTGATCTGCGCCTGCTTCGGGGTTCGGCTTTCGGCGATCCGCGACGTTGTTGCTGCCGGCGGTGCAGCGAGCGTCGCCGATATCGGCCGCGCGCTGCGCGCCGGCACCAATTGCGGATCGTGCCTACCGGAACTGCGGGACATCGTCGAGGGCGTCGCGCAGAGCGTTTGACCGCGCCGAGGCCGCGCTTACGGGCTCTCGCCCGGCGCTTGCGCGTGAATGGCGAGCGCATGCACGCGCGATTTGAGCTCGTTCGCCAGCGCCGCGTTGATCATGCGGTGGCGTTCGAGCCGGCTCTTCCCGCGGAAGGCCTCAGACACGATATAGAGGCGGTAATGGCTCTCGCCGCCCGGCCGGTGTCCGGCATGTCCTTCGTGCAGATGCGACTCGTCTTCGACGTGCAGACTCTCCGGCGCGAACGCCGCCACGAGCTTAGTGGTGATGATGTCCTGCATTCCCATGCGGCTCGATTAGCGAGAATGGAGCATTAAGGTCAACGACCGCGAGATCACGTTTTGATTCTGTCAAGTCTTGAAGCTTTAATCGGCGCCGCCGCATAATCGCACCAATGAACACCAACTCGCCGCTGTTCGATCGGATCCGGGTCAAGCCCGATCAGGATCGCCGCTTGCAAACGGAGCTGCCCGGCTGTCAATGGCCGAGCTGCAAGGCGGCGGCGACCCACCGCGCCCCGAAGGGCCGGTTGCGCGCATCCGAATATTGGCAGTTCTGCCTCGAACACGTGCGTGAATACAATAATTCGTACAATTTCTTCGCCGGCATGAGCGAAGACGCCATCGCCCAATATCAAAAGGATGCGATCACCGGGCACCGGCCGACCTGGAAAATGGGCTCAATCGGCGGCAAGCGCGCCGCCAAGCGCGTCCGCGGCGCGTTTCGCGGCTTCGAAGGCCCCACTGACGATCCGTTTTCGCTGTTCGGCGAAGCCGGTCCTCAGGGCACCGGCCATGCGCGCACTGCGTCCGAGGGCCGCAAGATATTCAATGCGCAGCGCCGGGCCCTTGACGTCCTCGGCCTTGAAGCCGATGCCAAACGCGCCGATATCAAGAGCAGGTTCAAGATGTTGGTGAAGCGGCATCATCCCGATGCCAATGGTGGCGATCGCGGCTCGGAAGCGCGCCTGCGAGAGATCATCCAAGCCTATAACTACCTGAAGACAGCGGGTTTTTGCTGATCCTGTGGGTAGTTCTCGTAGCCTTTAGCCGGGCTTTTATCGGCTTGGGCCTTTCTGCTAAATGTACCGCGATATCCGACCGCCGGTGAAAGCCTGTACGCGCCTCGGATCTACCGAGGGCACGGAGGAGCAATGAGCCTCGCAACTGACAGTGAATCCGGCTTGCCGGATATGAAGGTTTCGATCCGACAAGTGTTCGGCATCGACAGCGACATGGAAGTGCCGGCCTATTCCGAGCCGGACGAGCACGTACCCGAGCTCGATCCCGACTATCGCTTCGACAGGCCGACCACGCTCGCCATTCTTGCCGGTTTCGCCAGGAACCGCCGTGTCATCGTTACCGGCTATCACGGCACCGGCAAGTCGACCCATATCGAGCAGGTGGCGGCGCGGCTCAATTGGCCCTGCGTGCGCGTCAATCTCGACAGTCATATCAGCCGCGTCGATTTGATCGGCAAGGATGCCATCGTCATCCGCGAGGGCATGCAGGTCACTGAATTTCGCGACGGCATTCTGCCGTGGGCGCTGCAGAACAACATCGCACTCTGCTTCGACGAATACGACGCGGGGCGCCCCGACGTGATGTTCGTGATCCAGCGGGTTCTGGAATCATCCGGCCGGCTGACGCTGCTCGACCAGAACAAGGTCATCAAGCCGCATCCGGCGTTCCGCCTGTTCGCCACCGCGAACACCGTGGGCTTGGGCGATACGTCCGGCCTCTATCACGGCACGCAGCAGATCAACCAGGGCCAGATGGATCGCTGGTCGATCGTCACCACGCTCAATTACCTGCCGCACGACAACGAAGTCGATATCGTTTTGGCCAAGGCCAAGCATTACCGCACGGCGGAAGGCCGCGACATCGTCTCCAAGATGGTGCGCGTCGCCGACCTCACCCGCAATGCTTTCATGAACGGCGATATCTCCACCGTCATGAGCCCGCGCACGGTAATCACCTGGGCCGAGAATTCCGAGATTTTCGGCGACATCGGCTTCGCCTTCCGGCTCACTTTCGTCAACAAATGCGACGAGCTGGAGCGGCCGCTGGTGGCGGAATTCTATCAGCGCTGCTTCGGACAAGAGCTGCCGGAAAGCGCGGTCAATGTCGCGCTGAGCTGAAACGCCTCTCCCCGTCCGCGGGAGAGGAAGAAGAGCATGAACTCGAACATCAAGCCCAAGCCCGCTGCCAAGGAAGCGCCGACCGAGCCGTTCAAGCGCGCGGTGGGAGTCTGCGTGAAGGCGATTGCCGGCAAAGGCGACCTCGAAGTCAGTTTTGCGTCCGAGCGGCCGGGGCTTGCCGGCGGCAAGGTGCGGCTGCCGGAGCCGCCGCGCCGGCTCAACGAGCGCGAAGCGGCGATCGTGCGTGGCCATGCCGATTCCATCGCGCTGCGACTCGCCTGCCACGATCCGGCGGTGCACCGCAAGCTTGCACCGGGCGGCCAGCAGGCGCGCGCGGTGTTCGAGGCCGTCGAGCAAGCCCGGGTGGAGGCGATCGGCGCCCGGCGCATGGGCGGCGTTGCCAAGAACCTCGCCGCCATGCTCGACGACAAGTTCCACCGCGGCAAATTCGAGGAGATCACCGATCGCGCCGACGCGCCGATCGAAGATGCGCTCGCCATGCTCGTGCGCGAGCGGCTGACCGGCGAGACGCCGCCGGCCGCCGCGCGCAAGCTCGTCGATCTGTGGCGCCCGCTGATCGAGGAGCGTGCCGGTCGCGATCTCGATCGCCTTGAGCGCGTCGTCAACGATCAGCGCCGTTTCGGCGATGTCATCCACGATCTGCTCGATTGCCTCGACATGGGCGAGGACCGTTCCAGCGAATCCGACGAGGAGGAAGGCGAGGAGGGCGAGGAGCAGAACCAGAAGGACGAGTCCGGGCAGGACGGCGAGGCGTCCGACACCGCCGAAAGCGATCAGATGAGCGCCGAGGCGGAAGCCTCGGCCGACGAATTGCCCGACAGCGCCTCGGAAGCGGTCGACGCGCCAGCGGCCGAAATGGCCGACGAGGCCGAGATGGGCGATTCGGAGACCGCCGCCGAGCCGTGGCGGCCGCGACACCAGCGCAACGAGCCGCGCGGCCCGGATTATCGCCCGTTCACCACCAAATACGACGAGACCGTGGGCGCCGAGGATTTATGCGAGCCGGAAGAGCTCGATCGACTGCGCGGTTATCTCGACAAGCAACTGTCGCATTTGCAGGGCGTCGTGGCGCGGCTCGCCAATCGCCTGCAGCGGCTTCTTCTGGCGCAGCAAAATCGCGCCTGGGAGTTCGATCTTGAGGAAGGCCTGCTCGACCCGGCGCGGCTGTCGCGCGTCATCGTCGATCCGATGCATCCGTTGTCGTTCAAGCGCGAGAAGGACACCGACTTCCGCGATACCGTCGTCACGCTGCTCCTGGACAATTCCGGCTCGATGCGCGGCCGTCCGATCACGGTCGCGGCGACCTGCGCCGACATTTTGGCGCGCACGCTGGAGCGCTGCGGCGTCAAAGTCGAGATTCTGGGCTTCACCACCCGGGCCTGGAAAGGCGGCCAGTCGCGCGAGACCTGGCTTGCCGCGGGCAAGCCGCCGAACCCGGGCCGGCTCAACGATTTGCGCCACATCATCTACAAGGCCGCCGACGCGCCGTGGCGCCGCGCGCGCAAAAACCTCGGCCTGATGATGCGCGAAGGCCTGCTCAAGGAAAACATCGACGGCGAGGCGCTCGACTGGGCGCATAAGCGGCTGCTGGGGCGGCCGGAGACGCGGAAGATCCTGATGATGATTTCCGACGGTGCGCCGGTCGATGACTCGACGCTCTCGGTCAATCCCGGCAATTATCTCGAGCGGCATTTGCGCTGGGTGATCGAGGACATCGAGACCCGCTCGCCGGTCGAACTGATCGCTATTGGAATCGGCCATGACGTGACGCGCTATTATCGGCGGGCGGTGACCATCGTCGACGCCGAGGAGCTCGGCGGAGTCATGACCGAGAAGCTTGCCGAGCTGTTCGAAGAGACACCGGTCGAGCAACCGCAGCGGCCGGCCCGCCAACCACGCCGGTTGCATGCGTGACGTGAAAGTCGGAAGCGTTCCTGAAAATTTCGCTTGGCTTGAACCGACGCGCCAAATGATAACGGCGCGCACAGAAACGATGGGGAGAAACGACATGGTCGAACGCCGCAATTGGTTGAAGCTTGCCACAATCGGCTTGCTGACGATGGCCGGTGCTCCGCTTGCGCATGCTCAAGGCGCGAACTATCCGGACAAGACGGTGACCATCATCTCGGATGCCGGCGCCGGCGCCAGCCCGGATGTCGCCATGCGCATCGTCGCCGCCAAGCTCAGCGAGTACTGGGGGCAGCAGGCCGTGGTGGTCAATCATCCCGGCGCCAATGGCAGCATCGCCGCCCGCGCCGCGAGCGAAGCGGCCCCCGACGGCTACACGCTTTATTCGCCGGCGTTGTCGACCTTTCTGGCGCGGCCGACGGTGGCGCCCAATCTGCCGGTCATGCTGCCGCGCGATTTCCTGCCCATCGGCTTCATCGCGGAGCAGCCGATGTTCATCGCCGTTGATCCGAAAAGCGGCATCACTTCGCTGCCACAGTTCATTGATCGCGCCAAAAAGGCCCCGGGAACGCTTTCGATCGCGGTGTCCGGCATCGGCCGCATGACGCATCTGACCGGTCTGCTGTTGCAGCAAAAAGCGGGCATCAAGCTGATCCCGGTGCCGTATAACGGCGGCCCCTCGGCGGCATTGAGCGATGTCGCCTCCGGCCGCGTGAACATGATCATCGAGGGCTATCCGGGCATCATCGGCGCGGTGAATGCCGGACAAGTGAAGCTGATCGCGGTCGCCGCCCCGCAGCGGCTGCCGGAATTTCCCAACCTGCCGACGGTGGCGGAAACGATTCCGGGATTTGCCGCGGCGGGTTGGCTGATCGTGGCGGCGCCGGTCGGCACGCCCAAACCGATCGTCGACAAAGTGAGCGCGGATCTCACCAAAGCGCTCAACGATCCGGACGTGAAGAAGAAGCTCTTGGCGACCGGCAGCTACGCGCACGCCATGACGCCGGACCAGACTTCGGCCTTTGTCGACAAGGAACAGAAAACCTGGTTCCCGGTGTTGAAAGCGATTCCGCTACGATAAGCGGGCGCGTTACGGCAGCGTTCGTGGCGGCGGCGAGGACGGGAAAGTGCCGGACACATTAGGGTTTCGCAAACGCATCGGCATCGTGGTGCCCTCGACCAACACCACGGTGCAGCCCGAATGCGAAGGTCTAAGGCCGCGCGGCGTCACCAATCATACCGCGCGATCGACCATCAAGGAGCGGCCGCTCAACACCGAACAGGCGTTCCTTGAACATATGGCCGATATGCGCGAGGGCATCGCCGCCGCGATCGATCAGATCATGACCGCGGGCTTGGATCACCTCATTGTCGGTATCTCGCTCGAGACCTTCTGGGGCGGCGTTGCGGCGGCGGCCAAGCTGCAGGACGAGCTGACGCAGCGCGCCGGCGTCGGCGTATCGATGGGGTCGACCGCCGCGGTCGCGGCTCTGCAGGTTTTTGGCGCCAGCAGGATCGCCGTGCTGACGCCGCATCAGCCGCGCGGCGACGACATGGTGCGGCTTTATCTCAAGGAGGCGGGCTTCGACGTCGTCCGCCTCGTCGGAATGAAATGCGCGAGCCCGCGGGCCATCGCGCAGGTGCCCACGGCGGATATCCGCAACGCGCTTAGAGACCTCGACGGTCCCGATGTTGACGCGCTGCTCCAGGTCGGCACCGCGCTGCCGACGGTCGCAGTCGCGGCGGAAGCCGAGCGCTGGCTCGGCAAGCCGGTGCTGGCGATCAATGCGGTGACTTATTGGGACGCGCTACGCCGCTGCGGCATCCAAGACCGCGTCGCCGGCTGCGGCCGAATTCTCGAGGAGTTTTAGAGCACGATCCCGAAAAGCGGACGCCGGCTTTCGGAAAAGATCATGCTCCTTACAAAAGTTATGGAGCGGAATTTCATTCGAAGCGATTACGCCTTTGGCGTAATCACGCGGCTTTTGCCGCAGCGCGCTTCTTGACGACCTGACGCTTGAGCTCAAGGACCCGCGGCGACAATTCGGCATCCTTGGCCTTGAGCAAAAAAGCGTCGAGCCCGCCGCGATGGTCGACGCTCTTGAGCGCGTTGGCCGATATCCGCAAACGAACCGAACGGCCGAGGGCGTCCGACATCAAAGTGACATTGAGCAGGTTCGGCTTGAACTGCCGCTTGGTCTTGCGGTTGGAATGGCTGACCTTATGGCCGATCTGGCGATTCTTGCCGGTGAGTTCGCAACGCCATGCCATGATGCAATATCCTTGTAACCCGAATGCGCTATTCCCGCGGCCGCCCGAGACGATTTTGGGAGATGGCGCGGACCTATAAGGGGGGCTCCCGGGAGCGTCAAGGCCGCGAATGCGGCCTTCGGCGACGCCGAGTGGAATCAACGCTCGCCAGCGGAACGAAACCACAGAACCGACGCATTCTCGGACAAAACAGGGGGTCCAAGCCGGGGAATTGAGGGGGAGCCACTTGCCCGCCTTTGCCATCGAGCCGCCAATGGCCCGCCGTAACAGCCGCGCCGCATCAGCGGCGTTTTTCATGCTGGTCCTGCTTGCTGGGGTGGCGGCCGACGGCGGCCATCGCGCCGCCGCCCAGAGCCGGCTCGAGGCCCAGTACACCGCCAGCATAGCGGGCATTCCGATTGGCCGCGGCAATTGGATCATCGAAATTGCCAAGGATCAGTACACCGCCGCGGCGAGCGGTACGACGACAGGCCTCATCAAGTTCTTCACCGGCGCACACGGCACCGGCGCTGCGCATGGCACCATCGCCGCCGGCGCACCGATACCGACGAGCTACGGCGCGACCATCACTTACGATCATAAGGTCGACGACGTGCGCATGGCACTCGCCGGCGGCAATGTGACGAGCTATGACGCCGAGCCGCCGTTGCCGCCCGCGCCCGATCGCGTTCCGGTGACGGATGCGGATCGTCGCGGCGTCGTCGATCCCATGACATCGATGCTCAATCGCGTTACCGGAACCGGCGATCCGGTGTCTCCGCAGGCCTGCAACCGCAAGGTCCCGGTGTTCGACGGGCGGGTGCGCTACGACTTGCGCAGCGAATTTCGGCGCATGGAAACCGTCAAAGCGGATCGCGGCTATGCCGGCCCGGCGGTGGTCTGCGCCGTGTTTTTCACGCCGATCTCGGGGTATGTGCCGGATCGCCCCGCCATCAAATATCTCATCACGCTCCGCAACGCCGAAGTGTGGCTGGCGCCGATCGCCGGCACGCGGGTAGTGGTACCGTTCCGCTTCTCGATGCCGACGCCGCTCGGCACGGCGCTGTTGCAGGCCACCGAATTCGTCTCGGCGGCGCAGTCGTCGCCGCACACGGCGGCTAAAACTGAATGACAGTGGATCCGGCCCGCACAGTGCACGGCGGCTGCATCCCCGTAATTCACAGGATGATGCCCCTTGACTCGGCGTGGGATCGTGATTGTCGCGGGCGTTAACGGACTTGGCTTCGGCGCGACCGCGGGAAAAGGCGGATTCCACCCGATCTGGTATTCAACGCCGAGCGCCGCGCCATATATCGCCGTGAACGAACCTGAACGCCACCGGAGTCGCCGATTCGGCCGCGATTCGTTCCAGACTCGTTCCACACGTTAAGCACAGGACTTTCCAGCGTCACATTGTGATACAGAAGACAGTTCCGACCCTTGCCTTCCGTGCCAACGGCAGCGCCAAGGGAAGGTCGTCAATGCCGGGCCTTTGATGCCGATTTCGTTCTCGCCGCCAACCGACCGTAATGTGCGTGCCCGCGGCGCCGGCGTTACCGCCGTGCTGGGCCCGACCAATACCGGAAAGACGCATCTCGCGATCGAGCGGATGCTGGCGCATTCGTCCGGGCTGATCGGCCTGCCGCTGCGGCTATTGGCGCGCGAAGTCTATAACCGCGCGGTGGAACGGGCCGGCGCGGAAGCGGTGGCGCTGATCACCGGCGAAGAGAAGATCAAGCCGCCGAACCCGCGCTTCTGGGTCGCCACTGTCGAGGCGATGCCGCGCGACCTCGATGTCGCGTTCCTCGCCGTCGACGAGATCCAGCTCGCCGCCGATTTCGAGCGCGGCCACGTCTTCACCGACCGCATGCTCAACCGGCGCGGCCGCGAAGAAACGCTGGTGCTGGGCGCCGCCACCATGAAGCCGATCGTGGAGCGGCTCCTTCCCGGTGCCAGCATCGTCAGCCGTCCGCGGCTGTCACAGCTCACCTTTTCCGGCGAGAAGAAACTGACGCGGCTGCCGCGCCGCTCCGCCATTGTCGCCTTCTCCGCCGAGGAAGTTTACGCCATCGCGGAATTGATCCGCCGCCAGCGCGGCGGCGCCGCGGTGGTGCTCGGCGCATTGTCGCCGCGCACGCGCAATGCCCAGGTCGAGCTCTATCAGTCGGGACAGGTCGATTATCTGGTGGCGACCGACGCGATCGGCATGGGCCTCAATCTCGACGTCGATCACATCGCCTTTGCCTCCGATCGCAAATTCGACGGCTACCAGTTCCGCAAGCTCAATCCCTCCGAGCTTGCCCAGATCGCCGGCCGTGCCGGCCGCGCCACGCGCGACGGCACCTTCGGCACCAGCGGCCGCTGCCCGCCGTTCGAGACCGAATTGGTCCAGGCGCTCGAATCGCACACCTTCGAGCCGGTGAAATCGGTGCAGTGGCGCAATTCCGATCTCGATTTCTCATCGGTCGGCGCATTGCAAGCCACTCTTGCCGCTCCGCCAACTGAAGCCGCGCTGGCGCGCGCGCCGGTGGCCGAAGATATTCTCGTCCTCGACCATGCCGCCCGCGATGATGGGGTGCGCGCGCTGACCAGGACGGCCGCCGATGTCGAACGGCTGTGGGACGTCTGCCAGCTTCCCGATTACCGCAAGATTGCGCCCGCCAATCACGCCGAACTGGTGGTGACGGTCTATGGTTTTCTGCAGCGCGACGGCGCGATCAAGACCGACTGGTTCGCCCATCAGGTGGCGCTGGCGGATCGCGTCGACGGCGACATCGATACTTTGTCCAATCGTATTGCGCATATTCGCACCTGGACCTTCGCGGCCAACCGGCCGGATTGGCTCGCGGACCCCGAGCATTGGCAAGGTGTCACGCGCGCGGTGGAGGATCGGCTCTCGGACGCTTTGCACGAGCGGCTCACTGAGCGTTTCGTCGATCGGCGCACCAGCGTCCTGATGCGGCGGCTGCGCGAGAATGCGAGCTTCGAGCCCGAGTTCAACAAGACCGGCGAGGTCGCGGTCGAAGGCCACGTCATCGGCCGGCTCGATGGATTTGTCTTCGTGCCCGACGCCTCATCCGGCGGCTCGGAGGCGAAGGCCCTGCAAAACGCCGCGCAAAAGGCGCTCGCCGGCGAGATCGCCGCCCGTGCATCGCGGCTTGCGGCCGCGCCGGATGCGCAATTCGTTCTGGCGCTCGACGGCACCTTGCGCTGGACCGGCGCCGCGGTCGGCAAGCTGCAGGCCGGCGAAGAGGTTTTGCATCCGCGCGTGCGATTGATCGCCGACGAGCATCTGACCGGCGCACCGCGCGATGCCGTCGAGGCGCGGCTCAATGCCTGGCTCAAATCCCATATCGACAAACTGCTCGGGCCGCTGTCGCAATTGGCCGCGGCCGAGGACGTGACCGGGATCGCCCGCGGCGTCGCCTTCCAATTGGTCGAGGCGCTCGGCGTGCTCGACCGGCAACGCGTCGCCGACGACGTCAAGAGCTTGGAGCAGCCGGCGCGCGCCAGCTTGCGCAAATACGGCGTACGCTTCGGCGCCTATCACGTCTATCTGCCCGCTCTGCTCAAACCGGCGCCGCGGACGCTCGCCGCGCAATTATGGGCGCTGCGCCACGACGGGCCGCAGAGCGCAGGTCTCGATGATCTTTTGCACCTTGCGGGCAGCGGCCGCACCTCGATGCCGGTCAACCGCGACATCGATCCGGTGCTGTATCGCACGGCCGGCTATCGCGTTTGCGGCGAGCGCGCCGTGCGCGTCGACATCCTGGAACGACTGGCGGATCTGATCCGGCCCGCGCTGTCGTGGCGCGAAGGCATCAGTCCGAAGCCGGCTGGGGCAATTACAGGCGGCGGCTTTATCGTCGTCGGCGGCATGACCTCGCTGACCGGCGCGTCCGGCGAAGACTTTGCTTCGATCTTGCGGTCGCTCGGCTACCGCATGGAGCGGCGGCCGAAACCGCCGGAGCCGGTGAGCGAGGCCAGCGCCGAACCGCAACCGGCTACGCCGGCGGCGGAAGCCGCTCCGGCAGCGGACAACGCCGTAGCGCTCGAACCGGGCGCCGAGGCTGCAGCCGCCTCGCCAACGTCTGAATTCGCCGATCAGGAAGCCGCCGCGGCAGCTATCGTCGCTCCGGAGGCAGAGGCCCCGGGCGAAGCCCCAGTCGACGCGCCGATCGAAGACAGCGAGTACGTCCTCGCACCACCGACCGATGACGTCGCCGCGGACCAACCGCCCGACGCGCAGCCCTTGGTCCCGGCAATCGAGACCGGCCTATCCGTCGAAGGGGCAGAAGCCGCGCCACAGGCAGCCGCCGAAGCGGTCATGATCGAAGTGTGGCGACCGGGCCGCGCCGAAGGCGGTCGCCGGCCTCGACAGAAAGGCCGGGAGCGGCGCCACCAGCCAAGGCGCCACGCACCGACGCCTCACGCAGAAGGAACCGCGACAGCCTCGGTAGCGGGCGCGGAAACCGCCGCTTCGCCGGTCGAGCCGGCGCAACCTAGCCCGCTTTCGTCCAATGAAGGCCGTCCCCCGCGTCACCGCCGCAAGCATGGCGGCGAGCATCGTTCCGATCGCCCGTCGCGCGAACGCGAGCGGCCGCCGGTCAAGCGCTTTGAGCGGCGCGAAAAAGCGCCAGATCCGAACTCGCCGTTTGCCAAGCTTGCTGCCTTGAAGGCCCAGCTCGAGGCGGACGCCAAGGAGCGCCGTTGAGTGCTGCCGGCCGAGCACGAGCGCCAGCGCATTGATCGGTGGTTATGGCATGCCCGCCTGGTGCGTACGCGGGGCGCCGCGGCGGCGCTGGCGGGCGCGGGATATGTGCGCGTCAATGGCGCCCGCATCGACGCGCCTGGCCGCATGGTGCGGGCCGGTGACGTCATCACCGTGGCGCTCGACCGCCGCGTGCGGGTCCTCAAAGTGAGGGGCTTTGTCGAACGCCGCGGTCCCGCCAATACCGCCGCTGCGCTCTATGAGGACCTCGGATGAGCCTGATGGCCCTAGTATTGGCCAGCCTTGCGCCCATCTGACCCATGCGTTAGGAGCAAAGTCGCGACAAAAGCCCGTTCAGAGTGTGCAAATGACCTATATCGTCAACGACAATTGCATCAAATGTAAATACATGGACTGCGTCGAAGTCTGCCCCGTGGATTGCTTTTACGAGGGCGAGAACATGCTGGTTATTCACCCCGACGAATGCATCGATTGCGGCGTCTGCGAGCCCGAGTGCCCGGTCGACGCGATCAAGCCGGACACCGAGCCGGGCGTCGAAAAATGGCTTGGAGTCAACGCCGAATTCGCGAAAGTCTGGCCGAACATTACGGCCAAGAAAACTCCCCCAACCGACGCCAAGGAATGGGAGGGGGTCGCCAATAAATTCGAGGAGCATTTCTCTCCTAATCCGGGCACCGGGGACTAGGAACGCCTTCCGATTGCGGGCATTAACCGTTATTAACGATTTGCCAGACCGTGGTCTGGCGCGGCGCTTGAGCCACGCCATAAGGCTTTGATTTTGGCTGAAAATGTGATATATAGCTAATTATAATGAAAAAGGACCTCCGAGACGCTGCTCCCCCGCCGGGAGCATATTTTTTCGGGGGTGTTTTCGAGGAACCGTCAATAGAGGCGTGAAGTTCCACGCGAGAGCAGTGGCAGAGAAAACTCGTCGTCGTTCTAAGAAGAGTGCGGCCGGCATGAGCCGGAAGGCAACGAAAACCTCCTCCCGCGCGAGCCGGAGGCCCTCACAGTCCACGCGAGCCGCGGCGCGCAGCCGGGTGAACGTGGCAAAGCCCGCGCCACGGCGCAAGCCGGAGCCGGAAGGAGCAACTTTGGGAATGAATGCGAAGAAGACTACTCAACGACAAGGCTTCAAAACTCAAGAATTCATCGTTTATCCGGCTCACGGCGTAGGCCAAATCGTGGCGATCGAGGAGCAGGAGGTCGCCGGCGCGCGCCTCGAACTGTTCGTCATCAATTTCGTCAAGGACAAGATGACCTTGCGGGTGCCGACCTCGAAGGTGGCCTCGGTCGGCATGCGCAAGCTTGCCGAGACCCCGATGGTGAAGCGGGCCCTCGAGACGCTGAAGGGCCGTGCCCGCATCAAGCGCACCATGTGGTCGCGGCGGGCGCAGGAATACGAGGCCAAGATCAATTCCGGCGACATCGTTGCCATCGCCGAGGTCGTCCGCGACCTCTACCGGTCGGAGACCCAGCCGGAGCAGTCCTATTCCGAGCGGCAGCTTTACGAGGCGGCGCTCGACCGGTTGTCGCGTGAGGTAGCCGTGGTGCAGCGGATCACCGAAACCGAAGCGATCAAAGAGATCGAGGCGGCGCTCGCCAAAGGGCCGCGGCGCGGTCCGAAGCCGGAGACGGATGAAGAAGCCGTCGTCGAGGAAGAGGCGGCATAAGCCCGTCGACATTGCGATCTACGAAGGCCCGGCCGAAATGCCGGGCCTTTTGTTTGGTTGGGCGCGTTAACGATAGCCAAAATGTCCGACCAATGCCGGCAAACCACCTATGGTTAGTCATAAATTAAGCTTCATTTGAAAGGAGATAGAAGGCACAGCGCGCGGTATCGCGGGGACAAACTATGGGGCGGAACAAGGGATTAACGCGCGGCCGCGCTTTTCCGGTCGTCCTCGCCGGCATGATCGGCTATCTGATCGGCGGCTGGCATCCGACGGCGTTGCAAAGCCAGAACCTCTCGGCGTCCCAGTCCGTCGCGCTGCGATTTCCACAACAATGGGATAAGGCGGCGCCGGAGACGGGCGACGCTGGCGCCGCAGTCGCGCCGCCGGCGGGCGTGTTGGAAGCATCGGCGCCGTCGGCGCCGGCAATCCAGGCGGATGACGAGCAGTTCGCGCTCTTGAATCTGGAGCCGATGGTGCCGCCGGTCGCTCATCCGCCGGCGTCACAGGCAGTAGCGCAAACTCCAGCCCCGCAAGCGCAGGTGCAATTGGCCTCCGCCGAGATGCCAGCAATGCCCGCCGTGTCCCGGATGGCGGAGCCGACGCGCTCGACGAAGACCCTGGCCGTCACGCCGCCGATCGTGTCGCCACGCGTCAATCGCGCGCCTGCCGCCCCCCGTCGCGCCGTCATGAACCGCCCGGGCTTCATGCTGGACGACGCCCAGATCGCGAGCATCAAGCAACGCCTGCATCTGACGCCGGAACAGGAGCAAATGTGGCCAGCGGTGGAAGCGGCGCTGCGCAGCATCGCCTATAGCCATGCGCAACAGGCGCGCCGCCGCGGCGTATCAAGCGAAACCATGCCGGTGGCCGATATCGATCCGCAGAGCGTCGAAGGCCTTAAATCCGCGGCCGTCCCGTTGATCATGAGTTTCGACGAAGAGCAAAAACAAGAGGTCCGCAATCTCGCCCATGTCATGGGCCTCGACCAGCTCGCCTCGGAGTTCTAATCCGAAACGTCTGTGACCAACTGGGCGGCTTGGGATTTCAAGTTCTGCCGTAGCGGGATTTTGGCGCCGGCGTATCGGCCGAACGCCAAAACAGCTCGTTGGCGCATTTGACACCGATCAGCGCCAGAAATGCGAAACAGGCAAGGTCGCCGAACTCGACCCGGCTCGAAATGCTGAAGCTGTACAGCGGGTCATAAAGGAAATAGTCGGCGCATACCGTCGCGGTGAGTACGCCGAGGAAAGCTGGAAAGCTGCCGTAGAAGATCGTGACCAGCGCAAGCGGCAGCAGATAGAAGAAGACCGGATGAGCCGGTCCGAACCTGGCCAATTTAAAATACAACAACATCGCTGTGACCGCCGACACGACTACCAAGGTTATGGTGGCGGGCAGCGCCGCTTTCACGAGCTGCATGACTTCCCCCAACGCAACTTTCCCCCACGGCCTTTTCGGCTCTTTGAGGCATCATAGCCGACCCAATCTACGGAGAAAATAGGCCAAAAACGGTGAAGTAAACCCGCAAACAACGGTCAATCGACGACGATCTTGACCTCGCTGCCCGGCTTGAGCCGGTCGCCCGGCTCCAGGCCATTGAGCACGCGGAAGCGGTCGGCCGCCCGGTCGGCAGTGGCCATCCGCGCCGCCATCTTCTCCACCGTGTCGCCCGGCGCCACTTTCACGATCTTGAGCCGCAGTGGCTTGGCCTGCTCGATCTCGGCAAGGCTCATGCGGCGGAAGGTATTGACCGTTTCGCGAAAGGCCCGCTCGGTATCGGGCGTTCGGTGTTTGGCGGCAAAGATGAAGCGATAGACGTCGCTGCCGAACCGAATGGCGTAAAGCCGGAAATCCCACTGATCGCCCTTGGCGACCGCGCTAGCGGCGGGGAAGCCATTGATGGTGAGATCCTCCACGGTCGCCGGATCGATGTTCTCGATCCAGCCCGACGTGAGATATTGCGTGAGCGTCTGGTCGGCCGGCACGCGCACCACATCGAGGCGGAGCGCCTCGCCGCCGCCGCGCTTGACGCCGAGAACGGCCTGCGCGGTGTTGTCGAGCGCGAATCCCTCCGGCGCGGTGAAAGTAAAGCCGAGCTTGGGATGCAGGAAGCGGCGGCCGCGCACGAAGCCTTCGCTCGGATCTTCGCCGTAGACGATGCCGCCGATGTCGGCAAAATAGGCGTCCCGCGCCTGCTCCTGCTCGGCGGGGCTGACGCTGGCGGGCGGCTTATACTGGCGCGCCTCGGCAATCGCCCGCGTGATGCGTTCCGGGGTCGAGGGGTGTGAGGACAGAAAATCCGGCGCCGCTGGATTGATGGCATTGCTCTGCTCGGGCTTGAGCTCCGAATTGCGCTCAAGCGCGGTGAGAAAGCGCACCGCGCCATAAGGATCGTAGCCGGCGCGCGCGGCGGTGCGGATGCCGATCGAGTCCGCCTGGAACTCCTGCTGCTGCGAGAACTGCGCGAGTTCGAGCTTGGAGCGGGCCAGCGCCATGGCGCCTTGCTCGGGATCGCTGACCACGTCATTGACGACGCGGTTGACCAGATTGACCTGCTCTTCCTCCTTCTCGCGCAGTTCGGCGTGGTGGGCGATGACATGGCCCATCTCATGGGCGAGCACCGAGGCCAATTCCGAATCGTCGTCGGCGAGCGCGATCAGTCCGCGCGTCACGTAAATCTGGCCGGTCGGCAGCGCAAAAGCGTTGATCGATTGCGAGTTGAGGATGGTGACCTTGTAATGCAGGTCGGGCTTGTCCGACGCCGCGACCAGCCGCTCGACCATCTGCTCGACCATGGTCTGCAGCTTGGGATCGTTATAGACGCCGCCGTAAGTCGCCAGGATGCGCTGATGCTCGCGTAGCACGGCCGGCGACATGGTCGCCGTATCGGCCGGCTTGACCGGCGCCGGGCTGCCGGCCAGCGGCACGTTTTCGGGCGGCGGCGTCGCGGTGCAGGCGGCGAGCAGCAGCGCCGCGAGCATCACGCCCGCCCGGCACAGCCGACAGCTCGCGATGCCCGATCGTTCCGCTCTCACCATGACACCTATCAATCGCGCAGATCAGTCGCGATCCGCGGTCTCAATCTGCTCCGGATGCGTCGCCTCGATCCCCGGGCTGCCGCGCCTGCCGCGCGCCTCGACAAAGCCACGGACGATCACGCGGCGCCCGGCAAGGTCCCGCAAATCGACCCCGGCTGCGGCGAAACTGCCCTCGTTTCGTTTCCGGACCGTAACCGCAAAGTCCTCGGACCAATGCCGTCCGAAATTCAAGTAAATCGTCGATCCGCTTTGATGCACGGACACCACTTAGCCCTCGACCAGCGCAAATTGGCCCTTATGCGCCAGCACATCCGCAGCGGCATCGGCGTCAATGAGGTCATAATACGGATCGGCCCACAGGCCAAGCTTGGCCTTGCGGGCAGCGCTTTCGCGGGCCAACAGCGCCGCGGCGCAGTTCCTGCTGCCGACCTGGTCGCCGACCCGGGCGACGCCCGCCGCGATCATTTCGCCCTGTACGAAAAGCTCGTCGCCGTCTCGCTCGGTGTAGGCATAGGCGACCATGCGCCCGTAGCGGTCGGACGCGATGTCCGCGCGCCGCAGCATGACAGTGTCGCCGCCGGCGAGCGCATCAAGCGCATTCTTCGCCGCCACGGCGGCCGCCGCGGCAGCAGACGCTTGATTGGATTTTCCGAATGACGGCGGCAGCGGCACTTCGATCCCGGCAAGGCGCACCTCGCGGCCCTCGGCAAGCGTGAAGGTACGGCCGTCGCCGACCTGGGCCACCGTGCCGCGTGCGATGTCATCGCCGCCGCAAACAGGCGTTTGCTCTTGCGCGATGGCGCGCGCGCGATCGTTCGCGACGAACGCGCAAGCGATCGCGGCGAGACAAATCCCCTGTCGCAAGCTCCTCATCGGCGCCAAGGCAAAGGCTAGAATGGGGCGGCACTGCGGCGTATCTGGACGCCGCCCGAGGCATCCATGATATAGGAAACGGCCGGTAAGCGGCCATGCATACGGAATTGAAATTCCTCTACGGTCCCGTAGCTCAGCCGGATAGAGCAGCGGTTTCCTAAACCGAAGGTCGGAAGTTCGAGTCTTCCCGGGACCGCCATTTCCTAGCGTCACGTGCAGCGGCACATTCAGTGCCGCAGTAACAAATGACCGGAGCTGGGCCATGATGAGCAAATGCCGACAGTTTCGAATCCGCTTAGTGTGGCTTCTTGCCCTCAACGTGCTCGGATCGCTGTGGGCGTTCGGCGCGCTTGCCGAGCCGCTCAACTTCGACTTTACCAAGGGCCCGGTCGCTCCTTACATCGCCTATTACGAAAATGGCTATCAGCAGGATTTGGCCGCCGTTGACGGCTGGGCAGTGCAGTGGGTCAAGTGGCGTGCACCGTTTGCACAGAAGCCGGCGCTGGTGCTGGACATCGACGAGACGTCGCTGTCGAACTGGCCGGAAATGCTCGTCAACAAGTTTGACTATCACCCCGATGGCCCGTGCCATTTGCCCAAAG
>DATJBH010000134.1:0-11707 GCA_035515455.1 Xanthobacteraceae bacterium
TTCGCGATGACGATTTCGGCCACCGCGCGCAAGCGCGACAAGCTCGCCGCTCAGCTGACCTGGCTCGCCAATCGCCATATTCTCGGCCTGCCGGAGGATCGCCGCCACGGCCGTATCGTGCCGCGCAATCCGGTCGGCCGCTTGATCCTGCCGAACGGCGTCAATGTCACCTGCCGCATCATTGACGTGTCGCAATCCGGCGCCGGCATCGCCTCGAAAGAGCAGCCGGCGATCGGCGCGCTGGTGACGCTCGGCAAGGTGCAGGGCCGCGTGGTGCGCCATCTCGAAGACGGCTTTGCCATCGAGTTCACCCGCCTGCAGCACCCCGATTTCGTCGAAGAAAACGTTTGCGGCTGACGCACCGTCGGTGCATCCGGCAGCCGCCCCCGCGGAATTTGCGTTTTCCCAGAGACCGTCACCGGCGGGTAAATGCTGTTCTAACAATTTGCCGCGCGCCCCCGCCGTGCACCGGCCCATCCACGCCTGCGTTCATTCGCGAAGGGCATTGTCCGCTCCGCTAAGCGGCGCCTGCCGCGGTCGGCCTGAGGCCGCGTAAACTTACCTCTGACGCGGCTTGATGCCCGAACGCTAAAATTTGAATCAAAATAGAATAATTAGAATTTCAGATAATATTTGCCGCAAACGACGCGAGGCTTTTGCTTCGATCTTGAAGCGGTTTTACTTCAAATTGAACGATTGAACTTAGCGGCGCTGCAAAAGCTTTGTGCGAAACGTGACCCTGACGAGACGGGAAGGGGTCACAATGAAAACGATTGCACAAGCAATCCTCAAACGCGGAGCCGCCGCAGGCGTGATCGCGTTGGCGCTCCTGGCGCTGCCCAACAGTGGCTCGGCGCAGCAGCGACCGCTCTTCATTTCGCTCGGCGGCGTCACCCGCCCGCCGATCGGCTGGGTTGAGTTCTGCGTCGAATATGCTCCCGAATGCACGACCAAACCGGCCATGCCGCGCGACGTCGTGCTTTCGACGGCGGCCTGGAACGACCTGCAGCGCGTCAATCTCTGGGTGAACAATCACGTCAAGCCGATGACCGACATGGATCATTGGGGCGTCGTCGAACGCTGGAATTATCCGGACGACGGTTACGGCGACTGCGAGGACTACGTGCTGGCGAAGCGCAAGATGCTGATCCAGGAAGGCTGGCCGCGCGAGGCGCTGCTGATCACCGTGGTGCGCGACCAGAACGGCGACGGCCACGCCGTCCTCACTGTCAAGACCGACAAGGGCGAGTTCATTCTCGACAACCAGACCAACGACGTCCTGCTGTGGTCGGATACCGGCTACCGCTACGTCAAGCGCCAATCGCAAGCCGATCCGAACGTCTGGATCGCGCTCGGCGACACCGCCACCGCGCCTGCCACCGCGTCGTCGCGCTGAGCGAAACAAAGAGAGAGCGAGAGAGACAAGGAACTACACGACCCCGGTCACGTCCCCACCCCTCCCCGTCCCCAGACCGGGTTCGTGGCGGCCGGCGCTCCCCCAGGCGCCGGCCGCACCTTTTTCGTCACAGGCAATGTCGCGGCAACATCATCAAGTCGCCAAGCAATTGCCGTCGTCCGGCGCCAAATTACCAACCGCACGGAGGGAACCACTTTAGGAGACCACCATGCCCGATAAGGCCACCCAGCAAAGACTCGACGCCATGAAGGTCAGCCCCGGCGTCTACAAAGCGATGGCGCCGCTCCAGGCCTATGTCGAATCGTGCGGTCTGGAACGGCCGCTGCTCAAGCTCGTCGAAATTCGCGCCTCGCAAATCAACGGCTGCGCCTTCTGCCTGGCCATGCACACCAAGGACGCGCGCAAGCTCGGCGAAAGCGACGAGCGCATGCACTTGCTCGACGCGTGGCATGAAGCGCCGGTTTTCACCGCGCGCGAGCGCGCCGCCTTGGCGTGGACCGAAGCAGTCACGCTGATCAACAAGCACCATGCTCCGGACAACGTCTATGATGAGGCACGCCGGCACTTTTCCGAGAAAGAGCTAGTCGATCTGACCGCGGCGGTGATCGCGATCAACGGCTGGAACCGCGCGGCCATCGCGTTTCGCGCCACCCCGCAGCTCGAGCAGAGCAAGATCGCCGCGTAGTTGTCGGCGTCGGGCGCGGTTTTTCGATCAAGGTCCGGTCATGCGACCGGCAGTGTGGGCACTTTGTCCCATTCCGCAGTGACGTCGTAGCCCCAGATCCACGCCATCGCGTCGACGGCATCGACCTCCGCCGGCGCCGGCTGCGCCGATTTTTGATCGTAGTCGTGTTTCGCTCGCATGATCGCGGCGGAGCGGCGCTGCACGGCGTGAACGCGCGGCATGCGGATGCGGCGAAATTGCCGGAACGCCACAACGGGGTCGTCGGGCTCGGCGGCAAGCCAGCGCGCCAGAATATAGGCATCTTCGAACGACTGACTGGCGCCCTGCCCGGCATTCGGCAGCATGGCATGCGCCGCGTCGCCGATCAGCGCAATGCGGCCGCGTCCCCAATTCTCGGTCGGCGGCCGCATGAACAGGCCCCATTGCGAGCATTGCGTCACGCGGCTCAAGAGAGTCGCGAGCAGCGGCTCCGGGTTCGGAAAGCTTGCGCGCATGGCGGCGGGATCGCCCGGAATCGACCAGCCCTCCTCGACCCAGGCATCGGTGTCTTCCTGGGTGACGATGTTCACCACCTCGCGGCCGCGCAGATAATAAGCAAAGAAATGCCGGCCCGGTCCGAGCCATTGCACGTGCCCCGAGGGCGCTATCACCTCCGCCGGAACATCGTTGCCGGGAAGGAGCGCGCGCCAGACCATCTGGCCCGTATAGGCCGGCTTGTCGTCGCCATAGAGCGTGCGGCGGACCAGTGAATGAATGCCATCGGCGGCGATCACGACACCGGCCTCGCGCGTTACGCCATTGGCGAAGCGGAGTTCAACATGGCCGGACCATTCCGCGATGCCGATCAGCTTGTGATCGAGATGAATCCGTGCCGGATCGACGGCGCCCGCCAAAGCCTGCAGCAGATCGGCGCGATGGAAGCTGTGAATGCCCGCGCCGAAGCGTCTCTCCGCCGCAGTCTGGTCGCGATAGTGCAGCGGCGCGCCGGTATTCATGTCGCGGGTGAGCACGCCGGGCGCGATATTGGCGACAGCGGCGATTGGCGCGCTTAGTCCGATCGCGCGCAGCGCATTGATGGCTTGCGAACTGACGTTGATGCCGGCGCCAATCTCGCCGAGCGCCGGCGACTGCTCGAAGACCTCGGCGTCAAGGCCGCAGCGGGCGAGCGCGGCGGCGGTCGCAAGCCCGGCGAGGCCGCCGCCGATGATGGCAATGCGAATTTGGATCATGAAACGGCGGACCGAAGTGACATGCGGGCGATCGGAGGTTCGGCGAAGGTTGTCGTGAACCGCGGTGACTTGGCGGCTATTTCGCCAAGGTGCTTCTCCTGTTCAACTATGCGAAGTATCAAGAACGCTTGTCCCTTCTCCGTCCGCGATAAACAAATTTACGAGTTCACCTTCGGGCCGACGTGATGAAGACGTGATGAAGATGAAACACCGTGCCCTGTCTGCCGCCGCCGTTGCAGCGGCATGGATCGCCTGTTTTCCGGCGCATGCGGCGAACGCCATACACCCGCCGTCCGAGCACTGCCGTGCCGTCTCCAAGATCGAATATAACAGCGCCAAGCAACAGTATTTGTTGCGTACCCGATTCGGCGCCTATGTCAGAACCGGGCACATCTTCCGGCGGCATTACTGGTATTGTCGCGATTAGCCAGCGGGCCGCTCGATCGCATTCAGCTCATTCGACCGGCTTGAGGCCCTTCGCATATTGCTTGAAGCGGCGAACGTAAATATCGGCGCCGGCGGCAATCATCTTGATTGCCGCGTCGTCCAGCGTCCGGATGGCGCGCCCCGGCGAACCGACGATCAGCGAATTATCGGGAAAGCTCTTGCCTTCGGTAATGAGCGCGCCGGCGCCGACCAGGCAGTTGTCGCCGATCTTGGCGCCGTTGAGCACGATCGCGCCCATGCCGATCAGGCTGTTGGCGCCGACGGTGCAGCCATGCAGGATGACGTTGTGGCCGATCACGCAATCCCGACCGATGGTCATCGGAAATCCCGGATCGGTGTGCAGCGTGGCGTTGTCCTGGATCTGCGAACGCTCGCCGAGCTCGATCCATTCATTGTCGCCGCGCAGCACGGCGTTAAACCAGACGCTGGCGTCGAGCTTCAGCCGCACTTTGCCGATCAGGGCCGCCGTGGGCGCGATCCAATAGCGTCCCTCCTCCGGCAGGTCCGGCCGGTTGCCGTCGAGTTCATAGAGCATGCTGGTCTCGTCCGTTTGCGCGGCCTCGATCCGCGCGTCCATGCTGAGCTTCGATGATCGAAGGCTTTCTCGCAAGCCACGCCGACCTGAAGAGCGGCACAGCAGCATGGATTGCCGGATCAAGTCCGGCAATGACGAATTAAAGCAGCGCTTGCAGCGCCAGCACCACCACGGTTCCCGACATCAGGCTCCACAAGCCCGCGATCACGGTGGCGAGCATGACGATCTCGGCGCGGCGGCCCTCGATGCGGCGGCCGCGGATGGTGTTGCGCATGATGATGTAAGGCGCCGAGAACATCAAAAGCGGAATGGCGGCAAAGCGCGCCGGAACCGGTCCGACTTCAAGAAGCCGGAAGCTCGGCAGGTGCCGGCTGAACAGCGAATAGCCGCTGGCGCATAGCCCGGCCACCGCAAAGCCCATGGCCAAGGCGAAAAAGGACTCGATCGTCTCTGGAGATACCGACGGCAGCATGAACATTCCCGGCGCTGTGTCCGGCAAAGCCATTGCAGAGGACGCGGCTGCTCGCTACGAAATGATTAAAGAAAGGTTAACAACACGATTTAGAGCTTATGCGTCAGCCGCTTATCCACATGAACCGTCTTGCCCGCATATTCGCGCTGGCCATGGCGCTCGGCGCATTCGTATTTGCCGCGCCGCTGCAAGCGCGTCCGCTCAATATCGTGGCGATCGGGGCGAGCAACACCACCGGCTTTGGCGTCGGCGAGCAGAATGCCTACCCCGCGGTGCTGCAAGCGCTGCTGCGCAAAAGGGGCATCCAGGCCAATGTCATCAATGCCGGCGTCAATGGCGACGTCACCGCCGGTATGCTGCGGCGGATCGACAGCGCGGTCCCCAAGGGCACCGATATCGTGATCCTGCAGCCCGGTGGCAACGATCTGCGCTTCTTCGGCACCAAGGCGGCGCGCAGCGCGAACATCGCCGCCATGGCGGCGCGAATGCGCGCCCGCGGCATTCGCGTCATGATCTACGACCCCGATCCGGTTCCGGCGGATTTCTATCAATGGGATCACATCCACTTCAACGCCGCCGCGCATGCCAAGATCGCGGCGACGCTCGCCGCCGAGATTGAAGCGTCGCTCAAGGCGAAGGCTGTGGCGCAGCCCGCGGCGGCACCGCCGACGGCGGCACCAGCCAAGCCGTAGCGGCAAACCGCCAAACCTCTGCCCTCTTTGCTGCGCAAGCCCGTGCGATACTGCCGTTTGATTCGCGCGAGATGACTCAAAGATCGATGACGGCGCACACGGTTTCCCGACAGAAGAGTCGCCGCACGCAGGGGCTTTTTACGCTGCCGTTTATCGTCGTCGTTGTCTTGCTGGCCACTGCCGCGGGCTTCGTTTCCTACGTGCTGTGGCCGACCTGGCCCGCCCGGCCGGCGGCGCTCGACGCGCCCGCCATTCCGATCACCGTCGCGGGCGAGCTGTTCGACGTGCCGCCGGCGGCCATCCGCGAAGCCGTGCAGCGGCATCCCGGCGAGCAGGAACGGATCGATCTTGCGTTTGAATGGCCGTCGCTGGCGCCGCCGCACACAAACGACACGCCGGCAGACAAAATGGCGCTGACCGCGCAAAACGCGGCGGCAGCAGCCGCGGCGCCTGAGAACCAGCGGCTGTTCTTGACAATCTCTGGGCTCGGCAGCGAACTGCCGCCGCTGGAGCGGCTGCGCACCATCTATCCGCCCTACGCGGAAACAACCGCGAGTGCCGGCCCCGATGGTCTCGCCATTCTGCCGTTCCGCCCTGGCACGCCTTATGACGGCGAAGACCTGGTCTATTTCGGCACCAATCCCGAGCAATTCTTCGCCTTATGCACGCGTGCCGGCCGGATCGTGCCCGGCACCTGCATTCACGAGCGAATCCTCGGACGCGCCGAGATCACATTCCGCTTCCCGCGCGACTGGTTCGGCGACTGGCGCAGCATCGCCACCGGTTTCGACCGGCTCGTGGCGCAACTGCATCCGCAGCGCAATTGATGCGCCTCGGCAGCAGCCGGCGATCAAGGCGCGTTAAGCCAAATCCATATCGAGGATCGGCATTTCGAGGATGTAGGCCCCGGGCCGCTTCTCATCGTCGACGAATAGAACGCCGATGAATTCCTCGCCGAGATAGGTCTCGAGCGAATCCCGTTTCTTGGCGCGAGGCACGACGCGGATCGCGGCATTGTCGAATTTGCGCTTGAGATAAGCATCGAGCCGCTTGATCCGATCGACGTCGGCGACTTCGCCCAAATCGATTTCCATGCGAAAATTATAGGACAGATCCTCGTCCTCATCGTCCAGGTCTAGATCGCCCAACCGCTCCTCGCCGATATAGACCTCGGCTGAATCCTTTTTATTGGGCTGCGGCACCACGCGAATGCGCGCGTTGCCGAACAGCTTCTTCAAATAGGCGTCGAGCTTCCTGACTGCCTGAACGTCCACGCGACTCTCCTCGACCACGATTCTCAGTCTAGATAGCTCAATTTTCGTCTTGGAACATCTGATCCATTGTCCGCGCCGGTTCGGGGCAACCGGCGACGCCGATGACTTTGGCCGGCACGCCGGCGACCGTGACATTGTTCGGCACCGTTTTGATCACCACCGAGCCGGCGGCAATGCGCGCGCAATGGCCAACCTCGATATTGCCGAGGATCTTGGCGCCGGCGCCGATCATCACGCCATAGCGGATTTTCGGATGCCGGTCCTCATCCTCCTTGCCGGTGCCGCCGAGCGTCACGTCGTGCAGGATCGAAACGTCGTCTTCAATCAGGGCCGTCTCGCCGACCACCAATCCGGTGGCGTGGTCGAGAAAAATGCCGCGCCCGATCCGCGCCGCCGGATGAATGTCGCACTGGAAGACCGCCGACGAACGGCTCTGCAGGTAATAGGCGAAATCGCGGCGGTTCTTCTCCCACAGCCAATGCGCCAAACGGTGGGTCTGAACAGCATGGAAGCCCTTGTAATAGAGCACGGGCTCGATGAGGCGATGAGTGGCCGGATCGCGATCCATCGTCGCCATGATGTCGGCGCGGAATGCCTCCCCGATCGCGGGGGCGTCTTCGACCGCGTCGCAATAGGCCTGGCGGATCAACTCGGCCGACACGGCCGAATGATCCAACCGCGCGGCCAGCCGATGGACGACGGCGCCTTCGAGCGTGTCGTGATGCAGGACCGTCGAATAGATGAACGTCGTGAGCTCGGGCTCGCGCCGCACGATTTCTTCGGCTTCGCGGCGGATGCGCGCCCAGACCGGATCGACCTTTTCGACCGCCGGTTTCGCCTGATACTGCGCCATCGGTGTGTCTCCCGGAAAAGCGGCGTGACGTTCTATCATATTGGGCGGCGGAGGTGCCAAAACCAAGGTGCAAGCGTTTCTTGGCCAAAAGCCGAGTGAAATCAGGTCAATGGGCTAGTTCATTGGCTGATGGGCCAGGAAATCAAGCACCGCGGACTTAAATAGCCGGTCACCGACCGCCAGCATGTGGTCGCGGCCGGGAATAGTGAGAGCCTGCGCGCCGGGAATGAGGGCGGCAAGCGCTTGCGGCGAGCCGGCAATCGGGTCTTCGCCGCCGACCGCGACCAGGAGCGGGACCCTGATCCGTCCGACTTCGTCGCTGCTGAGTGTCTGACGTGAGCCGCGCAAGCACGCCGCGAGCGCGCGCAGGTCGGATCCGGTCTGCTCCGCAAAGGCGCGAAACATGTAAGCCGTGGGATCGGACACGGCGGCGAGTGACGACGCTTCGAGCGCATCGGCGATGGTGTCCGGCAGCCCGACTCCCTCGACCAGCCGGATGCCGAGGCCACCAAGCACGGCGGAGCGCACCCGATCCGGGTGGGACAGCGCCAAAAACGCGGTGATGCGCGCGCCCATCGAATAGCCCATGACATCGGCCCGCGGCAGGCCGAGGTGGTCGATCAACGCACGGACATCCTCGGCCATGATCGCGCTGTGATAGGCCGCGGGATCGTAGAGCTTGGTCGAGGCGCCATGGCCCCGATTGTCGAGTGCAATCGCGCGGCGGCCGGCGCGCGTGAGCGCGCTCACCCAAGCGGGGCCGACCCAGTTGATTTCCTTGTTGGAGGCGAAGCCGTGCACGAGCACGATCGGCTCACCCTCGCCCTCGTCGAGAAAGGCGATCTCCACCCCGTCATGCGAAAAGCTCGGCATGGCCGAGCATAATCACGGCCGCGCCGGAAGCGCCAGCAGCCGCGATTCCATCTCACGCAGCCGGCGCGCCTTGCCGCGCAGCAGGACGCGCTGCGTCAGCCGCTCGACCGCGGATTTGCATGAGGCGCAGAAGCCGAACAGCGCGAAGGCGGCCCAGATCAGCCACATCGCGAGATCGAGCGTGCTCGCGGTGAGCACGATGGCGGCGCGGCCAAGAAGTTTTATGATCGCGCGCGTCTTGCCGCCCTTTGCCGCCGAAAGCCGCGCCAGCCGCGCCATGTCCTGCGGCTGTTCGGCCAGCGCGAGGCTGTCCATCGCGGCTTGCGTTCCGGCCTTGGCCTCGATCCGTCCGGTATTTTCCGCAAGCGCGACGACGCCTCCGGCCTCCTCGACCTTCACCGCCTCACGCGCGGCCCGCGCCATCAGGGCCGGATTAAGCCGTCCGGTCCGGCGCGCCGCCTTGACCAGCGAAAGTCCGACGCGTTCCGGCGCCGTAACGCCGGCACTGGCATAAGTCGCAGCTGTAATGGCAATGCCGACGCCGGCGAGGCCCAATATCCACGGATCGTAGCGCTCCCCCATGAGATAGCGCGTGCCCTCGCGGGCGGCATCGCGGATATCGCCGAACACAAACAGATCGCCGGCGGCGGTGCCGGCGAGGCTCGCCAGATCCGAAGGCTCGCCGGTCCACAGGCCATGGACAAATCGGCCGGCCGTATTGGCAATCGACGATTGTTTGACGCCGGCGTCCTTGACCTTGGCGATCAAGGCCGGATCGGCAACGACACCCCGATCGGCGGCAAGCGCGACAAAGCTTTGCGCCAAATCGACATCGCCGGAGGCGAGCGCCTCTCCGATTTCGCGTTCCGCAGTCTGCCGGTTGAAGCGTGCGTCGAGGGCATGATCGCTGATTCGGACCGGATCGTCGGCGAGCGCGACCTGGTTTCGCGTGGCCAAGCCGCCGCAAACGAACACGGTCGCTGCCAGGGCAAAGACCACGGCGCCGACAAGCGCAAAAGCCGGATGACGTACCAACCGCATGAATCGCCGCTCGCCCATCGTCGCTTGTCCGGTCCCGCGCGGAGCCTCTCTGGAAGCTGCAATATATGCCGGCAATTTGCGGCTTTTTCACAACAAATCGCGATTGTCATGCTGTGCTGGAAATAACCTGCACGGCCCGCTATGGTGCGTTGCGACTTCACAAACAGACTGACGCGCGCATGACGGATAGGATTGTTCCGCATTTCCACAACGATCTGGGCGTCCCAGTGATCACAATCGGCGCCCGGGAATTCATGTGCGTCGGGGCGCTACCGCCGTTCGATCACCCCCATGTCTATTGCGACATGGGCGACGACGCCGAATATGTTTGCCCTTATTGCTCGACGCTCTACCGCCGCGATCCAGCGCTCGCGCCCAATGAGGCGCGGCCCGCGGAATGCGCCTTGAGCCCAGATTTTGTCTGAACCGTCGTCGTGACGGCCACGCGCAGTGTCATTGTCGCGGGCGCCGGCATAGGCGGACTTACGGCAGCGTTGGCGCTGGCCCGGAATGGCTTTCGGGTCGCCGTGCTGGAGCAAGCGGAACGGCTTTCGGAGACCGGTGCCGGCATTCAGCTATCGCCCAATGCAACGCGCTGCTTGATCGAGCTCGGCCTCGGCGAACGGCTGCAGCCGCATGTCACCGAGCCGTCGGCGTTGCGCGTTTTGGTCGGGCACAGCGGCCGTGAAATCGTCCGCATGCCGCTCGGCGGCGCGCGGGAGCGCCATGGCGCGCCGTATTGGATCATCCACCGCGGCGACCTGCAGGCGGCGCTTGTCGCCGCCGCCGCGGAAGAACGCGACATTTCACTCAAGCTCGGCATGCGCGTGGAGGACTTCGCCACCCATTCGAATGGCGTGACCGTTTCGGCAAACAGTGCCGCCGGCGTCTGGCACGAGCGAGGGCACGCCCTTATTGCGGCCGACGGCCTGTGGTCGGAGTCGCGCGCCCGCCTCGGATTCAAGGAACGGCCGCGTTTCGCCGGCCGCACCGCGTGGCGGGCGCTCATTCCGGCGAGCGAAGTGCCGCCGGAATGGCGCGAACCGTCGGTGCATCTCTGGCTCGGGCGCGATGCGCATCTGGTGCATTATCCGGTCAAGGCCGGCGCCGTCATCAATATCGTCGCCATCACGACGGACGCCTGGAACGCGCCGGGCTGGAGCGCGCCCGCGAGCCGGGTCGATCTGCTGCCACGGTTTCCGGCCGAGCGCTGGGCGGCGGGGGTCCGCGCGCTCATTCGCGAGCCGGAAACCTGGCTGAAATGGGCGCTGTACGATTGCCCGCCGCTGCCGGGTTTCAGCTACGGCGCGGCGGCGCTGATCGGGGACGCCGCCCATCCGATGTTGCCGTTTGTCGCCCAGGGCGCAGCCATGGCCATCGAAGATGCGATGGTGGCGGCGCACAGTCTCGCCCGCATGCCGGATGATGCCGCCGGAGCGCTAAAGTTCTATTGCGCGCTGCGGCGCAGGCGGACCAGAAAGGTGCAGCGCGTCGCGGCAAAGAACGGCGCGCGCTATCACTTGCGCGCCCTGCCCGCTATCATCCGCAATGCGGCGATGCGCGCGTTGGGCGGCGCGCGGTTGTTGCGGCATTACGATTGGCTTTACGATTGGCGGCCGCCCGCCGCCCCATCGAGCAACGCAGTCGAATAATCGAGCACCACGATGTCAGCCACCGAGCCGCTATTCCCCACGACGATCGCCGGCAGTCTGCCGAAGCCGGCTTGGCTCGCGGAGCCGAACAAGCTGTGGGCGCCGTGGCGGCTCGAAGGCGACGATCTCGCCGCCGCCAAAGACGACGCCACGCTCCTCGCGATCAAGCTGCAGGAGGACGCCGGCATCGACATCGTCGGCGACGGCGAGCAGTCGCGGCAGCACTTCGTCCATGGCTTTCTCGAAGCAGTCGACGGCATCGATTTCGAAAAGCGCGTGGAGATGGGTATCCGCAATGATCGCTATAAGGCGATGTGCCCGACCGTGGGCGGCCCGCTGCGGCTGCGTTCGCGGGTGCATGTCCGCGAGGCGCGGCTGGCGCGCGCCCACACCAAGAAAAAACTCAAATTCACTCTGCCCGGACCGATGACCATCGTCGACACGATCGCCGATGCTTATTACGGCGACCGGGTGAAAATGGCTTTCGCCTTTGCCGATCTCCTCAATGAGGAAGCGCGCGGGCTCGCCGCCGACGGC
>DATJBH010000135.1:0-36074 GCA_035515455.1 Xanthobacteraceae bacterium
TCGGTGCGCGCCACGAGAACCTCCGTTGCGGCAAGAAGTGCAAATGTGGCGAGCCCGCGGTGGCCGGGCAAGTGCTGCTCCCGCATGGCGATCCCGCGTCGGTCATGGTGCGTTGCTCCGCGCCATGCGACGTGTTACCCGAACCCGTAATCCTGGAGATTGCGGTGACCCGCCCGCTCATCATCGCCCCCTCGATCCTTGCCGCCGATTTCGCGAAGTTGGGCGAGGAGGTGCGCGCCATCGATGCCGCCGGCGCCGACTGGATCCATGTCGATGTGATGGACGGCCATTTCGTTCCGAACATCTCGATCGGGCCGGATATCGTCAAAGCGATCCGGCCCTACACCCAAAAGCCGCTCGACGTGCACCTGATGATCGCGCCTTGCGATCCCTATCTCGAAGCTTTCGCCAAGGCCGGCGCTGACCACATCACCGTGCATGTCGAAGCCGGGCCGCATATCCTGCGTTCGCTGCAGGCGATCCGCGCGCTCGGCAAGAAGGCCGGCGTGACCATGAATCCCGGCACGCCGGCGTCCAGCGTCGAGGAACTGATCGAGTTCGTCGATTTGATCTTGGTAATGTCCGTTAACCCCGGCTTTGGCGGACAATCTTTCATTCCAATCGCGCTCGATAAAATTCAAATGCTGCGCGGCATATCGGGCGGGCGACCGATCGACATTGAGATCGACGGCGGCATCACGCCCGAGCACGCCGCCAGCGCAGCGCGCGTCGGTGCCAACGCCTTCGTCGCCGGCTCGGCGGTGTTCAAGGACAAAACGCCGGAGAGCTATCGCGCCAATATCGCGGCGATCCGCCAAGCGGCGGCGCTGGTCCGCGGGGAGGCTGCCTGATGGGAATCTTGGTCGACGGGCAATGGCGCGACGAAGATCTGCCGGCGGAAACCGGCAAGGCGGGCAGTTTCCAACGCGTCGACAGCGTGTTTCGCGACCGCATCACGGCTGACGGCTCGTCGGGCTTCAAGGCGGAAGCCGGCCGCTATCACCTTTATGTCGCCTATACCTGCCCGTGGGCGCATCGCACCCAGATTTTTCTCGCGCTGAAGAAACTTACCGGCGCGATCAGCGTGTCGATCGCGGTTCCGGGACTGCGGACACAAGGCTGGACGTTCGAAGACAGCCCCGCCTTTCCGGATTGTCCGCCCGACCGCGTCAACGGTTTCCACCATCTGCATCAGGCCTATGCCGCGAGTAATCCGCACTACACAGGCAGGGTGACGGTCCCGACGCTGTGGGACAAGAAGACCAAGCGGATCGTCAATAACGAGTCGTCCGAGATCATCCGCATGCTCAATTCGGAGTTCGCCGGCGTCGGCGCCGATCCGACGGATTTTTATCCGGCGCCCTTGCGCGCCGAGATCGATCGGATCAATGCCCAAATCTACGCCGACGTGAACAATGGCGTTTACCGCTGCGGCTTCGCCAAATCGCAGGCGGCTTACGAGGAGGCCTATGACGCGCTGTTCGCCACCCTCGACGACATCGAGGCGAGGCTTGGCCGTCAGCGCTATCTGGTCGGCAACCGCATCACCGAGGCCGATTGGCGGCTGTTCCCGACTCTGGTGCGCTTCGACGTCGCCTATTTTTCGCTGTTCAAGTGCAACAGGAACCGCATCGCCGATTTTCCGAATCTATTGAACTATATGCGCGAGCTCTATGCCGTGCCGGGCATCGCCGAAACCGTCAAACCGCGCTATTACGTGATCGGCTATTATTCGATTGCGCGCGTCAATCCGACCGGCATCATCCCTAAGGGCACGCCGGTCGATTATCGGCAGCCGCACGACCGCGCGCGGTTTGCGGCGTAACATGAAGCCAGTCCGATGATCCCTCGTTACACCCGCCCGCAAATGGCGGCGATCTGGACGCCGGAGACCCGCTTTCGCATCTGGTTCGAGATCGAGGCCCATGCCGCCAGCGCCATGGCCGAGCTCGGCATGATCCCGAAATCGGCGGCGAAGACCATCTGGGAGAAAGGCCAAGCGGCGGCCTTCGATACGACGCGCATCGACGAGATCGAGCGCGAGGTCAAACACGACGTCGTCGCCTTCCTCACCCATCTCGCCGAAATCGTCGGCCCGGACGCGCGGTTCGTGCATCTGGGCATGACCTCGTCCGACGTGCTCGACACCTGCCTGAACGTGCAGCTCGTTCGCGCCGCCGATATTCTTCTTGCCGATGTCGATGCGCTGTTGACGGCACTGGAGCGGCGCGCCCGCGAATACAAGTTCACGCCGGCCATCGGCCGCTCACACGGCATCCATGCCGAGCCGACCACGTTCGGGCTCAAGCTCGCGGTGGCCTTCGCGGAGTTTTCTCGCGCCCGGTCGCGTCTGCAACTGGCGCGCAAGGAAGTCGCGACCTGCGCGATTTCCGGCGCGGTCGGTACCTTTGCGCAGGTCGACCCCCGGGTCGAAGCCTATGTGGCGAAAAAAATGGGGCTTTCGGTTGAGCCGATCTCGACCCAAATCATTCCGCGCGACCGCCATGCGATGTATTTCGCCACGCTCGGGGTGGTCGCCGCCTCGATCGAACGGCTCGCTACCGAAATCCGCCACTTGCAGCGCACGGAAGTGTTGGAGGCGGAGGAGTTCTTTTCCGAGGGGCAAAAAGGCTCTTCCGCCATGCCGCACAAGCGCAATCCGGTACTGTCGGAAAATCTTGTGGGGCTGGCGCGGATGGCGCGCGCTTATGTCGTGCCGGCGCTGGAAGATGTCGCGCTGTGGCACGAACGCGACATCTCGCATTCGTCGGTCGAGCGCATGATCGGCCCGGACGCGACGGTGACGCTCGACTTCGCGCTGGCCCGTCTCGCCGGGGTCATCGACAAGCTCATCGTCTATCCGGAAAATATGCGGAAGAACCTCGACCGCCTCGGCGGCCTCGTGCACTCGCAGCGTGTCCTTCTTGCGCTCACCCAAAAGGGCGTGGCGCGCGAGGACGCCTATCGGCTCGTGCAACGCAATGCGATGAAGGTCTGGGCTGGCGGCGGCGATTTTCTGGGCCTGCTCATGGCCGATCCGGACGTGCGTAAGCACCTGAGCGAGGGCGAACTCAAAGCCAATTTCGACCTCGATTTCCACATGGCCCAAGTCGACACGATCTTCGCCCGCGTCTTCGGTCGGCCCTGACCGCCGTTAACCATAGTTCCACTTTCCACTGCAATTTCAGTGATTTCCTCTCCTTGCCCGACTCGGTCGACTGACGTAGTTTGGCACAACCGACGGAGGAGAGGGTCATGGGCCGTTTGGTACGCAAACCGAAATTGCCGGAGACCGCGCCGGCGCAAGCTTCCGATTTCGGCGTGTTCCAATCGCGCACGCCGCCGACAGTCTCTGTCGCGGAACCCGGCGACGGGTATCTCGCGCGGCTGGTCAAATATATTCCGGCCGAAATCATCGGCGGCTCGATGCTGGTCAACGCCATCCTTGCGCAGGCTGTGGCAGCAGGTAACGGCACCGCCACGATGGCCGGGCTGTCCGTCACCACTATCGCTGTCGGCGCCTTGCTGGTCGGGCTGATCTTGACGCCGCTGTTCTGCTGGTATGTCCGCGAGGACGGCGATGCCTGGGTCGTCAATGCCGTGGTTTCCACCATCGCCTTCCCATTCTGGGCCTATCTGATGGGCGCAGTCGCCTTCGCCAAATTCCACGACGGCGATCTGGCGGTCATCCTGATTCTGACCTTCACCGCGGTGAGTGGACTTGTCGCTCCGATTGCGGACCAACGTGAGGCGCAGGAGCAAAAGACCGCCAATCCGAAGGAAGGCCCGCGACTTGTCGAGAGCCTGACGGCCTGAACTATCCGCCGGTTTGCTGGCGTTCGCCGGCTCGTGGCATATGTGGGCCATGGCAGCACGCGAAAGAATCCTGCTGTTCGATTCGGGTCTCGGCGGCCTCACCGTTTATCGGGAGATCGCGGCAGCGCGCCCGCAAGCGGATTACATCTACGTCGCCGACGACGCGGGCTTTCCCTACGGTGCGATCGAGGAGGCGACGCTGGTCGGCCGTGTCGTCGGGCTGATGGACGAACTGATCGCAGCGCATCGGCCCGATCTGGTGGTCATCGCCTGCAACACCGCCTCGACGATCGTGCTGGCGCAGCTGCGTGAAAAATTCGCGGTGCCCTTCGTCGGCACTGTGCCGGCGATTAAACCGGCCTGCGCCAGCTCGGTGACCAAGCGTGTATCCGTCCTCGGCACCGAGGCGACGGTGCAACGCGAATACACTCGGGCGCTTATTCGCGATTATGCGAAAGATTGCGACGTAACGCTGGTCGGCTCGACCAGACTCGCCGCCTATGCCGAGGCTGAGCTTGACGGCGCACCGACCGGCGACGTGGAAATCCGCGCCGAGATCGCCCCCTGCTTCCGTGCCGACGGCAAGCGCACCGATACGGTCGTGCTGGCCTGCACCCACTATCCGCTGCTGCTGCATCGCCTGCGAGAGCTCGCTCCCTGGCCCGTGAACTTCATCGATCCGGCGCCGGCGATCGCGCGGCGGGTGGTCGATCTGCTCGGTCCCTCGGCGCGGTCTGCGGGTACGGGAATGGCGCGCGCCATTTTCACGTCAGGCCGGCCGCCGGCGGCGGCGTTGCGCCTGATGCAGCGCTGGTTTGACACTGCGCCGGTTTCACCCTAAATAGCGGCCACTTCGCGGGCCCAATGGGCCCGCGCGGTGTTTCGCGACCCGCGGTTTGAGCCGGCGCTTCGGCTTAAGGCCTGTCGGTCCCGGTCATAGGGCCGGGACAGGAGGAGGGCGCGATCCTCAGCCATGGTACGATCCGTTTTTCCGCTTTTCGGGACGAGATCGTGCCCCAACGCAACAGCGAGGACGCGAATGACCAAGCGCCATGAGGCGAAGTACAAGATCGACCGGCGGATGGGCGAGAACATCTGGGGCCGGCCGAAATCCCCGATCAACAAGCGGGAATACGGACCCGGCCAGCACGGCCAGCGCCGCAAGGGCAAGCTGTCCGACTACGGCGTGCAATTGCGCGCCAAGCAGAAGCTCAAGGGCTATTACGCCAATATGTCGGAGCGCCATTTCCGCGGCATCTACGACGAGGCTCGCCGGCTCAAAGGCGATACCGGCGCCCATATGATCGCGCTTCTGGAACGCCGGCTGGACACCATGATCTATCGCGCCAAATTCGTGCCCACCGTTTTCGCCGCGCGGCAGTTCATCAGCCACGGTCACATCAAGGTCAACGGCAAGCGGGTGACGATCGCGAGCTACCGCGTCAAGGTCGGCGACTCGATCGAGGTCAAAGAGAAATCGAAAGAGCTCGCTTTGGTGCTCGAAGCCAATGCGCTCGCCGAGCGCGACGTCCCCGACTACATCGAAGTCGACCACTCGAAGCAGACGGCAAAACTGGCGCGCATCCCGGCGCCGACCGACGTGCCCTATCCGGTGCAGATGGAGCCGCACCTCGTCGTCGAATATTACTCGCGGTAACGCGGGGCTCGCCGGCGGCGATGGCGACTGCGAAGGGTTTCCGGCGCATCGCCTTATCGCTTGAGGGTACTGCGGAAGCGCCGCATTTCGACCGCACTGCATTCAAGGTCCGGCGCATCTTGCCACCCTGGCGCCGGACGGCCGCAGCGCGAACCTGATGTATTCGCCGGACGAGCAAGCGCTCAAATGCGCCGTGGCGCCCGAAGCGTTTGCGCCCGTTCCCAATGCCTGGGGCGTGCGCGGCGCAACGACAGTGACGCTGGCGAAAGTCTCGACCAAAGAGCTGCGCAATGCCTTGATCTTGGCTTGGCAGCGCGCGCTCAATAACAAACGCTAGCGGCTCTACTTGTAGACGCCGGGATCCGGCGGCCCAGGCGGCGCCGGCTGGGCTCCGCCGCTCGATGTCGTCGCGGCATGCACGTGCGAGGGCTTGGCGTGCTTTGCCTTTTTGCTCGTGGCATGGGTGGGATCGAACGCCGCAAAGGCAAAGCTCGCAACGCCAATGGCGGCGGCTAACAGGACGATGCCGCTACGAGTTTTGGCTATCCGCATGTGATGCCTCCGGAGGGCCCCCGTCAGGACAGACACCGGCGGCGAAGATTTATTCCAAGCCCAGCAGACCAAAAGGCGACAACTTAATCCGCGGCGCAGCTCACGAGGCGGCCGCGCTCTCCTTCACCGCGACGCCCTTTTCTTTCAACAAGGTCTGCAGCTCACCGGCTTGGAACATTTCGCGCACGATATCGCAGCCGCCGACAAATTCGCCCTTGATGTAGAGCTGCGGAATGGTCGGCCAGTTCGAATACGACTTGATGCCGCCGCGCAACTCGTCGTTTTCGAGAACGTTCAATCCTGTATAGGCGACCCCCAGATAATCGAGGATCTGCACCAGTTGGCCGGAGAAACCGCACATCGGGAACTGCGGCGTGCCCTTCATGAACAGGACGACGTCATTAGACTTGACCTGATTGTCGATGAATTGCTCGATGGACATGAAATCACCCTTCGCGATCATCCGCTTGCCGGCGCAGGGGGTCCCGCGGCCGAATCTCGCCCTTCTCCGTGCAATATATGTACCGCAAAACGCCGGCAAAGCCCACCCGCGGCCTTTGAACCGTTAGTCCCCGGCCTTGAGCGGATCACCCTTCCGGGGTGCCGGTCTGCAGCGCGAGAGCATGCAGCTTGCCGCCCATCTCGGCTTTAAGCGCCTCATAGACGATCTGGTGCTGCTGGACGCGGGATTTGCCCCGGAACGATTCGGCAATGACGGTCGCCTTGTAATGATCGCCGTCGCCGGCGAGGTCCTGAATCGTCACTTTGGCGTCCGGGATTTTCGCGCGGATCAGCCGCTCGATATCGTTTGCAGCCATGGCCATGGTGCGTCAATCCCGCGCGCGCCCCCGCAGTGCTGCAACATTGCACTATGCATAGTCGCATTGTCACTGCATTCTTGCAAAGTGTGTGAATTAAGAGGGAACCATGGCCTTCACGGTAGCAGCCACAAGGGCGTCAGCGCCTATCGCCGCACTCCTGAGCGTCATTCTGATCAGTCCGGTTGCGGCGCAGCAGCCCACGCAGGCGCAGCGCGACGCCATCCGCTCCTCGTGCCGGTCCGATTTCATGGCGAATTGCTCCGGCGTGCAGCCGGGCGGCAAGGACGCCTTGGATTGCCTTAAGCGCAATCTCGGTAAGCTTTCGGGCGGATGCCAAGCAGCGGTCAGCGCTGTATCGCCGGCGCCCGCGCCCGCCGCCGTTGCAGCTCCTCCGCCGCCGACCCCACCCGCTGCAGCGGCTCCTGTGACATCTGCGCCCGCCGCTCCTGTGGCATCCGCGCCTGCAGCTCCGGCCAGCAAGCCACCCGCCGCAAGGCCGGCCCCCGTTCCAAAGATGGCTGTCCGGCCTCCGCCCGCGGCAGCGCCTCCGCCGGTCGCAGCAGCGCCGGCGGTGCAGCCGCTGGTATTGCGGCCGATGCTGCCGCGGCGGCGCTTGATGCTGATGGCGATCTGCCGAGGCGATGCGGAAAGATTATGCGCGGGCTTGCCGCCGATCGGCCCCGCCGTACTCGACTGCCTCGCGGTCAAGGCCGCGAACTTGTCCCCCACCTGTTACGAGGCGCTCGCCCGCGTCAGCCGGCCGTAGCGGGAAAAATGCAGAGGCCCGCTTACGTCTGTCCCGACATATAAGCCGGCAGCCACGCCTCGAAGCGATGTTTTAGATCGGCGACCCGGAGGGGGCGCTCGCCATCGACAGCGAGCACAGCGCCGCCGGTCGCGCCGAGATGCAACAGCGGCGCGCCGGCGGCCGCAGCCTGCCGCGTGATGCCGTGGGCATCCAGCGCCGTGACGACATAGCGGGCTTGATCTTCGCCGAACCAGAATGCATGGGGCAGGATGCCCGGCGGCGCTTGCAGCACGGCGCCGATCCCCGACGCCATCGCCATCTCGGCAAGCGCGACCAAGAGGCCGCCGTCGGACACATCGTGCACCGCCGTGACCATGCCGTCGCGGATCAGCGCGCGGACGAAATCACCGTGGCGGCGCTCGGCGTCAAGATCGACCGGCGGCGGTGCGCCTTCTTCGCGGCCGCAAATATCGCGCAAATAAACCGAGCGGCCGAGCCAGCCGCGCGTCTCGCCGATCAACAGGATCGCCTCGCCTTCGGCTTTGAAGGCGAGCGTCATTGATTTGGTGAATTGGTCGATAAGGCCGACGCCGCCGATGGTGGGCGTCGGCAGAATCGCGCGCCCATTGGTCTCGTTGTAGAGCGAGACATTGCCGGACACGACCGGAAAATCCAGCGCCCGGCAGGCTTCACCGATGCCGCGGACGCAGCCGACGAACTGGCCCATGGTCTCCGGCCGCTCCGGATTGCCGAAATTGAGATTATCGGTGAGCGCCAGCGGTTGCGCGCCGACCGCGGTGAGATTGCGCCAGGCTTCCGCGACCGCCTGCTTGCCGCCGACGAAGGAATCGGCTTCGCAATACCGCGGAGTGACATCCGACGTCAGGGCCAGCGCCTTCGGCCCTTCGTTGACGCGGACCACGGCGGCATCGCCGCCCGGCCGCTGCACGGTGTTGCCGAGAATGACGTGGTCGTATTGCTCCCACACCCAGCGCTTGGAGCAGAGATCCGGCGAGCCGATCAGCTTTTCCAGCGCGTCGGCATTGCGCATTGGCGGCGTGACTGCAGCTGCGTCGATGACGCACTGCCGTTTGTTCTCGATGAAATGGCGATGATAGAGCGGCGCCTCGTCGCCCAATTCCTTGATCGGCAAGTCGGCCATCACGTCGCCGCCATGCCGGACGACGAAGCGCTTGGTCGGCGTGGTTTTGCCGACGACCGCGAAATCGAGGCCCCATTTGCGGAAAATGGCCTCCGCCTCCTTCTCCTTCTCCGGCTTGAGCACCATGAGCATGCGCTCCTGGCTCTCTGACAGCATCATTTCGTAGGCGCTCATGCCGCTCTCGCGGCACGGTACGTCATCGAGATCGAGCGTGACGCCGAGATCGCCCTTGGCGCCCATCTCCACCGCGGAACAGGTCAGACCCGCCGCACCCATGTCCTGGATGGCGATGACGCAACCCTTCGCCATGATTTCGAGGCAAGCCTCGAGCAGAAGCTTTTCCGAGAACGGATCGCCGACTTGGACGGTCGGCCGCTTCTCCTCGGCATCGGCGCCGAACTCGGCCGAGGCCATGGTGGCGCCGTGGATGCCGTCGCGGCCGGTCTTTGAGCCGAGATAGACGATCGGCATGCCCACCCCGGAAGCCGCCGAATAAAACAGCTTGTCCTTTTCGGCGAGGCCGACCGCCATGGCGTTGACCAGAATATTGCCGTCGTAACGGCGGTCGAAGCGCACTTCGCCGCCGACCGTCGGGACACCAAATGAATTGCCGTAGCCGCCAATGCCGGCGATGACGCCCCCGACGAGCGAGCGCGTCCGTGGATGCTTCGGATCGCCGAACGACAGCGCGTTGAGGCAGGCAATCGGCCGCGCCCCCATGGTGAAGACGTCGCGCAAAATGCCGCCGACGCCGGTCGCCGCGCCCTGATAGGGCTCGATGAAGCTCGGGTGATTATGGCTCTCCATCTTGAAAACCACCGCGAGCCCATCACCGATATCGATAACTCCGGCATTTTCGCCAGGCCCCTGGATCACCCACGGCGCCTGGGTCGGCAGCGTGCGCAGATGGATCTTTGAGGATTTATAGGAGCAATGCTCGTTCCACATGGCCGAGAAAATGCCGAGCTCGGTGAAGCTCGGCTCGCGGCCGATCAATTTGACGATGCGCTCATATTCGTCCGCAGTCAGGCCGTGTTCGGCGACCAGCTCGGGCGTAATGGCGGGCTCGTTGGAAATCACGGACAAGGCGCTCGGTTCACTTCCCTCTCCCATATGGAATGAGGCAAGTCACGCCGCCAGTTTGAAGTGATCCACAAGCCCAGCGAACAGGCCGCGACCGTCGGTGCAGCCCATCACTGCTTCAACATGGTTTTCCGGATGCGGCATCATGCCAAGCACGTTGCCGCGCTCATTGATGATACCGGCGATGGCGTTCATGGCGCCGTTATGGTTCCAGTTCGGATCGACCATGCCGTCCGGCGAGGAGTAGCGGAAAACCACCCTGCCCTCGCCTTCCAGCCGCGCGATGGTTTCGCCGTCGGCGATATAATTGCCTTCGCCGTGCGCCACCGGCACGCGGATGACCTGCCCGGCATTATAGCCGCGGGTAAATGGCGTATCGGAGCGCTCGACCCGCAGATAGACGTCGCGGCAGATGAAGCGGATTTGCGCATTGCGCATCAGCACGCCCGGCAGCAAGCCGGCCTCGCAGGCGATCTGGAAGCCGTTGCACACCGCCAGTACGAGACCGCCTTTAGCAGCGAAGGCGCGCACCGCGTCCATGATCGGCGCGCGCGCCGCGATGGCGCCGCAGCGCAGGTAATCGCCATAGGAGAAGCCGCCCGGAATGACGACGAGGTCGGTGCCGGCCGGCAAGGCGTGGTCGGCGTGCCAGACCATCGCCGTCTCGCGGCCGGAAACGAGCTTGAGCGCGCGCGCCATGTCGCGCTCGCGATTGATGCCGGGAAAGACGATGACGGCGGATTTCATCCCGTCACCTCGATCCGGTAATTCTCAATGACGGTATTGGCGAGGAGCTTTTCCGCGGCCGACTTCAAGGCGGCTTCGGCGCCGGCGCGGTCCGTGGCCTCGATGTCGATATCGAACACTTTGCCCTGGCGGACGCTGGCGACGCCGCCGACGCCGAGCGATTTCAGGGCGCCCTCGATGGCCTTGCCCTGCGGATCGAGGATGCCGGATTTGAGCGTGACGGTAATGCGGGCTTTCATGGCCATTCCAATAGGTAGGAATCGCTAGCCCCGCAACCAGGCTCCGGGGTCAATTCACCGGCTGGCCCGACCGTTCGAACAACTGCCCGTAGCCGGCCACATGGCCGCTTTCGCCGACGAGGCGCATCGCCGCCCAGAACGCCGCCGTGGCCGAGGAAACGACCGGAATGCCGTGGCTGGCCTCAAGGGGCTCTGCCACCCCCAGCGTGCGCAAGCCGCCGCAAGAAATCAGGATCGCCTCCGCACCCTCGGTCTTGGCGGCGCCCGCCTTGGCGACGGCCGTGTCGCTCAGCGCAATGATCTCTGCCTCGGTCATTTTATGCGGGGCATTGAATTCGAGAAGGTTGAAACATTCCAGCGACAGCACCTCGACGCCCGCCGCCTGCAGAAGCTCCTTGAGCTTACGATTGACGACGTCGGTATAGGCGGTCGCGACCGCGACACGCTTGGCGCCGAATTCGCGCAGCCCGTCGATCAGCGCCTGGCTCATGGTGCTCACGGGCAAACCGGTGCGCGCGCGCAGATCCTTGAGCAGTTGCGCATGCGCCTGCGGCCCGCGGTAGAAGGTCAGCGAGGTGCCGATCACCATGATGGCGTCGACGCCTTGCTGCGCCAGATGTTCCGCTGCCGGCAGGATGCCGTTGAACGCGGATTCATAACCCTCCGGGGTGAGCGCCCGCACACCGACGCCGCGCGGGATGAAGCGGACGCCCGGATACATGATCGGGCCTTCGAATGGCACCTCGTCGGTCGCAAACGGAACGACGAGGCCGATGGTGATGTCGCGCGCCACGGACTTTAGCCCTTGACCAGGACCGGTCCGGTGCCTTGCGGCCGCTCGCCTTCGCTCATGATGCCGAGCCGCTTGGCGACCTCGGTATAGGCCTCGAGCAAACCGCCGAGATCGCGGCGGAAACGATCCTTGTCGAGCTTCTCGTTCGACTTGATGTCCCACAGCCGGCAGGAATCAGGCGAAATCTCATCGGCGACCACGATCCGCATCAGATCGTTTTCCCACAGCCGGCCCGTTTCCATCTTGAAATCGACGAGCCGAATGCCGACACCGAGAAACAGCCCGGACAGGAAGTCGTTGACCCGGATCGCGAGCGACATGATGTCGTCGATTTCCTGCGGCGTGGCCCACCCGAACGCGGTGATGTGCTCTTCCGACACCATCGGATCGTTGAGCTGATCGTTCTTATAGTAGAACTCGATGATCGAGCGCGGCAGTTGCGTGCCCTCTTCGATGCCCAGCCGCTGCGAGAGCGTACCCGCCGCGATATTGCGCACGACGATTTCGAGCGGAATGATCTCGACTTCGCGGATCAACTGCTCGCGCATGTTGAGCCGGCGGATGAAATGAGTCGGCACGCCGATGTCGTTGAGATGCTGGAAGACGTATTCGGAGATCCGGTTGTTGAGAACCCCCTTGCCTTCGATCACCTCGTGCTTCTTGGCATTGAACGCGGTCGCGTCGTCCTTAAAATGCTGGATCAGCGTTCCGGGCTCGGGTCCTTCATAGAGGACCTTCGCCTTGCCTTCATAGATGCGGCGACGGCGGCTCATCGGAGTGTACCGGGGTTTGGTGAAATCCATGGAAATGCCGTGGCTCCATTTTCGGATATCGAGATCCGCGGCGGCGGCGGGCTGCTACGGGACTTGCGCGCGCGACTCAATTAAGCGGCCCCTCCGCGTCACGAAAGCTAACCGATGGTGAGGCGGAGTACAATTGGCATAGACCCGTGCGGGACTTACCGCAACGTCGAACTGCGCGTTCCATTGCGGTTGCCTTGACGCCCCAGCCTCGATATGCAAGGCGGCAAGCGAACGATCGGTTCCACGCGCAAGGACGAGGCCTATGACGACATTCGACAAGCGCGAAGAGGCGTTCGAAAAGCAATTCGCGCACGACGAGGAATTGAAGTTCAAGGCGACCGCCCGGCGCAACAAGATGCTCGGGCTTTGGGCGGCGGAAAAACTCGGACTTTCCGGCGCCGAGGCCGACAGCTACGCGCTCTCCGTGGTCATGGCCGACTTCGAGGAAAAGGGCGAACACGACGTCGCCCGCAAGATTCGCAAGGATTTCGACGCCAAGGGCGTCGGCCAATCCGATCATCAGATCGCGCGCACGATGACCGAACTGATGGCGAAGGCGGTTGCCGACATCAAGGCCGGCCGTTAACCAGCCGGGACTGCGATCACAAGACAGCGATTGGAAACCCTTGCCATGGCCATGCCCGCATTCACGCTTGCCAGGCGCCTCCAGGCCGGAGAAACGGTATTCACCGGCTGGTGCGGCCTGCCCTACCCCCTCCTCGCCGAGACGCTCGCACGCGAAGGGTTTCCCGCAGTTGCGGTCGAGAGCCAGCACGGCCTGTGGGACGTCGCCGGTATCCTCCACGCCGTGGCGGCGATCCGTCAGGGCGGTGCGGCCCCCATGGTGCGGGTGCCGCTCAACGATTTCGCGCTGGTCAGCCGGGCGCTCGACTTCGGCGCCGAGGGTATTATCGCGCCGATGATCAACACGCCGGCGGATGCCCGCGCCTTCGCCGCGGCGGCCAAATTCCCGCCGCTCGGCGAGCGCAGCTGGGGCCCACACCGGGCCATGGCGCTCGCCGGCGTCTCCGACATGCCGACCTATCTGCGCGAAGCCAATGACCATATCGTCACTTTCGCGATGATCGAAACCCGCACCGCGCTGCAGAATTTTGAGGCGATCATCAATACGCCGGGGATCGACGGCTTCTTTCTCGGCCCTTCGGATTTGTCGATTGCGCTGTCGGACGGCAAGACTGTCGACCCGTTGTCGAAGGAGGTTGACGCCCATCTCGATACGATGGTCGCCGGCGCGCAAAAGGCGAAGAAAATCCCCGGCGCCTATTCGACGTCGGCCGAGCGCGCCGTGGGTTTCGCCAAGCGTGGCGTGAGATTCATCACGGTGTCGAGCGATCTCGCGATGTTCCGCGCCGGCGCGGCGGCGGCGCTGAAGGTCCTCAAGAGCTAGGACCGGTTTTCCGGTTGGCGCGACGGGCACGCTGCGGCGCCAAAGATGCGCCCGGCAGCATGCGCGTGAGCGTGCGATCGCGCCAGATCCAGTGATGCACCAGCGCCGCGCAAGCGTGGATGCCGGCTAGAATCAACAGCGCGTCGGCGAGTGTGGCGTGTAGCGAAAGAATGCTGCGCGCCAGATTGCGGTCGACCGGCCATGGTGAGGGTATCTTCCAGACCGCGAAAAACGGCAATTCGTTGCCGCGCTTGAGCTGCACCACGGCGCCGAGGATCGGCACCACGATAAGCAAAGCGTAAAGCGTGAAGTGGCTCGCCTTGGCGGCGATCTCGACGACCCGGCCGAACGGCGTCGCCTCCGGCGGCGGCGGCGGATCAAACTTTCGCCACAACAGCCGAACGAGCAGCAGCACCACCACGCATTGCCCGAGCGTCATATGCACGAGAAGCCCCAGTTCGCGCGCGTGACCTTTCGGAAGGACGTCGCCAAATTGACCGAGCAGAAAGCCGCAGATCACGAAAATCGCGGTAAGCCAGTGCAAGGCTTGGGGGACAGCGCCGTAGCACAGTTTTGAATTCGTCAGCTGCACGTTGGTTTTTGATCTTTGCGCCATCTTCGGAAAATCGCCCATTGCAGAATTCGCGAGCGGCGAAAACTGTCCCTCAATATTGACTAATCTTGGAGCGACCAACGGCCTGATCGATCCGATCGAGCGCCGCCGCCATGTCAGACTCGACATCGCCAGCAGACAGCGGAACGATTGTATAATTGTGCGCTTCGAGCCAAGCGCTTTTCTGCCCGCGCGCCGCAGCCCCCTCCGCGCTCTCGTCCGCCGGCACGAGATCGATGACGAGGCGGAGCGGGAACGAGACAAAATCGCAAATATGCTGTCCGACCGGCGTCTGGCGCTTGAAACCGCGGCCGGCGAAGCGCCGGTCATTGGTGAGCGCCTGCCACAATGCCCGCTCGGCCTCCGTGGGATTGCGGCGCAGGAGCCGCGCCAGACCACGGACCGGGCCGCGTTCCTTGGGCACACGGCCGGCGCCATGCTCGGCCAAAAGCGCGCGCAGCATTTCCGCCGCCTCGCCGTCGAGCACGCCGCCGCGCGCCGGCCCTTTGCGGCCTTCGGCGATCGCCAAGATGACGCCATGCAGGGTCTGGATGTCCTGCTGCGTGGGCTGCATGCGAGTGAAAATGTTGCGCAGATTGATCTGCATGGTTTCGCGTTTGTCGGGCGGCCGGAAAAACTCGACCTTCTCCAGCTCGCGCTCCAGCGAGGCGAAGAACGCCAACAGCTGCTCCTTCGGCGCGCTCCCGGATTTGTGCGGCATGGCGAACGGCAGCCCGGTCCCGGCAAGCTTGAACCATTCATAGGCCACGATCACCACCGCCTGGGCCAGATTGAGCGAAGCGAAGGCCGGGTTGACCGGCAGCGTGACAATGCGGTCGGCGAGCGAGACCTCGTCGTTTTCGAGGCCGTTGCGCTCGCGGCCGAATACAACGGCGACGGTCTCGCCGGCGGCAATGCGCGGCGCCATTTCGGTCGCGGCATCCGCCGCGCCGATGACGGCTTTGGCCTGGTCGTGGGCGCGCGCGGTGGTGGCAAGAACGAAAGTACAGTCGGCGATTGCCGCATCGAGCGTCTCGTAGAGCACGGCCTCGGCGAGGACGCGGTCGGCGCCGGCGGCCATCATGCGCGCCTTGTCGTTCGGCCAGGCCTGCCGCGGCTTGACGAGGCGGAGCCGCGACAGGCCGAAATTCGCCATGGCACGCGCAGCGGCGCCGATATTTTCGCCGAGCTGCGGCTCGACCAGCACGATGACCGGCCCCGGCGGAGCGCTCCAGTCTTTCGTCTTATCGGTCCCTGCGCCCGGCAATCTGCCCTCCACCAACGGTGTCGTAAAAGCGCGCTTATAACAGGATACGGAAAAGTCCGTGCAAGACAGGCAACGACCGGCTTTCTCCGCCGCCGTGCGGATGCTATAGGGCGCGCGCCGAACCCCCGTCAGTCGAATTCCGCGCCGAGAACAATCCATTAAAGGGCCGCGGGAGAATCATTCCACGGCGCCAGCTAAAGTTCAGTTTCCAGTCGGCCTGAACAAGCACGGCGACCAGAGGTGCAAGCATGCCAGATCTCGAAATCATGTGGACAAAGGTCGATGAAGCCCCGGCGCTCGCGACCTATTCGCTCTTGCCGATCGTCGAAGCCTTCGTCGGCGCGGCGGGTGTGTCCATGAAGCTGAAGGATATCTCGCTGGCCGGCCGCATCCTCGCCAGTTTCCCCGAGAAGCTCAGTCCTGCGCAGCGGATCAACGACGAACTCACCGAGCTTGGCAAGCTCACTTTGCGGCCCGAAGCCAACATCATCAAGCTGCCCAACATCTCCGCCTCGATCCCGCAGCTCAAGGCCGCGATCAAGGAACTACAAGGCAAGGGCTATAACGTTCCGGATTATCCGGACAACCCGACGACGGACGCCGAGAAGGACATCAAATCACGCTACGCCAAGGTGTTCGGCAGCGTCGTCAATCCGGTCTTGCGCGAAGGCAATTCCGATCGCCGTGCTGCCGGCGCCGTCAAGCAATACGCCCGCAACAATCCGCACAAGATGGGCGCCTGGAGTCCCAATTCCAAAACGCACGTGGCGTATATGTCGGGCGGCGATTACTACGGCTCGGAAATCTCGACCACGGTCGCTTCGGCGACCAATGCCCGCATCGAGCTTGCCGCCGCCGACGGCGCCGTCACGGTGCTCAAGGCGAAGACGCCGCTTGCGCCCGGCGAGATCATCGACGCGGCGGTGATGAGCCGCAAGGCGCTGCGCGCCTTCTTTGCCGAACAAATCGAAGACGCCAAGAAAGAAGGCGTCCTGTTCTCGCTGCAAGTGAAGGCGACCATGATGAAGATCGCCGATCCCATCGTGTTCGGCCATGCCGCTTCCGTCTATTTCGCCGACGTGATCGAGAAGCACGCCGCCACGCTGAAACGTCTCGGCGTCAATCTCAATAACGGCTTCGGCGATCTCTTGACCAAGATCGAGACGCTGCCGGCAGCCGAAAAAGAAGCGATCAAGGCCGACATCAAGGCCGAATATGCGAAACGGCCGGGCCTCGCCATGGTCAATTCCGACAAGGGGATCACAGGCCTGCATGTGCCGAGCGACGTGATCATCGACGCTTCGATGCCGGCGATGATCCGCGAATCAGGCCGCATGTGGGGCCCCGACGGCAAGCTGCACGACGTCATCGCCGCCATCCCGGACCGCAGCTATGCGAGGATGTATCAGGCGGTGATCGAGGACTGTAAGGCCCACGGCGCGTTCGATCCCAAGACCATGGGCTCGGTGCCCAATGTGGGCCTGATGGCGCAGCAAGCCGAGGAATACGGCTCGCACGACAAAACCTTTGAAGTGCCCGCGGCCGGAACAGTCCGCGTCGTCGCCGAGGACGGCAAGGTGCTGCTGGAGCGTCCGGTCGAGACCGGCGATATTTTCCGCATGTGCGAGCTCAAGGACGCGGCGATCCGCGACTGGGTCAAACTCGGGGTGCGCCGCGCCCGCCTCACCGACACGCCGGCGGTGTTCTGGCTTGACAAGAATCGCGCGCACGACGCCCAGGTGATCGTCAAGGTCGAGAAATATCTAAAGGATCAAGACACGACGGGCCTCGACATCCGCATTCTGCCGCCGGTCGAAGCCATCAAGTTTTCCCTCGAACGCATCCGCAAGGGACAGGACACGATCTCCGTCACCGGCAACGTGCTGCGCGATTATCTGACCGACCTGTTTCCGATCATGGAGCTCGGCACCTCGGCCAAGATGCTGTCGATCGTTCCGTTGCTGGCGGGCGGCGGTCTTTTCGAGACCGGCGCCGGCGGCTCGGCGCCCAAGCACGTGGAGCAGTTCCAGCAAGAGGGCTATCTGCGCTGGGATTCGCTCGGCGAGTTTCTCGCGCTCGGCGCTTCGCTCGAACATCTGGCGCAGACCTACAATAACGCCAAGGCGCAGGTTCTTGCCGAGACGCTCGATGAGGCCATCGGCAAGATCCTCGAATTCAACCGCTCCCCGGCGCGCAAGGTCGGCGAACTCGATAACCGCGGCAGTCATTTCTACCTTGCCCTGTACTGGGCGCAGGCGCTCGCCGCGCAGACCAAGGACGCCGAGCTGAAAGCCCGCTTCAAGCCGCTGGCCGAGACGCTCGGCAAGAACGAGGCCAAGATCAATAGCGAACTGATCGGCGCGCAAGGCAAGCCGGTCGACACGGGCGGCTACTACCTGCCCGATGCCGCCAAAACATCGGCCGCGATGCGGCCGAGCGCCACGCTGAACGCCGCGCTGGCCGCGCTCTGACGCGCAGGCCGGCGGCGGCACTGCAACGGGATCGAAGCTCCATGGCGAAAATCAAGGTCACCAACCCCATCGTCGAGATGGATGGCGACGAGATGACCCGGATCATCTGGCGGCACATCAAGGACAAGCTGATCTACCCCTATCTCGACATCGAGCTTCTGTATTTCGATCTCGGCATCGGCAAGCGCGACGAGACGCACGACCAGATCACCATCGACGCCGCCGAAGCGACCAAAAAGGTCGGCGTCGCCGTCAAATGCGCCACCATCACGCCGGACGAAGCGCGCGTGAAGGAATTCAACCTGCACGAAATGTACCGTTCGCCGAACGGCACCATCCGCAACATCCTCGGCGGCGTCATTTTCCGCGAGCCGATCCTTTGCCGGAATGTGCCGCGGCTCGTCCCCGGCTGGACCAAGCCGATCATCATCGGCCGCCACGCCTACGGCGACCAATATCGCGCCACCGATTTCAAGGTGCCGGGCAAGGGCAGGCTCTATCTCAGTTTCGTCGGCGACGACGGCAAGGAGATCAAGCGCGAAGTGTTCCAGTTCCCCGGCTCGGGCGTCGCCATGGCGATGTACAACCTCGACGATTCGATCCGCGATTTCGCCCGCGCCTCGATGAATTACGCGCTCAACCGCGGCTTTCCGCTTTATCTGTCGACCAAGAACACCATCGTCAAAGTCTATGACGGACGCTTCAAGGACATTTTCCAGGAGGTGTTCGACAACGAGTTCAAGGACAGGTTCGCGGAGAAGAGGCTGACTTACGAGCACCGGCTGATCGACGACATGGTCGCCGCGGCGCTCAAATGGTCCGGCGGCTATGTCTGGGCCTGCAAGAACTACGACGGCGACGTGCAGTCCGACACCGTGGCGCAGGGCTATGGCTCGCTCGGCCTGATGACCTCGGTGCTCACGACGCCGGACGGCAAGGTGGTCGAGGCCGAGGCCGCCCACGGCACCGTGACGCGGCATTATCGCGAGCACCAGAAGGGCCGCGAGACCTCGACCAATTCGATCGCCTCGATCTTCGCCTGGACCCGCGGGCTCGCGCACCGCGCCAAGCTCGACGACAATGCGGAACTGGCGAAATTCGCCGCGACCCTGGAGAAGGTCACGGTCGGCACCGTCGAGGCGGGCTTCATGACCAAGGACCTGGCGCTCTTGGTCGGTCCGGACCAGAAATGGCTCACCACGACGGGTTTCCTCGACAAGATCGATGCCAACCTGAAGGCTGCGATGGCGTCGTAAAGCGATTGTCCCGGCCCACGGGCGGTGCGGCGCGCCTGGCAAGCCGATGCCGCGCTCTTATCTAAGGAACATGGAGCAGACGACGGATAAGCCGAGCGGCCCCTCAAGCCGAGCGCCGAGCGCCGGACACTGGGGTGTTGGCACGATCGTGCTGGTCGTGGTGCTGTTTGCCATGCTGGCGGCGGCATTATGGTATGCTGCGCACGCCTGGATGTCGGTCGACGGACCGCCGATGCCCGCGTCCGGCTATATTTTCATGACGCTCGGTGTCGTGCTGTCGCTGCTGGTCGGCTTTGTGCTGATGGGATTGATCTTCTATTCCAGCCGGCACGGTTACGACGACCAAAGCATGGACGAAGAGCCGCGGGTCTCCGCGGCGCGGTACGACGGCCGCGACTAGGCGCCGTGGTCGGCGGCAGATAACGCCGCGCGCCGGCGATCAAAACAAAACCCCCGGCGGGGAAGTCGCCGGGGGCTTTTTTAACCCGCAGGGGGAAGCTGAAGATGGTGAAGCCTTCCCGCCACGGATCGGCGCGCATTGACCATGCAATTGCGGCAACAGATTGTGGCGAGTTGCAATTTTAGACGATGCCGCCGCGTGTTGGTTAACGACGCCTCAATGATCGCGACGCCCGGCCCCGGGGCACGGCCGAAATCGAGCCGCGAATTGTCCGGAACGCGACGAAATCGATCCCGATTGCGATTTTAACAGAGGTATGGGACCTGTCGCTAAGCTGTTGGCTCCCATAGGTGTTTTCGCCGACGCGACGGCAAAAGCGGCGCTTTTTCGGCAATTTAGTGACGCATATCAACTCGATTTGAACTTTTGTTGCTTAGAACACTTTTCGTATTCGACGCGACTAACCGGATGAGAGCGGACACCGGTCCGCTGCCTCTTCCGACCCATCAAATGCGCGGGAATTTCATTCCGCCGGATAACAGGGACTTTGGCCATGATCGACCTTTCCAACAGGAAGGCGCTGTTCGCGCTTGTCACCGCAGCCGCCACTTTGGTCTCTTCGACGAGCTTCGCCATGCCGCGTTATGACGGCACCTGGAGCGTGCTGGTCATGACCAAGAAAGGCGATTGCGATCCCGGCTATCGCTATCCGATCCGCATTTCCGACGGCAAGCTGGTCAACGCCGGCGACACCGCCTTCACCATCACCGGCAAGGTCGCCGAGACCGGCGCCATCACCGTCACCGTAAGCGCCGGCGGCAAGAGCGCCACCGGCATCGGTCATCTTGCCGGCAATCAAGGCGGCGGACAGTGGAGCGGCGGCGCCTGCTCCGGGTCCTGGACGGCGGAACGCCGCGCCTCCTAGCCCCGTCACTTCCGGATTGCCGCAAAGCGGCAATCCGGGATCCCAAGTCCGGGATCCCAAGTCCGGAATCCCAAGTCCGGAATCCCAAGTCCGGAATCCATCCTCACTGCACGACCGGTACTGTGCCGCCTGCGGATATGGATTCCGGGCTCCTCGCTTCGCGCCCCGGAATGACGCTTACGCCTCCGCGGCGTCGTCGTCCGTGGTCGAACCGCCCTCTTCGCCGGCCAGAATCTTTTCGGCAATCAGCCCGGCGTTCTGCCGGATCGCGGCTTCGATCTTGCCGGCGATGTCGGGATTGGCTTTGAGGAAGCTCTTGGCATTCTCGCGGCCCTGGCCGATGCGCTGGCTGTCATAGGAGAACCAGGCGCCGGATTTCTCGACGACGCCGGCCTTGACGCCGAGGTCGATAAGTTCGCCGTTCTTGGAGACGCCCTCGCCGTACATGATGTCGAATTCGACCTGCTTGAACGGCGGCGCCAGCTTGTTCTTGACGACCTTCACGCGGGTCTGATTGCCGACCACCTCGTCGCGTTCCTTGATGGCGCCGATGCGGCGGATATCGAGGCGGACGGAGGCGTAGAATTTGAGGGCGTGGCCGCCGGTGGTGGTCTCCGGCGAGCCGTACATGACGCCGATCTTCATGCGGATCTGATTGATGAAGATCACCATCGTATTGGAGCGGTTGATCGAAGCGGTGAGCTTGCGCAGCGCCTGGCTCATCAGCCGGGCCTGCAGCCCCGGCTGGCTATCGCCCATCTCGCCTTCGAGCTCGGCGCGCGGCACCAAGGCCGCAACCGAATCGATGACCAGCACGTCGACCGCGCCGGAGCGCACCAGCGTGTCGGCGATTTCCAGCGCCTGCTCACCGGCGTCGGGCTGCGAGATCAAGAGATCGTCGACGTTGACGCCAAGCTTGCGCGCATAGATCGGATCGAGCGCATGTTCGGCATCGATGAAGGCGCAGATGCCGCCCTTCTTCTGCGCTTCGGCGAGACAGTGCAGCGCGAGCGTGGTCTTGCCGGACGATTCGGGGCCGTAGATTTCCACCACCCGGCCGCGCGGCAGTCCGCCGATGCCGAGCGCGATATCGAGTCCCAGCGAGCCGGTGGACACCGTGTCGATGTCCATGGCCTGCATGTTCTTGCCGAGCTTCATGATCGAGCCCTTGCCGAACGAGCGCTCGATCTGCGAGAGCGCGGCATCAAGGGCCTTCGATTTGTCCATGGACGATCCTTCGACGAGACGAAGCGCTGCACTCATGTTCCGTGCTCCTTATGGCCGGGATTCGACGGGTACGGAAGCGCCGCGCCCCCCAACGCCGTCGGCTCTTGGCAAATGGCGATTGGGGCACTGTACACGATCTGTTCTTCGTTCGCAATATGTTCTTTTCGAGAGAGGGGTAGGGGTACTGGCCGCCGGCCAGTACCGAGGGGCGCATGTATCCACCTTGCGTGGCAGCGCCTATTGAGGGCACTGTGACTGGTCTGCAATCGAGGGGACGTATCATGATACGCACCTGCCTCGTTATGACGGCCGTCGCAACGACGGCGTATTGTCTTTGGGCGGCAACTGCGACGGCAGCTACCGGCAGATGCAATTCACTCCAGGCACGCTGCGCCGTGGAGGTCGGCGGCCAATGCGATCCACAAACCGGCCACTGGCACTACGGCTCGAAGGGGCTGAAAAGTCACGATACCAATATTATGGCGTTCGATGCCTGCATTGCTCGTGGCTTAGCCGGACACAAATAATCGGAATTGAAATGCCGTCTCCCGCTTTTGCACTGCAAATCCGGGCATCGTCAGCGCCCGCGGCGGCGAGGCTCCTCGGCATCGAGTTGCGGCCAGTCTTTCTCCCGCTAAACGCGGCTCCCACAGGACCTACGTAAACAGGACCTGCGTAAACAGAACCTACGTAAACATCCGTAATTGCCCGTACTTACGGTGCCGGCCTAGCTGGGACATGGCTGTGTTTATCTATCGCTGCCCGAGTACCGGGTTGAACGTCCAGGGCTGGGCCGCCGATGCGCCGGCGCAAGACGATGAGACCTTCGAGCCGGTCAACTGCACGATGTGCGCACGCGTGCATCTGATCAATCCCAAGACCGGCAAGGTCGTGGGGGCCGAGGAAAACCCCGCATAACAGCGTGATTTGCCGACGTCGCCGGCGCGTCCGGGACGCCCGCCGCCGGCCGCATCAGTTCGCCGCAAGTTCCGGTCGGAAACCTGACGGCCGGGTTCCGCGTTATAGTTCCGCCCCGGGCGGTTACCGGGTGGGCACACAGCGAGGAACACCATGTCAACGACATCTGTTGTGAGAACTGCCACCAAAAGCGCGATCGCGCTCGGCTTTATCGGCGCGCTGGCGCTCGGCGGCGCGGCGCCGGCCGCGGCCTTTTATGTCAGCGGCCCGGGTTTCCATGTATGGGTCGGCCCGCACCATCCCCACTACTACAATTATTACCGCGGCGGCTATTACGGCGGCGGCTCCGGCACCTGGAATGGCTGCCCGCCGAATTGGACGGTCCAGGGTGGCGCCTGCAAGCCGTATCGCTACGGCCCATGGGATTATTACAATCGATACTAAGAGCGCTCTGAGCCGGCCGCGCTTGGGAGGTCGTCCCGCCTTGGCGGCCTCCCCACCAACGTCCCTCCCCGCTGAACCGTTCTTGTCTGGACCTCGTTCGCGCCGGGCTTGGCGTCGCGCGCGTTTTTTGCTCCAAATCAATGCGGATGCGTCATCAGTCAGCCATGGTTGGACATGACCGACGCAGCCCGCGAAGCGAAAAGACCGTCGTGCCCAAGCTGCAACAAGCCGATGCATTTGGCGCGGATAATTCCGGGAATCGGCGGGCTTCCGGAATTGCGCGTCTATAGCTGCGGACAATGCGGCGCGTCGGTGACCGAAGCCCAGGAGCCCCACGAACTGGAGCCGCACGAACTGGCGGGCCGGCGGCGCGCGACGGCTTGAGCAAAGCCGAAAGGCGAAACCGGTCCCCGCCTGCGGCGTTGGAACTGAGCACTGCCGGATGCCGAAGAGCCCGATAATGCGACGTTCAAGCGATTTGGTTTTCGCCCTTAGCTGTTGCATCGCGACTGCACTGGCCGGGAGTGGCGGCGCCCAGGCGGAGCAGCAGTCCTATCTTTATCCTCCAGAGGTGCACGCCCGCCCCGTCGTCGTGGTGCCGCACGGTGGTCTGCAACGCCACTACTGGGACCCGCGCTGTGCCGGCCTTTATGTCCTCGCGCCGCGGCATTGGCGTCGTTTGCCCGCCGGCCTCGCCGATAGCGGCGATACGCGGTAGCTCGACCGCACGATCCGGATTATCAAGCCGGCATGTCCGAATCGCCGCCATCGCCGCCGCCCGCTTATTTGCCCCATGACGAGTTGCGCAAGGTGGTCCGCCTGGCGCCGCTCATCGCCATCGATCTCATCATCCGCAATGCGCGCGGCGAAATCCTGCTCGGCCTGCGCAACAATGAGCCGGCCAAAGGCTCCTATTTCGTGCCGGGCGGCATGATCCTGAAAAACGAGCGCCTGCGCGAGGCCTTCGCGCGCATCCTCAAGCGCGAAACGGATCTCAACGCAGGCATCGAGGACGCCCGGCCGCTTGGCGTTTACGAGCATTTCTATGCCAACAACTGCTTCGGCGAGACGGGCTACGGCACCCATTACGTGGTGCACGGCTATGAACTGAAAATTGACGATACCGCGGCGCTCAAATCGGACGACCAACACAGCGAATTGCGCTGGTGGACGGAGGCCGAGCTCTTGGCGTCACCCCACGTTCACCACAACACCAAAGCCTATTTCCGTCCGACTTGAGCGGGCGGCCACTTAACATTTTCACAAGCGTCAGATGTGTATTGTCAGCTCGGGGCGATCCTAGAACGGGGGCTTGATCATGTTGCGCGTACTTTGGCGTTTTCTCAATGACGATCGCGGGGCGACCGCCATCGAATACGGACTGATCGCGGCCGGTATCGCGGTGGCGATCATCGCCGTCTGCAGGGTCTCGGCACCCAGCTCAATACGACGTTCTCGAGCGTTTCCGGCGCGCTGAAATAGGGCGCGTGCGACGGCCGAGGCTGATCGAGATCAAGGCGCGGGTTTCGTTGGCGGGCCAGATTCATTCCATGGATTCCGCCAACGTCGTTCCGATCAGCCGCCATTTCTGTCCCGCCTGCGGGCGGCCGATGGGCATCGTGCTCGTCATTCCCCGCTTCGGCTCGTTTCCCGAATTGCGGACCTATGAATGCAAGAGCTGCGGGGTGAGCTACACCGAAGCGGCCAAGGACGAGACAAACGACGAGACAAACGACGAGGCCGGCTCCGAGAGCGCGGAGACCGACTAGCTCACGCCTCGATGACGATCTTCGGCGCCGGCTTGCTGGCGCCTTGGAGGCCGTCGCGGACCCGCGCGGCGATGTCGCGGTAGATTTGCGCCTGCTCGGAATCCGGCGCGGTCGCCACCACCGGCAACCCGGCATCGGACTTTTCGCGGATCGAGATATCCAGCGGCACTTCGCCGAGAAATGGCACGCCGAGCCGTTCGGCCTCGCGACGGGCGCCGCCGTGGCCGAAAATGTCCGAGCGCGTGCCGCAATGCGGGCAGATGAAGGTCGACATGTTCTCGACAATGCCAAGCACCGGCACGTTGACGCGGCGGAACATGGCGATGCCGCGCCGCGCATCGATCAGCGCGAGGTCTTGCGGCGTCGACACGATCACCGCGCCCTTGAGCGGCACCTGCTGCGCCATCGTGAGCTGCGCGTCGCCGGTGCCCGGCGGCATGTCGACCACCATGACGTCAAGCGTCCCCCACTCCACTTCGCGCAGCATCTGCGTGAGCGCCGACATCACCATCGGGCCGCGCCAGATCATCGGCGTTTCCTCCTCGATGAGGAAGCCGATCGACATCACCGGCATGCCGTGGCGCTCGATCGGTTTGAGCCGGTTGCCGCCGATGGTCTGCGGCCGCTCGCGAATGGCAAGGAGCTTGGGCAGCGACGGGCCGTAGATGTCGGCATCGAGAATGCCGACTTTGAGCCCGAGGTCGCGCAGGCCCAGCGCCAGGTTGACCGCGGTGGTCGATTTGCCGACGCCGCCTTTGCCGGAGGCGACCGCAATGATCGCGGCCACGCCCGGGATGCCGGATGGTGACGGCGCCGAAGGCGCACCGGGCGCCGGACCCGGTCTTGCGCCGGGGGCGCGCGCTGCGCCGGAGGCCGTTTGCGGCCGTTGCGGCGGCCGCGGCATCGCGCCGCCGCTTCCTGCGGCGCGCTCCGCAGTCAGCGCCACCATCACCGATTTGACGCCCGGTACGGCGCGGACCGCGGCCTCCGCGCGCTCGCGCACCGCTTCCCATGCTTTCACGGCGCTGGCGTCGACGGTGATCGACAAGAACACTTTTCCGTCGCTGGCGACGATTTCGGACAGTTTTCCGGTTGCCGGCAGAGCTGTGCCGTCCGGGCTCGAGACTCTGCCGAGAGCGGCGAGAACGTCATGTTTGAGGTCGGTCATGCCGACCTACATAGGCCCCTTGCGCCGCTGGCGGAAGCGGTTGACCGCCGCGTTGACGGGCCCCGTTGACGGGGCGGCGCCGGAGGGGCCATGACCGATGCCAAAGCGAAGGAGGACTGAAATGGCAAAGGTCGCGTTCGTGGGGCTTGGTGTGATGGGCTATCCGATGGCCGGGCACCTCAAAGCCAAGGGTGGCCACGAGGTCACGGTCTATAACCGCACCACCGCCAAGGCCGAAAAATGGGTCGGCCAATATGGCGGCAAGCACGCACCGACGCCGAAACAGGCTGCCGAAGGCAAGGAATTCATATTTGCCTGCGTCGGCAATGACAACGATTTACGCGAGGTGATGCTGGGCAACAACGGCATCTTCGCCGGCGTCGGCAAGGGCGCGGTCGTCGTCGACCACACCACGGCCTCCGCCGAAATCGCCCGTGAGCTCTATGCCGAGGCCAAACAGCGTGGTTTCGATTTCGTCGATGCACCGGTTTCCGGCGGCCAGGCCGGCGCCGAGAATGGCGTTCTCACCGTGATGTGCGGCGGCGACGCGGCGCCGTTTGCCAAAGCCGAGAAGGTGATCGCCGCTTATGCGCGCGCTTGCAATCTCCTTGGCCCGGTGGGTTCGGGGCAGCTCGCCAAAATGGTCAATCAGATTTGCATCGCCGGTGCAGTGCAGGGTCTTGCCGAAGGCCTGCACTTCGCCATGAAGGCCGGCCTCGACATCGAGAAGCTGATCGCCACGATCTCCAAGGGCGCAGCGCAATCCTGGCAGATGGAGAACCGCTATAAGACAATGGTTGCCGGCAAATTCGATTTCGGCTTCGCCGTCGATTGGATGCGCAAGGACCTTGGCATCTGTCTGTCCGAAGCGCGCCGCAACGGCGCGCATCTGCCGGTCTCGGCGCTGGTCGACCAGTTCTATTCCGAAGTCCAGGCGATGGGCGGCAAGCGTTGGGACACTTCGAGCCTGATCGCGCTGCTCAACCGCTAACGAGCACAGCCGTAAGCCCGTCGGCGCAGCCTACTGGAGGACGTCATCATGCCCGTTGGCTCTTGGCCTGAGGCTTTTACTGCGCAGCAAATGCCAGTGACCGGCGGCACGCTATATGTCCGCTTCGGCGGCAAGGGGCCCGCCGTCCTCCTTCTCCATGGCTTCGGCGACACCGGCGATATGTGGGTGCCTCTCGCGGAAGCCCTCGTTAAAGATCACGCAGTCATCGTTCCCGACTTGCGCGGCATGGGCCTGTCGTCCCATCCCGAAGGCGGTTACGAAAAACTCGCGCAGGCTCGGGACCTCGCCGCAATTCTGGATCAGCTTGGATTCCAGGAAATCGCTCTCGTCACCCACGACATCGGCAACATGGTCGGTTACGCTTTTGCCGCACCGTTTCCGCAGCGCGTCAACAAATGGATCGTGATGGATGCGCCACTACCCGGCATCGGTCACTGGGACGATCAACTGAAAAATCCGAAAACCTGGCACTTCAATTTCCGCGGCCCGGACGTCGAGCGGCTGGTGGCGGGACGCGAACGAATCCTGCTCGACCGGTTCTACAACGAGCTTTCAGCCGATCCGGCTCGCATCGACGAAGCGACACGCGAGCACTATGCCGAACTTTATGCGCGTCCTCACGTCATCCACAACGCCCTCGGCGGACAGTTTGCAGCCTTCGCGCAGGACGCCATCGACAATCAACAGCTCGTGGCGAAGGGCAAACTAAAGATGCCGGTACTGGCGATCGGCGGCGATCATTCCTATGGCGCACATCTCGCCACCGAAATCGGTTTCGCCGCCGCGAATGTGCGCGCCGCGGTGATAAAGGATTGCGGTCACTGGATCATGGAGGAGCAGCCGGCGCAGGCCGTGACCATCATTCTGTCGTTTCTCAAAGGCCAGTGAGCCCGGCGATAAGCCAAGCCGGCCAAAAAGCCCGCTCCCGCTCTAATCCACCGGCTTGATATCGGCTTCCTTGGCGAGCTGCAGCGTGTCGTTGTAGTCGTCGTTGAAGAATTTGGTGAACTGCGCGACGGTCATCAGTTGCGGGTCGACGCCGATCTTGGCGAGATGGTCCTTCACCGCGGGCACTTGCAGCGCCTTTTCGGTGGCGTCGTGCAGCTTGTTGACGATGTCGGCGGGCGTCTTCGCCGGCGCCGATAAACCCACCCAGAAGTTCGACTCGGCGGCCGGATAACCGGCCTCCGCCACGGTCGGCACGTCCGGCAATAGCGGCGCGCGCTTGGGCGTGCTGACCGCGAGCGCCGAAAGCTTGCCGCTCGTGAGCATCGAGGCGGCCGCGGCCAGCGGAATGAAATAAAAATCGATACGGCCGGCCATCACCTCGGTCAGTCCGCCCTCGCGGAACGGGATGTGGCGGACGTCGATTTTGGTCGCGAGGCGGAATTTCTCGCCCGCCATATGCGAGGTCGAGCCAATTCCGGCCGAGGCAAAGGTCAGGTTTCCGGGTTTCGCCTTGGCCGCGGCAACGAGATCGGCGACGGTCTTAAAACCGCTCTGCTTGGAGCAGACCAGCACGTTCGGCTGCACGCCGAACAATGCCACGGGAGTGAAATCGCGCAAAACGTCATAAGGCAAATGACTGTGCAACACCTTGCCGTTGGCCATCGACGACGAACTGGTGACCAGCGTATAGCCGTCGGGCGCAGCCTTCGCCACCATGCCAAAGCCGACGATTCCGCCGGCGCCGGCCTGCGGCTCCACGACCACCGATTGGCCGAGGATTTGCGACATCTGGTCGACCACGACGCGCGCCGTGGTATCCGAGGCGCTCCCGGCCGGGAACGGGCTGATCAGCCGGATCGCCCGGGATGGGTAGGCGTCGGCAGCGAAGGCCGACCTGGTCGTAACGGCGACTGTGCCAAGCAGGGCACCGGCAAAAGCGCGGCGTGACAACACGTGAACCTCCCTCGATTTTCTTCGCCCGGAGCATTAACCGTGACGGCCAACGTCCTTGTTGGGCAAGTGATAGCAGGTTCCGGTGGCGTTTAAATAGGGTGACCAATGCGCGCAGCCGGAAGGGCTGCTTGCAGCCCCAGACCGGGGTGGAACTTCATGCCGGCCTAGCGACTTTTCATGCTTGGGCCGAGGGGGTTTCATTGCATATTGGCCCGGCCACTTCACTTGGATCGGCACTATGCAGGAAATCAAATACAGGCTGGTCAATCCCGAGCTCAAGCCGCGGCGGACCAAGCTGGAAATGCCCGGTTGGGCCGGCCAGCCGGCGCCGCGCAAGGACGGTTCGCACGAATACGCCTGGCATTGCGCGCCGTTCACCGAGGGAGCGCAATACGGCATCGAGATTTTCTACCCCTATCGCAACGAGCTTCGCGTCACCAGGAAAGACGGCAAGCTCGTCTTTGACGGCGATCTTGGTCCGCCGCCCGACGACAGCGACCTGATGTGGCCGCCTTTTCGCTCATTCGGCCGAGACTTTTACAGCCATCAGCTGCTGCTCGACTTGAAGGTCGGCAAGGACTGGGCGGTGCGGACCGAGCCGCATCCGCGGTTCTACACCGATACCACCGGCACGGTGCCGATTGCCGTGCCGGCGCTGTTGCGGACCGAGTGGTGGCCGATGATCTCGTTTGTCATCTTCAAGGCGCCGATCGAGGGAACGACGCATATTTTCCGGCCGGGCGAACCGATGCTGCAGATCTTGGTTCTGCCAGTGACGGCGGATTTCACGCTAGTCCCGATGGGCGATGAAGAAGCCGCCGAACGCGAATTGCGCGGGCGGCGCATCCACAGTAGCCGCCCTACCCTCGCCGCCGACAGCACCTGGACCTCTGATACCGATACCGTGTTCGATGGCACCTACCGCCATCTGCTGCGCGCGGCCAAGGCGAGAGAGCGCGAGATCTAGATTTTGAAATCTGGGTTTTAAGAATTGACGGAAAACAGCAAGCGGGCGCCCGAAAGGACGCCCGCTTGCTGCACGTTAGTGGTGGTGGTGGTGATGGTGGTGGTGATGATGGTGATGATGGCGCGGGTGATGCGGACCCAAATGCACCACCACGCCGTGATGATGATGGTGGTGGTGATGATGGTGATGATGACCGAGCTGCACCGAAATCTGCGCGACCTCATTGGCTGAGGCCTCGGCGCGACGGGCATCCTCGGCTTTCAATGTCGGCACGGCGTTCGGAATAGGATCAAGAAGATCCCGGTAGCTTGTCGCCGCAGCAAGTTGTGGCGCCGGCGTCGCTTGGGCGGCGGTCACCGCGGTCAAGGCGGCGGCTGCACCCAGTAATCCGGCAATTCTCTTGTCCATAATTCCTCCAATGGAAGTGAACGCCCCTTTACCCCCAGGCGACTAATCCATGTGCCGCACATTGGTTCCGCCGGTCGCAGTCCCAAGTCCCGCAAATTGGGAATTTGCTTTGCCGACTCGGATAGATGATGCGCTGTGCTGGGTGCGATGACGACCTAAGGCTTGAGACCGGTCGGCGATGAAGCGCCGCAATGGCGAGCCAAAAGGACGACACTATGGGCAAGCGTGCCTCGCTTGGCTTCTGGACCTGTGCGGCGGTTTATGCCGCAATCGGCGCCATCGGCCTGTTCTTTGTCAGCGGCCAACCCAACATCGCCAATGCTACGGACGGCTACGGCACCGTTCGCGCGGCCGTGCAGAAATAATCGCGAGCACCGTTCGGTCGCCGAGCTAGGCGGTGGCGCTTGGTCGCGCCGAAACCGCTTGGTGCCAGCGCCGCACATTTGCGAGCTCATCCGGCACCACCAGCTTCGACACCCGCATGAAGTCGGCCGCCACCAGGGCGGTGATATCGGCAATCGTATAGTTTGCGCCCGCAACAAAGGGCCGGTCTTTCAATTCGCGATCGAGGAATTGCAGAAACGCCGTGACCCGCGGCTTGTTGGCCTCGCCCCAATCCGGCACTTGCGGCTGCACCATCTGCTTCATGGCCGGATGCAAATGTTGAAAGACGGCGGCGACGGGAAACAGCAAATGCAGCTCGGCCCGCCTGTTCCACATTTCGACCAGTGCGCTCTCCAGCGCGCCCCGACCGAACAGCGGCGGGTCGGGCTGGAGCGCCTCGAAATAGCGGCAAATGGCGACTGACTCGGCGATCACGGTGCCGTCGTCGAGCACCAGCGCCGGTACCCGCTGCATCGGATTGACCGCGGTAAAGCTTTCCGACCGCTGCTGCAGCGCGCCGAGATCGACTTGCTCGGTCGGGACCTTGATTGCCTTCTCGGCCAGGAAAATGCGGACACGCCGCGGATTGGGGGCGCGCCCGCCATCGTAAAGCTTCATCGCGATTGCCTCCTTCGCTGCCGGAGGCAAGTTTAACGCGCCGGTGCGAGACCAGCCAGCACACCAGGTCATCACGGACAAGGCGGGACGGATCGCTTTGTTAGTGTGCCGCCGGCACCGGCGGCCGGCGCCCTTGGCTTTGCGGCAAGCGATCGCCGCCGCAATTTTCCAAAGCGCGCTAAGCCGAGAGTGAAGCTATCCTCTTGAGAGTGCGGGCTAATTGCGTGTCGGCCGAGATCCTCCGCGCAAGCCGGCGTTGCCGCGGGGCCGCCCCGTGCCATGCCGCAAGCCTCCAGACGTAAACAAATGCTTGCCGGCTGATGCGGCAACAACCGTCTCTTAAGCCTCGTCTTAAGGAATTTGGGCCACTTTTGGCGAAACTGCGCCAGTGCCGGCTCCGCAATGCCCAACACAATCAGTGAAACGCACGAGCTTGCTTCGCCGGCTGCCGCCCCCTCGACCAAGCGGCGGCTCGCGTCCCAGCATGTGCGCGAGGCGCGCGACCGGCTCACCTCGACCAGCGGCACGCGGCCGGTCTTCGATTACGAATTGTTGCGTCAATTCGCGCGGAACCGCATTTCGGCATCGCCGGTCATCCTTGTCCTCATCGTCACCATCGGCGCGCTCTCGGGCCTGTGGACCGGAGCGCTGGCCTGCGCCGTTTGGACCGCCGGCGCGCTTGTCATCCATCTCGTCGTCATCCGCGCCTGCCGGCAGTTCCTCGAAGAGCCGGCGTCAACGACGCAGCTGCGCCGCTGGCGCATGCGCTTCATATTGCTCGATCTGTTTTTCGGCATGGCGTGGACTTTCATCCTGATCAACCCAATCGGGATGGACGACCAGGCCGCCACATTCATGCTGTTCGTGATGCTGCTGGTCGTGGCGATTTCCAGCATGCTGGCATCGAGCCTGCCCATCGCGGTGTTCGCGCTGACCTTGCCTGTGACGATCGCCATTGCGCTTGATTTCGCCGTCAAGCGCACACTGCATGACTACATCCTTGCCATCATGGCATTGACCGCGGAGGGCTACTTCTCCCTGCTCGCTTACCGGCTCTATTCCACGACGCTGGCGACGCTGGAGGCGCGCGCCGAAAAGGATGCCTTGATCGGCGAGCTCGAGCAGTCGAAGTCCGTCTCCGACGAAGCGCGGCGGCGCGCCGAAACTGCCAATATCGCGAAATCGCGTTTTCTCGCCCAGATGAGTCACGAGCTGCGCACGCCGCTCAACGCCATCCTCGGTTTCTCCGAAGTGATGAAAGGCGAAATCTTCGGCCCGCATGGCGTGCCGATGTACAAGGACTATGCCGCCGACATTCACAGTTCAGGCGTGCATCTGCTTAATCTGATCAATGAAATCCTCGATTTGTCGCGCATCGAGGCCGGCCGCTACGAGCTCAATGAGGAAGCGGTCTCGCTCAACCGCGTGGTCGAAGACTGCCATCACTTGTTGAAATTGCGCGCCACCAATCGCGGCATCACCATCCACGAGATGTTCGAGCCCGATTTGCCGCGGTTGTGGGGCGACGAGCGCGCCATCCGGCAGATCTGCCTGAACCTCTTATCAAATGCGATCAAGTTCACGCCGCAGGGCGGCGAAATCTGGCTCAAGGTCGGCTGGACCGCTTCCGGCGGCCAATACATGAGCGTCAAGGACACCGGTCCCGGTATTCCCGAAGAGGAAATTCCGATTGTGCTCGCCTCTTTCGGCCAGGGTTCGAACTCAATCAAATCGGCCGAACAGGGTGCCGGTCTCGGCCTGCCGATCGCCAAGAACCTCATCGATCTGCACGGCGGCACCTTCACCCTGAAATCAAAGCTGCGCATCGGTACCGAAGTCATCGTCACCTTTCCGCCGGAGCGCGTCATGTCGGCGCTGGCGCCGATTTCCGAGAACGCACCGCCGATTCAGCCGCAAGGGGACACGTCCTCGTCCCCTACGTCGCCAAGTGAAGCGACGAACCGCGCCAAGCGGGCACTGTTCGGCACCGGCGGATAGAGAGCCGCACCAGGCATTGCCTTCACCGGCTTGCTGTCTATCGTGCCCCACGATTCGCAAGGAGCGATCGACGTGCGCCGGCGGCTATTGTGGTTTTTACTGATCGGGATCGTGATCGCGATTCTGATTCTTATCGCGCAAAATGGCCGCGGCACGGTCGGACCGCTATCCGCCGACGAATTCGGCGCGTTTGCCTACAAGATCGCGCTCCTGGTGTTTCTCACCGCGGCCGTGCTGACAATGTTCCGCGAGCGCTTCACGCAAGCCGTCACGGCGGCGCTGCTCTGGGTCGTGGTCGGACTTGTTCTGGTGATCGGCTATTCGTATCGCTATGAGTTGACCCAGGTCGCCGACCGAGTAGTGGCGGAGCTCGTCCCCGGCCATGTTATTTCCCACGGGCGCACCGTCGAAGTGGCGCGCGCCGGCGGCGGCGATTTTGCGATTGCCGCTAAAATCAACGGCGCCCGCGTCCACATGGTGCTCGATACCGGTGCCAGCTCCGTGGTCCTCACCGAAAGCGACGCCAAAGCCGCCGGATTGCCGATCGACCTCCTCGACTATTCGGTGAGCATCGATACGGCCAACGGCCGGACCCGGGCCGCGCCGGTGACGCTGGACCGCATCGCCGTCGGCAGCCTGGAGGAGAAATCGGTCGATGCGCTCGTGGTGCAGCCAAGCCAACTCAAGACGAGCCTCCTCGGCATGAGTTTTTTGAACCGGCTGCAAAGCTGGCAGGTCAACGGCGACCGGCTGGTGCTCAAGGGTTATCCGTGAAAAGCTAAATGTTCCAAAACAAGCTGACCAGAAACCGGGCCGACACCAGCAATAGAAAGAACGAGAACGCCAGCTCGAGCGTGCGCCGTGAAAGGCGATGGGCGAGCCTTGCGCCGTAGGGCGCGGCGAGACTCGACACCGGCGCCATCACCGCGACACCGATCAGCGACACGAAACCGACCGACAGCGGCGGCAACAGCGCGCGGTGCGGCAGTCCGGCCAGCATGTAGCCGAGCGTACCCACGATAGTGATCGGCACGCCGAGACCTGCTGAGGTCGCCACCGCTTGGTGGATCGATTTGCCATAGAGCGTGAGCACGATGTTAGACAGCGAGCCGCCGCTGACGCCCATTAGCGAACCGGCCAATCCGATGCCAAAGCCGTAAGCCGTCATCGGCACTGGTCCGGGCAGTTCGGTACCGAGATTCCAGCGGTCGCTGGCGAACAAAAATTTGGCCGCGATGAAGCTGGCAATCACGACGAATGCGATCTTGAACACCGCGGGAGGCGCAAATGCCGCGATTGCCGCGCCGCACGCGACGCCGATGACGGCCGGCAACGCCCACAACCGGATCACGTGCGGAACGACGAGGCCCTTCTGCCGGTGCGTCAAGTAGGAGCGCACTGTCGTCGGCAGGATGATGGCGATCGACGTGCCGACGCACAGCTGCATGCGCACCGCCTCGGAAACGCCAAGCAGCTGAAAGACCTCATAGAGCACCGGCACGATGACGGCGCCCCCGCCGATGCCGAAGGTGCCGGCGAGGAGTCCGGTGATGACGCCGCCGATGACGACGGCGAGCACAAGCCACGCGACCTCGCTCAACGGAACGCCGAAGATCATTTTTTTGCGTTGGCTCTTTCCGAAGTGGACGTCACGCCGCGATGTGCGCCAAATCCCGGGTAGTGTCCAGCGAACGATCCGCGACCAATGCAATCGCCGCGGCAAGGTATTCGGCACCCGCATGTGGAACCGCGGCGGCGCCGGCAAGATGACGTCGGAAAGCGCGGGCGCCAGGCACAGCGTGGAACAGACCATGCAGGTGCCGCGTGATGGCATGCAATCGCGTGCCCTGACCTAATTCACGCTCGATATAGGGCATGAGCGCCGTGACGGCCGTCTTCGGTGAAGCGAAGCGGGCGGCTTCGCCGAAAATGAGCGGATCGACCGCGATGAGCCGCCAAGGTTCCTGGTAGGCGGATCGGCCGACCATCACGCCATCGACGTGCTGCAGATGCGCGAGCGCGGCCTCCACGCTGCCGACGCCGCCATTGAGAATGACGGAAAGCCGCGGGTGCGCGCGTTTGAGGCGATAAACGCGCTCATGATCGAGCGGCGGAAGCTCGCGATTTTCTCTCGGCGACAATCCTTTCAACCACGCTTTGCGCGCATGCACGATGAGCGCATCGGTTCCCGCCTGCTCTGCGGCGCACGCAAAATCTTCAAGAGCGGGTTCAGGATCCTGCGCGTCGATGCCGATGCGGCACTTGACGGTCACAGGGATGTCCACGGCCGCCTTCATGGCCGCGACGCAATCGCCGACCAAATCCGGCTCCGCCATCAGGCAGGCGCCGAAGCGGCCATCCTGCACGCGATCCGACGGACAGCCGGCATTGAGATTGATCTCGTCAAATCCCGCATCGGCACCGATACGGGCACATTGCGCCAGCGCGCGCGGATCCGAACCGCCTAGCTGCAGCGCCACCGGATGTTCCGCTGCATC
>DATJBH010000136.1:0-4957 GCA_035515455.1 Xanthobacteraceae bacterium
GCGCCGCCATCACGGTCGGCGCCGGTTGCGACGGCCGGCCGGTGTGGAGTTGCGCGGCGTATTTCGGCACGACGAGGCCCGCGGCGATGGCAAACGCTGCAAAAGTGAGGACACCACGCATGACGGCAATCCGGTTGTTCCCCCGCACTGGATCACGCTACGGCCAACAAGCCGCTAATGCGATCAAACAGCGCGGCGGATTTGCCGCCCGACGGTAAGCGAAGCGCTAAGAGATTCGCTCGAATGCGTCGTTCCGGGGGCGAGCGAAGCGAGGAGCCCGGAATGACGGTCAACTTCCCCGCGGCTTGGCCCGGCGCGTGGCAGGTGCCGCGATTGGATCGTCGGGCCACGGGTGTTTCGGATAACGGCCGCGCATCTCGGCGCGCACCGCCGCATAGCTGCCGCGCCAAAAGCCGGGCAGATCGCGCGTCGTCTGCACCGGCCGATGCGCCGGCGATAGGAGTTCGATGACGAGCGGAATCCTGCCCCCGGCAATGCTCGGATGGCGGCTGAGCCCGAACAATTCCTGCACCCGGATCGCGATTTTTGGTCCGCCTTCAGCGGTGTAATCGATCGGCACCCGCGAGCCGGTAGGCGCCTCGAAATGCGTCGGTGCCTCCGCATCGAGCCGGCGCGGCAGCGGCCATGGCAACAGCGCGCGCAAAGCGGCGTCCAATTCGTCAGCCGTGATCTGGCCGATACCGGTTTTTGACGAAAGCATCGGCGCGAGCCATTCGCCAACGCTTGCGGCAAGCGCCGCGTCGGACAAATCCGGCCAGTCGTTACCTTCGCTGGCGCGTAAAAACATCACGCGATCGCGCCATTGCATCAGCGCTTTGCTCCATGGCAACCGCTCAATGCCGGCGCGCGCGATATGGTCGGCGAGGAGCTTTGCGGTCGCTGCAGTCGGCTCGACCCGCATTTGCTGATCCGAAAGCGCAATCGCGCCCAGCCGCCGGCTTTTACGGACACGCAGGCTGCCGCTCCCGGCGTCGAAGGTGATCTCCTCGCGCGCCTCGATGCGATCGGCAAACCGCGCCTCGATTTCGGCAAGTGCGATCGGCGCGGCGGAGAGGATGCGGCCGGCCGCGGCGCTGCCGGCAAGCTCGGCGACGGCGAGAAAGGGCTCGCGCGCCAGCGGCGAGGCCGCATCGATCGCGGCGCCGCGGCCATTTGCCAGCAAAAATCCGCCCGTGCCGCCGCCGCGGTTTTTGGCGATGCGCTCGGGGTAGGCGAGGGCGACGAGCGTCCCGGCGCTCAATTCCGAGCCCTGCTTTGGGCTCGGGTTTGTTGCCGCGATCTCGGCCCATCTTTCCGCCATGGCGCGGGCATCGCGGCCGCGGCGCGAGCGGTCGCGGTGCAGCGCGCTACGCCTTTCACGCAAATCGGCGTCATCGCCGCCAAGGCCGCGCTCGCCGATGATCGCGGCGATCTCCGCGGCTTGGCGCGCGGCGCCTTCCCGCGCGGCATCGACCACCATGCGCGCGAGCCGCGGCGGCAGCGGCAATCCCCGCAAATGCCGGCCCTCGTCGGTGATGCGGCCGTCGGCGTCGATGGCGCCCAGCGCGGCAAGGAGCCCCTTTGCTTCGGTGAGCGCCGGCCGCGGCGGCGGATCGAGAAAGGCAAGCTGGTCCGGACCGCTGCCCCAGGCGGCCAGATCGAGCGCGAACGAGGACAAGTCGGCGGAAAGCATTTCCGGCCGCGCATAGGGTTCGAGCGCGGCTGTCTGCGGCTCGTCCCACAGCCGGTAGCAGACGCCCGGTTCGGTGCGTCCGGCGCGGCCGCGGCGCTGATCGGCCGCCGCGCGCGACACCCGCACGGTTTCAAGCCGCGTCACGCCCACGTCGGGCTCGTAGCGCGGCAGGCGCGCCAATCCGGAATCGACGACGATGCGCACGCCTTCAATCGTGATCGAGGTTTCCGCGATCGCGGTCGCCAGCACGATCTTGCGACGTCCGGGTGGCGCCGGCGCGATGGCGCGATCCTGCTCCTCGCCGGCAAGCGCACCGAACAGCGCGACCACGTCGGTCGCGGCAGCGGTGCGGTTTTCGAGGAGAGTTTGGGTGCGGCGAATTTCTGCGGCGCCCGGCAGGAAGGCGAGCAGCGAGCCGGCATCGTCGCGCATGGCGCGCACGATGGCGTCGGCGACCTGCGGCTCGATCGGACGGGCGTCACGGCCGACATAGCGCGTGTCGACCGCGAAGGCGCGGCCTTCGCTTGCGATGACCGGCGCGTCGCCGAGCAGCCCGGCAATGCGCGCGGCATCGATCGTCGCCGACATGACGAGGAGTTTGAGATCATCGCGCAGGCCGCTCTGCACATCGCGGGCCAGCGCCAGGCCGAGATCGGCATCGAGCGAGCGCTCGTGGAATTCGTCGAACAGCACCGCGGCGACGCCCCCGAGCATGGGATCGTCGAGGATCAGCCGGGTGAAAATGCCTTCGGTGACGATCTCGATCCGGGTCTTGCGCGAGACTTTCGAGCCGAACCGCACCCGCAAGCCGACCGTTTCGCCGACGCGCTCGCCGAGCGTGGCCGCCATGCGCTCGGCGGCGGCCCGCGCCGCCAGCCGGCGCGGTTCGAGCACCAGGATGCGGCGGTCCTTGGCCCAATCTTCGCCGGCAAGGATGAGCGGCACCCGCGTCGTCTTGCCGGCGCCGGGGGGCGCGACGAGAACCGCTGTATTATTGACGCGCAACGCCGCAGTCAGGCTCGGCAGCGCGGCGTCAATCGGCAGGGGAAAATCCACAGTCTCGTCCAATGGCGGTGCTAATCCGGACAAGTCACCTATATATTGGCCAGCATGCCCGCAGCACAAAAAGCACCGCCGAAGCCGGCAAAACCGCAGCTTTCCGCCATGCCGGTCAAGAAAGGCGACCACGTCTTTCTGGTCGACGGCTCCGGCTACATTTTCCGCGCCTATCACGCGCTGCCGCCGATCAACCGCAAGTCGGACGGGCTGCAGCTCAATGCCGTATTCGGCTTCTGCAACATGCTGTGGAAGCTTCTGCGCGACATGAAGCCCGAGGAGAAGCCGACCCACCTTGCCGTCGTGTTCGACCTTTCCGAGCGCACCTTCCGCACCGAAATGTATCCCGACTACAAGGCGCACCGGCCCGATCCACCCGATGACCTACGGCCGCAATTCCCGCTGATCCGCGACGCCGTGCACGCCTTCGACATTCCGTGCCTGGAGCAGAAAGGCTTCGAGGCCGACGATCTGATCGCGACCTATGCACGCCAGGCCGCCGAGGCCGGCGCCACCGCCACCATCGTCTCCTCGGACAAGGATCTGATGCAGCTCGTCAGCGACGGCATCATCCTGTTCGACACCATGAAGGACAAGAAGATCGGCCGCGCCGAGGTGATCGAGAAATTCGGCGTGCCGCCGGAGAAGGTCATCGAGGTCCAGGCGCTGATCGGCGATTCGACCGACAACGTGCCGGGCGTGCCCGGCATCGGCGTGAAAACCGCCGCCCAGCTCATCGGCGAATACGGCGATCTCGAAACGCTGCTCAAGCGCGCGAGCGAGATCAAGCAGGAGAAGCGCCGCCAGTCGCTGATCGAGAACGCGGAAGCCGCGCGGCTGTCGAAGAAGCTCGTCACGCTGGACGATAAAGTGAAGCTCGACGTGCCGATCGGCGATCTCGCCGTGCACGAGCCGGACTATAAGCGGCTGATCGCGTTCTTGCGGGCGATGGAGTTTTCGTCGCTCACTCGGCGCGTCGCCGAATACGCCGCGATCGATCCAAGCGACATCGAGCCCGATGCCAAACTGGCGGTGCATGCCGGCAAAGCATCACCCGCGCCGCTTGCGGAAGAGGGCGGCGCGGCCCGCAAGCCTGTCCCGGAAAGGCGGCCGAGCGCGGGGCAAATTCCCCTGGACCTCTCTCGCAAGGAGGGCGCTGAAGCCGCGAATGGCGCCCTTACGCCGCAGGCGCTGGCGGCGGCGCGTCTTGAGACCGCGCATCATCAGAAATTCGACCGCACGAAATATGAAACCGTGCGCACGCTCGAGCGGCTCAAGGCCTGGGCCGACCGCGCGCGCGACACGGGCTTTGTCGCCATCGATACCGAGACCTCGAGCCTCGATCCGATGCAGGCGGAGCTGTGCGGTTTCTCGCTGGCGGTCGCGCCGAACGAGGCCTGCTATGTGCCGCTCGCCCATCGCCGCGGCGGCGAAGGCGGCAAGGACAGTCTGTTCCCCGGCGAGATCACGCCCGACCAGCTTTCGGAAGCGGCCGCGCTTACGACCTTGAAGCCGCTCCTTGAAGACCTCGGCGTGCTCAAGATCGGCCAGAACCTGAAATTCGACTGGCAGATTTTCGCCCTGCGCGGCATCGAGATCGCGCCTTACGACGACACCATGCTGATGTCGTATGTCGTCGACGCCGGCCGCTCCGATCATGGCCTCGATCCGCTGGCGCGGCGCTACTTCGATCACGAAACAATCGACTTCAACGAAGTGACCAAGGTCGGCAAGAGCAAGCTGACCTTCGACAGCGTCGACATCGCCAAGGCGACCGAATACGCTGCCGAGGACGCCGACGCGACATTGCGGCTGTGGCTGGTGCTCAAGCCGCGGCTGGCCGCCGAGCATGTGGCCAACGTCTACGAGACGCTGGAGCGGCCGCTGCTTCGCGTGCTGGCGCGCATGGAGCGCCGCGGCATCTCGATCGACCGCCAGATTCTGTCGCGATTGTCCGGCGAATTCGCGCAGGAATGCGGTGGGCTCCAAGTCGAGATCAACACGCTCGCCGGCGAGACGGTCAATGTCGGCTCGCCGAAGCAGATCGGCGATATTCTGTTCGGCAAGCTCGGGCTTGAGGGCGGCACCAAGACCAAGACCGGCCAATGGGCGACCGGCGCGCGGCTCCTCGAGGAACTGGCCGAGCAGGGCCACAAGCTGCCGCAAAAAATTCTCGACTGGCGCCAAGTTTCCAAGCTCAAATCCACC
>DATJBH010000137.1:0-17077 GCA_035515455.1 Xanthobacteraceae bacterium
GCAATGCGAATACATGCCGCGCCGGCAATAATCGCATTTGCCGCAGGACGAGATGCAAGAAACGATCACCCGGTCGCCGGGATGAAACGCGGTGACGGCGCCGCCGACCTTGTCAACGATGCCGACGCCTTCGTGGCCGAGGATACGGCCCGGCGTGCACGTCGGCACGTCGCCTTTGAGGATATGCAGATCGGTGCCGCAGATCGTGGTCTTGACGATCTTGACGACGGCGTCGGTCGGCGCCGCGATGTCCGGCTTGCTTCGTTCCTCGAGAGCCTTGTTTCCAGGGCCGTTATAGACCAGCGCCTTCATGTTGTTCTCCGTCAATGCCCGCCCTCAGCCGAGGCTTTTGCTACATCGCTCGTCGCAGGCGTTTGACCTCGATCAAGATCGGCGGCGGTGCGGCAATCCGCCCATGGGCGCAAAGATTTTGGGGCGCAAAGATTTTGGGGTGCAAAGATTTTGGGGTGCAAAGATTTCGTGACAGGGAACCCGGGCATTGCCGGCGCCGCGAAAGAAAAGGCGCCGCCTTGCAGCGGCGCCAAACTGCAGGTGCAAACCAAGCTCAGCGGCCCGCAATCAGATGCCGACCGGCCCAGCCGCTTATCCAAATCACCGCAGCAAGCGTGAGAGCGGCGATCGAGACGATCGGCATGCCCCGCGGCGCGTTTAGGAAATACGAGATCACCGCCAAGGCCGCCACTAAGCCGGCCAATATGGTGGCGGTCCGGTAGAAAAAGACCGCACCCCGCTCGTTCATGTCACTTCCTCACGAGCCGAACCGGCTGCAATTCGGACGCGGCTTGCCAGCGCAGACTTGTCGCCGCAGCCAAACCGAACAGAAGCTTCGAGGTCAGACTGACCGTATAAGGCACAAGGTGCACGAAAGCCGGGCTGACGATCGGCAGCACCACAAAGAAATTCACGGCCCAGATACCGACCAGCGCCATGAGCATCAACGGATACGGGTTGGTCAGACCGGGGCGCGCCTCGCGCAATGCGGACCAAGCGAAGGCGAGCACAACGCCCAATACCATGGCAAGCGTCATATGCACGGCAACGCCGAGCGCCACCGGCGAGGCCGGCAACAGACCGCTCACTCCGGCGGCCGTGGTTACGCCGCGGGCCAGCAGGGTCGGATCGCCGCCGGTCGCGCCGGCATAAAGGCTGACCCACGCGACCTCGGCTAGGCCGCCGGCGGCGCCAGCGAGGATCCCCTCTGGGAGTAGGCCACGGCGCCTTGTGTGTCTCATAATGCGAACCTCGTGATTGCTTGCCGATGGTTACGGGATTATTCGCGTCTTTCTCGTCCGGCGCACCCGGCACGGCATTGATTTGCATCAAGGAAACCGCCTGGACTTGTTTAACTTTTTGCAATCCTGGTGCGATTTGACTCAGGTCAATGCCGTCCGCCTGTTCGCATGCGATTAGCCCTGCATCCTTGCTGAGGGAGCTAAGCCATGACTGAAACCAAACTCGATCGCGGCATCATTCTAGTCCTGCGCCTTTTGATGGGCTGGACGTTCCTCTATGCCGGCGCCTGGCAGATCTGGGACAATTTCGATACCGCGAAATTCCTCGATCACGTCGTGACGTTCCACGCGTTCTTCTCGATATTCGGGCAGCCGACCGTGCTGCCGATCACAGACTTCCTGGTAAAATGGGGCCACCTGCTGATCGGCCTATCGCTGATCTCCGGTCTGATGGTGCGCATCAGCGGGCCGTTCGGCGTCCTGTTGATGATTACCTACTATTTCGCCCACATGAAATTCCCGTATATCGAGGAACCGGTGAATTTCCTCGTCGATTATCACCTCGTCTATGCGACCGTGATCGTCTATCTGATCGCGCATCGCGCCGGACATGTGTTCGGTCTGGACGGTCTGGTGGAACAGATGCAACTCGACAGGGAATACCCGATGCTCAAGCCGCTGGTCGGCTGAGCCGCTGCATCGGTAGCCACACCTAAGATCGGGATGCCCGGCTCGCGCGCCGGGCATCGCCGTCTTAAATTCGTCGATGACGGCGATTAGATCACGGCGAGGCGGCCGGAGGAGTTCGGACAGCGGATGTCGATCTATCGCCTCGATAAAGTATTCGCGCCGCGATCGGTCGTCGTCGTCGGCGCCAGCCCCCGCGAAAAATCGCCCGGCCATGCCGTCCTGAAAAACCTGCGCGGCGGCGGCTTTGCCGGCAGCATTGAACTGGTCAATCCGCATTACGAGGCCATCGAGGGCATCCGCGCGGTCAAAACCTATTCCGACCTGCCGGGCACACCGGACCTCGCCGTGATCGGCGTGCCGCCGCCCGCGGTTCCGTCCACCATCGCGGCAGCGGGCGCAAAGGGCACGGCAGCCGCCATTATTCTCACCTCGGGTCTCGGGCATGGTCCCGGCTCGCTCGCGGAAGCGAGCGAGAGCGCCGCGCGCAAGGCCGGACTGCGGCTCATCGGACCGAATTGCCTGGGCGTGCTGGTTCCCGGGATCAAGCTCAATGCCAGCTTCGCCGCTTCGATGCCGCGGGCGGGCGATCTTGCGCTGATCTCGCAGTCCGGCGCTATCGCCACCGGCTTGGTGGAATGGGGGGCGGTGCGCGGCATCGGCTTTTCCGCCGTCGTCTCGATCGGCGACAGTGTCGACGTCGACTTCGCCGATCTGCTCGACTATTTCGCGATGGATCGGGCGACGCGGGCAATTCTGCTCTACATCGAATCGATCAAGGATGCGCGCAAATTCATGTCGGCGGCGCGCGCCGCGGCCCGCGCCAAGCCGGTGCTGGTCGTCAAATCCGGACGTCATGCGCAGGGCGCCAAGGCGGCGATGACGCATACCGGGGCGCTGGCCGGTTCGGACGCGGTCTATGATGCCGCGTTCCGCCGTGCCGGCCTCCTTCGCGTGCTCGATCTCGACGAGCTGTTTGCCGCCGCGGAAACTCTCGGCCACTTGACGAGCCTTGCCGGCAAGCGGCTCGCCATCCTGACCAATGGCGGTGGCGTCGGCGTTTTGGCGGTGGATCGCCTCGCCGATTTCGGCGGGGCGCTTGCCGAGATTTCGCCCGGCGCCATGAAAAAGCTCGATGCCGCGTTGCCGCCGATCTGGTCGCACGCCAATCCGATCGACATCGCCGGCGACGCGGACGAAGAGCGCTACGCGGCGGCGCTGCAATGTTTGCTCGACGATGACGCCAACGATGCCGTGCTGGTGATGAACGTGCCGACAGCGCTCGCCTCGCCGACCGCGGCGGCGAAATCAGTCATCGCCGTCACGCAACGGCATCGCAAGGCGCACAGCCCGGCAAAGCCGGTGTTCGCGGTGTGGATCGGCGGCAGCGATCCGGCGGCGGAAGCCTTCGATGCCGCCGGGATTCCGAGCTACGCCACCGAAGCCGACGCAGTCGGCGGCTTCATGCATCTGGTTCGATTCCGTCAATCGCGCGAGCAGCTGATGGCGACGCCGCCCAGCATGCCGGAGGATTTTGCGCCCGATGCGCAAGCGGTGCGGCCGATCATTGACGGCGTGCTGGCCGAGAAGCGCACCTGGCTCGATCCCGTCGAAATGACCAAGCTATTCTCGGCCTACGGCATCGCGATCACGCCAGCCGTGCTGGCGCGCAATCCCGACGAAGCGGTCGCCGCGGCCAAGCCGCATCTTGCGGCGGGCAATTCGGTGGTGCTGAAGATCCTGTCACCGGACATCGTCCATAAATCGGAAGTCGGCGGCGTCCGCCTGGGCCTTATTACCGAGCAGGACGTGCGTCAGGCGGCGGCGGACATCCTGAGCCGGGCGCGGGCGGCGAAGCCCCACGCGCGGATCGACGGCGTCACCGTATTTCCCATGATCGTGCGGCCGAAGGCGCGCGAGCTGATCGTGGGCCTGGCCGACGATCCGACCTTCGGTCCGGTCATCGTCTTCGGTCAGGGCGGCACCGCGGTCGAAGTGATCGACGACAAGGCGCTGGCATTGCCGCCGCTCGACCTGACATTGGCGCGCAATCTTATCGCGCGCACCAGGGTATCGCGCATTCTCAAGGCCTATCGCAACGTGCCGGCCGCAGACGAACATGCCATTGCGCTGCTCCTGGTCAAGCTGTCGCAGCTTGCCGCGGATTTTTCCGAGATCCGCGAGATCGATCTTAATCCGGTTCTGGCGGACGAGACCGGCGTCATCGTCGTCGATGCCCGCGTCTCGGTGGCGCCAGCCGAGCCGCATCGCGGCGGACCGTCAGGGCGTTTCGCCATCCGGCCCTATCCGAAGGCCTGGGAGCGGCACCTCGCACTGCCGGACGGCATGAAGCTTCTGGTTCGTCCGGTGCGGCCAGAAGACGAAGTCCTATATCCGGCTTTCTTAGCCGCGGTGACGCAGCAGGATTTGCGCCTGCGTTTTTTCGCGCCGGTGAAGGAATTCACCCACGCCTTCATCGCCCGGTTCACCCAGATCGATTACGCCCGCGCCATGGCATTCATCGCCATTGACGAGGCGACCGGGCAAATGCTCGGCGTGGTGCGTATTCACGCCGACCCGAATTTCGAAACCGCGGAATACGCCATCCTGGTGCGCTCCGACCTGAAGGGACATGGGCTCGGCTGGTTATTGATGGAACTGATCATCGAATATGCGCGCGCCGAGGGTTTCAGGTCGGTTCGCGGCCAAGTCCTGCGCGAGAACACCACGATGCTGGAAATGTGCCGCAAGCTCGGCTTCCAGATCTCGTCCGATCCGCAAGATCCATCGCTTATGGTGGTGAACCTGCCGGTATAGCCGCAACACTCACAACCGATGGGCGCTTGCCGATTGCATCGTCAGCCGCGGTCCGCGATGAAAGCGTATCTGCTCACGGCCTTGGTTGCGCTCTGCGGCGCAGCCGGTTCGGCGCTGCCGGCCGCCGCGCAAGCCCAGGCCGCATCCGTGGCGATGCCGGAGGTCTGCTCCTTTATCGGGGCAGCCTACAATCGCGGCGATCAAGACAAGTTGTGGGGCTATCCCGACCCGGTCGATATCGCCGGCGACGGCAAGCCGCGCCACGTCTATGTCATCGAGCAAGGCACCGCGCATGTGCACAGCATCATCGCCAGCAGCAAGCCGTTGTCGGCGGCCGAGCGAGACGCCGCACTGAGCAGTGAAGTGAATTTCTACGGCTCGATCGGCCAGGACATGGAGCTGGAAACCATTCCGCGCATCTTCCAGTTCAAGGGCGCGTATTATGTCGTCTACGAGGGCGACGGCGGCCCCTACGATGTCGTCAAGCCGAATGTCGGCGAACTCTGCACCTTCAAGCGGCATTATTCGCCGGTGCTGCGCGAAGATCATGCGCCCGGGTTGTGCCGCCGGGCCTTGGCGGGAAAGCGGTTCAGAAAAATGCCGACCCAAAAGCTCGCTCGGACAATAACGGTGGAGGACGCCGAGACGCTCGATTTGCCGGGCCCGTTCAGTCCGTCGATCGCGCGATATGCAAAGCTGAAGCTCGATCCTCACGCCCCGCCGGTCACGATCGGTTATTTCACTTATGAAAGCAGCGCCGGCTCCGGCTGCAGCGCGGCGGGTGTCGTGTTGCTGAACGGACAGGGCATCGAAAAATCGCCGCGCAATGCCGCACTCCTTGCCGCGGAAGGGGACATGACCAATTGCCGCGGCTCGAATGCATTTTTGGTCCGGGCCGGCGGACAAGCCTTTATCGAAATCGACGGCGGCGCGGCCGAACAACAAGCCAAGCCGCCGCGCCTGCTGGTGCGCCTCAACGGCGACAAGATCGAAAAGGTCTGTAGCATCGAGCAGCGGGCGACTTATCGCCCACAGCCTGCCGCTAAAGCGCGCTAGGCAGGACTTCGCAGATACTCAAGGCGCGATATCGTCGTCGGGCAGGATACGGAGCGCAGCGCCGTCGAGATCGTCGTATTGCCCGCTTTTGAGCGCCCACATGAATCCGACGAGCCCGGTAAGACCGAGCAAAAGCGCCAGCGGCACGAGATAGATAAGGACATTCACGGCACCAGCTCCGCGTTGTCGTGGCCGGCAAAGGCGGGTTGGACGGCAGGCAGAAGGGACGGCCCCCGCGTGGCGGCAGCCGCGACCACGGTATCATCGCCCGGTTTGGCCGGCGTGACGTCTTCGCGGGGCCCGGCGAGGCGCGCCCGCAAAGCGTTCAACGTGACCAGGATCGAGGACCCCGACATCGCCACCGCCGCGATCAGCGGCGTGACCAGCCCGCCGATCGCGATCGGCACCGCGATCGCGTTGTAGATCACAGCCAGAGCAAGATTCTGCCGCATCAACCGGCGGGCTCGGCGCGCCACGACGACAGCGCGCAGCGCCGGTGCGAGACGGTCACCGAGGAAGAGCGCGTCGGCTTGCGCCTGGGTGAGATGCGCGGCGGTGATGGGCGACAGCGAAGCGTGGGCGGCGGCGAGCGCCGGCGCATCGTTGAGCCCGTCACCCACCATCAGGATACGGCGGCCTTGCGATTTCAACAGTTCGATGAGGGCGATTTTTTCCGCCGGCGTCAAAGCGGCGAGCCATCGAGTCACGCCGAGACGCTCTGCGATCGGGCGCACCGCTTCCCGCCGGTCGCCGGAGAGAATCACCAAATCGAAACCCCGCATGCGCAATGCCTGCACGACCTCGATCGCATCGGGCCGCAAACTCTGCCGGATCGGAATCAGCGCACTGCGTCCGCCATAAGCAAAAGCAATGCACGAGGCATCGCCATCGCGCGCGGCTTGCGCGTCGCTCAGGCCACAGAATGCCGCGCTGCCGAGCCGCGCTTCGACGCCGTCGATCGGAGCACGCACGCCCCGTCCCGCTTCTTCGACGGCGCCGGGATATGGAACACGCTTGGCCGCGCGCCGCGCCAACGCCGCCGCCAGCGGATGATGACTGGACAGAGCGAGCCGCGCCGCCCGTTGCATGAGATCCGGGTCAATCGCGCAGTCGTCGGCCACCGGATCGGGCAACGTCAAGGTTCCGGTCTTGTCGAATACGATGGTATCCGTTTCGGCGATGCGCTCGATGGCGTCGCCGCTGTTGAGGATGACGCCGGAGCGGAACAATTGACCCGCGGCGACCACTTGCACGGCAGGAATGGCGAGCGCGATGGCGCAGGGGCAAGTGATAATGAGTACGGCAATGGCGGTGACGATGGCAAAGTGCAGCGGAGCGCCGGCAATCAGCCAACCGATGCAGGTCAGGGCCGCGGCGGTATGAACCACCGGCGCATAGAGCCGGGCGGCGCGGTCAGCAAGCCGCACGGTACGCGATTTCGCCTCGATGGCCTTGTCGAGAAGCCGTTCCACTTCGTCGACCAGGGTGCCGGCGCCCGCGGCCGCGACTTTCACGGTGAGCGCGCCGGCGCCGTTGATGCTGCCGGCATACACCGTTGCCCCCGGCATGACGGGGCGCGCCGTGGTCTCACCCGTCATCAGGCTCCCGTCGATCGCCGAAATACCGGTAAGAACGGCGCCGTCGGCGGGAATGAGCTCACCGGGTTGCACCAGGATGCGATCGCCAGGATCGAGGGCCGACACCGGCAAGCGGGTCAACTCGCCGTTGGAATCGAGCCGATGCGCAAATTCGGCCTTGAACGAGGCGAGATTACCGGCAAACAGTTTGGTCTTGCGCCGCATCGCCAGGTCGAGGTAACGGCCGCACAACAAAAAGAACAGCAGCATCAGCGCCGAGTCGAAATAGGCATGAACAGCGTGCGTTGCGGTCTCGTAGAGCGATAGCCCGAGCGCCAACGTGACGCCGACCGTGATCGGCACGTCCATATTGAGCTGGCGCGTGCGCAAGGCCCGCCACGCGCTTTGAAAAAACGGCTGCCCCGCATAGGCGGCCGCCGGCAAAGCGATCAAGGCCGAGAGCCAGTGGAACAGGTCGCGTGTCACCGCCGTCATGTCGGAGACGTTGCCGGACCAGACCGAAATCGACAGCAGCATCACGTTCATGGCGGCGAAGCCGGCGACGGCGAGGCATTTCAACAGCCATTTGGCTTGGCGGCTGTCGTCGGCTTCGACGCGTTCGGGTGCGAACGGATGGGCCTGGTAGCCGATTTTCTCCAGCGCCTGGATGATGTCCGCGGCGCCGATTTCATTGTCGCGCCAATCGACGGCAAGCCGCCGCTGGGTGAAGTTCAAGCGCGCGTCGATCACGCCCGGCAGCTTGTTCAGCCCGCTCTCGATTTTGCGGATGCAGCCGGCGCAACCGACGCCGTCGACGGCAAGCGTCATATGCGCCGCGCCGGAATCGTTGCGCTCGACGAACTGCGACAGATCAAGCGTTTCGGCCATTGGCGGCGCTCACTTCAGAATGACGCGGTTCCTCGACCGGAACAGCTGCTGGCCATGGCGCGTCAGCTCGATGACGAGGTCCCACTGCCCCGCCGCCACGTCGGTATCGCCATGAAAGCGGCCAGCCGCATCCTCGACCAGTACCACGCTGCGATCCAGACGCTGGTCGGTCGGCCGTTCGAAGAGCGCGGAGGCCTGCACGCCGGCAAGCGGTTGACCCCTCGCATCGCGCGCACTGACGTCGAGCCGCTCGCCGCCCGACGAGGGCGTCAGCTTGGCGTCGATCTGCCAGTGCCGGGCATCTTGCGCTTTGGCCATGGCGACGGCCTGCTCGTACATCAGGCCGGCCTGATAGGCGCTGTCGGTGTCGGTGCCGCTCAAAGTCGACAACGCCTCGTAGATCATCACGCCATTGACGGCGAAGATGACGCCGAAAAAGCCGAGCAGCGTGAACAATATCGTCCATCCGGTCCACCGCCGCGGCAGCCGACCCGCGTTCGTTTCATTCAACGCCATCTCATCTTGACCGAAATAGCTCATCGCTCGCTTCCTCACGGTCCCAGGAAATGATCGACCGCGTTCGCCGCCGCGCCGCCTTCCACGGGAGCCACGGTGAAGGTCAGCGGGATCGACGCTCCCATTGCGAGTTTTTGATGCGTCGTCACCAGCACTCGCACTTCACGGCTTTGGTCGGGTCCGACGTAGATCAGGGGATTGCCGCCGGATGCACCCTCGCTGCCGATCACCTCGAGTTCGGCGTCGGGCAGGCCCGATAGCTTGAGCATGTAGCTCTGCGCCTGATGCGTCTTGTTGAGGATGCGGATGGCATAACCATTGCGCAACGCACCGTCGGACAGCCGGACGAAAATCGGGTTGCGGTCGTGAATGACGCTGACGGCGTCATTGCGGCGCGTGGCGAGCGCGTAGGTCATCACCGCGCCGACCAGCACGATGACGACCGCATAGAGCAGCGTACGCGTGCGCAACAGATTGTAGACGGCCGGCTGACCTTGCTGCCGCAGCTTGATGTTGATGTCGGTATCGTAGGCGATCAGCCGCGTGGGCCTGCCGATCTTCGCCATCACCGCATCGCAGGCGTCGATGCATAACCCGCATTGAATGCAGCCGAGATTCGGACCTTGGCGGATATCCACGCCGGTCGGGCAGACATACACGCATTGCAGGCAATCGATGCAGTCGCCGGCCGGCTGGCCATGCTCATGGAGCGCCGCGGCCTTCTTCAGCGAGGCACGCGGCTCGCCGCGATCGTAACGATAGGTGACGTTGAGCGCATATTCGTCGGTCAACGCCGCCTGGATGCGCGGCCACGGGCACATATAGACGCAGACCTGTTCGCGCATCCAACCGGCCAGCGCGTAGGTGGTAAAGGTGAGAATGCCGATGAACACATAAGCCGCGAGCGGGGCCTGAAACGTCGCCAGATTCTTCACCAGCGTCGGCGCGTCGGCGAAATACAGCACCCAGGCGCCGCCGGTCCACCAAGCGATCATCAGCCACCAGAAATGCTTGGAAGCGCTGCGCGCGGCGCGCTCGAAAGTCCATGGCTGGCGGTCGCGCAGCAGATGTTCGCGCCGGTCGCCTTCGATCCAGCGCTCGATGGTGATGAACAGGTCGGTCCATACCGTCTGCGGACAGAGATAGCCGCACCACACCCGTCCGGCGAGCGCGTTCATCAGGAACAGCGCCATCGCCGCGAGAATGAGCAGGCCGGTCAGGTAGTAGACTTCCTGCGGCCAGATCTCGATGAAGAAGAAATAGAAGCGACGGCCCGGCATGTCGACCAGCACGGCCTGACTCGGCGCATTCGGACCGCGATCCCAGCGCACGAACGGCAGAAAATAATAGATGCCGAGCGTGACGATCAGCACCGCCCATTTGATACGGCGGAAGGTGCCGGTCACATGCTGCGGATAAATTTTCTTGCGCGCGGCATAGAGCGGCTCGTCTTCGGCGTTATCCTCAGGCGGTTCCGGTTGCGGGCCGCTGCCGCCACCCGGCAGCAGCGCTGCTTCCTCGACCAGCGACATGAGCGCCGGCTGCCCCGGTTGCGCCGCGGTCGCGGCTTCCATGGCAAACACCGATGTACAACCGGGGCACATCCGTCACTCCCCGCCGCCGAAGGTGTGGACGTAGACCGCGAGTGCCTTGATCGTCACCGGATCGAGCTTGCCGCCCCAGGCCGGCATCACGCCGCCGTGGCCGTTCCAGACGCCGTCGATGATGGTGTTGAGATCGGAGCCGTAAAGCCAGATCTGGTCGGTCAGATTGGGCGCGCCGACGGAGCGGTTGCCCTTGCCCTGCGGCCCATGACAGACGGCGCAGTTGGCGGCGAAGATCTTGGCGCCGGCGGCAAGGTCGGTGCCGGGCGCGGTCGAAAGACCCGACAGCGAGCGCACATAATTGGCGACGGCGACGACGTCGTCGCGCTTAAGCATGCCGTCGCGACCGAAGGCCGGCATCGAACCCTGATGGCCCTGGTCGTCTCCGGAGCGCACGCCGTGGGTGATGGTCTGTTGAATGTCGGCGAGCGTGCCGCCCCACAGCCAATCGTTGTCGTTGAGATTGGGATAGCCCTTGGCGCCGCCGCCGCCGGAACCGTGACACGGTGCGCAGTTGTCGGCAAAGGCGCGGCTGCCGAGCGCGCGGGCGAAGTCGAGCAGTTGCGGCGTCGATTCGATCTGCGGCAGCGACGCAGCGGCGAGCTTCGCCATCATCGGCTGCCGCTCCGTCTGCAACGCCGCCTGATCGCTCGCCACCGCGGACCGCGAATGCCAGCCGAAAACGCCGCCGGTGTAAGACGTCAAAAGCGGCCACGCCGGATAGACGATCCAATAGCCGATCGCCCAGATGATGGTGGCGTAGAACAGCCACAGCCACCAGCGCGGCAGCGGCGTATTGAGCTCATGAATGCCGTCCCATTCATGGCCCGTGGTGCCATGCTGATGCTCCGGCTGCGCTTTGTCGCTCATGTCAGTCCTCCCGCAGCGGCACGCGCGCCTGTTCGTCGAACTGCTTCTGGCGCGACGGCCACAGCGCATAAGCCAGCACCGCGAGGAAGATCATGAAAAAATAGATCATCCCCCAAGTCTGGGCGAAGTGCGCGAAGAAAACGTAGGTTGGCGACACGATCGTCTCCTCAGCGGATATTTGCTTTGTCGTTGTAGAGCTTGAAATCGACGAGCGTTCCCAGCATTTGGAGGTAGGCGATCAAGGCGTCGGCTTCGGTGACGCGGTCTGGATTGCCGTCGAAATCGCGCGACTGCGCTTTCGGGTAGCGCTTCGCCAGCGCATCCGCATCCGGCGCGCTGTCCGTCGCCTGGGTGCGTACGTCGGCGACCGCGTCTTTGATCATCTCGTCGCTATACGGCACGCCGAGATCGGCCTGCACCCGCATGCGCTGAGCAACATGTGCATAGTCCAGATTGGTGGTGAACAGCCACGGATAGGCCGGCATGATCGATCCGGGCACCACCGCGCGCGGATTTTTCAGGTGATCGCGATGCCAGTCGTCGGAATACTTGCCGCCGACCCGCGCCAGATCGGGGCCGTTGCGCTTACTGCCCCACTGAAACGGATGATCGTACTCGCTCTCGGCGGCCAGCGAATAATGGCCGTAGCGCTCAACTTCGTCGCGCAGCGCCCGAATCATCTGGGAGTGACACAAATAGCAGCCCTCACTCACATAGATGTCGCGGCCGAGCAGTTCGAGCGGGGTGTAAGGCCGCATGCCGTCGGCCGTCTCGATCGTGCTTTTGAGATAGAATAGAGGAATGACCTCGACGAGACCCCCGATCGCGATCACGATCAGGATGCCGATCAGGAGCAGGACCGAGTTGCGTTCCAGGATCCAATGTTTCTGCCAAAGCGTCGTCGACATCTTGCGATCCCCTCACTCCGCCGGGACGAGGCTTGCGGCGCCGGCCAGCGTTTCGCGCGACGGATAGAGCGTGCGCCACACGTTGAATGCCATGATCAGCGCGCCGGCGAGGAACAATGCGCCGCCAAGCGCGCGGATGACGTAGAACGGATGCATCGCCTGCACCGTCTCGATAAAGGAATATTCGAGGAAGCCGAGCGGCGTATAGGAGCGCCACATCAAGCCCTGCAGGATGCCCGACACCCACATCGACGTGACGTAGACGACGATGCCGATGGTGGCTATCCAGAAATGCCAGCTCACGAGCCGGAGCGAATAGAGCGGCCGATTCCACAGCCACGGTACCAGACAATAGATGGCGCCGAACGAGATGAAGGCGACCCAGCCAAGCGCGCCGGAATGCACGTGGCCGATGGTCCAGTCGGTATAATGCGACAGCGAATTGACCTCTTTGATCGACATCACCGGGCCTTCGAACGTCGCCATGCCGTAGAAGGCGACCGAGAGCACCATCATGCGCAGCACCGGATCCGTGCGCAGCTTGTCCCAGGCCCCGGACAGCGTCATCAGCCCGTTGATCATGCCGCCCCATGACGGCATCCACAGCATGATCGAGAACGTCATGCCGAGCGTCTGCGTCCAATCCGGCAGCGCCGTGTAGTGCAGGTGATGGGGACCGGCCCAGATATAGATGAAGATCAGCGCCCAGAAATGGATGATCGAGAGCCGATAGCTGTAAACCGGCCGCTCGGCGCGCTTCGGGATGAAGTAATACATGATGCCGAGAAAGCCGGCGGTGAGAAAGAAGCCGACGGCGTTATGGCCGTACCACCATTGCACCATGGCGTCCTGAACGCCGGCCCACACGATGTAGGACTTCGGCGAAAAGATCGACACCGGAATCGCCGCGTTGTTGGTGATGTGCAGGACCGCGATGGTGACGATGAAAGCGAGATAGAACCAATTGGCGACGTAGATGTGCGGTTCCTTGCGCCGCATCAGGGTGCTCATGTAGACCAGCAGATAAACCACCCAGACGACGGTCAGCCACAGGTCGGCATACCATTCCGGTTCGGCATATTCCTTGGACTGAGTGATGCCGAGCAGATAGCCGGTGCCGGCAATGACGATGAAGAAGTTGTAGCCGAGGATCACGAACCAAGGCGCCAGGTCGCCGGCGAGCCGCGCGCGGCAAGTGCGTTGCACGACGTAGAAGGAGGTCGCCAAAAGAACATTGCCGCCGAAGGCGAAGATCACCGCCGAAGTGTGCAGCGGGCGCAACCGGCCGAAGGAAATGTATTCCACGCCGAAATTGAGCGCCGGATATGCGAGCTCGAGCGCGATCCAAAGTCCCGCCGTCATGCCGGCAATGCCCCAGAACAGCGAGAGCAACGTCGCCAGCTTGACCGGTCCCATATTGTAGTTCGGCTTGCCATCGATCTCGAGCGGCGTCGCCTCCGGGCCGCGCTCGAAATAGCGATTGATGATGACAAACACCGAAGCAACGCTTGCCGCGGCGAACAGATAGGCGTGAAACGCGTAGGCCGGCGTGTAAGCCTTCGCGGCGATCACGATCGAGACGAAAGCGAGCGCGGTCAATGCAGCCGCTAGGCCGCCTTCCCCGAGCGTCATGAGTTTCGGCGGCGGCGCATAGGTTGATGTCATGTGAAGTAACCCGTGACGGCGTGACCTGCGATAAACAGACACAGAACACGCTTGAAGAAGGTTGACGTTGACCTAGATCAACGCGGCTTTCTTCTTCACCTGGATCAACGCGGATTCGATTGCGTGCGCGTTCAGTGCTCGAGCGCTTTCAGATAGGCGATGATGTCGCCGACCTGGCCGGGATCGAAGCGGAACTCCGGCATGGTCGGATGACCGGTGATAATGCCTTCGGCGAGCGGCTCTTCGAGATCTTCTACGGGATAGCGCTGATGCAGCGTGCGGAACGGCGGCGCGATTTTCAGGGGGCTTGCGCCCACCCTGCCGACGGCATGGCAGCGTGAGCAATCGGCACGCAGCAGCACCAATCCGCGCTGCGCCGCAGGCGATAGCGTGTCCTCGGCTTTGGCCGGCGACGCCGTAGTGGCCATCAGGATAGCCACGACGTTGATGACGCTGGCGATGCTGACGCATAGTTGCACGATCCGCTGCATGGTCGGTCTCGCTCTTCTTCGGATTGGAATGGAACGGGGTGCCGAAGCACCGGACGAAATCAGCTTGCGGCAGCGCTTTCCTTGGCTTCGTCCTCGACGGAAGGAAACGCCATGCCGGACATCGGCTCGACCCAGACCAGATGGTCATGCACCTTTTCGACGCCGGCCACGTTTTCGGTGGCGACAACCAGGGCCTGCCGTTCGCGCTCGTCGGTGACGACGCCCCACAGCTCGGCGATGCCGTTCTTGACCACGACATTGACGTGCGGCGCCCAAGTCTGTTTGCCTATCGCGGCGATCACTGCGTCGCGGATGGCGGAATCACCGCCCGCCGGAGCGGGAACGTCGCGCGACAGGCTTGCCAATGCGTGCATCAGATTGGCGCGGCTGACGATGCCGACCATCCGGCCGTCGCGAAGCACTGGCAGCCGCTTGATGTGCCGCCGCTCCATCACTTCGACGACCTCCTCCAGCGCGTCGTCTTCGCCGACGGTCCACGGATCGGGCGTCATGATCTCTTCGACTTTCCGGCCCGACGTATGCACATATTCCTGAGCGAGCCGGCCCGGGCCGAGCACGAATTCAAGCCATTTCGGGCGTTGGCGCTGGGTGCCGATTTCTCGGCGGCGCAGAAAATCGCCTTCCGTCACCATGCCGACCAGTTCGCCTTTGGCATCGACCACGGGCAGGCCGCTGATCCTGTTTTGCAGCATCATCCGCGCGGCCTTGACGACCGGCTCGTCGGCGCCGACCGAGATGACGTTTCGCGTCATGACATCTTTGACTTGCATGGTCCTTCTCCCGTCCCTTGAACTGCGCCCCGCCGAAGCGCGGTCTCAACCGTTCATGCGGCTCAGCGCCGGACGGTTGCGCAGCACGATGCGGCGCGACGTCGGCACTTCGATCGCGGCGGAGTCTTCCAGCGAGGTCAGTGTCCGCGACACGGTCTCGATGGTCAGGCCGAGGTAATCGGCGATGTCCTGGCGCGACATCGGCAACTCGATGGCATTGGCGCCGGGGACGCGCTCCGACATTTCCAGAAGAAAGCTCGCCACGCGCTCCTGCGCGCTCTTGATGAGAAGCAGAATGCGATCCTGAACCCGATGCAGTTCGCGGCCGGTCAAAGTGAACAGCTGCCGGGCCACCGAAGCGTCGCGCCCGGCCAGCGCGGTGATCGCACTGCGCTTGACCACCAGGACCTTGGCGTCGATGATCGCCTCCGCGGACAGCGTATGCTCGTCGGCGAATTCAAGGCCAAATATATCGCCGGGCATATAAAATCCGCCGATCTGGCGGCGGCCGTCGCTGAGGATCTTGTAGGTGCGCACGCTGCCGCTGACGACCTTGTAGAGGTAGTCAGCCGACTCGTTGTCGCCGAAAATTTCCGAATTGCGCGGATAGTTCATCACCGCGCCCATCAGCTGCATCGATTGATCGAGCGCATCGGCATCGATTGCACTCTCCCGTATGGGGTTTGTGACAGATACCGGGTGACGTGCCGAGATTACGGTGCGATGGGTTGCGTCGCTGCGAATTGCGGGCTGCGTGTGCATGGGGCTTTACCTCCGGGAGTGTCGGGAGGTATTGCTAAGCCTCGGCGGACATGCGGAAAATTCAGATATTGACCCTAAGGGTTATCCCTTAGGCTACGGCACGTGTCGTCCATGAAGCCTTTGAACAGACAGCTCTATTTTTCCGTCGCCGGAGGCCGGCAGGCGACAAATTACCGGCTCGGCAATGGCTGAAACTTTACCCCGTTCACAATCATTCGCGGCAGCGACCGAGTTGGCGCCGCCCGTCTGGCGCCGCATCGCCCGGGCATACGGGATCGCGTTTCTCGCGGTTGCGGCCGGCTTGGCCGTCGAACTCGCGCTCGCCGATGTGCTGCAGGGCCGCGGCTCGTACCTGTTCTTCATCCCGGCAGTCCTGGTTGCCTCGGCATTCGGCGGCTGGGGGCCCGGTCTCGTGGCGACCGCACTTGGCATGGTCTTCGGGCTTTCTATTGTCAGGGACTTCCACACATTACTGACGGCGGATTGGATGGTTTGCGGGGTTTTCGCCCTGGTCGGTATCGGCGTGTCGTGGCGCGGCGAGCTATTGCGACGCGCGCGAACCAGCGCGACGGCCAGCGCGACCGATGCCGAGGAGCGCGCGGCTCATCTGGCGTCGATCCTGGACAGCATTCCCGACGCCATGATCGTCATCGACGAACATGGCCTCATCCAATCGTTCAGTTCGGCGGCGGAACGGCTGTTCGGCTATACCGCCGCAGAGGTGTTGAGAAAGAACGTCAAACTGCTGATGCCCTCGCCTTATCGCGAGAATCACGACGGCTATCTCAATCGCTATCTGGGCACCGGAGAGCGGCGGATTATCGGGATCGGCCGGGTGGTCGTCGGGCAGCGCCGCGACGGCTCGACATTTCCGATGGAGCTCGCGGTCGGCGAGATGCACGTGCGCAACCGGCGCTTCTTCACCGGTTTCATTCGCGACCTCACCGAGCGGCAGCAGACCGAAGCCCGGCTGCAGGAACTGCAATCGGAGCTCGTCCACATGTCGCGGCTGACCGCGATGGGCGAAATGGCGTCGGCCCTTGCCCATGAGCTCAATCAGCCGCTGTCGGCGATCGCCAACTACATGAAGGGGTCGCGCCGGCTCCTGGCGAACAGTTCCGATGACAGCGCCCATCTGGTCCGCGACGCCATGGACAAGGCGGCCGATCAGGCGCTGCGCGCCGGCGAGATC
>DATJBH010000138.1:0-18196 GCA_035515455.1 Xanthobacteraceae bacterium
ACCTGTTCCTGCCGGCGCAGGTGGGCAACGTGGCCGGGCTCGCTCCGTTCAAGAGCGCGCTCGAATTCGTGTTCGGCCCACTCGGCCCGCAGCCTTTCGCCTCGCAGATCTACGGCTTCTACACCGGGCTCGTCTATCTCACGCCGATCGCCGGCGGCCTCATCGCCGACCGCGTGCTCGGTCAGCGCCGCACCGTCATCATCGGCGCCGCGCTGATGGCGGTCGGCCATTTTATGATGGCCTTCGAGCATCTGTTCCTGCTCGCGCTTCTCGTGCTCATTCTCGGCAACGGCTGCTTCAAGCCGAACATCTCGACGCAGGTCGGCTTCCTCTATCCGCCCGGCGACCGACGCCGCGACCGCGCCTTCTCGATCTTCTACGTCGGCATCAACCTCGGCGCCTTCCTTGCCCCGCTCGTCTGCGGCACGCTCGGCGAGGAATACGGCTGGCACTACGGCTTTGCCGCCGCCGGCATCGGCATGACCACGGGCCTCGTCATCTATCTGCTGGCGACGCCGCATTTGCCGAAAGATGCATTCGTCACCCGCACCGCGGCCGCCCCGCTTACGCGCCGCGACTGGCAGGCGATCGGCGCCATCGCACTGCTGTTTTTGCCGGCCAGCCTTTTCTGGGGCACCTACGAGCAGCAGGGCAACACCATCGTGCTGTGGGCGAACGATTTCACCGACCGCCGACTGCTCGCGGGCTTCGACATTCCGGTCACCTGGTTTCAGGCGTTCAACCCGTTCATGATCTTCGCCTTCACGCCCTTCATCGTGGCGCTCTGGCGCCGGCAAGGCGCGCGCGAACCTTCGACGGTCGCGAAGATGGCGATCGGCCTTTTCCTCAATGCCGCGTCCTGGCTGATCATGTTCGCCGCGGCGCGCCTTGCCGGCGGCGGGCACGCGAGCTGGCTTTGGCTCTTCGCCTTCTTCGTCGTGATCACCGTCGGCGAACTCTACCTCTCGCCGACCAGCCTCTCGCTGGTCACCAAGGTCGCGCCGGCGCAGCTCTTGTCGATGATGATGGGCGTGTGGCTCGCCACCAGTTTCGTCGGCGGCTTTCTCGCCGGCTACCTCGGCACCTTCTGGTCGAGCATGAGCAAGGACCATTTCTTCCTGGTGCTCGCCGTCATTTCTGCCGCGGCCGGGCTGATGATTTCGCTGCTGATCCGCCCATTGCGTTCTATACTGCTGGACGAGCCCATACGCTCTTAGCGTCCCGGGCTCGGCCGGTGGAGCGATCACATGATTGTCCGAATATTCCGCGTGCGCGTCATGCCGGGCAAATCGGAAGAGTGGCAGCAAAAGGTCGAACGGCACTCGATCCCTTGGATGCGTCAGCAGAGCGGTTTGATCGCCTTCTATCCGGGGGAACCCATCAACGCCGGCGACCGCGAATTTTCGATGACGTCGATCTGGGACAAGGTCGATTCAATCCGCCGCGCAGTCGGTGAAGACTGGCAGCGGCCGGTGCTGCTGGCCGACGAAGCCGACATTGTCGAGTCGGTCGAAATGCATCACTACCAGACGTTCGGTTAGCCGCCGCGCAGCGCCCGCAGGGCTAATCGAGTGGCAAGCCGACGTATTGCTCGGCCAGCATTTTCGACGCGGCCTCCGAGTGTGTGATGTAGTCGAGGTCGGAGAGCTGCCGCCTGCGGTCGAACGCCGACTCGTTGGGGAAACGGTGCAGGATCTGCGTCATCCACCAGGAAAAACGTTGCGCATACCAGACGCGGCGCAGACAGGCTTTCGAATAACCTTCCAGGCGGTCGTTGTTCTTGTTCTTGTAGAACGCCTCGAGCGCGCGCGACAGCATCATCACGTCGGCGAACGCGAGATTCATGCCCTTGGCGCCAGTCGGCGGCACGATATGCGCGCTGTCGCCGGCCAAGAATAATCGGCCGTGCTGCATCGGCTCGACCACGAAGCTGCGCATCGGCGTGATGCCCTTCTGCACGATCTTGCCTTCGACCAACTTGCGCGAGCCGCCGAGCCGCTGGTGCAACTCGTTCCAGATGCGGCCGTCCGGCCACTCGTGGATATCCTCGTCGTGGTCGCATTGGAGATAAAGACGCGATAGCGACATCGAGCGCATGGTGTAGAGCGCAAAGCCGCGATCGGTGTAGGAATAGATCAGTTCGTGGTCCGGCGGCGGCGATTCCGACAAGATGCCGAGCCAGCCGAACGGATAGTCGCGCTCGAACACGGTGAGCACGCCGTCGGGAATGCTCGGCCGGCAGATGCCGTGGAAGCCGTCGCAGCCGGCGACGAAATCGCACTCGATCTCCTGCGCTTTGCCGATATGGGTGAAGCGGATCTTCGGCCGCGGCGTGGTCACATCGTGCACGCTGACGCCGTCGACTTCGAACAGCAGCGGTCCGCCATCGGCGAGCCGGCGCTCGACCAAGTCCTTCACCACTTCCTGCTGGCCGTAGATGGTGACGCGCTTGTCGACCAGCGCCTTGAAATCGATGCGGTGCAGCGCGCCGTTGATGCCGATATTGATGCCCCAGTGCAGGATGCCTTCGGCTCTCATGCGCTCGCCGACGCCGACCTCGGTCAACAGGTCGGCGGCCCAATGCTCGATCAGGCCGGCGCGGATGCGGTTTTCGATGTAGTTGCGGCTGCGGTTTTCGACGATGATCGAGTCAATGCCCGAGAGATGCAGCAGCCGCGCCAGCATCAGCCCGGCCGGTCCCGCTCCGATGATGCCGACCTGCGTGCGCATGACTGGGCTCCCGGCGAACGACGCCACGTCCTATAGAAGCAAGGTCGGCCCGGCGCAAATGGATGATTGCCGGAAAGACTTGGATATTTAGGTCGGAATGCCGTAGCGCGGCACGCGCGCTTTGTATTGCCGGTAGGCCTCGCCGAACTTCGCCTCGAGGTAGCGCTCCTCGCGCTTGACCACGCCGAAATGGATCACCAGCGCGAAAACAATCGTCATCACCAGCATCCAGTCGGACGCGAGCACCAGCGATAGCGCGATGAGAAAGAAGGTGAGACCGACATACATCGGGTTGCGCAGCCAGCCGAATATTCCTTCGGTCACCAGCGCGGTGGCCGGCTTCCAGGGCTCGACATGCGTGGCGGCCGCGCGGAAGCCGCGCAATGCGGGAAGCGCCAGCGCAGTTCCCGCGACAAACAGAATGACGGCGCTGACAATCCGCTCCGGCCACGTCAGCAGCACCGTGAGCACATAGGCCGGCATCAGCCAATCGAGCGCGAGCCCGAGCACGACTGCGGCCAGCGCCAGAAGCGGCGGCGGCGCGATCACGCCGGCATTGTCGCGAACATCGGTCATGGTCATGACTCCGCTACAACGCGCGACCGGCGCGCGGGTTCACGCGTTCAACCATTCGCTGAGTGCCGCGTTCACCGCCTCGGGCTGCTCGATGGTGGTCAGATGGCCGCTATCTTGAATGGTAACGAGCTTGGCGCCGGGAATGCCGTCGGCGATCTCCTTGTTGAGCTCGGGCGGTGTCGCGACATCGGCATCGCCGACCACAACCAAGGTCGGGCAGCGGATCGAGGCCAGCAAAGGCCGCGAATCCGGCCGCGACATGATCGCCTGCAACTGGCGCACGAAGGCGTCCGGTCCGGTCTCCAAGATCATCTGCCATACGATCGCCGTCAGGCGCTCGTCGCGCTGATGCTTTGCATTGAGATAGCGCGGGATCGCCAGATCGGGGATTTCGCCGTAGCGGCCCGACCGCGCTATGGCAATCTGCGTCTTGCGCCCTTCGGTTTGTTCCGCCGTGTCGGCGCGCGCCGAGGTGTCGAGCAGCGCCAGCTTGACGATGCGCTCGGGCGCCTGCCGCAGCATGGCGAAGGCGATGTAGCCGCCCATCGACAGGCCGGCGAGCGCGAAGCGCGGCGGCGCGTCCTGGAGAATGCGCGCGGCGACCGCCGCCATGTCGGCGTCTTGCCGGTGATCGGCCACCGTCACCGGTCCGAACGGCCAGAGCGCGGCGATTTGCGGCCCGTAAAGGCGCGCCGTGCAGGTCAGTCCCGGCACCAGCAGCAGCGGCAAAGATTGCATCATTGTGACGCCCCAATAGGCAAAAGCTTAAGGGTTAACGCGACTTATTGCATGCCTGCAGCATTGACTTTCGGCCCTGCGCCCCTATGTTCGCATTGAAACGGCTTCGAACACAGATTCGACCGTCCTTTCCGCGCATCGAAACCCGTTTTTCTTATCCGGCGCGGACGCCGGACGGTCTCCACTAGAGGTTATATGTCTTTTTCGCATCTTGGCTTATCCGCCAAAGTTCTCGCCGCCATTGAATCGGCCGGCTACAAATCTCCCACTCCCATTCAAGACCAAGCTATTCCGCACGTGCTCCAGCGCCGCGACGTGCTCGGCATCGCCCAGACCGGCACCGGCAAGACCGCCGCTTTCGTTTTACCGATGTTGACGATGCTGGAACAGGGCCGCGCGCGCGCGCGCATGCCGCGCACGCTCATCCTCGAGCCGACGCGGGAACTCGCCGCGCAGGTCGCCGAGCAGTTCGAAAAGTACGGCAGGAACCACAAGCTCAACGTCGCGCTGATCATCGGCGGCGTGTCGTTCGGCGACCAGGACGCCAAGCTGATCCGCGGCGTCGATGTCTTGATCGCCACGCCCGGCCGGCTGCTCGATCACTCCGAGCGCGGACGCCTGCTGCTGACCGGCGTCGAGCTCCTGGTGATCGACGAAGCCGACCGCATGCTCGACATGGGCTTCATCCCCGACATCGAGCGCATCGGCAAGCTGGTGCCCTTCACGCGGCAGACCTTGTTCTTCACCGCGACCATGCCGCCGGAAATCCAGCGCATCGCCGACACCTTCCTGCACAATCCGGTGCGCGTCGAAGTCTCCAAGCCCGCCACTACCGCCGCCAACATCACCCAATTGAAAGTCGCCGCCGGCCGCGATCCCGCTGAAAAGCGCGAGACGTTGCGTCGCCTGATCCGTTCGGCCGAAGGCTTCAAAAACGCCATCGTATTCTGCAACCGCAAGCGCGAGGTCGCGCTATTGCACCGCTCGCTGCTGCGCCACAAGTTCAACGCCGCGGCGCTGCACGGCGACATGGACCAGTCGGCGCGTACCGCCGCCCTCGAGTCGTTCCGCAACGGCGACGTCACGCTGTTGGTCGCCTCCGACGTCGCCGCGCGCGGCCTCGACATCCCGGCGGTCAGCCACATCTTCAATTTCGACGTGCCGCATCACCCGGACGATTATGTGCACCGCATCGGCCGCACCGGCCGCGCCGGCCTGAGCGGCACCGCGATCACCATCGTCCAGCCGATCGACGGAAAGTCGGTGACGGCGATCGAGCGTTTGATCGGCCAGACCATTCCCTGGATGGGCGAGCCCGCGGCGGCTGAGCCGCGCGAAAGCCGCGACGGCGAGCGCCGGCGCCGCGGCCAGCACCACGAACCCCACCCGCGCGCGGAAAAATCCCACGCGCCCGCCAGCAAACCTCAATCGCACGGCGGTAAACCACGCCGTCCCCCGCAGCCGCCGCGCGAGGCGGCAGAAGATTCCGACGGCAGCCACCTGCCCGCTTTCCTGTTGCGGCCGGTCTCGCTGAAAGCCTGAAAAGCCCTTGTTTTCAGGCTTAAAAGCGCCTGAACACGCAAATAACACCGCACTGGCGGCTGTAAATTTACCGCCGATTCATTTCCCTGACCTACCGTCCAGGATCAGGCGACGCGGCCATACGGCTGCGGCGCGTGTTGGTTTGTGGGCAGAAGGCCCATTCGGGGGGTTGGCGATGGCCGAGTACGCCGACGAGCACGAACGCACGATGGCGTTCGCGGCAATCGCGCTCGGTCAGATCAAGGCGTTGCGGCAGGCGGCGACGCCGCGCAATTACGAGATCTGGTACGCCTACGCCACCGGCTATCACCCCTCGCTCAATCAAATGATCAACGAGACGCTGAAGAAGAGCGGCGTGCTCGCCGAGGCCAATCTCGAGCACATCTACGCGACGTATCTCGCGCCGACTCGGCTCACCGAGCGCATCGACGAGGTGGGCACCCAGGTCCAGGGCGAGATCGAGCAGGTGATGTCGATGATCGACAGCGCCGCCGGCAACGCGTCAACTTACTCCGAAAGCCTCGTCGGCATGTCGGAAAAGATTCATCAGTCGAACGATCGCGAAGGCCTGCGCACGATTGTGGAAAGCCTTGTGCACACCGCCAAGGAAATGGAAGTCTCCAATCTGCAGCTGGAAGAACGGCTAAAAGAATCCAAACGGGAAATCCTCGACCTGCATGCCCATCTCGAGGCCGTGCGCAGCGAGAGCCTCACCGACCCCCTCACCCAGCTTTCCAACCGCAAATTCTTCGACGGCACGCTGGCCAAAGCCATCGAGGAAGCGCGGTCCAGGAATGAGGCGCTGTCGCTGATGCTCACCGATATCGACCATTTCAAGAACTTCAACGACAGCTTCGGCCACCTGACCGGCGACCAGGTGCTTCGCCTGGTGGCATTGGCGCTGAAGCAGAACGTCAAGGGCCAGGACACCACCGCCCGCTACGGCGGCGAGGAGTTCGCGGTCATTCTGCCGAACACGGTGCTGCGCTCGGCGATCACGGTCGCCGACCATATCCGCCGCGCGGTGATGACCAAGGAATTGATGAAGCGCTCGACCGGCGAGCATCTCGGCCGCGTCACGGTGTCGATCGGCGTCGCCACCCTGCACAACAACGACACATTGCAGTCGCTCATCGAGCGGACCGATGCCTGCCTCTATGCCGCCAAGCGGCACGGCCGTAACCGGGTGATGTGCGAGAGCGATCCGGAAGTCACCGTCGGCGCCACCGCCATGCAGGTGGCGTGATCAGCTGTCCGCCGCGTCCTTCGCCGGCGTGAGCTGCACCGATTCGCCGCAGCCGCAGGCCGAGGTCTGGTTCGGATTGTTGAACACGAACTGGGCCGACAGCTTGTCGGTCTTGTAGTCCATCTCGGTGCCGAGCAGGAACAGGACTGCCTTCGGGTCGACCAGGATCTTGACGCCCTTGTCCTCCACCACCTCGTCGGTCGGCTTGACCGCGTCGGCATATTCCATGGTGTATTCCATGCCGGCGCAGCCGCCGTTCTTGACGCCGACGCGCACGCCGGCGACCGGCCGCTCCGCGCGCGCCATCACGTGCTTGATGCGCAGCGCGGCCGCGTCGGTCAGCCGCATCACCTGGGGTCGGGGTCGTGCCATGGTCGTCCTCGTTCAATCCTAATCTGGCGGCGCGCTACCACATATTCAATACGAGTCGCGCCTCGTCCGACATCCGGCTCGGATCCCAGGGCGGGTCCCAGACCACCTCGACCTTGGTGTCCTTGACGCCGGCGACGCTGGACACGGCGTTTTCCACCATGATCGGCAGTTCCTGCGCCGACGGGCAGTTCGGCGAGGTGAGCGACATGTCGATCTTCACCGAGCGGTCGTCGCCGATGTCGATTTTGTAGATCAGGCCGAGTTCGTAGATGTCGGCCGGAATCTCCGGGTCGTAGACGGTCTTCAAGCCGGCGATGATGTCGTCGGTGAGCCGGTCGAGCTCGTCCTTCGGCAGCGCCGAGGAGCTGCTGATGGCGGCGTTCTCCGGCGGCTTTTCCGCGGCGGGTTCGGTGACAGGCGTGTCGTCGGTCATGCGAAAAATTCCTGCGCCTTGATCAGCGAGGCGGCCAAGACGTCCACCTCGTCCTTGGTGTTGTACATCGCAAACGAGGCCCGGCAGGTGGCGGTCAAACCGAAGCGTTCGAGCAGCGGCATCACGCAATGGGTGCCGGCGCGCACGGCAACGCCGGAACGGTCGATGATGGTGGCGACGTCATGCGGGTGCGCGCCTTTCATCTCGAAGGAGACGATCGGGCCCTTGTCTTTTGCATTGCCGATGATGCGCAGCGAATTGATGCTGCCGAGCTTCTCGTGGGCGTATTTGACCAGCGCATCCTCATGCGCGCGGATGCGCGGCTTGCCGATGGAATTGACATAATCGATCGCGGCACCGAGCCCGATGGCCTGCACGATCGCCGGCGTGCCCGCCTCGAAGCGATGCGGAGGCACGCCGTAGGTGATGCGGTCCCGGAACACTTCATTGATCATTTCGCCGCCGCCGTTGAACGGCGGCATGGCGGCGAGCAGATCGTATTTGCCGTAAAGCGCGCCGATCCCGGTCGGGCCGTAAAGCTTATGACCGGTCATGACGTAAAAGTCGCAATCGAGGTCGCGCACGTCCACGTCAAGGTGAACCGCGCCCTGCGCGCCGTCGACCAAGACCGGAATGCCGCGCGCGTGCGCGAGCTTGACCACCTCTTTCACCGGCACCGGGGTGCCGAGCGCGTTCGACATCTGGGTGATGGCGACCATCTTGGTGCGCGGTCCGAGCAGCTTCTCGAACTCGTCGATGAGGAAGTTGCCCTCGTCATCGATCGGCGCCCATTTGATCACCGCGCCATGACGCTCGCGCAGGAAATGCCAGGGCACGATGTTGGAATGGTGCTCCATGATCGAGAGCACGATTTCGTCGCCTTCCTTGATGCGCTCGCGCCCGAACGTATAGGCGACCAGATTGATCGCCTCGGTGGCGTTGCGGGTGAACACGATCTCCTCAGGCCGCGCGGCATTGAGAAACGCCCGCACCTTCTCGCGCGCGCCTTCGTAAGCTTCGGTCGCTTCGTTCGCCAGATAATGCAGGCCGCGGTGCACGTTGGCGTATTGCTCGGTATAGGCCTTGTTGAGCCGGTCGAGCACGGCCTGCGGCTTCTGCGCCGAGGCGGCGTTGTCGAGATAGACCAGCGGCTTGCCATAGACCTCCATCGCCAGCGCGGGGAAATCGGCGCGGATCTTGGCGACGTCGTAGGAGCCGTTGCTCACAGCCGGATGCGTCATGACCGGCTCCCCAGCCATTTGAGCGCGGCGAACATCAGCGCCTCGCGAATGCCTTCGTGCGCGATCTCCTCGACCACCTCGCCGATGAAGGCCTGAATGAGCAAAGCCTCGGCTTCGGCCGCGGGAATGCCGCGCGACATCAGATAGAACTTGAGCCCCGGGTCGAGCGCGCCGGCGGTGGCGCCGTGGCCGCAGACCACGTCGTCGGCGAAGATTTCCAGCTCCGGCTTGTTGTCGGCTTCCGCCTCATCGGACAGCAACAGCGCGCGCGTCATCATCTTGCCGTCGGTCTTCTGCGCGTGCGGCTCGACGATGATCTTGCCCTGGAAGATGCCGTGGCTTTCGCCGTCGAGTACCGACTTGAAGCGCTCGCGGCTGGTGCAGTGGCCAACCGCGTGGTCGATGACCAGCGTATTGTCGACGTGCTGGCGCCCCTTGAGCAGGCTGGCGCCGTCGATGGCGCCCTCACTGCCCTCGCCGGCAAAGCGCACGAAGGTCTGGTTGCGCACCACCGCGCCGCCGAGCGTGAAGGCAAAATCCTTGTAAGCGGCCTTGGCGCCGACGGTGACGCCGAGGGTCGAGACCCGGAGGGCGGCGCCGCCGTCGCAGCCGACTTTGATGTGATCGACGCGCGCGCCGTCGCCGATCACCAGTTCGAGCGCCGAATTGACCTGATAATCGACGCCCTCCGGACCGCAGAACGACTCGATAAGCGTGAGTTGGGCGCCCGGCTCCACGACCACCACCGAGCGCGGATACATCGCCGCCGCCGCGTCGCCGGAGAAGACGTGCGCGATGTGGACCGGCTTGGCCACCGACCCACCGCGCCTGATGCGCAACGCCACGCCGCCGCTCATGAAGGCGGTATTGAGCCAATAGGCCGGATCGTCGGTGCCCGGCACTTGGCCTAGCCGGTAGTCGGGATTGTCGGCGACGAATTCGAACAATTCGGCCACCGTGACGCCGGGATCGGACACTTTGGCATCGCTCCACGTCGGCTCATAGCGGCCGTTGACGATGGCGATGCGGTCGGTCTCGATGCCGCTCAGGATCGGCGCAATGTTGCCCTGCGGCTTGGCGCCCGCCGGCCCGGCCAGCGGCCTCGCCTCGCGCATCAGCGCGCGCAGGTCGGTGTACTTCCATTCCTCCACGCGCCGGTGCGGCAGGCCGGCCGCGTCGAACCGCTCGAAGGCGACTTCGCGCAGCTTGCCGACCGCGCCCTCGCCAGGCAGCGACCCGCGCGCCGCCGCAAAGGCAGCGCTCAGCGCCTGCTCGGCCGGGGTCTTCAGTGCGCGCGGTTCCGCGGGCATCACGCCGCCTCGTCGGTGAATTGCGCGTAGCCGGAGGCCTCAAGCTCGAGCGCAAGCTCCTTGCCGCCCGACTTCACCACTTTGCCCCTGGCCATCACGTGCACCACGTCGGGCACGATGTAGTTGAGCAGCCGCTGGTAGTGCGTGATGACGATCATCGAACGCTCGGGCGAGCGCAGCCGGTTGACGCCGTCGGCGACGACCTTGAGCGCGTCGATGTCGAGGCCGGAATCGGTCTCGTCGAGCACGGCGAGCCGCGGCTGCAACACCGCCATCTGCAGGATCTCGTTGCGCTTCTTCTCGCCGCCGGAGAAGCCGACATTGACCGCACGGCGCAACATCTCTTGGTCGATGTGGAGGTGCTTGGAGGTCTCGCGCACCAGTTTGAGGAATTCCGGCGTCGAGAGCTCCGCTTCCCCGCGGTGTTTGCGTTGTGCGTTGAGTGCGGTGCGCAGAAAGGTCATGGTGGCGACGCCGGGCACCTCCACCGGGTACTGGAAGGCGAGGAACACGCCCTTGGCGGCGCGCTCGTCCGGCGCCATGTCGAGAATGCTCTCGCCGTTGAGCAGCACCTCGCCTTCGGCGACTTCGTAGCCGGGCTTGCCGGCGAGCACGTAGGCGAGCGTCGATTTGCCCGAGCCGTTCGGGCCCATGATGGCCGCGACCTGCCCCTTCTCGACGGTCAAGGTCAGGCCCTTGAGGATTTGCTTGCCCCCGACTTCGACGTGCAGATTCTTGATTTCCAAAAGCGACATTCTTTTTCCATCCTATCTCCTCGTCCTGAGGAGCCGGCAAACCCGGCGTCTCCAGGGACGAGGCCGAATTGTTCACTAACCGACGCTCCCCTCCAGGCTGATCGAGATCAGCTTCTGCGCCTCGACGGCGAATTCCATCGGCAACTGCTGCAGCACGTCCTTGACGAAGCCGTTGACCACCAGCGCGGTCGCCTCCTCCGCCGACATGCCGCGCTGCTGGCAGTAGAACAGCATGTCCTCCGAGATCTTCGAGGTGGTCGCTTCGTGCTCGAACACAGCCGCCGAATTCTTCGCTTCGATATAGGGCACGGTGTGCGCGCCGCACTTGTCGCCGATCAGCAGCGAATCGCAGTTGGTGAAGTTGCGCGCGCCGGTCGCCCTGCGGTGGGCGGTGACCAGCCCGCGGTAGGTGTTGTTCGACTTTCCGGCGGCGATGCCCTTGGAGATGATGCGGCTTGTCGTGTTCTTGCCGAGATGCAGCATCTTGGTGCCTGAATCGACCTGCTGGCGGCCGTTGGAGATGGCGATCGAATAGAACTCGCCGCGCGAATTGTCGCCGCGCAGGATGCAGCTCGGATATTTCCAGGTGATGGCCGAGCCGGTCTCCACCTGGGTCCAGGAGATCTTCGCATTCTTGCCGCGGCAGTCGCCGCGCTTGGTGACAAAATTGAATATGCCGCCTTTGCCTTCGGCGTCGCCCGGATACCAGTTCTGCACCGTCGAATACTTGATCTCGGCGTCGTCGAGCGCGACCAGTTCGACGACGGCGGCGTGCAACTGGTTCTCGTCGCGCATCGGCGCCGTGCAGCCTTCGAGGTAGCTCACGTAGGCGCCCTTGTCGGCGATGATCAGCGTGCGCTCGAACTGGCCGGTGTTCTTCTCGTTGATGCGGAAATAAGTCGAAAGCTCCATCGGGCAGCGCACCCCCGGCGGCACGTAAACGAAGGAGCCGTCGGAGAACACCGCCGAATTCAACGTGGCAAAGAAGTTGTCGGTGACCGGCACCACCGAGCCGAGATATTTCTTCACCAGCTCTGGATGCTCGCGGATCGCTTCCGAGATCGGCATGAAGACCACGCCGGCCCGTTTGAGCTCTTCCTTGAACGTGGTCGCGACCGACACGGAATCGAACACCGCGTCGACCGCGACCCGGCCGGACCGGAAATCGCCGCCGGTCACATCGTCGTCGAGCTTGCTCGGCTCGCCCTGCTTGCGCACGCCGGCGAGAATTTCCTGCTCTTTGAGCGGAATGCCGAGCTTCTCGTAGGTCTTGAGGATCTCAGGGTCGACTTCATCGAGCGACTTCGGCGCTTTAAATGCCTTCGGCGCCGAATAATAGTAGATGTCCTGGTATTCGATCTTCGGATAGTTGACGCGCGCCCAGGTCGGCTCGCGCATGGTCAGCCAGCGCTTAAAGGCTTCCAGCCGCCAGGCCAGCATCCACTCCGGTTCGGTCTTCTTGCCCGAGATGAAACGGATCGTGTCTTCCGACAGGCCCCGTGGGGCCTTTTCGGATTCGATATCGGTAACGAACCCATATTTGTATTGATCAACGTCGAGGCCTCGGACGCGCTCGACGGTCTCTTGGACGGCCGGCATTCTTTCCTCCACTACGGTTTCAAGGACCGCGGGTTGGATTTGTCGGTTATGGTCGGTTCGCGCGTTGCGTTGCGATCATTCCCTGTTGCTGGCACTCAGGCGGCTAGCCCCGAGTTCAAGCGTGAATTCTCATGCTTCTTAAGTAAGGACGAACTGACTTTAGTCAAAGCAGCGAGCAGTTTCTCGACGTCGCGCTCGCTGGTCGACCAGCCGAGGCTGATCCGCAAGGCGCCTTGCGCCAGCATGGGTTCCACCCCCATCGCCGCCAACACGTGTGAAGCCTGCACCTTGCCGGACGAGCAGGCAGCCCCCGAAGATACCGCTATACCATTGAGATCAAAGGCGATTATCGCCGTCTCCGCCTTCATCCCGGGAATCGCGAACAGCGTCGTATTGGGTAGCCGCGGCGCGTTTCCGCCGAAAATCACCGCATCCGGCGCGGCCGCCTTGATGCCGGCTTCGATGCGGTCGCGCAGCGCCGCCATGCGGGGGGCGTCCGCCTGAGTTGCGGCGACCGCAGCGGCGGCGCCAAAGCCCGCAATCGCGGCCACGTTTTCGGTTCCCGCGCGCAGGCCGCGCTCCTGCCCGCCCCCCTTGATCAGCGGCTCGGCGATATGGATGTCGCCGCGGCGAATCAACGCACCCGCTCCTTGCGGGCCGCCAAGCTTGTGGGCGGACAGGCTCATGAGATCGGCGCCGAGCTCATCGATGTCGCAATCGATGCGGCCGGGGCCTTGGACGGCGTCGACGTGCAGCACGCCGTTCGCGGCGTGCACGATCTCGGCGATGTCCCGAATGGGCTGGACGACGCCGGTTTCGTTATTGGCGAGCATCACCGAAACCAGCGGATATTCGGCCCGAGCAAGCGCGCCTCTCAGAGCATGACAATCGACGACGCCATCACTTGTGACCGGCAATTCTTCGACGACTTCGGCGGCAAAGCGGCCGCCGCTGCGCACCGAAGGATGCTCGATCGCGGACAGAAACAGACGGTCGCGCAAGGACTTGACCCCGGCGATCTCGAGCGCCGGGGTCAACGCCAGCATGTTGGCTTCGGTGGCGCCGCTGGTGAAAGTGACGTTCCTGGCCTCCGCAGCGACCAACGCGGCCACGTTTTCCCGAGCCTTCTCAATGACATGCCTCGCCGCCCGTCCTTGCGCGTGCACTGACGACGCGTTCCCGGTCAGCGCCAGCGCGGCGACCATAGCGGCACGCGCCTCCTCGCGCAGCGGGGCGGTGGCATTCCAGTCAAAATAGGCCCGATCAGTCATTTGGCGTTTCAGTATCGGAATATTGTTGTCGCCCATCCCCCCGAAAAAGCTTGCTTTTTGCCTGGGGGACTGTGTTAGAAGCCGCTTTCACGCGGCAACTTATAGCCTGTGCCGTGGCCGTGAACAGCCGAATTCAAATATTTAGAATGATTCTAAACTACGGGTCGATCCGTCCCTTTTTGGTCCGCATCGAGCACAAATCCCATGCCGCGGAACGGCTGCGGCGAGCACGCTTCGAGGTCTACAGCGATGCCTGAAGTCATCTTCACCGGTCCAGCCGGACGGATCGAGGGCCGGTACCATCCGGCGCGGCAGAAGAACGCGCCGATCGCCATCGTGTTGCATCCGCACCCGCAATTCGGCGGCACGATGAACCACCCGATCATCTATCAGCTCTACTACGCCTTCGTGCACCGCGGCTTCTCGGCGCTGCGTTTCAATTTCCGCGGCGTCGGCCGCAGCCAGGGCTCGTTCGATCACGGCACCGGCGAATTGTCCGACGCGGCCGCCGCGCTCGACTGGGCGCAGACCATCAATCCGGAAGCCAAGAGCTGCTGGATCGCCGGCTTCTCGTTCGGCGCCTGGATCGGCATGCAGTTGCTGATGCGCCGCCCGGAGATCGAGGGTTTCATCTCGATCGTGCCGCCCGCCAACCTTTACGACTTCTCGTTCCTGGCGCCCTGCCCGTCGTCCGGGCTGATCATCCATGGCGACAAGGATGCGGTGGTGCCGCCGAAGGACGTCACCACGCTGGTCGACAAGCTGAAGACGCAGAAGGGCATCATCATCGAGCAGAAGGTGATCCCCGGCGCCAACCACTTCTTCGACGGCAAGGTCGAGCCGCTGCTCACCAATATCTGCGCCTATCTCGACAAGCGGCTCAAAACCGACCGCAAGCCAACTGCGGCGTAAGGTGTCGCTTAGGAGAATTTCTTCGCCGCCAGCACGGCGTTAAGTCCGCCGAAGGCGAAGGAATTGGAAATGGCGGCGTCGATTCTCATTGGCCGCGCCTTGTTCGGCACATAATCGAGATCGCAGGCCGGATCCGGTCCGAGATAGCCGATGGTCGGCGGCGCGATGTCCTCGCGAATGGCCAACAGCGTCGCCACCATCTCCAGTGCCCCGGCGGCGCCGAGCGCGTGACCGATCATGGATTTGGTCGATGATACCGCGAGCTTGCGCGCATGCTCGCCGAACACCTGATGCAGCGCCTTGGTTTCGGTCTCGTCGTTGGCGGCGGTGCCGGTGCCGTGCGCATTGACATACTGAATGTCCTGCGGCTTGAGCCCGGCGTCATCGAGCGCGCCGATCATGGCGCGTGACATGCCGTCAATATCCGGCGCGGTCAGATCGGCGGCGTCGGCGGTCATGCCGAATCCGACAATCTCGCCGAAGATCTGCGCGCCGCGGGCGCGGGCGTGTTCGAGCGACTCGAGGACGAAAACCGCCGCGCCCTCGCCGAGGATCAATCCTTTGCGGTCTTTTGAGAACGGGCGGCACATGTCCGGCGCCATCACCCGCATCGCTTCCCAGCCGCGTACGGTGCCGAAGCTGACGCAAGCTTCGGTCCCGCCCGTCACTGCGCAATCGACTGTACCCGAGCGCACCATGTGAAACGCGAGACCCATGGCATGGGTCGCCGAAGCGCAGGCGCTCACCACGACGAAAGCGGGACCGCGCAAGCCGTGCTGCATGGAAACCTGGCTGGCCGGCGCATTCGCCATCATCCTCGGGATCGAAAGCGGAAAGAGTCGCTGTTTCTTTTCCAGATAAAGACGGCGAAAAGCATCGTCCAGCGTATTCTGCCCGCCGACGCCCGTGCCGATGATGGTCGCGGTACGCAACGACAATGGCCTCTCGAAGACAAGGCCGGACTGGGCCACGGCTTCGCGCGCGGCGATTATCGCAAACTGCGAAAAACGGTCGAGAGTCGAGAGTTCGCGGTCCGCGAAGTACTTGAGCGGATCGTAGTCCTTCACCTCGCCGGCGATTTTCTGATTGAGCTCTTCGTGACCAGGCGCGGTGATCGGGCCAAGACCACTGGCACCCTGTTTCAGCTTTTCCCAATACTCGGGGACAGAATGGCCGAGCGGCGTGATGGCGCCGAGGCCGGTGACGACAACGCGGTTCACGGCATTCACGATTTCTTGTCGACCAGTTTTTGAATCGACCTGACGACGTCGCCGACGGTTTCGAATTCGGTGCGCGGATTGTTGGTGTTGGCGTTATATGGAATCTCGATGTCGAATTTCTCTTCGAGATCGAAGATCATTTCGACCGCATCAAGCGACTCGAGTCCCAAATCCTCCAGGCGATCAGTGAGTTCGACCGTCGGCTTATCCACCCGCTTCTTCTTGGCAATAATTGCGACAACGTCGTTTGTTACATCGACCATAACGCTTTGCCCCTCTTACTTCTTATTGATTTGCTCTTCTATCGCATCCAGACGCGAAGCCATACTCGTCACCTTTTCATGCAGCCGCTTCTGACGGCTGGCGTAGTGATACCGCTCCAGCGCCCGATGATGCAGCACCGCCGGATGGCCCGACACCATGGTCCCGGGCGCGACGTTGCTGCCCACCCCGGAACCCGCTCCGACCACGGCTTCGTCGCCGACATCCAGATGATCTCCGATACCGGCGCCGCCGCCGATCCGCACGCGATTGCCGACCGTGACGCTTCCCGAAATACCGACCTTGCCGCACACCAAACAGCTTTCGCCGATGCTGACATTGTGGCCGATATGGACATGGTTGTCGATTTTCGTGCCGCGGCCGATGCGGGTGGATTCGAGCGTGGCGCGGTCGATCGTACTGCCGGCGCCGATTTCGACGTCGTCGCCGATCACAACATTGCCGAGCGAGTACACCCTGGTCAGTTTCACATCGGCGGTGAAAGCCACCGCCGACATCAAATCGGGTGCAAAACTGAAGCCGTCGGACCCGATCACGGTGTTCGGATGCACGATAACCCGGTCGCCGATCACACAACGGTCGCCGATGCGCACCCCGGCGTGGATCAGACCCTGGGCGCCGATGGTCACTTCGGCGCCGACGGTGACATGGGGCATGATGATGGTCCCGTCCCCAATGCGGCTGCGCGCACCGATCACCGCATAGGGGCCGATTCTGATCCCCTCGCCCAGCGCCGCGTCCGGCGCGACAATGGCTGTCGGATGAACGCCTTTTTCAAGCGATGGCCCGCGGTCGAACAAGGCCGTCAGCTTCGCCAAAGCCATGCGCGGTTCGCCGGCGACGATGATGGCCGGGAAGGAACCGGATGGAACCGGATGCTCGGCCGAAACGACGACCGCCAGCGCCTTGCTGCCGGCCAGGGCCGCCACAGCGCTGGCGCTGACCGCGAGCGCGAGGTCGGACGCGCGCTCGGCCCGCGCCGGGTGCACGAGGCGGTCAACGTCGATTGCGCCATCGCCGTCGAGCCGGCCCGCAAGCGCTTCAGCGATATCCTTGGTCCGCATAAATTCTTACTGAGATTCTCGATAGTTAACAGCATGCTGCGGGATGGCTGAAGGCCGCAGCCGGGCCGGGAAACTGCGATAGATCGGCCACCGGGTCAACTGCGCGGATGCGTCACAATACCGCCTTGCAGCGGCTTGCTGACCCCGGTCGTCGCCGGAAAAGTGATCGGCAAGCCGTTCAATGTGCGCACCGCCAGATAAGCGAAAGCTTGCGCCTCGAGCGCCTGCGCGGACCATCCGATCGCATCGGCTGTCTCCACCGTCGCCGGACGCAGCCGCTCCGCTAGCATGCGCATAAGCGTCGGATTACGCGCGCCGCCCCCGGCGACGATCCAAGCGCGCGGTGCCGCCGGCAAATGCGGCAGGATACGCGCGACGGAAGCCGCGGTGAGCGCCGACAGCGTCGCCGCGCCGTCGGCGACGGAAAAATCCGGCAGGCCGATATTGGTGAAGGCAAAGGCGTTGCGGTCGAGCGATTTCGGATACGGCATGCCGAAAAACGGATTCTCGAGCACCCGCGCGACAAAGGCTTCATCGACCTTGCCCTTGGCCGCCTGGTCGCCGTCGCGATCGAGCGGCGCGCCGGTGCGCGCGCGCATGAAATCGTCGATTAGAGCGTTGCCCGGCCCGGTATCGCAAGCGATCGGATCGCCGCCATCGACATAGGTCACATTGGCGACGCCGCCGACATTGAGCACGGCGAGTGGATGCGGCCGTGCGAGGTCGCGCGCCAACGCCTGATGAAACACCGGTACCAGCGGCGCGCCCTGGCCGCCGGCGGCCACATCGGCGGCGCGAAAATCATGAACTACGGTCATGAACAGCCGCCGCGCCAGGGCCGCGCCGTCGCCGAGTTGCACGGTCAGCCGCGCCGCCGGTCTGTGCAGCACGGTCTGGCCGTGAAA
>DATJBH010000139.1:0-65208 GCA_035515455.1 Xanthobacteraceae bacterium
AATCTCGCCGGCCTGTTCGGCATCGCGATTGCGGTCACCACCATGCTGGCGCTGGCCGGCATCGTGGTCGCGCTGGATGCTTTTGGACCCGTCACCGACAATGCCGGCGGCATTGCCGAGATGGCCGGCCTGCCGAAAGAAGTGCGCAAATCGACCGACGCGCTCGATGCGGTCGGCAACACCACCAAGGCGGTGACCAAGGGCTATGCCATCGGCTCCGCCGGGCTTGGCGCGCTCGTGCTGTTCGCGGCCTATAACGAGGATCTGAAATTCTTCATCTCCGGCGCCGCCCAGCATCCGTATTTCCAGGGCGTGACTCCGGATTTCTCGCTGAACAATCCTTATGTGGTCGCGGGGCTGCTGTTCGGCGGGCTGTTGCCGTATCTGTTCGGCGCCATGGGCATGACCGCGGTCGGCCGCGCCGCGTCCTCGATCGTCGAGGAAGTGCGCCGCCAGTTCAAGGAGCGGCCCGGCATCATGCAGGGCCGCGACAAGCCCGATTACGGCCGCGCCGTCGACATGCTGACCAAGGCCGCGATCAAGGAAATGATCGTGCCGTCGCTATTGCCGGTGCTGTCCCCGATCTTCGTCTATTTCGTCATCTACTTCGTCGCCGGCGGCGGCGCGGCCGGCAAATCCGCGGCGTTCTCGGCGCTCGGCGCGATGCTTCTTGGCGTCATCGTCACCGGGCTGTTCGTTGCCATCTCGATGACCTCGGGCGGCGGCGCCTGGGACAACGCCAAGAAATACATCGAGGACGGCCACTACGGCGGCAAGGGCTCCGACGCGCATAAGGCCGCCGTGACCGGCGACACCGTCGGCGATCCCTACAAGGACACCGCCGGTCCCGCCGTCAATCCGATGATCAAGATCACCAACATCGTGGCGCTGTTGCTGCTCGCGGTGCTGGCGCATTGAGCCGGGCGGCAACGGCCGACTACGAGCCCTTGCCCTGCAGGTTGTGCATGATCGTCGTGATCACGCTGAGATCGTTGCCGCCGGTCGGCGTGGTCTGGCTGACGAAGTCGAAGACGTGGCCGTCCTTCATGCCGTATTCGGCCACTTTGCGCACCTTGCGGGCCCTGTCGAAATAGACGGCGATGACGCGCTGGTCGGTGACCTTGGTATGCAGGAAGGCGACCGAGCGGTCGGCCTTCTGCGAGATGTAATAGAAGGCTTCGCCGCTGACGGTGGCGACCGTGGATGGCGTTCCAAGCACGAGCAGCACCTGCTCCTGCGAGGCGCCGAGCGGGATCTGCTCCAGCGCGCCCTCGGGCAAGACATAGCCGCGCTGGAAGGTTTCGCCGGTGCAGCCGGCGAGCGCGAGTGCAAGAAGGACGGCGCAGGCCGCCATTGCCGGCGAGCTTCGTCTACGCGCCAAAGTGCCCCACATCCTCAACTGCCCCGATTCCGACTAGCAATTTTATGAGTCTCGTGCGGCTTTTGGATTCGAAGTTCCTCTTTGAGCGGGCGGCCGACCGGAGGAACTTCAAATCCGCCGCGCGAGCCCCAACTTGCGGAAAGCGCCCGGCTGCCGTACCCCCAAAGCGCAAGTTTGGCAATCGGCCGGCGTTGGGGCCGGTCGTCGCGGTTCGGGTTAACCTGATGATCTGGCGGCTTTTTCGCACCCATTCCCAGGATCGCAGCATTGACGAGCTCTATGGCGCGATCGTGGCGCAGGCCCGCGCGCCGGCCTTTTACCGCGACTATCGGGTGCCCGACACGGTGGCCGGCCGCTTCGATCTCATCGTGCTGCATCTCATCCTCTTGATCGAGCGGCTGGGCCGGGACGCCGACACGGGGCGCAACATCGGCCAGCGGGTGTTCGACGTGTTCTGCCGCGATCTCGACGACAATTTGCGCGAAATGGGCGTCGGCGACCTCGCGGTACCGAAACGGATGCGCGGCTTCGGCGAGGCCTTTTACGGCCGGCAGGCGGCTTATCTCGCCGCCTTTGCCTCGAGCGACGCGCGGGAGCTTGAGAACACGCTCCGGCGCAATATCTTTGCCGAAGCCAATGCCGGCACAACGGCGCGTGGCGCGAGGCGGCTTGCCCGCTACGTGCACGCCGCGCGGCGCCGGCTCGAGGACCAGGAGGACGGCGCGTTGTTGTGCGGCGAGGTAAGCTTTCCCCAGCCCGAAACGATCGCCGAAGCTATGGATCATGTCGAAAGCGAATGCCGATAAGCCGTCCGCCGCGCCGTGGCAGGTTCCCGTCGCAGTAGAGGATGTCCCGAAGACGGGCCAGCAATTCGATCTCGTCGCCGATGCCGCCGCGCGCGGCGCCATCGCGCGCCTTGCCGGCCTGCGCGAACTGCCGCGGCTGCAAGCCCGCTTCGACGTCAAGCGGCATGGGGCCGGCGGCCTTCATGTCACGGGCGAGGTGTCGGCGACCGTCGGGCAAAATTGCGTCGTCACGCTCGAGCCGCTGAGCAATGAAATCGAGGAGACGGTCGACCTCGTCTTCGTGCCGCAGCGCGCCGCCGCGCCGGAGCAAGGCGAAACCGAGCCGCCCGAGGTCAAATGGGGCGATCCGGAACCCTTGATCGGCGGAATCGTCGATTTGGGCGCGCTCGCGGTCGAGTTCCTGATGCTGGGCATCGATCCTTATCCGCGCAAGCCCGACGCCGTGTTCGAGCCGCCGCAGGACCGCACCCCGAAGGAGGGGCCATTTGCCGCCCTCGCCAAGCTTTCCAAGCATTAGGCCGGGCGCTTCAAATCGGGGCGTCGAACCGCTATTCTCATTGTGGTGTCGAATTCCCACCTCTCGGACCTAGGTCATTGAATGTCGGACAAGGTCCGCATTGCGCTCGATGCGATGGGTGGGGACCACGGCCCCGCCGTGGTCGTCGCCGGCGCGGCATTAGCGCTTGAGCGCCACCCGTCTTGCGAATTCCTGTTTTTCGGCAATGCCGCGCAGATCGCGCCGCTGGTCGAGGCGCGCCACAAGCTGAAAGCGGTTTCGCGGGTCGTGCACACCGATATCGCGGTACGGATGGACGATAAGCCGAGCCAGGCGCTGCGCTACGGCCGCTGGAAATCCTCGATGTGGCTGGCGATCGATGCGGTCAAGAAGGGTGACGCCGACATCGCGGTGTCGGCCGGCAATACCGGCGCATTGATGGCGATGTCGAAATTCGATCTCAAGACGCTGCCCGGCATCGAACGGCCGGCGATCGCGGCGCTGTGGCCGACGCTGCGCGGCGAATCGATCGTGCTCGATGTCGGCGCCACCATCGGCGCCGATGCCGAACACCTGGTCGATCTTGCCGTCATGGGCGCGGCCACCGCGCGCATCCTGTTCGGGCTGCCGCGCCCGAGCGTCGGCCTTCTCAATATCGGCGCCGAAGAGGCCAAGGGCCTCGAAGCGGTGCGCGAGGCCGGGCGCATTCTGCGCGATGAGGATTTGCCCGAGCTCGATTACCGCGGCTTCGTCGAAGGCGACGACATCGGCCGCGGCAAGGTCGACGTCGTGGTCACCGAGGGCTTTGCCGGCAATATCGCGCTCAAGACCGCCGAAGGTACGGCGCGGCAGATCGGACAATACTTGCGCACCGCTATGAGCCGCTCGCTGAGCGCCCGTATCGGCTATCTGTTCGCGCGTTCGGCCTTCGCGCAGTTGCGCGAGCGCATGGACCCGCGGCGCGCCAATGGCGGCGTCTTCCTCGGGCTCAACGGCATCGTCATCAAGAGTCACGGCGGCGCCGATGCGGAAGGGTTCGCGGCCGCCATCGATCTCGGCCACGGGGTCGTGCACGACGAATTGCTGGCGAAGATACGAACCGCGCTCGAGCGCTTCCACAAACCTCCGCAGCAGGCCGTCGGCGGAGTTGCCTCGTGACGGTCAAGCGCTCGGTTATGCTCGGCTGTGGCAGCTACCTGCCGAGCAAGGTCCTCACCAATGAAGATCTGGCCCGCAAGATCGACACTTCGGACGAATGGATCGTCCAGCGCACCGGCATTCACGAGCGCCGCATTGCCGCACCCGGCGAACTGACTTCGCAGATGGCGGTGCGCGCGGCGCTGGCCGCGCTGGCGCATGCGCATGTCGACGCCCAATCGATCGACCTCATCGTTCTGGCGACGTCGACGCCGGACAATACTTTCCCGGCGAGCGCCGTTGCGGTGCAAGCCGATCTGGGCATCACCCACGGCGCCGCCTTCGACGTGCAGGCGGTCTGTTCCGGCTTCGTCTATGGCCTGGCGACAGCCGACGCCCTCTTGAAGTCCGGTGCGTTTTCGCGGGCGCTGGTGATCGGCTCGGAGACCTTTTCGCGCATCCTCGACTGGACCGACCGCACCACCTGCGTGCTGTTCGGCGACGGCGCCGGCGCGGTGGTGCTGGACGCGCAGGACCAGCCGGGCGCCAGGGAGGATCGTGGCGTGCTCACCGTGCGGCTGCGCTCCGACGGCCGCTATAAATCCAAGCTCTATGTCGACGGCGGACCGTCGTCGACCGGCACTGTCGGCCATTTGCGCATGGAAGGCCGCGAAGTGTTTCGCCATGCCGTCGCCATGATCACCGACGTGGTCGAAGATGCCTTCAAGGCCACCGGGTACGCCGCCGCCGATGTCGACTGGTTCATTCCGCACCAGGCCAATAAGCGCATTATCGACGGCTCGGCCCACAAACTCGGGATCCCGCCCGGCAAGATCGTCACCACGGTCGATCGCCACGGCAATACCTCGGCCGCCTCAATTCCGCTGGCGCTCTCCGACGCGGTGGCCGACCGCCGGATCAAGCGCGGCGATCTCCTGTTATTCGAGGCTATGGGCGGCGGCTTCACCTGGGGCGCGGCGCTGGTGCGCTGGTAAGACCCGCCAAGCCCGCAAAAGGCCGGTTGACTTATCCCGTAAGAAGTTAATATCCTTGATAATTCAGCACGATACCTTGATCGACCTTTCGATCGATTGCCGTGCGCGGGGCTGGCGATGGCGGGAAAGACGGTCACACGGGCGGATTTGTGTGAGGCGGTCTATCAAAAAGTTGGACTGTCGCGCACGGAATCGGCGACTCTGGTAGAGTTGGTGCTCAAGGAGATCACTGACTGCCTTGAACGCGGCGAAACTGTGAAGTTGTCGTCGTTCGGCTCGTTCGTCGTGCGCAAGAAGGGCCAGCGCATCGGCCGCAATCCGAAGACCGGCAAGGAAGTTCCGATCTCGCCGCGCCGGGTTATGGTGTTCAAGCCGTCGGCCATTCTCAAGCAGCGCATCAACAATTCCGGGAATGGCGGTGAACCCTCCGCGAGCTGAAGCCCGGTCGCGTGCCGCGCCGGGAAACTAGTCTTGGGGGACAGCGTTGGAAAAATCGCCGGACGCATTTCGCACCATCAGTGAAGTCGCAACCGAGATCGACGTGCCGCAGCACGTGCTGCGTTTCTGGGAAAGCCGGTTTCCGCAAATCCGGCCGATGAAGCGCGGCGGAGGCCGGCGTTATTACCGGCCCGACGACGTCGATCTGCTGCGCGGCATCCGCCATCTGCTCTACGGCGAGGGCTACACCATCCGCGGCGTCCAGCGCATTTTGCGCGAGCAAGGCGTCACCTTGGTGCAGACCGTTTGGCAGCTGGAAGCCGAACCGGCGGAGCCGGACGAGAATCAAACCGGCGAGGCGAGCGGTCCGGAACCAACCGACCGGCTGGAACCGAACATATTCGCGGTTGCCAATGAACGGCGCGAACCGCGATCGGCGGACGAACCGCGATTGCAAGGCGCGCCGGCGGCGGCACCGGCCGCGCCAGCGCCGCCACCGCCGCGAGGCCTGGCGGAGGAAGAACGCCATAAGCTGCAATCCGCGCTCGACGACTTGATCGCCTGCCGCGGCATCATCGAGAGCGTGCTGACGCGCGGTTAAAGAGAGAAGTTGGTCGCGCCACTCCGCCCGACTGCTGACTGGCATGGTCGCCGCCGTTGCGATCGATCAGCCTTGACCGCAACTTCAGGACGTGGTGCGCTTCGCTTCGCTCTGGGGTGGGATGGCGCCATGAATAGTTCGCCGAATAACTCGACCGGCATTGTCGACGTGAAAGACCACGATATCTTCAGCGAGGAGATTTCCGACGCTGCCCTGGAGCGCGCCGCCGCGATGGTGCGCGATCGAACGGCAAGCCTGACGATGGCGTTCTGCAGCGGCTTGGACGAATGCCCGCATCATCTGCCGCGGCTGGAAGCGCGTTCGACCTGACCTCTCGGGCTATTGTCGCGACGCAAGCGGAAAAGGTAATCAGGTAAAGATCGGCACCTTAAGTGCGCTATCGAACACAACGCGAGCTGAGCTGCGGTGAGAGGTCGGTATTGCCTAGAGCGAGCACGCCGTTGGCGCTATCATCCCAATGCTGAGTTGGTGCGTACTATAAATGACATCTCATTAGGGAGGATTGGCTGATGACAAAGCTTTGGATTTGCATTTCCGCCACGCTGATCGCTGTGTCGGTCGGATCGGTGCTTGTTGGATCCACAGAACCCGCGTTTGCTTTATGCAAACCCGGTACACCGCATTGCACGAAACAAGGCAACGGCTTGGGTCATTTCGGCAACACCGTCGGTAATGCCGGCGATTGCGTTGGCACGACAAACGATACGTGCGGCTTGAAAACGCACGCCTATGCCGCTCATTCGCCGAAAAATCCGACTGGTCCGCATCCGTCCTCCGGCGGCGGACACAAATAGGCGAACGTCGCGCTCATCCGTTCGTTTGCCTCACAGGAGCTTATGCCGGATGAAGGCAAGGCTCCTGTTGGCGGCGCGGGTCTGCTTGGCCGCTGCGGATGTGATGCGCTCAACTGGTCCGGAGCCGGTGGGGTGGGCGCCATGAATGATTTAGCCGGGGCTGGTGCGACCGAAGTCGGCGACGTGAAAGATCGCGATGTCGTTCGGCACCAAGTCAGAACCCATGATCGACGCGACTTTCGGAGAATCCGATGTCGGTATCAGGGAGCGCCTTCACGTTCTGAAGGCTGGGTTCAATTATAAGGTCGATTGGGCAAGCCTGGGGACCGCGCATTAGAAGCACGCGAGCCGGCCGCGCCCGAGTCACATTGCCGTGGCGCGCGATCCCATGAAGAAAATGGCAGGTTTTGCCATTTTATTTGGGTTTGGTCGGAGCGCCGAGATTTGAACTCGGGACCCCCAGTCCCCCAGGCAGCGTCGTACTTCATTACACCAATACACTAGTAGTCATTAAGCATCATAAGCCCTCAGATATTGCGTAAGGAGGCCACTGCGCGACGGAGCAATGGGTAAGGATCGAGGCTTACCCCAGCATGTCGCCCACGACAGCCATCTTCGCCGATCAGGAAGACTCCCCGGTCACCGGGGTTTCTGCTTCCATATTGCTTCCACGAACGGAGGCGGCCCAGCGGGCAAAAAGACCCGGCGGTGGCCCGGCCCAGTTTACCAAAACGACAATTGGCAAGATGGTCTGCCCCGCCGGGCGTTCGGAAGCGTTTTTCTGGGACGCCAGCTGCAAGGGGTTCGGTATCCGTGCCCTCCGTTCCGGGTGTCGGACATGGATTTACCAGTATCGAAACGAGCACGGGAAAACGAGGCGCATCGCCCTCGGGGACGTGTCGGCCGTCGGGTTAGATGAGGCGAGGGAAGCGGCACGGCTTAAGGCCGCAGGAGTGGCTCATGGCCGGGACCCCTCAGCGGATCGCAAGAAAAAGCGTGCCGCGGGCACCGTGTTGGAAGTAATCGAGGCCTATTTGTCCCATGCCGAGAAACGGCAGAAATCGCGGTCGTACAAGGAAACGGTGCGGCATCTGCGGACCCATGCAGCTTCGATGCATCACGAGGCGGTTGAGGCGATACGCAGACGGGATATTACGGCGCTCTTGGAGCGCGTCGAAAAACGTTCCGGACCAGTCGCGGCAAATCGGACGCGGGCGACTCTGAGTGCAATGTGGACTTGGGGTTTGCGGGCAGGGCTGATCGAAACCGACAGTAATCCTGTGGCGTTCACCGTGCGCTATGCGGAGAAGCCGCGACGCCGTGTCCTCACCGACGCCGAGTTAAAAGCCGTCTGGGAGGCCACAAGCGACGGAAGTGATTACTCCCGCATCGTGAGGCTGTGCCTGCTCACGGGATGCCGCCGAGAGGAAATCGCCGGCCTGCGCTGGGATGAAATCCAGTCCGCCAAACTCGTTATCGCAGCGGAGCGCATGAAAGGAGGCGATCCTCACGAGGTACCTCTTCTGCCCATGATCGATGCCGCGTTGCCGACGCGCGTTGCCGACGCGCAGTGCGTATTTGGTGAACACGATACTGGATTTTCTGGGTTTAGCCGCTGTAAGCGGCGGCTAGACGCCAAGCTGGTGGCACGCGGAATTAAAATGCCTTCCTGGGGTCTCCACGATCTTCGGCGAACCCTCTCAACGCGACTGCATGATGCGGGCGTAGAGCCGCTTGTGATTGAAGGCTTGCTCACAAGCAGCAAGGGGTATCCGACCAGGCGCTGATCTGGATGGTTGCGCGTGTACAGGCGCTTACTGGATTGCATTTCGATTCGGAAAACGTGAGTTCGAGCACCACGCCCAACCTCGACGGCGCTGTCGTGGATTCCACTGACGGCTGGGTTCTCGACCACTCATTCCCGCACTATCGAACCGTACTTTCCTCCGTCGCGATTGAGCACGGGTATCTGATGAATACGGCGGATCCTTCGGAAGAACATATTAATGAGCGGGTGCATTGGAGCGTGCTAGCAAAGCGAGCTAATGCGCGACAGCGCTATTCGCCATCGAATCTTCCGGAAAACATACTACCGGAACAAATCGCGCAAATTACCGATGAAGAACGCGCTTTGCTCGGCCAAGAGTTACTTGCGTAGAGCCGTCTGGCAAAGCTGGACGGCCTTCCGGTCGCACCGGACCGGACAAATTACGTCCGATAAATCGCGCGAGAGGGCTCGGCCTCTCCAGCATGGGGGAGTCCCGCAGACACTCCGCAGTGAGTCCCCCTTTTTGCTCCGACCCGGCTTCCACATCGCTTCCAAGATCGCTACGTGGAAGAACTTGCTCCGCGCGACTCCAAACGTGCGCGAATAATCAAAGAGATATGAATCGAAGGACGAGACTTGGACCTCACGACCCCCAGTCTCCAAGACTGAGTACCTTTCGGTCACGAGGCAACCGCGGTTTTAGAGAAACCAGGCGTTGGTCATTTTTGTGCGCACCGCTAAGCCTCGACTACAGCGCAGCCGTTTTAAAACCCTGCACCACGCGACTCAGTTATATTCGCTTGTGTGGGCGGTCCCTTGGGACGGGCTAGCCCACTCACCTGCAAATACTCGGCCTCGGCATTTTCCTTTCGGTGTCGGGGCCATTTTTTGTCGCGGGCCCGGCTTTCAGAGGCCTTTGGGCAAGCACAGGGTAGGTTCGCTGCCAGGCCGGGCGTCAACGGTCTGTCAGCGGTCATACTCTTTGCATGACTTGCCCGTCGTCTTCCTCGGCATGGCTCTTTGTTTGAGTTCTCGACTAAGCCCCGATTAAACCTGAGGCGTCTTTGTCTTGCATTGTGGCTGGCTTGTCTCGAAGCCCCTTGGCTCTTATTCTTCTTCTATCGGCTGGGATGCACTCGATAGTCCGCACTTGGCGCAATGACACTTCGCAGTTGGAGGACATGATGGCACCGAAAACCGATGAGCAGATTACGGAACGTACTCAGGCAGCGACGAGCGATTATTTCGGCTGGCTTCAGAATGCTATCTCAGCATCCCCTTGGGCGAACACTGAATTGAATAGCAAACTTCTGAGCTACGCGAGCGAAACCGCAACTGCCTATGTGGAGTTCACGCAGCGACTAAGCCGGGCCAAGAATTTCGAGGATGCCGCCAAGATTCAAACTGAGTTTGTGAAAGAGCAAGTGGAGTCATTCAATAACCGCGCCAAAGAACTCGGCGAGATATACACCAAAATGGTGTCCGCTGCGGCCACCCGACCGTTCGGTATGTCCACCTGACTAACCCGCCTTAAGCGAATTGCGATTGATTCCCAGCCGAAGAATTTTTCTACGTGTATCTGCCGACAATCGCGTTTGATATGCGGCCATGCAGTTCTCGGAGCAAAAGCGCATCCCCCAATAATCATGTTCGCCAGATGCTGGCGCAATGCGGCAGTGATCGCAGCTACGTATAGATGAGCGGAAAGACCTATTTTCGGCTATTGATCTTATTGATCGTAATGCCTGAAAATCAAAAATGCGTGTCATGCGCTTAACAACTCACTCATGTGGAAAACGCGCAGGCAGTTACAAAGGTTCCGTGCGAAACGAAAGGACCATTCGCCCGAAAAAAACCACAACGAAACCCCCGCCTAACATTCGGAAGCGCGTCTTGGTTAGAGTTCAGCTGAAGGCGCCCAGCCGGGAAATTTTTAATTTGGTTTCGGGTGCTAGTCGCTGCTGGTATGCCGTCAGGCAGCCCGGGGAACAGAACTGCATGTGCCAATAGCGTTGAGCACTGAAGCCAGATTCTTCCCGACAGTGGTCACAGCGGAAGGTCGATCTCTCCCAACCTTGCTGACCGGTAGGTAAAGCTAAGGCGCTATTGGTGCGCACCACAATTCCCCCGGCGAGCGCGCCGTTATATCGATCCATGATTCGAGTCGCGTCAATCTCTTGCGGCACTGAAGCGCAAAAATAGTTCCGTTGTGTTCAGGTGAGCACACACATCAATACCGAGCCTGCTTAAAACGACAGAACGCAAAGGAGTGCCTTAATCGTGCCTTCACTTAAGGGGAGCATCATCAGGCGGGGGACGGAGAAGCGAGGTTGCGGCCCGGATGTATGGTCGCGCCTCGCTTTTTATATGCGCACTCATCAGTATGGCCCCGGCGCTTGTGGGAGGCGTTCCGGAGCCACCGGCCAAGTCCGGCAAGTCCTGTTGCCCGGGACACACCGAATCCGCCATCATGCGAACGCTGCCAGTCGCTCGATGTTCCCGCGGCGAATTATCGCCGGCAGCTTTAAGAGTGCTTCTTTAGTGGATAACTCGCGACGACACGTTTTGGCGGCGCGTCGCAGCGCTTACACTTTGCATGTGAGGTTGCGGAGTGGGTCATGTCGATTACTGAGACTTACCGGTCGATGTCCAGTGACATCAGCCGTGCGGCGAAAGAGACTGACGACGAGGCAGTGAGGAGTGCTTATCTCGCTCTCGCGGAGCTTTGGGCCAAAGCGGCTTTGCGGGCGAGTGGATTTCCCGTGGCCGCCGCGAACTCTTCATCCCCGATTAGCCAGCTCCCGTAGGTTCGCGACGTTGGCCGCAATACGCCGGACTAGGTCCTTGGTGGGCAGCTCGGCCGCGCGCTGTCGATTTTAACCATTGCTTAGGCTTTAAGAAGCGCACGTAAACAAACGTGGTATAGTTGTTTCGTTAGCGGCGGTTAGTTGGAGTGCTTGAGGTCCATTCTCAACTGCTAATCCCTTCATCGCAACCACGAGCGCTCGCGCGAACCGCCGCGGGCGCTCGACCATTGCGGTCACGCGGCTGTGATTACGCTCGGGTAGCAAGCGGAATGACACCTCAATTCTGCCGTTTTGGATTCAGACGATCATCCTGGGTGTTTGGGGGACTGTGAGGGTCCCCATGTTTATTCGCATTTTAAGATCCTACGACTTTCCCGAGATTATGATGCTCGCTGCGGCCACGGCTTGCGTGGTCATTAGCGTCGCGTACGTGCTCGGGGCGGTTTAGGTTTCGCGGTGTAGCGCGCTCAAGCACGGACAGAGTTCGTTCGCTTCAATATGGCTCGTCATCTTTGAGCGGATTTGAAAGACCGGCTATATGCTCACTAAAAGGTTCGGCAGCTTCGCCACGTTCGTCGCGATCCGCCGTGCCTCATCCTTGGTGAGCAGCTTGGCAGCGCCGCGCCCGCCGGGCTCATCCTCGTAATACACGTATGCCAGGGTTTGGCAGTTAGCATCCTTCACGACAAAGGCCGCGCGCAAATCCTCGACTGTCCACGGCGCAGGAAATCTGCGCTCGCTCTCTTCCATGTGCCGCCCCCTTAGAACATCAACACCGCCGAGTTTTCCGACGGCGCTGAGTCGTCGCCGTTGTAAGGCTACCGCCGCGCGATTTTTTTCAAAACAGGCATGGGTTGTGTTGCGGCGGCTCATTTAGCAGGCGGCCGTCTCCTGGATCGACCAGGGCGGCGGGAAGCGACCTTAGTAACAATGGTTTTACCTCCGAGCTGTTATGTCGCTCTTCTAGCGCCACCTCCGGCTAAGGGAATTTTGTCGCGATGCCTGGACACCTGATCCGAAAAAGAAACGGCAATTCAAAATCGACCGGCTACATTGTTGCAACGGATGATGCAGCCGAAGCCGTCGACATAATCAAACAGAATGTTGGCGAACCGGGCGATCACATTCAGCATCTTGGTCCTGTCAGCGACGGCCTCCTGCAGGCACTAGCATTGCCCGTAGGTGGCTTCGTCAGTCTCGACAAAGGACGGGCATCGGCCCCGATGATGCCGCCCGGCTACACGCAGCAGCAGAACGAAGTCGCGTAGAGCCACCGTCGCCGTCGACGGGCCAGGGGTTCGGGAAGCGGCGGTCGGCCTCACCCTTGCTGCCTTGGCCAAATCCTGTACTTCACAATCAGTGCAAAAACGCCCGCGTCTGACGATGATTGTTTCGTGGCCCTGTCAACGATAACCGCGTCTGGGTTTTCCCTGTGCCAGCGTGCAAATCTTGCTTCGACGTCGGCTCGGCTGGCGCCGGAAAATTTGATTTCACTCTCTTGGAAGGTGTTCACCGTCCCCAATCCTCTTCGGCCTCACGCTTCAGAGCCGGCGCGGCCGGATTCTTGACCTTGAGCCAGTGCGGCGACCGTCCCGAACGATAAGACGAGCCTAGCCGCTTTGATACTATGCCCTCGCAGCCGAGCTTGCAGGCGTGCTGGAAAACGATCTCGCCGTCGCCCTCGTAATGTTCGTTTAGCACGATACCGGGCCGCGGGCGCCGGATCAGCTTGGCGAGCTTGGCTTTGCGATGCTCGATCGGCCGGCGCCGTAGATCCTCGCCGTCGAGCTCGATGAGATCGAACGCGACCAGCACTGCAGTCGAGCCATGGCGCTTGCGGCGGACCAGTTCGAACACTGCCAGGCCGGTGCCGTCGCTGACGATCATCTCGCCGTCAATAAGGGCCGACAGAGCGGGGAGGGCCCGCACTGCTTCGGCGGCGAGCGGGAAGCGCGCGGTGAAATCATTGCCGTTGCGGGTAATGAGCCGGACGCCGGCAACGTCGCGCCGCGCCATGATGCGAAAGCCGTCGTGCTTGATTTCGTGCAGCCAGCCATCACCGGCTGGCGGCCGCTTGGCAGGGGAGGGCAGGCAGGGGTCGACGTGGCCGATGAGACGGCGAAAGTTGGGAGACCGCAGCATAACTTGCGTCTAATAGGAATTACGGCCTAGAGAGTCGAGTCTGCTGTGCCAAAAGGAAAGGCCCCGGAGTGTTGCTCCGGGGCCAGTCTGCAAGCCCGCCTGGGGACGCTTGGGGGGAGGGCGGGCCGGCTGAAATCATCCGCCGAAGTAGCCGTTATTCTCGTACCACCGATACGGCGGCCGGTTCTTTTCGCGGAACGTCCTGAACCAACGGACAATGCGGGTGCCTGTCTGCTTCACAGCGGTCATGGGGCTCTCCTAAGCGTTGGCCGAAACCGACGCTCGCCTTTTACTGGCTCATCGGCCAGCAGGAAGTGACCGCCGTCACATAAAGGCGGATTGGGCGCGGTTCACAGGACGGCAATTACGCCGCAAGCCTATTTCGGCCGGTTTCGCGCCGTAACCGCTCGCTCGGCAATTCCTGAATTTCATCAGCCTTGGCGAGCAGATCTTCGCCCATCAATTTGAGCCGCTTAGCCAAATAAGGATCGTCGCATTCCTCCGCCAAACGGGCGCACACGCGCGCTTGACGCCGCAAATCCGGCTCCAAAATCATTGTTCTGATTCCTCCCTGTGCGTCACGCCAAACGGGGATCGCGATATAATGTTCCAGGCTTTCGGTTTCATTTTTTTGACGAGGCCACGACAATCGGAGGACCGTATCTGTACCGCCCGCAGCTACGCGCCTGGGGATGCACTGTGGACAAGTTGCGCGAGGAACATCGGCCCAAAGTTCTGGTGGGGTGACTGGCCGACCATGGCGGCAGGAAACCGCGTTCAGCCACAGCTCCCATACGGCTACCATGCACTCATGCAGGCGCATAAGGAGTAAAGCCCTGTTCCAGTTCTTCTACAGCTTCGGCAACGCGGCTCCATTGCTCAGCGAGTTCCATATAGGACAGCCGTAGGTCAGCATTGGCCGTATTAATCGCCCTCTGGGCAAACTCCACGGCCCTCTTTTGACATTCGCCTGCCGACAGGAGTGGTGGGCTCATTCCCTTTTGAACTCTAAAGGCTCTGAGACGCGCCCCGCGTGGCCCCAGAGGGGGAACAGGCTAGGGGTGCCGTTTCTCCGGGGGCCACCGGCACGACCTGAAAGGAAGAAAGGGTCGGCGTGATTCAAACGCGGGAATATCGGGTCACGTTCCTTGGCCGCAGGGGGCTTGCGGGACCAATCGGCGAAACCCTCATCTGCTGCGCCTGACGAGTTTATACTCGACGACGAGCTTGTAGTCGGCGGTTGGCCGAGCGGCATTAGGCGCCGGGCTGAGCCTAATGGTCTCGTGCTTGATGACGTGCACTCGATCTGCGCGCTGATCGAGCCACTCGCGGAACGCCAGCTCGGCCTCGGTTTTGGTGTGCGCAAAGAACCCTTTCCGTCGACTCATGCAGTGTTTCTTGCCACGTGCCGAGGCAAATTGCCGTCGGTGCCGGACATACGATCACACCGGTTCTTCGTTGAGCAAATCTATCGGGGACGGCACGGTTAAGCGCGGCGACCACGGAACCCCTCTTAGGTCCCGACGCTACGCCGCAGGGGGCGCGTTCTGGCTTAGTCCTGCTTCCATATTGCTTCCAAAGAAGACGCGCGTGGAAGCACGGCGCTTAGTCGTCCTCAGAAGTCCGCAAATATCAATGATAAGTTGGTCGGAGCGCCGAGATTTGAACTCGGGACCCCCAGTCCCCCAGACTGGTGCGCTAACCGGGCTGCGCTACGCTCCGAGACGGACCGGACTATAGTCACCGCCCCCTTGACCCGCAACATCCTCTCGCCATTCGCAAATTCGCAACATAAGGTGGCCAGGGTGTGCTTTCTGGCTTAACTGATTCTCCGGATCGGCCTTGAAACGGCTTTTCAGCGCCACCCAAAATTCGCTGCGCGGGCTACGTGACGGCTTTGCGACCGAGCCCGCCTTGCGCGACGAAGCGGTGCTCTTGATCATCGCGGTGCCGGTGGCGTTTTTTCTGGCGCCGAGCGCCGCTTGGTTCGCGGCGATGATCGCCGCCGTGCTCGTCATCCTCGCGGTCGAATTCCTCAACACCGGGCTCGAGAAGCTCGCCGATCACGTCACCCGCGAGCAGCATACGGACATTCGCCGCATCAAGGATTTCGGCTCGGCGGCCGTATTTTGCGCGCTTTGTCTTACCGGACTGGTGTGGCTCCTGGCGATCGCCGTGCGTTGCGGATTGCTCTGAGGATCGCCCGGAGCGGCCGCGCCTCGCCCGGCGCTGCCGCCGCGGCGCGGATCGGCCCGTACACGGCCGCGATCGTCAAAGCCACCGCCCCCGCCGCATAAATCGCGGTATAGAGGGAAGGAAACCGACAAGGTCGAAGCCAGCGGCGATGGCGAACACCGTCCCTATCGTCATCGCCGCAGCGACGGCGGCGCCGTTGTAGGCCAGGCTGCGGAAGAAGCCGGTGAATTGCAGCAGCGCCTCCGCGACGATTTGCAGGATGCCGGCCGCAAGCAGCACAATGAGTATGGGCGTGATCGCCGGCGGAATGGTCGCGGCCGAGCGCAGCAGGAACGCAAACAGCGGCTTGCCCGCGAACAGCAGAAGCGCGCCGGCGATCGCGGCCGGCACGCAGCAAAGCCCCATCGCCAAGATCGTCGTGCGCACCAGCCGATCGACGTTCCGCGCCGCCAGCGCGCGGGTCTGGCCGGGCACCGCGAGATCGCAAATGGCGGCAAAAATGACGCTCGAGCCGCGGAAAATGCGAAACGTGACTTCCAGGATGATCGGCGCGGCGCCAAGTCCGAACCAGACCGGCACGACATAATAGGGAAAGGTGACGATGAATACGCCGCTCAAGGCGCCGGTGGCGCTACGCGTGAGGGAAGGCCGGTTCGAAATCACAAACGACACGAAGGCGCGCGGGACGCCACGCAGATGCGGCGCCAGGGCGCCGCGTTGCGCAAGTTTGGCCGCCGCAACGGCGAACGCCACGCTCCACAGCATATTGGCGCCGACCAGGAAGGCGACAAGCGGCAGGCCGCCGAGCATGGCCAGCATGATGGCGATGACGAGAATGCGGCGGACGAGATCGAGCCTTTCGTAGAACAGGAACAGCTCGACCGCGATGCTGATATTGCGCAGCGACGACCAGGCAAGATTGAGCGCGATATAGAGCAGAAAGAGCGCCATTTCGAAAGCGCCGGCGAGCGTCGTCGACGGCAGGGCAAGCGTGACGATGAAGCAAATCGACGCCGCGGCAAGCGCCAGGATCGCATAAAACAAAACGACCGAAGTCGCCTCGCGGGCGGCTTGTTCGCTTCTGCCGCCCGCCAGAAACGGACCGCGCAGGTTGACGAACACGATACTGCCAAGCCCGAGATCGGCCAGCCATAGCATATAGCCGACTGCGGCGACGACGATGAAAATCGAAAACCGTTCCGGCGTGAGGATGCGCGCGAAGACGAAGGTCTGGATCAGAGCCATCACGATCGCGCCGCCGGCGGTGGCAAAGCGCAACAGCAAGAACGGTATTGAGATCAGCCTTTGGCGCGGTGCTTCGGCGATTTGCCCATTATTGGCAAGCGTTCCGACGGGAGCATGCATGATGGCGACTCGCTCGCCGCGACCGTGGCAGGCAATGAATAACGAGGAATTAATGGGTTCGATGGGCGCTGTTTGACAGGCGCGTTACCAGTGCCGCCGGCCAGCATGCGACGGCGACGGAGGCAAGTCCGCGCGCCGATCGGGGCGCGGCGCATCGGCAAACCACCGTTGGAATTTGTGGAGTGTCGGGATGCTCTTGCCATAGCCATGGCCGGAAAATGGCTGCACGAGATTACTCGCGAATTCGATCTGAAAGCCCGATAGGGTTAACGTCGTATCTTGGATACTCTTGCAATGGAAATTTTGTGTCGCGGTTCCGCGCATGAGGAGATCGCACCTTGATGGCCATGCACAATCACCGCGCATAACGCGATTTTAATAGCCCTCCACTACAAGGTTCGGTTGCGGGATGCAGGCGCGGTCGGCGCATTTTATGACCGCCGTGGAGTGAGACTGATGCTCGGCAACACGAAAATTTTGGGTCAGGGTGCTCTCGACGCCATCAAGCGCTCGCGTCCGATTTATCATGCCGGCCGCAGCTTGCGTTTCGCCGTCGGCGCGCGTCTTGGCGCGCGACGAGTCGAAGGCATCAGCGGGCGCGTCCACTACAACGATTTTATGTTGACATCGACCGATCCCGCCGACGTCGCGCATTATTCTCGAGGCGCTACGGCGTTTGTCGACATCCTCGAACGATCCTGCGCCGAGGCGGGACTGGATCAAAAATCGATCTCCGACGTGCTGGAAGTCGGCTGCGGCTATGGCCGCATTGTGCGGGAATTGCGCAAGCGGATTCCGTCGGCGCGCATTTATGTATGCGACGCAATCGAGCACGCGGCGCGCTTCACGGCCACGGAATTCGGCGCGCGTTGCATACCGCTGCTGGAGCAGGCCGGCGATAAGTTCGATGGCCGGTTCGATCTGGTCTATCTGCTTTCGGTGTATACGCATCTGCGCCGCGACATGATCGTCGCCAATCTGCGCAGGGTGGCGGCAGCCCTGAAGCCGGGCAGCGTTGCCGTCATCACTCTGCAAGGTCACGGCTCTGCGGAAATGGCCGAGCGATACAAATTGTATTGGCTCGACAAGGCGGAGTTGCTGCAATCGCTCGCGCGCGACGGCTACTACTACACCAAGTATCCGTATTATTACGCGGATTATGGCATGACGTGGTTTTCGCGCGCGGCATTTGAGCAGCTTGTCCGCGAGACCGCACCCGACTTATCGCTCGTCACTTTCACTCCGATGGGCCTCGATGGCCATCAGGACGTGGCTGTGTATCGTAAAGCGGTCTAGGCCGATCGCCGCGCGACCGCGGCGGCATCCGCCACGTCGTGGGCAAGCCGGATCGGGCCGCGGATCATCAATGCGACTGTCGCCAGCGCGCCGCAGGTATAGATCGCTGCGTAGGCGTTGAGAAACTGGACGATGTCGAAGTGCGTCCACAGCGCGACACCGGCCATGACAGTCATGGCGCCGACCAGGCCCAAAGAAATCCGCGCAACGTCTCTGAAGAAACCGGTATGCACCAGCACGCTGTGCGACACCATCTGCGCCAGATTGCCGAACAACAGCATAATGATAATCGGCGTCGTCGCCGGCGGCATGACGGCGGCGGGGCCGAGAAGAATTGAAAAAACTTTCGCTGAGGCAACGAGCAGGACGCCGCTCACTCCTGCGGCCGGTATCGCGCAGAGCAATGCCGCCAGCCAGGTGGCGCGGACCATGGCCCGCCCGTCGCGCTCGGCCAGCGCGCTGGTCTGTCGCGGCACCAGGGAATCGCAGGCGGCGCTGTAGAACTGGTTGGCGGCACGAAACACCTTGAACGTCGTGTCGAGGATGATGGTCGGGGCGCCGAGGCCGAACGCCCACGGCACGACGAAGTAGGGGAAACTGTAGATGAAGGTCTCGCTCAGCATATAGACGGCGCTGCTGACAAGTTGTTTGCGGTTGCCGCGAAGGAATACGCGGAACGCAACGGCGCTGCTGCGGAAATCGCCGACCAGCACGTGGCGGTGCCGAAGCTTCGCCGCCGCTGCCGCCATGGTCGCCGCCCAGCCAAAATTGATGAGCAGGAGGAAGGCGGCGATCGGCAGGCCGATCAGCAGAGCCAGCAGCGCTGCGGCGTTCAGCCCGCGACGCAGCGCTTCCAACTTCTCGAAAAATACATATTCGTCGATGGCGATGCTGAAATAGCGAAGCGCGACCCACGGCAGGTTCAGCGCGTTGAAGAGGAAGAAGAGGCTTAGCGCGGCGCTTGCGGCAATGGAGTGATGGAATCCGACCGCAAGCGACAGAAAGCACAGAACCGCAGCCGCGGCGGCGATCGCATAATATAAATGCACGATCATCGTCGCTTGGCGGGCGATCATGCCGAAGGGCTTGTCGTGCAGAAAGCGGCGGCGCAGGTTGACGAAGAGCACCTTCACCATGCCGATATCGGCGAGATACAGCGTGTAGCCGAGCGCGGCGAAGAAAATGAACAACGAAAAACGCTCGGGCGTCAGCACGCGGGCAAAAACGAAGGTTTGCAACAGGCCCGAGCCAAGCGTCGCCGCCGCCGTCGAGGCGCGGAGCGCCATGTAGCGATAGGAGACAAGGCGCTTCTCGGCCACGTTACGCCGCCTGTCCGCCTTCGACGAGAGTTGCGATCCTTTGCGCAATGGTGGTCGGTGAAAGCTGCCGGGCGATGTCGGCGCGGGCGGTATCGCCGAGCCGCTGGCGCAATGCGGGATCGGCCGCGAGCCGACGCAGCCACTCGGCGGCGTCGTCGACATGCGCCTCCGCCCACAACTGGCCGTCGGCAATGAAGGCGCCGTCGTAGGGATCTTGCACCGGAACCAGATCATACGACACCGGCGCCGAATTGCGTTCGTTCATGAAATCCATGTTGCCCGACCAAGCGGTCGCCACCACCGGCTTGCCGAGCTGCATCGCTTCGGCCGGCACCAGACCGAAGCCTTCGGAGCGGTGCAGCGAGAGCACGATGTCGACGGCGGCCAGCAGGCCCGACATGTCCGCCGGCGGCAGCATGATGTTGATGAGGCGGATGTTCGGCGCGCCGCCAATGGCGCGTTCAAGTTCCTCGCGCGCGATCGGCGAAGCGCCGTGATCGATCAGCTTGATGGCGAGCAAGCGGTCGGGCGCGTCGCCGAAAGCGCGGCGAAAGGCGGCGATGGCGGCCAACGGATTTTTGCGCGTGAACGCCGAGCCCATGTGGAAGGCGGTGAGCACGATGAGCGCATCCGCCGGCAGGCCGAGACGCGCACGCATGTTGGGTGTGGGATGTGCCGGCGGCAGCGGATGCGGCACTACGCGCACCGGCAGCTCCGTTGCCGACGCGACCGCGACGCGGGCGAGTTCGCTCGGTACCCAGATTTCGTGAAGATAGCGAAGGCTCGGCAGCCAGGAGTCCGGGATGCGCGGAAATTCCCAGGCCCAATAGCCGATGACGCGGCGGCCGCGGACGCGCGCTCGCCCAAGCGCCCACAACGCATGCGGCAGGAACGGCGCATTGTGATGAACCACAAGCGTGCCGCCGGTGCCGGGAACAATGGCGCGGCGCGGCGCACCTTCGATTTCGGCTTGGCCAAAAGCCGCACTGATGTCGAACGCGGTTGGCTTTAGCCCTGCGGCTTCGAGCGAGTCATAGGCGAGGCGGGCGCCTTCGCCGATGCCGCTCATGGTCGAGAACAGGCCGGCGATGGCGATAGGGAAGCCGCCGCGCGGCGAGCGATCGGGACGGGGAGCGACGAGCCGGCTGACGCGGCCCAAAATTTCCGTGCGCGTGGACTGCGGCAAGCGTTGCCACAGCCGTCGCAAGGCGTGTCGGCGCGGCGGCTTGTGCCCGGTTTCCTCGCCCTCGGAGCCTGCCGGCGGGGCCATGTCACGCGCGACGTCACGCGCGAGTTTGGACAATGGCTGCAAAGGCGCGTGCATCGCTCGATCCCTATGGGGCACAAGGAGAAATCACCGTAAACTGTAGCGGTCCGGTGCTAACGAAACGGTAAATCGCGCCGTCTAATGCGGTGCATCCTGGTCAGGCAGGCCAGGCCTGGTGCCAGCCGGCGTGAATTAAGGTCTTAAAGGCCGGTTTGAACGGCCGCGCGCGCCGGCCGCTGTGGCGGCGCGTCCCACTGGTCAATCACGCGCAAATACTGTTCCGCCATGACTTCGAAGCCGTAAGCCGGCGACAGCCTTGCCAGCTCGCTGCCGATCTGTTTGCGCAGCGTTTGGTCGGCCAGAAGAGTGCGAATGCGCACGATCCAGGCTGCCTGATCGCCCTCCGGCAGCAGGAGCTGCGCGGTCAAAAGCGGCGAAGCGGCGAACATCTCGCGGAACGATGGAATGTCGCTGCAGAGCGCGGCCACGCCGGCATGGATGGCCTCGATGCCGGCGAGGCTCAAGCCTTCGTAGCGCGAGGGAAACAACGCGAGATCGATCGCCGAATAAAACAGCCCGATGCGGCCGTGGGCGATCGCCGGAACGATGTGTACTCGTTCCGTCAGTCCTGCCGCATCGATTTGCGATTTCAACAACGCTTCGTCCGGGCCGATACCGAGCAGGACCAGGACTGCCTCGGACATGTGCCGGATTAGTTCGAGGCTGAAACTCTGATTCTTCTGATGGCTCAACCGGCCGATCTGGCCGAGAATGATCGCGTCGGCGGGCAGGCCGAGCGCGGTGCGCGCGTCGGCGCGCGAAAACGTCTGCGGAACGTCATGGCCGTTGACGACCACGGCCATGTCGTCGCGGTGATAGGTCACGGCGACGTTGTTGGCGCAAGCGATCATTTGCGTATAGAGCCCGAGTCCATAGACGACGTCGTCAAGCGCCATCAGCGAGGGCGTCACGAAGGCGCGCGGGCCGTGATAGGTGGGAATGCGGTTGCGGATGCCGGCGATGCGGCCGGCGACGCCGACCAGCAAATTCGAGTACGGCTGCAAACCGAACAGCACGTCCGGCTTGGCCTGGCGCAGGGCGGCGAGCACGCGAAAAAACAGGGACAAGAGCAGCATCGGCGACCGCGACCGCTTGGCTGGGACGAAGACGCGCGTCCCGGCCGGCATGTCGCCGTCCGATCCGAACAAATACCATTCCTCGACATGGTGCCCGCGCGCGCGCATCGCCTTGGCAAGGTTGCTCGCCAGGATCGAGGTGCCGCCATTATCGTGCGCCGTGCCGAGAAAAACGATCGACCGCTGGTGGCGCGATAGCTGAGCCATCACGGAGCTTTTCCGGGGTTTTGCGGCGATGGTTGCATGCCGCCGTTAATTGATTGTTCCGATCAGGCAGGACCTGGTCGCAAGCGCCCGGCGGCCTTTTGATTAGCCACCATCAACCCCCAAATCAGGCCGATCATCAGGAAAAAGTGGCGCCAATGGTCGGTGTCGACGATCATGCCCTCGACAAGCTCGCCGACGAATACGGCGTAGGCAGCGATGAGATAAGGTTGCCATGGCGATCGCATCAGCACGGCGCGAAGCCCGATCATCAGCGTCGCCGCGACCAGCGTCAGATAAATCGCGCCGCCGAGCCAGCCATAGACCAGAAAACCCTGCATATAGACGTTGTGCTGCTGCATCCCGTAGGTATTGCCGAAACCAAAAGGTCCCATGCCGTTCGGATGATCGAGGATGACGCTCAGCGCCAATCTTTGCTCGGTGAAACGGCCGCCCGGGCCGACGTCATAGGGCTGAATCACCTTGGCCCGCTCCACGAACAAATCGCGGACCGAATCGATCGACAGAAATGCGGTCAGCAGCGCCGCCACTAGGATCAATGCGACGACGCCGAGCAGAACCATCCGCGAGCGCGTGCGCGGCTCGGGTGTGACCACCACCAGGATCATGAAGCAGACGCTCGCGGAAACCGCAAAATGGACCCAGGCGCCGCGCGAGAAACTCAAGAGGAGGCCGCCCAGCAGGAACAGCAAGATCCCGAGGTCAAACAGCCTGATACCCCGCGTCAGCTGCCTGATCATCAGCATCAGGATCGGAAAAATCAGAAACGGTGCGTAGACGTTCGGATCCTTGAATGTGGCGCGGGGGCGATCCCCGTCCATAAAAATGTCGGCGCCCGGCAGCAGGTGGAAAAATCCGATATAGGCGCCGAAGGTCGCGAGCACCGCCGAAAGCAGATAGGCGCGCCGCAGGACCTGCAGCCGCGTCGCATCGCCATCGCTGAATAGGCAGGCGAACAGGATCGCGGCAATGCCGAGATAAACCGAGGTGCCGAAATATTGGACCGCCTTTTCGTCGTTGATCACCTGAATCACCGACATGGCGCAGCCGACCAGCCATATGATGATCAATATCAAGAGCGGGGTCAGTTGGCGATCGAACGGCACGCGAGCGGCGACGCAGGTCACCAAGAGCACGAACATCATCACGTCGTGCGGCGACGGCTCAATGAAAGCGATCGAGCTCAACAGCACCGTGATGAACAGCACGAAATTGAGGAGCCGCTCGGCGAAAGCCGCGGAGCCGCCGGTATATCCGCTCGGCAGGGCGACGGTTGGACTGCGGGCGGCCATCAATAGGCGCCTTCGCCGCGGATCAGCGCGAACGGCGTGCGCATCACGATGTAAAGGTCGAACAGGATCGACCAGTTCTCGATGTAATAGAGATCGTGCTCGACGCGGCGTAGAATCTTTTCGCGGCTGTCGGTTTCGCCGCGCCAGCCGTTGATCTGCGCCCAGCCGGTGATGCCCGGCTTGACGCGATGTCGTGCGAAATAGCCGTCGACCGCTTCGTCGTAGAGGTGCTCGGCGGCCTTGGCCTGGATGGCGTGCGGGCGCGGGCCGACCAGCGACATGTCTCCGGTGAACACCACGTTGATGAGCTGCGGCAGTTCATCGAGGCTGGTCTTGCGGATGAATCGGCCGACCCGGGTCACGCGCGGATCGCTTTTGGTCACCAGCTTGCTGGCGTTGGGATCCGTCGCTTCGGCATACATCGAGCGGAATTTGTAGATTTCCACGAATTTGTTGTTGAAGCCGTAACGCCGCTGCTTGAAGAAGATCGGGCCCCTGCTGTCGAGTTTGATCGCGATGGCGATCAAGAGCATGATCGGCGCGACGCCGATCAGAACCAGCGAGCCGATGATCTTGTCGAACAGCCATTTCATGACGACGTCCCAATCGGCGATCGGGCGGTCGAAAATATCGAGCACCGGGACGTGGCCGATATAGGAATAGGCGCGCGGGCGAAACCGCAGCTTGTTGCTGTGCGCGGCGAGCCGGATGTCGACCGGCAACACCCACAATTTTTTCAGCATTTGCAGAATGCGGCTCTCCGCGGAGATCGGCAGCGAAAAGATGACGAGATCGACGCGGGTATGCCGGGCGAACTCGACGAGGTCGTCGACGGTGCCAAGCTTGGGAACGGCGTTAAAGCCGCTGGCGGCGCGGTCGTCGCCGCGGTCATCGAACGTGCCGATGATGCGAACGTCGGAATCGCGCTGCGCGGCAAGCGCCGCGACCAGCGCGTCGCCGCTATTTCCGGCGCCGACCACGACGGTGCGGCGGTCGAGCCGGCCCTGCCGCGTCCAGCGGCGCACCAGAAGGAACAAAGCACGTCGAAATGCGATCAGCGCAACCAGTCCGACCGCGTAAAAGCTGCCAAGCCAGACCCGCGAAAATTGATCGCCCGTCTTGGTGAAATACGACGTGGCAATGGCGAGCAGAAATACCACCGACCACGCCGACGCGAGCCGCATATATTGCTTTTCGTGGCCGCGAAAGGCCTGGACCTGATAGATATCGGCGATCTGGAACGCCAGCATCGACAGCAGCGAGATGCCGGCGATGGCGCCGGTATAATAGCTGCCGGAGTGACCTGGCGGCACCGACCAGACATAGAGCGCAAATCCGATCGCGGCGACCAGCGCGATCTCGATCACGCGCACGATGCCGGCGAGAACGATGGGCGAATAGGCGTCTTTGAATCGCTGCGCGGCGACCGCCAACGCGGCGTCCGACAGGGCGTGCGGGCCGGAGGCTTTGGCGCTCGCGCGCGGCATCGCTTTGACGGCCGACGAGAGCGAGCCCGCGGTCTCGAATATCGTGCTCGGTTCGGGAACCGACATAATCGTTAAACTTCTCCCCGCGATTGCGCGGTCACCCGGAACCCCGCCGGCGATTTGCCGGCAACATAGTGAACAATCTTCAAAAATTGGTTATGCGAATTGAGCAAGTTTTCGCGTCGCAATGGCTTCGCGATAGGCGGCAAGATTGCACTCGACCATCGTCGTCAGCGAGAATTCGCTGCGGATTCGCTTCGTCAGCGCTTGCGCGTCGGCTTGCATCCCCGCCGGATTGTCGAGCGCGGCCGCAATGGCGCCGATCAGCGCGGCAATGTCGTCGGCCGGAACGAGCTTGGGCGCTTGCGCGCCGAATATTTCCGGATTGCCGCCGACGGCGGTGGCGATAGTGGGCAGCCCGGCGGCGGCGGCTTCCAAGACGACATAGGGAAGCGACTCTGCGCGCGACGGGATGACCAGCATGCGGCCCATGGTGAAAGCGATGCGGGCCGGGCAATGCCCGATGAAGCGGACTTGATCGGCAAGTCCGAGTTCGTTCGTCTGCGCCTGCAATTTTGCGGCGTCGGGTCCTTCGCCGGCGATGATCGCGGTCACGCGGCGCCCGGACCGCTGCATAATGGCGAGCGCCTCGATCAGCACATCCATGGCCTTCACCGGGCGCAGCTCGCCCACGCAGACGATATCGGCGGCATCGGCCCGCGGCACCGCCGGTTCGAACTCGCTGTCGGCGATGCCGTTGCGGACGATGCGAACCACCGCGCATGGCGGCGCGACCACTCGGCGATAAAGCTCGGCGATGTAGCTGCTTTCGAACAGAAATAGATCGGTATATGGATTGAGAATCCGCTCCAGCGAGCGGTAAAAGCCGCCGCTGAGCGTGCCGGGACAATAAACCAGCGAGCCGCCGTGCGGCGTATAGGCGCGGATGGCGTTCGGTGCTGCCGGCGTGAGCCGCGCCAGCGCCGCGCCTTTGGCGCCGTGGCCATGCAACACGTCGGGCGCCAGCGCGCTGATGCGGCGCGAAATGCGCCACAGCGCATAGATATCGCGCGGGTTGAGTTCTCGCGCGATCGGCAGGCGCTCGATCCCGAGCGCGAGCCGCGGCGCAAGCTCGGTCAGCATGTCGTCGGCGCGCGTGCCGCCCGTCGTCGAGTCGACAATAAGCCCGACGCGATGGCCGCGTTCGATTTGGCCTCGCGTCACATCCACCACGTGGCGGAACAATCCGCCGAGCGGCGCGCGCAGAAGATGCACGATCTTGAGGCTGGTCGGCGCGAACGCAGCTCGCTGGGGCGCGAGCGCGCCGGCGCGGCCGAATGGCACGCGGCTAAGCGTCGGATGGATCGGTCGCGGATCGCCCATGCCTCGTTCCTTAAACTTGGGGGCAAAGCGTTAAGCCGGATAGAGGGCTTTGGCGGTTAATAAACCCTCACATCGGACGGCCATCGCGGCGGCGCGGCGGCTTTTAACCAGGATGGCAGATCGCACGGCGGCCTTAACCGGATAGCAACCTTAATAGTTTGTGATCGGCCATGGCTTTGCGGTCTGTCGGCAAGTCTGTTGCGAGGAGTTTCCGAATGAGTGTGGCGTCGCCGCCGCCCCGCGCCCAAGGACCGTCCGACGCCGAGCTCGATCTTTCGGCGCTCGGCGCAACCCTGTGGCGGAAGAAATGGACGGTGCTGCGCCCGACGATTCTGGTCGCGGTGGCCACGCTGGTTATCGTGCAGTTCATTACGCCGCGATATCAGGCCGAGTCGCGGGTCTTCATCGAGAGTCGCGACAACATCTATCTGCGTCCCGACGTCGTCAAGGACGCCTTGCAAAATCCGGTCGACGACGAGGCGGTGACCAGCCAGGTTCAGATCATCCTGTCACGCGACTTGGCGCGCGAGGTGATCAACAAGCTCAAGCTCGGCGATAAACCGGAATTCGATTCGGCGCGCAACGGCGTCTCGCCGATCGCGTCCGTACTCGGCCTGCTCGGTCTCGTCAAAGACCCATTGAGCATGACGCCGGAAGAGCGCGTGCTCAATGCCTATTACGACCGGCTGACGGTGACGCCGGTCGAAAAATCGCGCGTCATCAACATCGATTTTCTGTCGCAGAATCCCGAACTCGCCGCCCAGGTCGCCAACACCATCGCCGACGCGTATTTGATGCGCCAGCGCGAGGCCAAGGAGGAGCAGGCCAAGACCGCGTCGCAATGGCTCTCCGGCGAAATCGACACTATGCGAAAGAGAGTGGAAGAGTCCGACGCCAAGGTCGAGGCCTTCCGCGCCAAGGCCAATTTGCTGGTCGGCAACAACAACACCACGCTTTCGGCGCAGACGCTCGGCGACGTCAATGCCCAGCTCGCCGCCGCGCGCGCGCAAAAGGCCGACGCCGAGGCCAAGGCCAAGCTGATCCGCGACATGCTGCGCTCCGGCCAGCCGATCGAATCCTCCGACATCCTCAATTCCGAGCTTATCCGCCGGCTCTCCGAGCAGCGCGTTACTTTGCGCGCGCAGCTGGCCGAGCAATCGGCGACGCTGCTCGGCAATCATCCGCGCATCATCGAACTGAAGGCGCAGATCGCCGATCTCGACAAGCAGATCAGAGCCGAAGCGGAAACGGTCGCTCGCTCGTTCGAGAATGACGCCAAGCTCGCCGGCGCCCGCGTCGATACGCTCACCGCAAGCCTCGATCAGCTCAAGAACCAGGCGGCGACGACTAACGGCCAGGACGTGCAATTGCGCGCGCTCGAACGCGATGCCAAATCGCAGCGCGATCTGCTGGAATCCTACCTTGCCAAATATCGCGAGGCGGCATCGCGCAACAGTCTGGAGTCCAGTCCGGCCGATGCGCGGGTGATCTCGCGCGCCACCGTGTCGAATGTTCCGGCCTATCCGAAGAAGCTGCCCACTGTGCTGATCGCGACCTTTGCTACGTTCCTGATCAGCTCCGGCCTGGTGATGACCAAGGAAATTCTCGCCGCTCCGTTCGGTCCCGTCCCGGCCCGGACTGAGCCGGCTATCGGCATGTCCGATGCCTTGGCGCCGAGGCTTGCAGCGATCGCCAACGAGCGGGCGCCCGCGGCCGGCGGTATTCCTGCGGGCTCGATCGCGAGCGTCGCCGACAATTTGCGGCAGGCCGGCGCTGCCGGCGAACGGCTCGCCGTGTTCGGCGCCGTGCCGGGAATGAACACAAGCCAGACCGCGATCAAGCTGGCGCGCTTGCTGGCCGACGATTCGCGCGTCGTGCTGGTCGGCCTCGCCTCCGGCGACACCGCGATCCGCGGCATATCGAACGAGCCGACCGCCCCGGGGCTCGCCGAGCTCGCCGCCGGTGTCGCCTCCTTCGGCGGCATCATCACCAAGGATAAATTCTCGCCGCTGCATTTGATCTCGGCGGGGCAGGCGCCGGTCGATCGGGTGGGCATTCTCGCCGCGCCCGGCGTAGTCGCGAGCTTCAACGCCTTGGCGCGCGCCTATGATCATGTCGTGATCGATGCCGGCGAGGCCGCCGGCGCGGAGATCGAGCGTATCTCCGAGATTGGCCCTCACGTCGTGCTGATCACCGACGCGCCGTCGAATGCCGCCACCACTTCGGCGCGGGACCGCCTCATGGCGGCCGGATTCGACGACGTGCGCATCCTCGTCGGCGGCTACGGAACCGAGACCGCCGCGGCCGCCTAGACCCCTATCCGATCAGGCTTCGGTTACGCCGACGGTTGACCGGACGGGCGCCTTGGCAAAAGATCATGGCCGCGCTTCGAGAAGGGAACGCCGGTGGCCAACCTGAAGCAAACGATCATTCGTAGCGGTCTGGAGTCGCTGTATTTCACCGGGGCGCATATTGTGCTGCGGCCGTTCTTCGGCGGCGTCGGCGCCATCCTGACGCTGCATCATGTCCGCCCGCCGCGGCCGGACCGCTTTCAGCCCAATCGGTTGCTCGAAGTCACGCCGCGCTTTCTTACCCGAGTGATCAAAACGCTGCGCCGCTCCGGCCTCGATCTGATCAGTCTCGACGAGATGCACCGCCGCATGACCGAGGGCGATTTTTCGCGCCGCTTCGCCTGCCTGACCTTTGACGACGGCTATCGCGACACCCTGCAATGGGCCTATCCGATCTTGAAAGAGGCCGGCGTGCCTTTCGCGATCTACGTGCCGACGAGCTTCCCGGACCGGCTCGGCGAATTGTGGTGGCTGGTGCTCGAAGCGGTGATCGCGCGCAACGATCGCGTCGGCCTGGTGATTGCCGGCCGGGACCGCAAATTCGACTGCGGCACGATCGCCGAAAAGCGCGCGCTATTCGACGAGCTTTACTGGTGGCTGCGCAGCCGGCCGACGGAAGCGGAATTGCGCGAGATCGTCCGTAATCTCGCCGCCTTCTATCACGTCGACATTGCCGCGTTCTGCAGCGAATTGTGCATGAGCTGGCGCGAACTCGCCGAGCTCGCGACCGACCCGCTCGTCACCATCGGGGCGCATACCGTGACCCATCCGATGCTGGCGAAGCTTGCGGAGGGCAATGTGCGCTCGGAAATGGATTTGAGCCGCTCGGTGATCGAGGCGGCGCTCGCGGTGCGCCCGCAGCATCTGTCTTACCCGTTCGGCGACCGGTCCTCGGCGGGCGCGCGCGAATTCGAAATCGCCGCCGAACTCGGCTTCAAAACGGCGGTCACGACGCGGCCCGGGGTGCTGTTTCCCGAACACGCGCACGCCATGATGGCGCTGCCCCGGATCTCGCTCAACGGCGACTATCAGCGCATCCGCTATGTGCGCGTGCTGCTGTCCGGCGCGGCAACGGCGATGTGGAACGGATTTCGGCGCCTGGACGCAGCGTGATCAGAAATCGGTAATCAGAAAACTCCGCGTTTCCGATTACCGACTACCGACCTCTGACTCCTGATCGGCTCATCCACGTGACGATCGGCATGGCCGGCAGGACCCAGCCCAGACCGGCAATCACATAATAGGCAATCGACACCGCGGTGCTGTCGTGGATCGCCGGCGCTTGCGCCAACGCCATGGCGACGAGCGCCCATACGATAACCAGCACCAGAAGCGCCACCGTGCCGAGCAATTTGCGCAGACGCATGGGCATGACGGCAAAGCTCCGGCGCGACAATGACCGAGTTGCGAGGGCAGGGGGCAGCACTATATGGTCCGCGCGACCACCACAAGTCATCGACATCATCGAGCGAAATGGCCGGCCGAACTTCATCCCAGACGCGCGCGATCCGGCTGTGGCTCTATGCTGTCGCCGCGATGGTGCTGGCGATGGTTCTGGTCGGCGGCGCGACGCGGCTTACCGAATCCGGGCTGTCGATCACGGAATGGCAGCCGGTCATGGGCGTGGTGCCGCCGCTCAACGACACGCAATGGCAGGCCGAGTTTGAAAAATATCAGGCCATTCCGCAGTACCGCGAGCTCAATCGCGGCATGAGTCTTTCCGCGTTCAAGACCATCTATTGGTGGGAGTGGACGCACCGGCTCATCGGCCGCACCATCGGCGCGGTGTTCCTGTTGCCGCTCCTCTGGTTTCTTTGGCGCCGCTGGATCGGTCCGGGACTGCGCGCGCGGCTATGGTTGATCTTCGGCCTCGGCGCGCTGCAAGGCGCAGTCGGCTGGTGGATGGTGGCGTCTGGCCTCGTTCATCGTGTCGAAGTCTCGCAATACCGCTTGGCGACGCACCTGACGCTCGCCTGCATCATCTACATCGCCATCCTCTGGACGGCACAGCGGCTGGATGACCGCGCCTGCGCGCCGGCGCCGGGCGCCATCCGCGCGACCGCCATCGGCCTGCTGGTTCTCGTGCTGGGACAGATCTATCTCGGCGCTTTGGTCGCCGGGCTGCGCGCCGGTTACGTCTATAACACCTGGCCGCTGATCGACGGCGCCTTGGTTCCGCATGCGTCGCGGCTGTTTTTCGACGTGCCGTGGTGGCGCAATTTCTTCGAGAATACGCTCACCGTGCAATTCGATCATCGCATGCTGGCCTATACGATATGGCTGGTCGCCGTGTTGCACGCCGGCAACGCCGTGCGGACGGTCAAGATCGGACCGGTCGTCGTCGGTGCGGTCGCGCTCGCCGTTGCGGTAACGCTGCAGGCGGCGCTCGGCATCGCAACGCTGCTCGAGGTGGTGCCGCTCTCGCTTGCTCTTTCGCATCAGGCCATGGCGATGGTGGCGCTGACCGTCGCTACTATTCATGCCGCGAATGTCGCCGAGCGCATGCCGCGGGCAATCGCAGTGCCCGCGCGGGCTTGAGTCCCCGCTCATTTTCGCGCAAGCGGGAATCCAGGCTGGGTCTCCGGCTTCGTGGGGACGAGCGGTCTTTACGCCTCCGCCAACGCCTGTTCCAGATCGGCGATGATGTCGTCCTTGTCCTCGATGCCGATCGACAGCCGCACCACGTCGGGACCGGCGCCGGCCTGGACCTTTTGTGTGTCGGAAAGCTGCCGGTGCGTGGTCGATGCCGGGTGGATGATCAGCGAGCGGGTGTCGCCGATATTGGCGAGATGCGAGAACAGATTCACATTCGACACGAGCTTGACGCCGGCGTCATAGCCGCCGGTGAGCCCGAAGGTGAACACCGCGCCGGCGCCCTTCGGGCAATATTTCTGCGCGAGATTGTGATAGCGGTCGCCCGGCAGTCCGGGATAGCTGACCCACGCCACCTTCGGATGCGCCGCCAGCCATTGCGCCACCGCGAGCGTGTTGTCGCAATGCTTCTGCATCCGCAACGGCAGCGTCTCGATGCCGGTGAGGATCAGAAAGGAATTGAACGGCGAGAGCGCGGCGCCGATGTCGCGCAGCGCCAGCACGCGGCAGGCGATGGCGAAGGCGAAATTGCCGAAGGTCTCGTGCAGCACGATGCCGTGATATTCCGGCCGCGGCTCGCACAGCATCGGATAGCGGGCCTCGCGCGACCAGTTGAAGGTGCCGCCGTCGACGATGACGCCGCCGATCGAGTTGCCGTGGCCGCCGAGAAATTTCGTCAGCGAATGCACGACTACGTCGGCGCCGTGCTCGAACGGCTTGCACAAATAGGGCGTCGCCAGCGTATTGTCGACGATGTACGGCACGCCGGCGCGCTTGGCGATCTGCGCCACTGCCGCCATGTCGGTGATGACGCCGCCGGGATTGGCGATCGACTCGGTGAAGATCGCCTTGGTCTTGGGCGAGATGGCGCGCTCGAACGAGCCGATATCGTCGGGATCGGCCCACACCACGTTCCAGCCGAAATTTTTGAACGCGTGATTGAACTGATTGATCGAACCGCCGTAGAGTTTTTTCGACGCAACGAATTCGTCGCCGGGCTGCAGCAGGCAATGAAAGACCAAGACTTGCGCCGCGTGACCGGATGCGACCGCAAGGCCGGCCGTGCCGCCTTCGAGCGCGGCGACGCGTTCCTCGAGCACCGCGGTGGTCGGATTGCCGATCCGCGTATAGATGTTGCCGAACGTCTGCAGGCCGAACAGCGAGGCGGCGTGATCGACGCTTTCGAAGACGTAGGACGTGGTCTGGTAGATCGGCGTTGCCCGCGCGCCGGTGGTCGGATCCGGTTGCGAGCCGGCGTGAACGGCAAGCGTGGAGAAGCCGGGGATGCGTTCGGTCATCGATGTTCCCTTCGCGCCGATCCCTGCTGGGCAGGGCACTTCCGGTTTATAGGACGCGCCGCAGGCGTCAAGGCGCAGGCGAGCTTTGCCTTAATGCGCGAAGGCCGCGCGGCCGGTCGGACGAAGGCGGAAGGCTTTTAGGAAAGGGCCCGGACGATAGCCGGCTATTTGAAGTGCTTGATGGCTTCGCGGCAGGCCGGGGTGATCTTGCGGCGGTTGGCGATCAGGCAATGCGCCACGCGCACGCGGTCGGGAATGAATTGGCCGCAAAACGCCTGGGCGTCCATCATGCAGGCGCTCTGGTCCTGTTGAGCATCCGCCTTGGCATTGGCGGGCGCCAGCACCAAGCAAAGTAGTCCAAACGAAACGACGAGGGAGAATTTCATGATGTGTTCCCGCGGGCGCTCAGCGAGCTCCGAACCTGTTAGACGTCCGAAGCAGTAAAAAAGTTCGATAGGGCAAAATCGAGGTCAATAATCGCCTTAATCGCGTTGCGCGCGGTCGGCAGCCGCAGTCCTGCCGCCTTGGCCGGTGGTTCGATCGAGCGTCATTCGCTGCACGCCGCCGACCGTCGCCTTCTTCGATGACAACGTGCGGGTGTTGACGCCCATCCAGGCAATCTCCGAGGACAGCCGGCCATACTCGATCTTGGGACAGCGGTTCATCACCACTTTCAGCCCGTTCGCCTCGGCCAGCGCCGCGGCCTCGTCATTACGCACCCCGAGTTGCATCCAGATCACCGATGGCCGCGGCTTCAGCGCCAGCGTTTCTTGCATGATCGCCGGCGCATATTGCGAGCCCCGGAATATATCGACCATGTCGACCGGCTCGAGGATGTCGGCAAGCCGGGCATAGATCGTCTGTCCGAGCATCTGATGTCCGGCATGTCCGGGATTGACCGGGATCATGTGATAGCCGCGCTCGAGCAGATATTTGAAGGCGAAATAGCTCGGACGGTTTTCTTTCTCCGAGGCGCCCACCATGGCGATCGTCTTGACGGTATTGAGGATGCCGCGAATATAGCTGTCGGGATAAGAGTCGTGATTCATCGGAGCCGTTGCGTTCACCGATCTTGCCAGTTCGGCGCGCGCTTTTCGATGAAGGCGGAGATGCCTTCTTCCGCATCGCGCGCCAGCATGTTCTCGACCATCACCTCCGAAGCATAGTTGTAGGCTTCGGCGAGCGGCATTTCGGCCTGCCGGTAAAATGCTTGCTTGCCGATCTTGACGGTGAGCGTCGATTTGGCGGCGATTTTTTCGGCGAGTTTCAGCGCTTCGGCGCGTTCGCTGCCGGCAGTAACGACGCGATTGACGAGGCCGATGCGCGCCGCGTCCTCGGCCGAGATCAGCTCGCCGGTGAGCAGCATTTCCATGGCGTGCTTGCGCGCCACGTTGCGCGACAGCGCCACCATGGGGGTCGAGCAGAACAGTCCGATATTGACGCCGGGCGTCGCGAATTTGGCGGTCTCTGAGGCCACCGCAAGGTCGCAACTCGCCACCAGCTGGCAGCCCGCCGCCGTCGCCGTGGCATGGATCGCGGCGATGACCGGCTGCGGCAGCGTCACGATCTGCTGCATCACGGCGCTGCATAGCCCCACGATGTGCTTGAAATAGTCGCGGCCGCGATCCGCGTCCTTTCGGCGCGCGTTGAGTTCCTTCAGGTCGTGGCCGGCGGAGAAAGCCGGACCATTGGCGGCAAGAACGACGGCACGTACCGCGCGGTCTTGCCCGATCGCGGCGAACGCTTCACGCAAAGCCTCAAGCATTGCCTCGGACAGGCTATTGCGCGCCTGCGGGCGGTTGAGCGTCAGGATGGCGATGCCCCCCTGATCCTCGCGGAGCAGGATCGGCGACGGGCCGGCCGCGGCGGCAGTGGTTGCGGCGGTGGCGGCTTGGGCGTTCATGCGGCTATCCAGATATTAAGGCCGTTCCCGTGTGTTTTGCGGTTTTGCGGTGTTGTTCTTACCATTCTATCGGAGACGGGGCATGCCGGGGAGCTAATCATGACGGGCGGGAAAGAAAAGTCGGCGCCGAAATTGACGCGGGAGAAGCTCGTCACGCTGTTGCGCTCCGAATTTCCGCAAATGTCCAACGCCATGAGCAATTACGAGATCGAGGAGGTCTGGCATGGCGGCTGCCGGCTGCGGCATCCCTTCAGCGCGAATTCGCTGCGGCCCGGCGGCACGCTGTCCGGCACGACGATGATGTCGCTCGCCGATTTTGCCATGTATGTGGCGGTGTTGTCCGCCGTCGGTTGGGTGCCGCTGGCGGTGACTACCAATCTCACCATCAATTTTCTCAAGAAACCCGCCCCTGCCGATCTCATCGCCGAGGCGCGGCTGATCAAGCTCGGCAAACGCCTCGCGGTGGGCGAAGTCGGCATTCGTTCCGACGGCGAGGACGACCTCGTCGCGCACGTGACCTCGACCTATTCGATACCGGCTGAGGGGCGCTGACAGGTATTTCTATACCTCTCAGGTAACTCCCTGAGAAACTTCCGAAATAACGGGTGAGAGCGGTTGACGGGGGGTTGTCTCGCGGCTAAACGAACGGCACCTCCAAAACGGATGCGGACCAATCCCGTAGCCACTAACGGATGCGGACGATGAAAACCTTTTCTGCCAAGCCCGCCGAAGTCGAGAAGAAGTGGGTCGTGATCGATGCCGACGGGCTTGTCGTCGGCCGGCTTGCATCGCTTGTGGCGTTGCGGTTGCGCGGCAAGCACAAGCCGACCTTCACACCGCATGTCGACTGCGGCGACAACGTCATCGTCATCAATGCCGCCAAAGTGGTGCTGACCGGACGCAAGGTGGCGCAGAAGGTCTATTACAAGCACACCGGCTATATCGGCGGCATCAAGGAACGCACCGCCAAGGCGATCCTGACCGGCCGCTTTCCCGAGCGGATCGTCGAAAAGGCGGTGGAGCGCATGCTGCCGCACGGGCCGCTCGGCCGCCGTCAGCTTGGTAATTTGCGGGTTTATCCGCGGGCCGAGCACCCGCATGAGGCGCAACAGCCGGAAAAGGTCGATATTGCCGCGATGAACCGCAAGAATAAGAGGACCGCCTAATGGCCGAGACAGTGCAATCGCTGGAAGGTCTCTCGACGCTCAAACCCGCGACGCCGGCGGCGGAATCGCCGAAATATGTGCAGAAGCTCGACAAGCAGGGCCGCGCCTATGCCACCGGCAAACGCAAGGATGCCGTGGCGCGGGTCTGGATCAAGATGGGCGGTGGCAAGATCGTCATCAACGATCGCCCGGTGGAAACCTATTTCGCCCGGCCAGTGCTGCGCATGATGATCCAGCAGCCTCTCGTCGCCTCGAACCGCCAGGGCCAATTCGACGTCGTCTGCACCGTCTCCGGCGGCGGCTTGTCGGGGCAGGCCGGCGCGGTGCGCCATGGCCTGTCCAAGGCACTGATGCGGCACGAGCCGGATTTGCGGAGCGTGCTCAAGCGCGGCGGCTTCCTTACCCGCGACCCACGCGTGGTCGAGCGCAAGAAATACGGCAAGGCCAAAGCGCGTAGAAGCTTCCAGTTCTCGAAGCGGTAATTTGTCATTTCGGGACGCGGGCGAATGCCCGCGGACCCGGAATCCATAATCGCGAAATGTCAGGGTAACGCACGACGCCAATATTTGGCGGCGGCGGGTATGGATTCCGGACTCGCCGTTTCGCGGCTCCGGAATGACAGCTAGAAAAACGCCATCGTCCGGATCTCGATGCTCTCGCGCGGGCGGGCGTGCGGCGGCGAAGTCGGGTCTTCGAAGGCCGTATGCGCGGTCCAGCGGGCGCGGCCGTCCTTTTCGGAATCGAACACCTTGAAGACGTAGGCCTCCTCGCGCCGCATGCGCGGGAACCAGTACCACTTGTGCGCCGGATTGTACTTGATCGCGTAGGTCTGGCCGACGCGGCCGGGTGCGCGCCGCTCCGAGACGATCATATCGCCCGGCGACAAGGTTTGCGCGTCCGCCATGGCGAGGGGATAGGTCTCTACGGGAAAGCGGATCGGCCGCCATACCTGGATGATGGCGAAGCGGCGCTTGAGCAGTGCGTCGGCCTCGTCGGGAAGAATATCGCGGACGCGCTGCGGCGCCGACCATTCGGTGTAATCGTTGTGCACGCGGCGCACGACCTCGCGGATTTGCTTTGACTCGCGCAACGCGTCGTCCGCGGTGCGCAGCGTGTGGTCGAACACCACAACGCGCTTGGCGCCGCTCTCGGCCTTAACGAGTTCGATCATCTCCGGATAATAGACGCGCTTGATCTCGGCCTCGTCGTAGAAATTGGCGACCCTGGTGTCGTGGCCCACGAAGCGGAAGCCGTTGCGATCCAGCACGAAGTCTTCCGTATGCGGGCGGCCGTTGTGAAGGCTGACGCGGCGCGGATCGGGCGTGCCGCCGGAGCGTGTATCGCTGCCGCCGGGGCTGGCGACGATGGTGAACACCTTGGTTCCATCATCGACAATATAATTGAGCGTCGCCTCGATCGTGTCGGGAGCCGGTTCGGTAGCGCTGTCGAGCTCGGCGGTGAGCGTCATTGGCAACTCCTTAAGGGCAACTCCTTCGGGCAACTCCTTGGGCGCAACGCCTCGGGCAATTCCTGCCGTTTCAATCTATGGCCGAAACAGCGCGGCGAAAAGGGTCCCTAAAATCGCACGGCTGCGGTTTACCGTCCGGCAAGTCTGTTGGCGAGCTTTTACCCCAGGAGTGACAAGTAGTAACGCGTAGGGAAGGCGTCGCCATTAGCTTGCCGCCATCAGCGGGTTGGCGTTGGCGGCATGCATATCGATTTGCAGACTCTGTGGGTCGTCACCGTATTCGTCGCCGGGCTTCTTGGCGCGCTCTTGGTCTTCGCCGGCCTGCAGAACCGCAGCGTTCGCGCTCCGATGTGGTGGGGCGCCGCCCATATCGTCAATGCCAGCGGTTTCGCTTTGCTGACGTCGCGCGGCACCGCGCCGGATTTTGTCACCGTTGATCTGGCCAATGCGCTGGTGCTGCTCGGTTATGGCTTGACCTGGACCGGAGCGCGCATTTTCGAGGGCCGCCCGGTCCGGCCGCTGCTCGTCCTGCTGGCGCCGGCGATCTGGCTCTTGGCTTGCCGGGTTACGGTTTTCGCCGACAGCGTTGGCGCCAGGATCGTCTTGTGTTCGGGCCTGCTGGCGTTGCTCACGCTCCTGGCCTCGTACGAATTCTGGCGCGGCCGTGCCGAACCGCTGATGTCGCGCTGGCCGACCATCATCGTCCTCTTGGTCCACGCCGCGACCTTGGCGGTGCGCGTGCCGGTGCTGCTTTTGAGTTCCAGCCTGCGCGGCGATTTCGCCTGGAGCACGCTGTCGTTCACGCTGTTCGCGTTTTCCACGCTGTTGTTCACGGTGGTGCTGGCGTTTCTGCAGCTGAACATGACGAAAGAGCGTACCGAGCTCAAGCACAAGATCAATTCGCTGGTCGATCCGCTAAGCGGAGTGGCCAATCGCCGCGCCTTTCTCGACGGCGCTGCGGCGCTGCTCGTACGGCAGGAGACCGACCGCGAACCGCTGGCGCTGCTGTTGTTCGATCTCGATCATTTCAAGCAGATCAACGACCGGTTCGGCCACGCCATCGGCGACACGGTGCTGCAATGTTTCGCCGGCACCGCCAGCGATACGCTCGGCGCCGATGTCCTGTTCGCCCGCATCGGCGGCGAGGAGTTCGCCTCCTGCCTGCCGGTCGGCGACCTCGACGAGGCTTATGCGATCGCCGACCGGGTGCGGCGCAATTTTGCCGCCGTCGCGGCGCGTTTCGGCAATGGCACGCTGTCGCCGAGCGTCAGTGCCGGGGTGACGCTCGCGTGCGACCCCCGCGCCGGGGTGACGGAACTGCTGTCGATCGTCGACCGGGCGCTGTACCGGGCGAAAGAGCTTGGCCGCAATCGCGTCGAGCTGGAGGCGCCGGCCGCGGCCGACGTCAGTTCGGGCGCGCCCTCGATCGTGCCGATCATCGGGCTCGACCGCGCGGCCGGCGCGCCACAATCCGCCGGCCGGCGCTGGCGCATCGCCTCGTGACAGCGTCCACGGGCGCTGCCGGGTGGCGGACGCGGCGCCGCCGAGCCGTTGCGAACTCGGCAACGCAGCCGCTCCAATTTTAAAAACTGTTTTCGAGCAAACCCGCGCGATAGCCGATACGTTCGGCAAAGCCTGATCAGCGAACGTTCAACGCCGCTCCAAAATCCGTGATAGGTAATTCCACCTATTCGGTGAGGAGCGTCTATGTTTGCTCGCCTGGCGGAAGCCTCGACGTCGCTCGATATCGGCACGCTGTTCGTGATCGCAACATGCGTCACCGCGTTGCTTGGTCTCTTCCTGCTGTTTGCCTGGATGCAGGATCGCATTCAGGCGCTGGCGTGGTGGGGTATGGCCTACCTGATCGGCGGATTTTCGGGGGTGCTGTGGCAGCTCGGCAATGCCATCTCGCCTTGGGTGCCGTCGTGGATGCCCGACGTGCTGTTGTTCGTCGCGGTCGGCATGATCTGGAGCGCGGCGCGCCTGTTCCACGGCCGCGACGTGCGCTGGGGCGCGATGTGCTTCGGCGCCACGGTGTGGGCGGCGAGCTGCGTCATTCCGGTCGTGCCGCATTCGCCGGCCGCACGCATCATGCTCAGTTCGGTCATCGTCGCGACCTATACCTTCCTGATCGCCGCGGAGCTGTGGCGCGAGCGGCGCAAATCGCTGATCCGGCGCTGGCCGGCCCTGTTCGTGCCGATGCTGCACGGCGCCATCTTTCTGTTTCCGGTGGCGCTGGCCTCCCTCGGCGTCAAGAGCCTCGCCACCGGCTGGATCGCGGTGTTCGCCATCGAGGTCGTGCTCTATGTGGTCGGCGCCGCCTTTATCGTGCTCGTTCTCGCCAAGGACCGCGCCGTCAATCGCTACAAGGCGGCGGCGGAGACCGATCCGCTGACCGCGCTGCTCAACCGCCGCGGCTTCTTCGCCGCCGGCACGGCGCTCATCGCCGGCAACAAGTCGAGCAAGACGCCGGTGAGCGTGCTCGCCTTCGATCTCGATCACTTCAAGTCGATCAACGACCGTTACGGCCACAAGTCCGGCGATACGGTGCTCGGCCTGTTCGCCCGCGTGGCGCGATTGACGCTGCGCGCCGACGACGTCGTCGGGCGAATCGGCGGCGAGGAATTCGTCGCCGTCATTTCCGGCACGCTCGCCGAGGCCTGCATCGCCGCCGAGCGCGTGCGCTCGGCCTTCGAGCGCGCCGCGGTGGCGCCCGGCTCACCGCAAATCCCGGCGACCGTGAGCATCGGCGTTACCTGCGGCATGCCGGACGTGTCGATCGACGTTTTGATCTCGCGCGCCGACGCCGCGCTCTATCGCGCCAAGTCGAACGGCCGCAACCGCGTCGAGCCGGACGACGCGATGGTGACAAGCGGCGCCGAGCGCCAGCTCGATTGCCGCGCGCAGCTCAAGCTCGCCGCCATGCCCGCGGCGTCGACGCTCACGGTGCCGATTTTGGTGAGGTGAGGCGACCGCAAAAGAAAAGGGCGCCCTCGGGCGCCCTTTAAGTTTGCATCGCTTGGAGGCAATGCCGGGAGGATACCAACGCTTACGCCGAGTAATACATTTCGAACTCGACCGGATGCGGGGTGTGCTCGAAGCGGATGATTTCGGTCATCTTCAGATCGACATAGGAGTCGATGAAGTCGTCGTCGAACACGCCGCCGGCGGTGAGGAAGGCGCGGTCCTTGTTGAGCTCCTCGAGCGCCTGGCGCAGCGAGCCGCACACGGTCGGAATCTTTTTCAATTCCTTCGGCGGCAGATCGTAGAGGTCCTTGTCGACGGCCTCGCCCGGATCGAGCTTGTTCTTCACGCCGTCAAGGCCCGCCATCAGCATCGCCGCGAAAGCGAGATAGGGATTGGCGAGCGGATCGGGGAAGCGCACCTCGACGCGCTTGGCTTTGGGATTGGTCGTGTACGGAATGCGGCACGACGCCGAGCGGTTGCGCGCCGAATAGGCGAGCAGCACCGGCGCTTCGAAGCCCGGCACCAGGCGCTTGTAGGAATTGGTTGTCGGGTTGGTGAAGGCGTTGATCGCCTTGGCGTGCTTGATGATGCCGGCGATGTAGGACAGGCAGGTTTCCGACAGATCGGAATATTTGTTGCCGGCGAACACCGGCTTGCCGCCTTTCCAGATCGACTGATGGCAATGCATGCCCGAGCCGTTGTCGCCGTAGACCGGCTTCGGCATGAAGGTCGCGGTCTTGCCGTAGACCTGCGCCACCTGCTGGATGCAGTATTTGTAGATCTGCATCTGATCCGCCATCACGGTGAGCGGCGAGAATTTCATGCCGAGCTCGTGCTGCGCCGAGGCAACCTCGTGGTGGTGTTTCTCCACCTTCACTCCCATGCGCGCCATCGCGGCGAGCATCTCGGAGCGCATGTCCTGCACCGAATCCTGCGGCGGCACCGGGAAGTAGCCCTTCTTGGTCCACACCCGGTGGCCGAGATTGCCGCCTTCGTATTCGGTGTCGGAATTGGTCGGGAATTCGACCGAATCAAGCTTGAAGCCGGTGTTGTAGGGCTCGGCTTTGTATTTGACGTCGTCGAACACGAAGAACTCGGCCTCGGGGCCGAAATAGATGGTGTCGCCGACGCCCATCGATTTGACCATGCCTTCGGCGCGCTTGGCGATGCCGCGCGGGTCGCGGTTGTACGGCTCGCCGGTGGTCGGCTCGAGCACGTCGCAGACCAGAACCAGCGTGGTCTCGGCGAAGAACGGATCGATGCAGGCCGAGGCCGGGTCCGGCATCAGGCACATGTCGGATTCGTTGATCGCCTTCCATCCCGCAATCGACGAGCCGTCGAACATCATGCCTTCGGCGAACGTGTCTTCCTCGATCATGCCGATGTCGAAAGTGACGTGCTGCCACTTGCCGCGCGGATCGGTGAAGCGGAAATCAGCGTACTTTACGTCGCTGTCCTTGATCATCTTCATGACATTCTTTGGCGTCGTCATGGTAGGCGTACCTTTCGTGGTGCTGTTTGATGTCCTGTCGCGCTGGTTCACGTCCCACGGCCGGCCGGCGTGAGCGGGCGGACCAGCAATTTTAGATAGCGTCTAGTCCGGATTCCCCCGTCCTGATCCGGATGGCTTCTTCAATGTTGGAGACAAAGATTTTTCCATCGCCAATCCGCCCGGTCTGGGCGGCGCGACGGATCGCCTCGATGGCTTTTTCAACCATGTCGTCACCGAGCACAATCTCGATCTTCACTTTGGGGAGAAAATCGACGACGTATTCGGCGCCGCGATAGAGTTCGGTGTGACCTTTCTGACGCCCGAAGCCCTTGGCTTCGGTGACGGTAATTCCTTGAAGTCCGACTTCCTGAAGCGCCTCCTTCACCTCGTCGAGCTTGAATGGTTTGATGATCGCCTCGATTTTTTTCATCGCGTCTCTTCTCCCGGCCCCCCGATGAGAAAATCATCCCTGGAACCGAGCCCATGGATAGCAGGTCCCGTGCCAACGTCTTAGGCGGACCAAAATCGCTGATAGATCAAAGTGGTATGGCGCTTTGCGGGAAGCACTGCACAAGCTCGAACAAGGCCGACGCCGATTAATTAGGCATACTGCCTATAATCACGTCAATCCTCGCTGCGGCCCGAAGGTCCCCGATATTCGCCCAACAAAGCATTCGATATTGTGCGGCCGGACATGATCGAACTCCTCACCAATGCCGAAATGGCGCAAGCCGACCGGCTTGCAATCTCCGGCGGCGTCGCCGGCGCCGTTCTCATGGAAGCCGCCGGCGCCGCTGTGGCGGAGGCGGTGGCCGGCCGGCGCGCTACCGGCAGCCGCGTCGTCGTCGTGGCTGGCCCCGGCAATAACGGCGGCGATGGATTCGTTGCGGCACGGCTTCTTGCCGCCCGCGGCTATGCAGTTGAGGTCCGGCTGGCCGGAGACCGCGCGCGCCTCAAAGGCGACGCAGCGAACGCGGCGAACGCGTGGAGCGGCCCGATTGTGCCGGCGGCGCCCGGTGCACTTGATCGCGCCGATATCATCGTCGATGCGCTGTTCGGCGCCGGCCTCGATCGCCCGGTCGACGGGCTGCCGCGGGCCATGATCGAGGCAATGAACGCCGCGGGCGCACCGGTGATTGCCGTCGACCTGCCGAGCGGCATCAACGGAACCTCGGGCGCCATGATGGGTGCCGCGGTCAAGGCCGCGCACACCGTCACGTTCTTTCGCAAGAAGCCCGGTCATCTGTTGCTGCCCGGGCGACTCCATTGCGGCACGATGTCCGTCGCCGACATCGGCATTCCGGCAACGGTCCTCGCCACCATCGCGCCCCGGATATCCGAGAACGTCCCGGCATTATGGCGGGCAAGCTTTCCCGTGCCTCGTCACGGGGGACATAAATACGATCGCGGCCACGCCGTCGTGGTCTCCGGTCCGTCCTGGTCGACGGGGGCGACGCGGCTCGCGGCCCGCGGCGCGCTGCGCGCAGGCGCTGGGCTGGTGACCATCGCCAGCCCGCGCGATGCGCTTGCCATCAATGCGGCGGCTAGTCTTGCCGTGATGGTGCGGCCGGTTGACGGCGCGAGCGAACTCACAAGTTTCCTCGGCGATCGCCGATTCAACGCGGTGGCGCTTGGACCGGGCCTCGGCGTCAACGAAGCGACCTGCGAATGCGTCCTCGCCGCGCTCTTCGGCGAGCGTGCCGTCGTGCTCGATGCCGACGCCATGACGAGCTTCGCGCAGGCGCCCCAGCGGCTCGCCGAGGCGCTCAAAGCGCGTGCCGGAAAAGCCACGATCCTGACCCCACATGAGGGGGAATTTACCAGATTTTTCGGGGCCTTGGACGTGCGAACTAAAGTTGGTTCAAAGCTTGAGCGAGCGCGCCTGGCGGCAGAGATCACCGGCGCAACCATCTTGCTCAAGGGCGCCGACACCGTCGTTGCCAGCGCCGACGGCCGCGCTTCGATTGCCGCCAACGCTCCGCCGTATCTCGCCACCGCAGGCGCGGGCGACGTTTTGACTGGCATTGCGACGGGCCTCTTGGCCCAGGGCATGCCCGCCTTCGAGGCCGCCTCGGCCGCGGTCTGGCTCCACGGCGAAGCCGCCGCGGCCTTCGGCCCGGGGCTGATTTCCGAGGATTTGCCGGAGATGCTGCCGTGCGTTTACCGCGCGCTGCTCGGCTGAAGTTGGTAATCGACCGGCCGAATTGGGGCTAATTTTGTAGTAGCGGGCGCGTCCCGCATGTTATAAGCCGCGCCCAGCGAGGCCGCCCTGCAGTTTGCGGGCGTGGCGGAATTGGTAGACGCGCGGGATTTAGGTTCCCGTGACGAAAGTCGTGGGGGTTCGAGCCCCTCCGCCCGCACCAGCCGGGCGGTTTTTCCAAAACTTGGCCGCGATGCGCTCGCTCTCGCGCCGTCAAAGAGTAGTGCCGATGCAGGTGACTGAAACTGCCGCCGCGGGTCTCAAGCGAGAATATCGCGTCGTCGTGCCGGCGACTGACTTGGAAGCCAAGGTCAACGAACGGCTCGATGACCTCAAGGGCCGCGTGCAATTGCGCGGCTTTCGGCCAGGCAAGGTGCCGGTGGCGCATCTCAAGCGGCTGTACGGCAAGTCGGCCATGGCCGAGGTCATCGAGGCTGCGGTCCGCGAGGCCAATTCCAAGATCGTCACCGACAATGGCTTGAAACTGGCCACCGAGCCCAAAGTGGTGCTGCCCACCGAAGAGGGGGCGGTCGAAGGCGTCATCGAGGGCAAATCCGACCTGGCCTATACGGTCGAGATGGAGATCGTGCCGCCGATCACCCTGGCCGATTTCAAGACCATCAAGCTCGACCGCCTGACCGCGCCGGTCACCGACGACGAGGTCGATCAAGCACTCAAGACGCTTGGTGAGCAGAACCGGCCTTTCGCCGCCAAGAGCGAAGGGGCGGAAAAAGGCGACCGCGTCACGATATCGTTTCAAGGCACCATGAATGGCGAGCCCTTCGAGGGCGGCGCCGGGGACGACGTGCCGATCCTGCTTGGCTCAGGCCAGTTCATTCCGGGGTTTGAAGATCACCTCATCGGCATCAAGGCCGGAGAGAGCCGGACCTTCGACATCAAGTTTCCGGAAAATTACCCGGCTACCACTGTCGCCGGCAAAGACGCCACGTTCGCCGTGACGGCGAAGACCGTGGAAGCGCCCGGCGAGGTCACGATGGACGATGCCTTTGCCAAGACGCTTGGGCTGGAGTCGCTCGCCAAGCTTCGCGATGCGATCCGCGAGCGTATCGAGCGCGAGCACGCCGCCGCGACCCGCCAGAAGGTGAAGCGCGCGCTGCTCGATCAGCTCGATGCCCACCACAAATTCGAACCGCCGCCGACGCTGGTCGAAGAGGAGTTCAATAACGTCTGGCAGACCATCGAGAACGATCTCAAGCAGCAGGGTCGCAGTTTCGCCGACGAGGGAACCACCGAGGAGAAGGCCCGGGCGGACTATCGCGCGATTGCGGAACGCCGGGTCCGGCTTGGTCTGGTGCTTGCGGAGATCGGCGAGAAAAACAACATCAAGGTGCCCGACGACCAGTTGAGCCAAGCCGTCGTCGCGCAGGCCCGCATGCTTCCCGGCCAGGAGCAGAAGGTGTGGGACTACTATCGCAATAATCCGGGCGCGCTTGCCGCGCTGCGCGCGCCGATCTTCGAGGACAAGGTCGTCGATTTCCTCCTCGAGCTTGTCGAAGTAACCGACAAGCAGGTGTCGCGGGAGGAATTGTTCAAGGATGACGAGGAATAAGGCCCCGGGGCGCGTAGTTTCTACGCCTTGCCGGCGCGCTTTCCGCACTTATCTTCGATCTCTGCCGCGACCAATGCGTGGCACGGCTTGCTCGGCAAGGATGTCGACGCCGGCTTCGACAAGGCGGCCGACTCAAGCCACATTAGGCCGCGGCGACTTAGGTAGACTTAAGCTAGCAATAACTATCCTGGCGGACCGGTGTTCGGTAAGCCAGATCCAGGTAGACTTCAGATCCAGGTAGACTTCCAAGTGCCCGAGCACGTGCTCCTTCCAGCGTCCACTTCCAGGTGATCCATGCGCGATCCGACTGAGACCTACATGCAGCATCTCGTCCCCATGGTGGTCGAACAGACCAACCGCGGCGAGCGGGCCTATGACATCTACTCGCGGCTCCTCAAGGAGCGGATCATCTTCATCACCGGTCCGATCGAAGATGGCATGGCCTCGCTCATCGTGGCCCAGCTCCTGTTCCTCGAGGCGGAAAATCCGAAAAAAGAAGTCTCGATGTACATCAACTCGCCCGGCGGGATCGTCACTTCGGGGCTCGCGATCTACGATACGATGCAATTCATTCGTCCCCCGGTCTCGACGTTGTGCACCGGGCAGGCGGCTTCGATGGGCTCGCTCTTGCTTGCCGCGGGCGCCAAGGACCTGCGCTTTGCGCTGCCCAATGCCCGGATCATGGTGCATCAGCCGTCCGGCGGGTTCCAAGGCCAGGCGACCGACATCATGTTGCACGCCCAGGAAATCCTCAATCTCAAGCGGCGATTGAACGAAATCTACGTCCGGCACACCGGCCAGCCGCTCAAGAAGATCGAGGATGCACTCGAGCGCGATATGTTCCTGACGGCGGAGATGGCCAAGGATTTCGGCCTCATCGACAAGGTGATCGAGAAGCGGCCCGAGGAGCCGGGGCTCAAGAGCGAGCCGCTCCTCAAAGGGGTGAGTTAGACAGGGGTGCCCGGCATCGCCACAATACTGGCCGATTCATCGGCGCAAAGCGGGATCGGGCCCACCGGTCAAGCGTTTTCTCGGCGTGTGATCCAGAAAACACACTGGCACAAAGTTGCGTTATCGTTAATGGATTCTTGGTTGGCACGCCGTTAGCATGTCCGCTTGTGTCGCACAGGTGACTATTGGCACTGTCGGTGGGTTGAGGGGCCGGGCGCGCTGGGCCCTGGCGGTGCCGAAACTGGGTGATGCTACGGAATATTAGCGCAGTCCCGCTTAGGATATAAAGTTGCGGTGCTGCGCTGGCGAAGACGGAGAATGGAATGAGCAAGGTTGGCGGCGGCGATTCTAAGAATACGCTCTATTGCTCGTTCTGCGGCAAAAGCCAGCACGAGGTGCGTAAGCTCATCGCCGGGCCGACCGTCTTCATCTGCGACGAATGCGTCGAACTGTGCATGGACATCATCCGCGAGGAGAACAAATCCTCGCTGGTGAAGTCGCGCGACGGCATTCCGACGCCGCGGGAAATCCGCAAAGTTCTCGACGATTACGTGATCGGGCAGGACCACGCCAAGAAAGTCCTCTCCGTCGCGGTCCACAATCACTACAAACGGCTCAATCATCAGTCCAAGCACAACGACGTTGAGCTTGCGAAGTCGAACATCCTGCTGATCGGGCCGACCGGCTCGGGCAAAACGCTGCTCGCGCAAACGCTGGCGCGCATCCTCGACGTGCCGTTCACGATGGCGGACGCCACGACGCTGACCGAAGCCGGCTACGTCGGCGAGGACGTCGAGAACATCATTTTGAAGCTGTTGCAGTCGGCCGACTACAATGTCGAGCGCGCGCAGCGCGGCATCGTCTATATCGACGAGATCGACAAGATCTCGCGCAAGTCCGACAACCCGTCGATCACCCGCGACGTGTCGGGCGAGGGCGTGCAGCAGGCGCTTCTGAAGATCATGGAAGGCACCATCGCGAGCGTTCCGCCGCAGGGCGGCCGCAAGCATCCGCAGCAGGAGTTCCTGCAAGTCGACACGACGAACATCCTGTTCGTGTGCGGCGGCGCTTTCGCGGGTCTCGAAAAGATCATTTCGGCGCGCGGCCGCTCCACCTCGATCGGGTTCGGCGCCCGCGTGGCGGCGCCGGAGGATCGCAAGCAAGGCGAGATTTTCCGCGAGGTCGAGCCTGAGGATTTGCTGAAATACGGGCTGATCCCGGAATTCGTCGGCCGGCTTCCGGTGGTCGCGACCTTGGAAGATCTCGACGAGCCCTCGCTCAAGCGCATCCTCACCGAGCCGAAGAACGCGCTGGTCAAACAGTATCAGCGCATGTTCGAGATGGAGACGGTGGACCTCACGCTTGCCGACGAGGCGCTCTCGGCCATCGCGCGCAAGGCGATCGATCGCAAGACGGGCGCGCGCGGCTTGCGCTCGATCATGGAAAGCATCCTGCTGGACACCATGTTCGACCTGCCGAGCCTCGAAGGTGTCGAGGAGGTGGTGATCTCGAGAGAGGTCGTCGAAGGCAGCGCGCGGCCGCTCTACATTTATGCCGATCGCTCCGACCGTGCCGGCGAGACCGGCGGAGCGAGCGCCTGACGGGTGGGCGCATCCGGCATCCGCGATTCGGCGCGCGGCCCTTTGTTCCGCCGCCGCGGCGCGCGGAATTGCTCGAAAAACGGGCCTTTCTTGACAGGCCTACGACGCGACGCCACCTATAGTGCGCAGTTCGTCGTCACAGCGCATCCTGCGGGTCTCGATGGGCGTGCCTACAATAAGGAAAAGGGGCCATGACCAGCGCCGCCAAACCCAAGCCGCTCCTGACAGCCGGTGAAAGCCGGGCCTATCCGGTGCTTCCTCTGCGGGACATCGTCGTTTTCCCGCACATGATCGTTCCGCTCTTCGTTGGCCGCGAGAAGTCCATCAAGGCGCTCGAGGAGGTGATGCGTTCGGACACCTTCATCTTGCTCGCCACGCAGAAAAACGCCTCCGATGACGAGCCCGCGACCGACTCCATTTTCAGCGTCGGCACGCTTGCGAGCGTGCTGCAGCTCCTCAAGCTGCCCGACGGCACCGTGAAGGTGCTGGTCGAGGGCGCCGCGCGCGCGCAGGTCAAGCGCTATACCGATCGCGAGGATTATTTCGAGGCGGAAGCCACGGTGATCGCGGATTCCGCGGGCGACCAGGTCGAGGCCGAAGCGCTGGCGCGTTCCGTCGTCAATGAATTCGAAGGCTATGTGAAGCTCAACAAGAAGGTGTCGCCGGAAGTCGTCGGCGTGGTCCAGCAGATCGAGGACTATGCCAAGCTTGCCGACACCGTGGCTTCACATCTCGCCGTCAAGATTCCCGACAAGCAGCTGATCCTGGAGACGCCGATCGTCACCGAGCGCCTGGAAAAGGTGCTCGGGCTGATGGAAAGCGAGATCTCCGTGCTGCAGGTTGAGAAGCGCATCCGCACCCGCGTGAAGCGCCAAATGGAGAAGACCCAGCGCGAATATTACCTCAACGAGCAGATGAAGGCGATCCAGAAGGAACTGGGCGACGAAGACGGCAAGGACGAACTCGCCGAGCTCGAAGAGAAGATCAAGCGCACCAAGCTCTCCAAGGAGGCGCGCGAGAAGGCCCAGCACGAGATCAAGAAGCTGCGGCAGATGTCGCCGATGTCGGCGGAAGCTACCGTCGTGCGCAACTATCTCGATTGGCTGCTCTCGATCCCGTGGAACAAGAAGTCGAAGATCAAGAAGGATCTGACGCTCGCCCAGCAGATTCTCGACGCCGACCATTTCGGCCTGGAGAAGGTCAAGGAACGCATCGTCGAGTATCTCGCCGTGCAGCAGCGCGCCAACAAGCTGACCGGGCCGATCCTGTGCCTGGTCGGGCCCCCCGGCGTCGGCAAGACCTCGCTCGGCAAGTCGATCGCGAAAGCGACCGGGCGCGAATTCGTGCGCGTGTCGCTCGGCGGCGTGCGCGACGAGGCGGAGATTCGCGGCCATCGGCGGACCTATATCGGCTCGATGCCGGGCAAGGTCATCCAGTCGATGCGCAAGGCGAAATCGTCAAATCCGCTGTTCCTGCTCGACGAGGTCGACAAGATGGGCGCCGATTTCCGCGGCGATCCGTCCTCCGCACTGCTCGAAGTGCTGGATCCCGAGCAGAACCACGCCTTCAACGACCATTATCTCGAAGTCGACTACGATCTCTCCAACGTGATGTTCATCACCACGGCGAATACGCTCAACATTCCGCCGCCGCTGATGGACCGCATGGAGATCATCCGCATCGCCGGCTACACCGAGGATGAGAAGGTCGAGATCGCGCGCAAGCACCTGATCCCGCATGCCATCGTCAAGCACGGCCTGCAGCCGAAGGAATGGTCGATCGACGACGAGGCCCTGCTCACGCTCATTCGCCGTTACACGCGCGAAGCGGGCGTGCGCAATCTCGAACGCGAATTGTCGACGCTGATCCGCAAGGCGGTCAAAGAGCTCACCATCTCGAAGCAGACTTCGGTCGCGGTCACCGACAATAACCTGGCGGACTATATCGGCGTGCCGAAGTACCGCTATGGCGAAGTCGAGGACGAGGATCAGGTCGGCGTCGTCACCGGCCTGGCCTGGACCGACGTCGGTGGCGAACTGCTCACCATCGAGGCAGCGATGATGCCGGGCAAGGGCAAGATGACCGTGACCGGCAACTTGCGCGATGTGATGAAGGAATCGATTTCGGCCGCGGCATCCTATGTCCGCATGCGCTCGACCGCCTTCGGCATCGAGCCGCCGTCCTTCGACAAGAGGGATATCCACGTCCACGTGCCGGAAGGCGCGACCCCGAAGGACGGTCCGTCCGCCGGCGTCGCCATGGTCACCGCCATCGTTTCGGTGATGACGGGAATCCCGGTGCACCGCGACGTGGCGATGACCGGCGAAATCACGCTGCGCGGCCGCGTGCTGCCGATCGGCGGCCTGAAGGAGAAGCTTCTGGCCGCGCACCGCGGCGGCATCAAGACCGTGCTCATTCCGGAAGAGAACGCCAAGGACCTTGTCGAGATCAACGACTCGATCAAGAGCGGGCTCGATATCATCCCGGTGTCGCGCATGGACGAGGTGCTGGCGCGCGCGCTCACGCGCAAGCCGGAACCGATCGTCTGGGAGGAGGCGGCGGCCAAGCCCGTCGACGTCCCCGAGCCGGTGGTGGAAGAGGATTCCTCCGGGCTTACCGCGCACTGAAATCGCGGCACCGAAGACCTAAGGACGGCGCCCTATCGGGCGCCGTTTTTTTGCGCGGGAACCGAGATTACCGATTCCTTAGCCATGTCGGTGTCTACTGCGCACTGGCTATTTGCCCTGAGCTATGGTGGGCATGCTGCTTGCGGGACAGTCCAAAATGACCCGGTCTTCCAGGCCTACTGCTCGCCCTGGGCAACACCGTGCGCACGCCGACGATGGCGTTCGGCAAGTAATTATCGTCATAGTCGTCATCATGTCCGTGTTCGGTCTCGCCGCGCTGGCGACCGGCCAATATTTGGCGATAGCGAAGCGTCAGGCCGAAGGCACGTTCGAATCGGCAAAGGGCAACGCCATTTATAGCGGCTCGATCCTTTACGTGCCCGACACCGGCAAGGTCTGCCATCAATGGCAGTTCGACAATCGGAACGGCCAGTTCCAGGACAAGGGCGCCGTCAGTTGTGACGAGGTTGCCGACCAGGGGTTCAACAGCCCCAAGAATTGGTCGACGGCCCGTATGCGGGTCATCAGCAACGGGTTCCGCGGTCACTGAGATTGATCGGCAAACCGGTCCGGGTTTTCACGCCGGCGAGCAACGTCTCTGTTCGTTTTATCTTTGCGATTGCCGGATAGCTGCAAGCCGGGTTCCATTGTCGAGCGGTGCGCGAGATCGTGGCGGCGCGAGATCATGGCGGTAAAATCGGAGGCGCGCGCCGCGAAAAAAGTTTGGCGTCGGCGCGCGACTTTCGCTAGATTCCGAAAATGGGGACCGCGGCTGTGGCGCCGGGGCGGCGCCGTGGCGATGACACTTCAGTCGAGGTAGGCGTGTACAAGACCATTCATCCGCTCGCCGGATGCGTCGCGTTCGTGTTCGTTTCGGTTGCGCTAGCGAGTGCCGCGGTAGCGGCGGAGGATTTTCCGCTCACGGGAAATTACACGCAGAACGTCGCCTGCAAGGGCGACGGCAGCGATCCGGCTGCCGCCAAAGTGACGATTTCGCCGCAGGAAATCGTTTCCAATGTCGGCGTCTGCACCATCCTGGATACGAAGAAGAATGGCGACAGCTATGCCGAGCATGTCGAGTGCAAGTTCCCGAGCGGGCCGCTGATGGGCAACATCACGTTTACGCCCAAGCCGGACAAAACCATCGAATTCGTCGACAGCAACGGCACCTACAAGGCGGTGCTGTATCGTTGCCCGGACTCGGCGCAAAATGCCGCTGTGCCAAACGCCGCGGCGGCCAATAAGTGATCTGAAATTCGCGGCCGGCCACGAGCCGCTAAAACGGGAGGATCCCACGTGAGCTTTTATCAGGGCCTGCAAGCGGAATCGGTCAAGTTCCGCGGCCACAATGGCGATCAGGGCGACGCCTATTATGCGCGTCCGACGCGCGGCGGAAAATTTCCCGGCGTTGTCATCATCCATCATTTGCCCGGATGGGACGAATGGATCATGGAGGTGGTGCGCAAGTTCGCGCATCACGGCTACGCGGCGATTTCGCATCATCTCTACTTCCGCGAGGGCACCGACAGTCCCGACGACATCGGCGCGCGGGTGCGCGCGGCCGGCGGCGTTGCCGATGCGCAGGTTGTGGGCGACACGGCGGGCGCCATGGCCTATCTGCGTGCGCAGTCAAACTGCAACGGCAAAATCGGCGTCATCGGTTTCTGCTCCGGCGGCCGCCACGCCTATCTCGCCGCCTGTACCTTGCCCGGCATCGACGCAGTGGTCGATTGCTGGGGCGGCAATGTGATCGTCGACGATCCGAAACTACTCAACGACAAGCGCCCGGTGGCGCCGATCGACCTCACCGACAAGCTGAACTGCCCGCTGCTCGGCATTTTCGGCAACGACGACGCCAATCCGACCGCCGACCAGGTGAACCGCACCGAGGCTGTTCTGAAAAAGCTCGGCAAGAACTACGAGTTTCACCGCTACGACGGGGCCGGGCACGCCTTCTTCAATACCTCCCGCGATGCTTATCGCCCGGAGCAGGCGGCCGACGGCTGGAAGAAGGTGTTTGCCTTCTACAACCGCTACCTGGCGACGTCTGCCGCCAGCATCGCCGCCGAATAAATTCGGAGAAGAACTCCATGTGCTCCTACATCGTCGAAAAAGCGGCGCTGGTCGGCAGCGCCGCCAAAGGCCGCAAAGGCTGGATGCGGATCGACACCGCAAACGTCTATTACGATCATCCGTATTATTCGACGCTCGATCACGTGCTCGCCATCGACTTCACCAATGAGGGCGAAGGCGGCCGCGACCGGGTGGCGGTCGAGCTGAGTGCCGCTTCCGCGCGTGCGCTCGTCGAGCGCATACAAGCGGCCCTCGCCAGCGGCGAGGCGGCTCATGGCGCGCCGATAGCAGAAGCCGAGGTCGCCTAAAGCGGTGGCTAGCGCACGCCGCCAGCGTTGACGACCGGGCCGGTGAATTTTTCGAAGCGCTTGCGCAGATCGGCCACTTTGGTCTGATCGACCAGAAATTCCTTGTAGTCAGTGGCGACCTTGTACGAGAAGATCGGCTTGTAACCTGAAGGTGGCGGCACGTCGCGCCGCCCCGACCAGGTCTCGGTCGCGATCTGCTGCGCGGGCTCCAGCAGCCAAGTGAGGAACAATTTTGCCGCGTTCGGATGCGGGGCGCCCTTGAAGATCGCGCCCGACAGCTGCCAGAACGGCGTTGCGTCCACTGTCGGGAAATGGCTGTCGACCTTCATGCCCTGCTTCTTCAGCACGGTGGTGATGTTGTAGATCGAATCGAACGTGGCCAGGTTCTGCCCGGCGCCGATGCTGCGCTGCTCGCCGAGATGGCCCTGGATGAAGTTTGGCTTGGCCGCCATGTATTTGTCCATGTAGTCCCAGCCGTATTTCTGCACGATGTGGTAGAATACCCAGAGCGTGACGTCGTCGTCCGCCGGATAGGCGGTGACGATCTTTCCCTTGAATTGCGGCTTTAGGAAATCGAGCGCCGAATTCGGCACGTCGGCCGCGGCGACCTTCTCGGTGTTGACCATATAGGGCACGGCATTGACCATCGTCGCCCAATAGGCGCCGTCGGCGTCCTTGAACCGCGCATAGATCTTGTCGAAGCCGGCGGGCTTGAAATCGATCAAATGCTTGTCGGCCTTCCAGCGCACGAAATCGGCGATGGTCTGCAAGATCGCGGCGTCGACCTCCATCTTGCCGGCGGCGATCTGTGCGTCGATCTTCTTGTCGAGCACGTTGGAGAAGCCGCCGCTGATCGAAACGGTGATGCCGGGATATTTTGCGTTGAAGACCTTGGCCATGGCTTCCCAGGGCGCGGTCGGGCCGCCGACATAGAGCACGAAGGCGCCCTCCGGCTTGGCCTTGGCGTAGAGTTCGTCGAGCGATTGCGCGCCGGCCGGCAGGTTCAGCGTCGCGAGGCTGATTGCGGCCAAAACAAACGAAGCAGGCCGGATGGCCATGGTGATCCTCCCCCTAATATTTTACCGCGATGATCACTGCTGCGTATTGGAATTACAAGCGCCTGCCGCGTGGAAATTGTAGTCTCGCCACAACCACTACGGTCGTGCTAACGGACTGTTCTCCAGCCTCGTTGTGCGGATTGCCGAAAAGGAATCGATCGATGAAAATAATCGCCTATCTGCTCGCCATTATCTGCGTCATTGCCGCGGTCATGTATTTTGTCATGCCGGCAGGCCAGTTGCCGGGTTTCATGCCCGGCTATGCCGCTGGCTCGACCCATATCCACCACACGCATGCCTATGCTGCCGCTGTCGCCGCCATCGTGCTGTTTGGCATCGGTTGGTTCGCCGGCCGCCGCGCCTAACGGCGCAACTTGCGCTGCACCCGTTCGTCAAATCGCGCGACGCTGACCACGACGCGCTGATGCGACCCGCCGCCAATCGGCTCGAAATCGTCGCGGGCCTCAACCCGGAACGTCACTGTGCGGCCTTCAAGCCGCACGACCTCGGCGGTTGCGGTGACGCGCAAGCCGACCGGCGTCGCCGCGGTGTGGCTGACATCGAGATGGGTGCCGAGGCTCTGATGGCCGTCCGGAAGGAGATGCTCGATCGCCGCCAGCGCGGCCGCCTCGATAATGTTGATCATCACCGGCGTTGCCAGCACTGCGATTCGGCCGGAGCCGACAAACGGCGCGGTATGTTCCGGTCCGACAACGATCGCGGAGGAACCGGTCAGACCGGGCGTGATCCGGCGGAGGACATCGCTGGTCCGGGCAGGTGAGGTCATGCGCCGCCTTATAGCGCCAATTTGCGCCATGGTATCGCGCTATCCATTCAGTGCTACTATGGGGGCGCGAAAGTTATGGGAGGCCGTCAATGCTTAGCCACGCTCACCGCACCCTTTTTCTAGCCGCCGCGCTGATCGCGATGCTACCGAGCACGCCGTCATTGGCAGTGACCGCCAAAGAAAAGATGGTGACCTGTAAATTCGGCGCCGACGACCAAAAGCTGACAGGCGCGGCGCGGGCGAAGTTCATGAAGAATTGCATGGCCAACCGAAACGATCCGCGCGGACCTGCGCCAGGCATGGCGGGTGGGCCGAAGCCGGGCGCCGCCCCGCCGAAGCAGTAGCCGGCCCGCTAGGCAGAGCAATGGGCGGCGTGCAAGACGCCAACGGCCGCCCACAAAAAACACCACACTGGGGGAGACACCATCATGACTGTGCAGACCGCTGCGGCGGCCACAACGAGCCATTTCCGGCGTGGCTGGGTCTATGCTTTGACGCTGGCGCTGGTCACCATCAACTACATGGATCGGTCGGCGCTCGGCATCGTGGCGCAGGCCGTGCGCGGCGAATTTTCGCTGTCGCCGGTCGAGATGGGCTACCTGTTCTCGTCGTTCCTGTGGACCTATACGCTTTGCATTCTGCCGATCGGTATCCTGCTCGACCGCTTTTCGGCGCGCAACATCAACGCCATCGGCATCACGCTGTGGTCGCTCGCGATGGCGGCGACGGCCGGCGTATGGAGCTTCGCCAGTCTGATCGTCGTGCGCATGGTGATGGGCGCCGGTGAGGCGACGTCGATTCCGTCCTGCGGACGGATCGTGCGCGAATGGATGCCGGCCAAGGAGCGCGGGGTGGCCAATGTGGTATGGAGCGCCGGCAGCTTCGTCGGGCCGGCGCTCGGCGCCGTGGTCACCGCCTCGATCGCCAGCGCCTGGGGCTGGCGCGCCGCCTTCATCGTTCTCGGCGCCCTCGGCTTCGTTTGGCTTGCCTGCAATCTGTTCTGGTTCGACCGTCCGGAACGCGTCGGCTGGCTTTCGGCCGAAGAACGCAAAAAGATCCTCGCCGAACGTTCCGCGGGCTCGCCTGACGAGATCGCCATGCAAGGCAGCGCCGGCGTTGTGCTGGAATTGTTGCGGTCGCCGTCGCAATGGGGCGCGATGATCGCGCAAGCCTCCGGTATCTACACGCTCTATTTGCTGCTGTTCTGGATGCCGAGCTATCTGCAGGACACCAAGCACCTGACCATCATGAAGACCGGGCTCTATACCGCGGTGCCGTGGGCGATTGCGGTGCCGGTCAGCATCGTCATCGGGCTCATCAGCGACCGCATGCTGCAGAACCACACGCTGCTCGCCGGCGCGCGGCGCGGCATGGTCATCGCATGCATTTTGCTCTCCGCCGTGGTCGTGTTCGTGCCGTTCACCACCGATACGACGGCGATCCTGACGCTGTTCGCGCTGTCGCTGTCCGGCGTCAACGCCATGATCTCGCTCAACCTGTCGCTGGTCACCGACCTCGTGCACCGCGCCCGCGACGTCGGCAAGGCCATCAGCCTTGCCATTCTCAGCGGCAATCTGTGCGGGCTGTTGGCGCCGATCGTGACCGGCTATGTGGTGTCCGGGCTGGGCTCGTACGATTGGGCGCTGTGGATCGCCGGAATTCTTCTCGTGATCGGCGCGATCGCGCTCGGCACCATGACGCGCGGCGTCATTTTGCCGGCCGACGCGGGCGGCACGCCGACGGCGCGCGCCGCATGAGGGCGTAAGCGCGCCGCATGAACCTGCCGCCGCTTCGCACGCTGTTCTTCGAAGATCTTTCGGTCGGCATGACCGAAACCTTGACGAAAACGGTGTCGTCCTCGGACGTGATCGGTTTCGCGCAGCTCACCGGCGACCGCAATCCGATCCATCTGTCGGAGCATTTTGCCGCGCGCACCTCGTTCGGCAAGCGCATCGCTCACGGCCTCTACACTGCGAGCCTGATTTCCGCGGTGCTCGGCACGCGCCTGCCGGGGCCAGGCGCAGTTTACATTTCGCAGACGCTCAATTTCCGCGCGCCGGTGAAGATCGGCGACACCGTCGTGGTCTCGGTGACGGTCAAGGAGCTGCTGCCGGAAAAATCGCGCGCCAGGCTTGCCTGCGTCTGCGCCGTCGACGGCGAGACCGTGCTTGATGGCGAGGCGCTGGTCAAAGTGCTGAGCCAAAAGGCGGCCAAGGGCAAACGGCCGATGCTGCGCTTGTGAGAGCTTGGCGTGGTGGGTTCAAGCCGGGAGGCGCGCCGGCACGAATGAAAGTTCCGCGAATATATCGCCATTCTCGATTTCGCAAAGCGCCAATTCGCGCTACGCTGGCCCGGCGTGGAGGCCCCATGTTCGAACGCGATGAAGTTCTCCAAGATTTGCACGGCCGGCTGAAAGCTGCCGGAATAAATCCGCTCGATGCAAAGGTGCAAACCATTTGCGAGGTCGTGAACGCGTTCTACGCCGAGAAGACCCGCGAAGTGCTGGAGAAAATGCAGGCCGTGCTGGCTAGAATTGAGACTTAGGAAGGAAGCGCAATGACCACCGCAATATTGGACGCCAAAACCACCGCATTTGAAACCAAGGATATCGAATATCTGCGCCACGGCGACAAGCCGCTGCTGGCGCGCGTGTACACGCCGCGCGGCGCAGGACCATTCCCCGCGCTGGTCGAAGTCCACGGCGGCGCCTGGTGCATGAGCGATCGCTTGACCGAGCGTCTGCGCCACGAGTTCATGGCCGCGCACGGCATCGTCTCCATCGCGCTCGATTTTCGCTCCGGCAACGAAGCGTCTTATCCGGCCTCGGTGCAGGACATCAATTACGCGGTGCGCTGGGCCAAGGCGCACGCCCAGGAATTAAAAACGCGGCCGGAGCTGATCGCGCTCTCCGGCCAATCGAGCGGCGGCCATCTCGCCATGCTGGTCGCGATGCGCCCCCATGATCCACGCTACGCCGCGATTGCGCTGCCGGCGGGCTCGGCCAAAGTCGATGCCAGCGTCCCCTGCGTCGTGATGTCGTGGCCGGTGATCAATCCGCTGTCGCGCTACCGCCACGCCAAGCGGGCGATCGAGCGCGGCGAGGAGTGGGGCAAGAGCATCGTGCCGCGCCACGACGCCTATTGGCCGTCGGAAGCCGACATGGCGGAGGGCAATCCGATGCTGGCGCTCGAGCGCGGCGAGAAGCTGCAACTGCCGCCGGCGATCTGGTTCCAGGCTCGGGGCGACGAAGTCCACGACTATAAGGACCTGGAGTCGGATTTTCCCGGCAACGAGCCGCAGCGCTTCGTCGCCAACTACCGCAAGGCCGGCGGCGATATCGACCTCGTCTACATCGAGATGGAGCGCCACAAGGGCCACTCGCCGGATCTGTCGCAGATCGGCGGCGCCTTCGCCGACATGGTGAAATTCGTCGGCAAGCACATCAAAGCTTGACGGCGGCCTCAGCTCGGCGACGCATGCGGCAGCATGCGTCGCATGACGCCGTCGCGGTAGTACAGCAGATGCAAGAACGCCGAGGCGACGTTCACCCCGATCAGGATCAATAGCGCCCACTCGAAATTCTGGTGCCAGCCGTCGATCGTGCGCACCAGCTGCGTGTTGCCGGCGGTCAGCATCGGCAGCGGGACTACGTAAAACCACGAAATGGCCCAGCCGCGCGCGGAGGCGAACAGCCAGCCCGACAGCGTGGTCGCCAGCACCAGCAGATAGAGCAGCCAATGCACCGCCTCGGACGTCACGCGCTGCCACGGCGGCAGCGAGCTTTCGGGCGCCACTGGATGCGTTAACCGCCAGCCCAATCGGATGACGATGATGGCGAGAATGAGCGTGCCGATCGAGATATGCAGCGTCATCGCTGCGCCGGGATTCATGTTGCGCTCGATGTCCGGCATCAGCCAGCCGATCGAATACTGGATCACCAGAAGGCCCACCACCAGCCAATGCAGCGCTTTGGCGGTGGCGCCATAGTGCAGCCGTTTTGCCATCTGCGGCCCCGGAACTGATTGCTCTGGCGGACACGAATTACCGGCGCGAAAGATCGTTCCGCGCCGGTGTTACGCGCGCAAAGCCTTAACCCAGCGCAAGCACTTCCAGGGCGTCAGCGAATGTAAACGCCGAAGCCATGATGATGGTGATGGTGGTGATGATGGTGGTGATGGTGACGGTAATAGGGCCGCGGCACCACGCGGAAATAGCGATGGTGATGATGGTGATGATGGTGGTGGTGGTAGAAATACTGCGCCAGCTGCACGGGCTGTTGCTCGGGGGTGCCGGCAGCGAGGCGGGCGTCGTCGGCTTTCAGCACGTTTAACGCATTGGGTATCGGCTCCAGAAGATCGCGGTAGCTCGCCGCCGGAGCGGGTTGCATTGCCTCGGCAGGCGCCGCCTGCGCCGCATGGAGGGTGGTCGCCGCTGCGGCGCCTAGAAGTCCGGCAATCTTCTTGTCCATCGTAGTGTTCCCGACTGGTGATTGTTCCCAAAGCGGCATTTCCAGGAAGCCGCCACGCACGACAATTCGGTAGCTCAGTACGGGTTCCCCGCGGACCGGGCGGACGGGAAAACTTCCGGCGTTTCGCAATTGCGAAGGCACGCTCTGCAAAGAAACGGATTTGCCGAAAATGCCGGAGTGGGAAACTTCGGAACGGGATCATCCGCGACGCATTAATTGTGTACGACGCCCTACAGAGAGAAGGAGACACCGATGCGCACACTCGTTTTCGTCACCGCGGCGGCGCTGGTGATGAGCGTGCAGATGATTGCGTCCGCGAAGGCGCAGGATACCACGATCATCAAGAGGAACGACGATACCGGCCAGACCACCGTAATCAAGAAACGCCGGGAGGATCGGCCTTTCCTTGCGGTGCCGGACACCGAAAAGAAGGTCATCATCCGCAAGGACCGCGACGACGATTAGGAGCACAGCGACCGCGTCGCGATCGGGGCGGCTCGTCGAGTGCCGGCGTTTATTCCGGTTCGTTGGAAATGCCCGGCTCGATTTTATGATGCAGCCGCTCGGCGTCGGTGAAGATATCGGCCACCGCGCCGACCGCGCTTGCAATCTTGTGCGTCAGGGTCTCGCGCGGTGGCGGGGCCGAGGTTTTTCTGGCCACCTCTGGTTTCGTTCTCGCCATGGGCTTCTTGGCGAGGGACTTCGTCTTCTTCGCCGTAGACCGAGGCTTATTTTTCGCTTTCTTGACGGCTCTCGTCTTCGCGACCTTACGCTTCGTCGCGACCTTACGCTTCGTCGCGGCTTTCTTTGTTTTCGCCGCCTTTGCAGGTCTCGTGCGCTTCTTCTTGGCCATGCTCTTCCCCCAGATGTGCCCCGCCGGATGGTGCCAAATCGCGGACAGAATAGGCGACGCTATGGCGCCGCGCCAGAGGCAGAGCCGGCAGCAACGCCGCGCGGACGCCTCTGCCGAAGCACTCCAGCCCGGCCCGGGCTGTTCACAGCCCGGCCAAATATTTCGCGATTGCCTCGCGCTCGCTTTCGCTTAGCGCTTTCATGAAGCCCGGCATATCGAGATTATTGGTCCGGCTGCCGTCGGCGAAATTGTTCATGGCGGACAACAGATACTCCGAGCTCAAGCCGGCAAGCCGTGGCGCCGGCGCGCCGCCTTCGAAATGGGGCTGGTGGCAGGCTTTGCACATTTCGATCTTGGTCGCGATGGCGGCGGGCGGCGCCGCGGCGGGATTGACGCTCGGCGCAGCCGGCCAGGGCTTGGCGGCGAAATAATCCGCGAGCTGGCGCAGGCCGGGCAGGGCGATGTCCTTGACCAGCGGCGACATCGTGGCGTTGACGCGTGCGCCACTGTGGAAGTCATGCAATTCCTTGTAAAGATAATTGCTCTGTTGCCCCCAGATGATCGGCGTCTCGGTATTGACCGGCGTGCCGGCCAGGCCGTGACAGGCCCCGCAGACTTCCGCCTTGTTGGCAACATCCTCGGCGGCCCTTGCCGATCGTCCCAGCAGCATCACCGTGCCGGCGATGACGAGGGCCGCGCCCACGATCTTGGATGGCGTCACTTCAGTCCTCCCGCGCCGGGCGGCTTATCGCCGCCGCCTCGGCCACTGTTGCGCCCCGCGCCAAGATTGGAGGGATTTTAGCCGGCCGAGAAGAGGATAATTGGCAGGCGCGATATGCGAGGCTGCACGGACGGCCGCCCCGCGCTTGCGGTCCTTTGACTGCGAGGCGTGGAAAAGCCGCGCGAGGACGCGTAAGACGCTCGCATGGCAGCGAAACGCCGGACCGGACCGAAATCCTCTCAGCGCCGTCCGCTGCTCGCCATCGACGGGGATTCCTTCGCGCATCGCGCCTATCATGCGCTGCCGAAAACCATCCCCCGCGACCGGGGCCGGCCGGCGGGCGCCATTCTCGGGTTCGCCAACCGCTTGCTGCAGCTTTATCGCACCGAGCGGCCGCGCGCGGTGCTGGTCGGCTGGGATACGCTGCAGGCCGAGACCTATCGTCACGCCGCCTTTGCCGCGTACCAGAGCGGCCGCGCGCTCGACGACGACCTGGTCGAACAGCTCGATGTCCTTCCGCAATTCGTCGCGGCTTGCGGCTTTGCCAATGCCAAGCGCGCCGGTTACGAGGCCGACGATTTTCTCGCCGCCGCCACCGCGGCGGAGGAGCGGCGTGGCGGCACCGTGCTGGTGGCGAGCGGCGATCGCGATGCGTTTCAGCTTGCGTCCGACAGGACGACGATCCTCTATCCGGTGCGCGCCGGCGAGATGGCACGGATCGGGCCGCGCGAGGTCGGCGAGCGTTACGGTGTCGAGCCCAAACAGGTGCCGGATTTCATCGCGCTGCGCGGCGATCCGTCGGACAAATTGCCCGGCGCGCCCGGCGTCGGCGCCTTGGGCGCCGCTTCGCTCATTCGCAAATACGGCAGCCTCGCCGCGATCCTCAAGAGCGGGCGCTTCGCCAAACAGGCCGAAGATTTGAAGCTTTACCGCGCCATCGCCAGCATGGATAAAAAGGCGCCGCTGCCGAAATTCGGCGCGCAACAGCCGACCTGGGACAAGGCTGCAGCGCTCGCGCGCAAATGGCAGCTCAGGCAGCTCGCGGCCAGGCTTGAGGACATGGCGAAAGCGCAATAGCGCGCCGCGTGAGCAATCGGGCGTTCCCACGTGGCGAGCGAAAAACTAATCGCGCCTTCCGGTTTTTCCGCTGTTGCGCCAGCTCAAGGCGGGCCGCTGTCCACGGGTCTATATCTTCTGCGCGTTGCGCAGCGCGGCGCCGAACGCCGCGAACAAAGTGCGATTGACGGGATTGGGGTCGCCCACATGTTCGGCGTGCCACTGCACGCCAAGCGCAAAGCCCGGCGCTTCCGCGACGCGGATCGCCTCGATCGTCTCGTCCTCCGCCACGCCCTCGATGACGATGCGGCCGCCGGCCTTGAGAATGCCCTGGCCGTGCAGAGAATTGACCCGGATGGTGTCGGCGTCGAGAAGCTTGGCGAATACGCCGCCCGGTGTCAGCCGCACCTCGTGGCGCTCGGCATAGATGACCTTGGGATCGGGATTCATCTCGCCGTTGGCGAGGCGCAGCGCGCGATGATTCATGCGCCCGGGCAATTCGCGGATCTCCGGATGCAGCGTGCCGCCGAAGGCGACATTGATCTCCTGAAAACCGCGGCAGATGCCGAACAGCGGCACGCCGCGCCGGACGCAGGCCTCGATCAGCGGCAGCGCCAGCGCGTCCCGGTTGCGGTCGTAGGGCTCGTGGCGCGGGTCCTCCTCCAGGCCGAAATAGCTCGGATGCACATTGGCGCGCGCGCCGGTGAGCAGCACGCCGTCGACGGTGTCGAGCAAGGCGCCGATGTCGGTGATCTCCGGCGAGCCGGCAAAGATCAGCGGCAATGCATCCGCGGCGTTCGCCGCGGCGAGCAAAATGCGCTCGCTGACGCGCTGCGCCGGAAACTTGCCCTCGGCCAGATGCGCCGAGCCGATCACGCCGACGACGGGTTTTTTCGCGCTCACGGCGCCGCCTCAATCTGCGATTCTATAGCCCGGCCATGGAGATAGCATCTCCGATCGCCGGCGGGGAGAGGGCGGTTTGCAGACGAGATGTGCGGAAATATCGGCCGGGTGGCTCGGAGGGCAATGTCCTCAATTGCAAAAGATACTACGCGGCCGCATGCCGCCGGCGCAGATACGGCACCACGAACAGCGCGGCGACCGGGATATGCAGCACGATGCCGCCGAGCACGATCGCCGCTATCTCGCCGCCGGAGAGCGCGCCGCGCGCCGCTTCCAGCGCCAGCACGTAGACGGTGAACGGCAGGAACAGCACGATGCCGGTGACCAGGCCGGGATTATAGATGCGCAGCCGGATCGTGGTGACGATGTGGATGATGCCGTTGATCAGCGTGAGCCCGACCCAGGCCAGGCCCAGCCAGCGCAGCGCGTCGGGAAACAGCGCGGCGAGCGCCACCGGCAGCCAGACATAGCCGATATTGATCAGCGCGACGCCGGGAATGTCGACCGGCCAGTCGTCATTGCCGCTGTGGAAGACATGGGCATTGGTGAACTGGCGAAAGCCGCCCGGCCACAGATGCTCTTCGGTCTGGTGCAGCATGTAGATCACGAGCAGCGCGGCGAACAGCGCGCGCTCGCTCTCCGGCGCGCTCCGGAACAGCGCGATCCAGGCGACGAGCCCGATGACGGCGAGCGCCGGCAGCGCCTGCTGCCAGCGGGCGGCGACGACGGAGAGGAGGGGCATGGCGTGGCTCCTTGGTGCTTATCCTCGATGCTCATACTGGGCGCGGCAAAATGTGCCGCCATGGGCCGCTGTCTACACCGCTTTGATTAAGATTTTGTCGGCGCTATTTTCGCAAGGGTGATGCCTACGAAGTCGAGATCGTCGACTACCATAAGGGATGAAGACAATGCCCCCTGCCGTCCATCCAGGCCGACTTTTGAAGCGTGAGCTGAATGCACGCGGACTGAGCGCAAACCGGCTTGCGCTGGACATCGGCGTGCCATCAGGCCGCATTACCGATATTTTGAACGCCCGCCGCTCCGTCACCGCCGATACGGCCGTCCGCCTTGGCCGCTATTTCGGCAACAGCGCGCAATTCTGGCTCGATCTGCAAAGCCAGTACGACATCGCCGTAGTCGAGCGCGAGAGCGGTGCCGAGATTGCGCGCCGGGTGCGGCCGGCGGATGCGGCCTGACAAAAAATTCGTCTTTCGCCGCATGAGGGGAGAACCCGCCGAACGAGCACGGCGGGTCAGGCGGGTGAGGCGGGTGAGTCGGGTGAGGGACTTCCACCACCGCCCGTTGATTTCGGCTCCAACCGTTCCCAAATCCTGCGAAGCGAAGTCAATCGACCGCCGCGCGGCGGTTGCAATTGGCCGCCGCCCATGAGAACGACGATGTCCGCCGCCGTCACCATCCCTTGTCCGCATTGCCATACGCTCAATCGCGTTCCGGCCGAACGCCGCGGCGAAGGCGGCAAATGCGGCCGCTGCCATGCGCCGCTGTTCGCGGGCGAGCCGATCGCTCTTGACGCCGCGCATTTCGAGCGCCACGCCGGCGCCGCCGATTTGCCGCTCCTGGTCGACTTCTGGGCCGCCTGGTGCGGACCGTGCCGCGCCATGGCCCCGGTGTTCGAGGGCGCGGCCAAGGCGCTGGAGCCGCGGCTGCGTTTCGCCAAGGTCGATACCGACGCCGAACAGAGCCTTGCCGCGCGTTTTCGCATCAGCGCCATTCCGACGATGATCCTGTTCCGCGGCGGCCGCGAAGTCGCCCGCCACAGCGGCGCCATGCCGGCGGGCGCGCTGCGCTCCTGGATCGAGCAGCATCTGGCCGCCTGAGAGCATGCGGGCGGAGGCCCGTTTGGTGCCGATAGGGTCTAGGCCACCAGATCGCGATACTCCGGATGCCGATCCACATAGGCGCGCACGAACGGGCAGCGCGGCACGATCTTCAAGCCGCGTGCGCGCACCTCGTCGAGCACGCTTTTGATCAATTGCGAGGCCAGCCCGCGCCCGCGCGCCGCCACCGGCGTCTCAGTGTGATCGAGCGAGATCACGTTGCCGGTGATGCGGTAGTTCATGAACACGGTGACGCCGTCGGCCTCGAGCTCGAAGCGGGAGCGTTCGGTGTTGTCGCGGATCGGGGCAGGCATGGAAGAGTCCATCTAGTCCGCTGATCGTGGACAGCCATGCCGTTGGGCCGGTCAGCGCTTGCCCTTTTTGGCGCCTGCTTTGCCTTTGGCCTTGCGGGCGGCATAGCGGGCGTCGCGCGCGGCCTTTTGCTCGGCCTCCTTGGCGCGTTGCCGTTCGGCCTTTTCGGCCGCGGCGCGCTCGGCCTGCGCGGCGGCTTCGCGCTTGGCGGCGGCCGCGGCTTCGGCCTCCCGGGCCTTCTGCTCGGCCTTCGCCTTTTCGCGCGCTTGCCGCGTGGCGTCGCGCTCGGCCGC
>DATJBH010000140.1:0-7846 GCA_035515455.1 Xanthobacteraceae bacterium
AGCTTGTCGGTTTTCACGGCGAACACGGTGAACAAATAGCGGTGCGGATGGTCGCCTTCGGGCGGGCATGGACCGCCATAGCCGGGCGCGCCGAAATCGGTGCGCGTCGGCAAGGCGCCTGCCGGCAGCTTGCCGGACGAACTGCCGGCGCCCTCGGCAAGCTCGGTGACGTTTGCCGGAATGTTGACGACAAGCCAATGCCAGAAGCCCGAACCGGTGGGTGCATCCGGATCGTAGCAGGTCACGGCGAAGCTCTTGGTACCGTCCGGCGCGCCCGACCATTTTAAATGCGGCGACTTGTTGCCGCCGGCGCAGCCAAAGCCGAAATCGGCCGACAGGATGTAATCTTTCGGCAAATAGTCGCCGTCCTTGAAGCTGCTGCTGGTGACTGTGAATGCCATGTGTCGTCTCCTTTCGGCGCCGAATTCGCGCCAGAGAAACGGGAGAGAAGCGGCAACATAATTGGGCAAACGGGCGCCGAAAAGGTCGGTGCTGTCGCCTTTGCGCCGCGCGCGTGATAGCGGTTCGCCATGCCGGTCCTTGCCCTTGCCGATGCCTCCGCGCTGTTGCCGGAGCGAGGTGCGCTCATCGGGCTCGATCTTGGCACCAAAACCGTAGGGGTTGCCGTCAGCGATCCGGATCGGCGCATTGCCGCACCGGTGGAAACCGTCGCCCGCAAGCGCTTCAGTCTCGACGCCGCGCGCATCCTGGAACTCGCAACCGAGCGCCGCGCGGTCGGCATCGTGCTTGGACTGCCGATCAACATGGACGGCACGGAAGGACCCCGCGCGCAGTCGACCCGGGCCTTTGCCCGCAATCTGGCGCGACTGACCGAACTTCCGATCGCGTTGTGGGATGAGCGGTTGTCAACCGCGGCCGTCGAGCGGGCGCTCATCGCCGCCGATGCAAGCCGGGCCAAGCGGAAAGCGGTGATCGACCAGCACGCCGCCGCCTACATTCTTCAGGGTGCGCTCGACCGGCTGGCGCGCGAGCTACCGAGCGGCCAGTCTTGACGAAGACTGCTGCCGATTCCGCCTGCCAGCCGCAAAAACGGACAGCGAGGTGACAAAAGAGACGGTGGCAGCGACGGCGGCACCGAACGCGTAGCCTGCCAAAATATCGATCATTCCTGCTCTCCGCTTTCCTGTGCCACTCGTCCCTTTTATGCCATTGCCTCATTCAAGCTGTGCCGACCGTCACATTTCGGAGGAAATTCACGACGCGGCTGGAGAGTGTTCAGTCCTCCGGCAATACCCGCTGCAGCAGCAATTCGGAAGCGGCGGGTTTCATGGCGACGGCGCCATAAATCGCGTCATGCGGCGCCGCGAGCCGCGATCGGACGAAGGCCTCGGCTACCGCCGGAACGCTTGCTTTCAACGCCGCCGTGCACGCCAGCAAAGCCAGCTTGCCAACGACCGCTCGGGCGTCGGCTTCCTGCGTCTGGTCCATTGTCGCGTGTTCGACGCCCGCATCGCGGGCCAGCACCGCCACGACCGCGGCCTCCTCTTTCCCTTTCAACGCGCGCAGCACGTCGAGGCACATCACATTGCCGGAGCCTTCCCAGATCGCATTGACCGGCGCCTCGCGGTAGAGCCGTGGCAGGATATTCTCCTCGACGTAACCGTTGCCGCCGAGACATTCCATCGCCTCGAAAATAAAGCCCGGCGCCCGCTTGCAGATCCAATATTTCGCCGCCGGCGTCATGACCCGCGCGTAAGCGGCTTCGGCGGCATCGTCCGCCGCGCGGTCGAGCGCGCGAGCAAGCCGAAACACCAAAGCGGTTGCGGCTTCGGCCTCGAGCGCCATGTCGGCCAGCACCGTGCGCATCATCGGCTGGTCGTAAAGCTTTTTGCCGAACACGTTGCGATGGCGGCAATGATGCACGGCCTGAGCGAGCGCCATACGCATCAAGCCGGCCGAGGCGATGGCGCAATCGAGCCGCGTGAGCTGCACCATCTGCAGGATGGTGCGGATGCCGGCGCCCTCGTTGCCGACGCGCCGGGCGAAAGCGTCCGTGAATTCGACCTCGCCGGACGCGTTGGAGCGGTTGCCGAGCTTGTCCTTGAGCCGCTGAAAACGTAGCGCGTTGACCGAGCCGTCCAGCCGGAAACGCGGCAAAAGAAAACAGGTCAGCCCCCCCGGTGCCTGCGCTAAAATCAGGAAGGCATCGCACATCGGCGCCGACATGAACCATTTGTGGCCGACGACCGAATAGCCGTCGCCGTCGGGCGTCGCCACAGTCGTATTGGCGCGCACGTCGGTGCCGCCCTGTTTTTCCGTCATGCCCATGCCGAGCGTCATGCCCGATTTGTCCCGCCACGGCCGGAATAGCGGGTCGTAATTACGAGTGACGACCTTGGGGATGACCTTCGCCGCCAGTTCCGGCTCGGCGGCGAGCGCCGCCAGCGCCGCCCGCGTCATGGTCACCGGACACAGATGACCGGTCTCGACCTGGGCCGCCATGTAGAAGCGGGCTGTGCGCACCACTTCGGCCGGGGCCGGCGCGCGGCTGCCGGATGGCATCCAGGTCGAGGCATGCAGGCCCGCCGCGATGCTCTCGCGCATGAAGCGATGATAGGCCGGATGAAATTCGATCGTATCGCTGCGATTGCCCTTGGCGTCGAAGGTCTTGAGCTTCGGCGGATTTTCGTTGGCCTGCCGCGCCAGCGCGAACATGTCCGCGGTGCCCCATTGCCTGCCGAAGGCGGCGAGCGCGGAGAGTTCCGAGGCCGCGCCGTTCGCTTTGACCGCGTCCTGCAATGGCGCGTCGCTTGAGAAAAGATCGACGTTTTCGTATGGCGGCGACTGATTGAAGACTTCGTGCGTGTCGAAGCGGGAGCGGCTGGCCATGGCGACTCGCGTCGTTCAGGTTGGCCAGCGTAGCACGCCAGAGCGTTGGCTCCGCGGTTTCCGGTGCATCACCTTGGCGCGCCGGCAAAGCGGGCTTGCTCCAGCGCGCCAATTGGGCCTATAGCACCGCTTTAATGACCAAAGCCCAGACGCCGACGCGGCATATCGTTTCGATCAATGACCTGACCAATAAGGAGATCGAGACGATCTTCGAGGTCGCCCAGGGGTTTTTACAGGAACTCGCCGACGCAAACGTCTCCTACCGCATCGGGCGGTCCACGGATCTCGCCTCGAAATCCATCCTGGCGAGCCTGTTCTACGAGCCTTCGACCCGCACGCGGCTGTCGTTCGAGAGCGCCATGCTGCGGCTCGGCGGCGCCAATATCACCAGCGCCGATCCGGCGGTGAGTTCCGCGGCCAAGGGCGAAAGCCTGGCCGATACCATCCGGGTCATCGCCAATTACGCCGATATCATCGTCATCCGTCATCCGCGCGACGGCGCGGCGCGGCTGGCGGCCGAATATTCGCAGATTCCGGTCATCAATGGCGGCGACGGCGCGCATGAGCACCCGACGCAGACGCTGTGCGACCTTTTCACTCTGAAATCGAAGAAGAAATCGCTCAAGAACATGAAGGTCGCGATATCCGGCGACCTCAAGGGCAGCCGCACCATCCACTCCTTCGTCTATGCGCTGGCTCGCTTCGGCGCCACCATCGATCCCCTGCCCGCTCCCGGCATGGAACTGCCGGCGCATGTCGATCGCCGGCTGCGCGAGGAATTTCATTGCCGCATGGTGTCCAAAGATCCGGGGCAGCTGCCGGGCGGCACGATCGACGCGCTCTATGTCACCGCGGATCAGCCGCACCAGCTGTCGCTCATTCCCGATCCCGAGATCGACTACGGCTTGCTGGTGCAGAAGAAGACCGACGCGGTCTATGTCACGCGTTTCCAGAAAGAGCGCTGGACCGAGAAAGAGCGGCCGTACCCCAAGATCGACGCAAAATTCCTCGACGAGGCAAAATATTCGGAAGCGAGCGTCATGCACCCGCTGCCGCGCGTCAACGAACTCGACATCTCATTCGACAGCGACCGCCGCGCCATCTATTTCCAGCAGGCCGCCTATGGCGTGCCGATCCGCATGGCGCTGATTTCGCTGATGCTGCAACTGCACAAGAACAAATCGCTGCAAAAATTCGCCGGCGGCTTCGCCAAGCCCGACCATCCGGTTTATGCGCAGCCGATCGATACCGGCCTGCACTGCGACAACCCCAATTGCATCACCGCCGATCCCGCCGAACGGCAATACGCGGCCAACAAATTCTATGTCATCGAAGAGAATTCGCCGCGGCGCTATATGCTGCGTTGCGTTTACTGCGAGAAGGACGTCGGCGAAGGAACCGACGCGCAGTTCGTCGTCGCCGATACGAGCCGCAAAACCTTTTCACCGGGCTTGGCGGCGCTCGGCGGAGCGTCCAGCGAAAAGCTCAAGCACCTGGTGCTCTATCCGACGGAAGCCGCCGCGCTCGCCGCCGGCTTTGCGCCGCGCGAGGGCGGCAAGAAGGCGCGCGCCGGATAGACCTATTCTCGCGACGTGCGATTGATCGGCGCGTCACTGCGGCCTTTCGCCGAGGATCGTCACTCGGCGCATCAAGCGCCGCTCCGCCGAGGAAAAGTCGGTGCGCGCGTGCAGCGTACAGCGATTGTCCCACATCAGGATGTCGCCGACGCGCCAAACATGCTCATAGACAAAGCGTCGCTGCTCCTGGTGCTCGAACAGGAAGCCGAGCAGCTCATCGCTTTCGGCTTGCGGCAGGCCCTCGATGGCGACCGTCATCAGCCGGTTGACATAGAGCGCCTTGCGCCCGGTCGCCGGATGGGTGCGGACAATAGGGTGCGAGAATTGCGGCACGCCTTCGCGCAGCCGCGTGCCGCGGATGGTCGCGGCGTTGTCGTAGTCGTAGGCGTTGATCGCGGTACGGCCCTCGATCCGTCGCTTGATCTCGGCGGGAAGCGTTTCGTAGGCCAGATAGGCATTGGCGAACAGTGTATTGCCGCCGACGCTCGGCACTTCCATGGCATAGAGCATCGAGGCCGCCGCCGGCTTCTCGATGTAACACTGATCGGTGTGAAAGTGCATTTCGCCGTCGGGCAGCGCGCCGATCGGCTTGCCATCCTTGCGGATGTTGGTGATCAGCATCACCGCAGGATGCTTACCGGTGTTGTTCACGTTGATGGTTTTCGCAGGCGGTCCGAAATATTCGGCGAACCGGACCTCATCTTCCTCGGTCAGCGTCTGGTCGCGCAGCAGAAGAATGAGCCCCTCGTACCAGGCCTGCCGCAATTGCGCGATGACCGGCGGCGGCAACGCATTCCGCAGGTCGACGTCAAGAATCTCCAGGCCGAGTGCTGTGGACAGCGGCCTAGTCGCGAGCGGCGGCATCGGTTTGCTGCCACCGCCCGAATAGACGGCTCCGGTTTCGCTCGATCCTGGAATTGTCATGCTTCCTCCGTCAGTTTTTTCATGCAGCTGCGTGACAGATGCGCTGTTCGATACAATTGATACTCTGGAACGTGCAGCAACGCCATTGGCGCGAAGAAAGCGGCTGTTTTTGCGCGGCGGCTTCAGGCATTATCGCTTGGCCATGCTGCCTGTCATCGACGACGCCGCCGCGCTCGGGTTCGGCTATCTGTGCGGCTCCATCCCGTTCGGCGTGATCATCACCCGGTTCGCCGGCGCGCCGGATGTGCGCTCGATCGGCTCGGGCAATATCGGCGCCACCAATGTGCTGCGCACCGGCCGCAAGGGCCTCGCCGCGGCAACGCTGCTCGGCGACATGCTCAAGGGCACTGTGGCCGTTGTCGCCGCCAATGCGATGTTCGGACCGCAAGCCGCGATCGCGGCGGCGCTCGGCGCCTTTGTCGGTCATCTGTTTCCGCTCTGGCTCGGCTTTAAAGGCGGCAAGGGCGTGGCGACCTTTATCGGGCTTCTGCTCGGCTTTAACGCCTGGATCGCGCTTTTGGCCTTCGCGGTTGTCTGGCTCGCGGTCGCGGCACTGACCCGTTACTCCTCGCTTGCGGGCCTCGTTGCCAGCGCAGCGATGCCCGCCGTGCTGTGGGCGAGCGGCAAGGCGCCGGAAGCCGAATTATTTCTGCTGCTCGCGGCGCTGATCTGGATCATGCATCGCGGCAATATCGCCCGCCTCCTCGCCGGCACCGAAAGCAAGATCGGCAGCAAATCGGAAGTTTAGTCTTTACTCGGCGGCCGCGACTGCCGGCGCCCGCACCGGCGCGCCATGGGTGAGCGGAATCTTGTCGGCGAACACCTCGACGAAATGATCGGTGTCGCCCGTGCCGGTATGCGGCTGCAGCGCTTCGTCCATATAGTCTTTCGCCGCCGTATCTTTCAGCACACGCGCCATGATGCGGCGATAGCGCCAGATCAGCCTGCCCCATTGCCCGCAGACTTTGAGAAAATCGATCGCACGCCACGGATAGAACACCAGCGGATTGACGACCGGCATGCCGGAGCGGCGCTGCCGGCGCAGCTTCCTGCGGAAAAATCCGAATTGCAGCGGATGTACGCCTTCGATCCGCGCCGCGCCGGAGAAGATGGTCAGCGAATCCAATAATTTCGTGCGATTGATGCCCGAGGCGATGCAGCGGCGCATGATCGTCTCGACGTGCGCGTCGGTGTAATAGCGCTTCCAGGCATCGGCATAGACCTGCGTCCAGGCTTCCTGCGACATCAGCGGATGCGCGGTGCAGGCATGTTCGAGATCGTATTTGTTCAGATCGGGGTCCATCGCCACGCCGCGCGTATACAAATTCTTATGGTCCTCCGAACCGGGCAGCGGCGTCAGATAGAAGAATTCGAGGATGTCGACCGGCAGCTCCTTCTTGATGATCTCGATGTCGCGCGCGATCGTTTCCGGCGTGTCGGTCGGGAAGCCCAGGATGTAGCCGGCGTAAGTCATGACCTTCTGCTTGCGCCAGGCCAAGAGCATCTCGCGATATTCCCAGATCTTGTTCTGGCGCTTCTTGGCGCCCATCAAGGATTCCGGATTGATGTTTTCCAGCCCTAAGAAGATCGCGGTGCAGCCGGCGCGCGCCGCCTTCTCGATGAAATTCGGGATACGGTGGCAGAGCGTGTCGACCTGCAACAACAGCTTGATGTTGAAGCCATGCCGCTCGCGCAGTTCGATCAGCCGGTCGAGGATCGGCTCCCAATTGCGGTTGCGCGCGAAATTGTCGTCGGTGATGAAAAAGCGGAAAACGCCCTGGGCCACGTTGGCGCGCACCAGCCGCTCGATGTCGTCCGCGTCGCGCCAGCGCGACTTGCGGCCCTGCACGTTGATGATCGTGCAGAAGCTGCACTGGAAGGGGCAGCCGCGCCCCGCGTCGAAGGCGCCGAATGTCTTGGCATATTTCCTGACGATCGCGGAGGGCAGGTAAGGGGTTGTCTGCTGCTGCATGCCGGGGAGATCGTCGATGTAGTTGTAGATCGGCTTCAGCTGGCCGGCGAACGCGTCCGCGAAGACAAGCTCCAGCCGGCCCTCGGCTTCACCCGCGAACAGCGCGATACCCATGTCGCGCGCGGCCGCGATATCGGGCGGCAGCTCGGGGAGCATCGCCAGGCAGCCCGAGACGTGAAACCCGCCGATCGCGACATTGATGCCGGCGGCGCGGAATTGCGTCGCGATGTCGACCGCGCGGGGGAACTGGTTGGATTGCACGCCCACCAGGCAGACGATGCCGCCATCGGCACTTTTGATGCGGTTGATGATGCGCTTGATCGGGATGACGGTGTGGCACTCGTCATAGGCGTTGAGCTCGATCGCCACGTCCGGGCCAAGCATCCGCCGCTCCGCCGCATCGAGGGCTATGCCATACACGCAGGCCAGAGAGTTCGACGGAATCCAGGACTTCATCCATTGGATGACATAGCCGTTATCGTCGTAATGCGACGGCTTCACCAGCTCGACGACAAAACGGCGC
>DATJBH010000141.1:0-19378 GCA_035515455.1 Xanthobacteraceae bacterium
ATCGAAAAGCCGCAGGCCGTGGCGCGCCTTGCCGAGATCCTCGATATCGCCGACGCGCTGATGGTGGCGCGCGGCGACCTCGGCGTCGAAATGCCGTTGGAGAAGGTGCCGGGCGTGCAAAAGGAAATGACGCGCGCCTGCCGTCGCGCCGGCAAGCCGGTCGTGGTCGCCACCCAGATGCTGGAATCGATGATCGCCAGCCCGGTGCCGACCCGCGCCGAAGTCTCCGATGTGGCCACCGCCATTTTCGACGGCGCCGACGCGATCATGCTGTCGGCGGAATCGGCGTCGGGCCAATATCCGGTCGAGGCGGTGGCGACCATGAACCGCATCGCCGAGGAAGTGGAAGACGACTCCATGTATCTGCCGTCGGTGCACATGCTGCAGACGCCGCCGGAGCGGACCGGCGCCGACGCCATCGCCGCGGCGGCGCGGCAGGTCGGCGAGACGCTCGACCTCTCGGCCATCGTCTGCTGGACGGTGTCCGGCTCGACCGGTTTGCGCATGTCGCGCGAGCGGCCGATTTGCCCGGTGATCGCGATTTCGCCGATTGCGTCGACCGGGCGCAAATTATCGGTGGCGTGGGGCATCCATTGCGTCATCGAGGAAGATGCGCACGACCAGGACGACATGGTGGAGCGTGCCTGCCGCATCGCGTTCAAGGAGCGGTTCGCCAAGGCCGGCCAGCGCGTCATCATCGTCGCCGGCGTCCCGCTCGGCACGCCGGGCGCCACGAATTTCATGCGCATCGCTTATGTCGGCGACGGGGTCGGCGGGGAATAATCACGCGCGCGCAAATCCTCGATCTCCGCGATCACCCGCTCCGTCGCGGCATGATGCAGCATGTGGCCGATGTCGGGCAGCACGACGAGTTTGGCGCGCGGCACCGCGGCGGCGAAGGCAAAAGCGTGCTGCCGGGGCGCGACCACCATGTCGCGGCCGCCGGTCATGATCACGCCCGGCATCGACAACGTCGGATAGCGTTGGGCCTCTCTCATGTGGAAGGCGCGCAAGCCGGCGACGTCGCGCGCATTGGCCAGAAACGTCGACGGCCGCAGCAACAACAGGGCGGCGGTGCGCTTGAGATAATGGCGCGGCGGCCATTGCGGCAGGAACGCCGAGCCCAAGCCGACGCCGATGAAGGGCAGACCGAGCGGCAGCGCCAACGTATGCGCATAGAGCCAGCCGAAGATCGGCGTCGCGAATAATGTGTAAAGCCAAGTCATGCTGCGGTTGAGCGGGTAAAGCGGCGGCGCCAGCAGCACCAGACCGGCGACGCGATCGGGAAAATCGAGCGCGAAACTCGTGGCCAGCGCCCCGCCCCAGGAATGGCCGACGATAACCGCGCGCGCGACGCCGAGACGATCCAGCACGTCGCGCAGCACCGCCGCCTGATAGGCCGGCGAGCTGCCGCCTCGGCTGCGGCGTTCGCTCCAGCCCAGCCCGGCGCGGTCGATCAAAATAACGCGGTACCGCGCGGCAAGCCGCTCGCCCAGCGCCAGCCGCATGTCTTCGAGATTGCAGCCGGCGCCGTGAATAAGAACGAGCGGCAGCGCGGTTGGCTCGGCGGCGCCGAGTTCGACCGCATGCTGGCGCAAGCCGCCGACGTCGACGAAGCGGCCGCGCGGCGGATGCACCCGCTCGATCAGCCGCGCGCCAATGAAGCTCACGATCGCGCCGGCGACGAGGATTTCGGCAGCGACAGCGAGCGCGTGCATTCAGGTGGTTATCGTCTCGCCGCGGAGCCAGCGCGCCCCTTGCTCATAGAGCGCATCGAGATCTGGGCCTTCGAGCCCGGGCATATCCGTTTTCACCTTGTAGCCGATCTTGCTCTGCAGATAAGCGAGGTGGCGGTAACCTTCCGGGAATTGCTTAAGGAGATTCTGATCGAGCGCGAGCTTGGCGGAAGGGTCGAGCGGATCGAGCCGGTCCTTCTCGTAAACCAGCCGCTTCAAGACCAGCCCCCAGCGTCCGTCGCGTTTCTCGAAGAAGTCGTAGAAGCGCCCGGTGCAGACCACGTCGCAGACGACGCCGTCGACCGGGGCGCGCTGCGAGATCGTCATCTTGGTCTGCGCCACCGCGCGGTTACCGGCGACGTCGATCGCGCTGCCGCCGAGGAAATGCAAGATGCGCACGCCCTTCGCCCAACCCTCGTCATTGACCTTGATGAACTCCTCGAAGCTGCCCCGGAACCAGGTCGCCCACATGCGGCCTCCCGGATGCCACACCGCGCGAAAACGGTCCCACAGCCGCGCGTCGCGCCACACCGCCCAGTTCTCCACGAGTTCGCGGATGCTGCGTTTATCGTCGTCGATTGTCATTGGCGCTTCCTCCCGTCATTGCGAGCGTAGCGAAGCAATCCAGCGCCGTGAAGTCTGGATTGCTTCCGGCTTCGCGCTCCGCGCTTTGGGGACGCAAAACCCGCCGAAGCTCGTGAACGAGCGAAAGCGGGTCGTCGCTTTGCTCCTCGCAACGACGGGCAGAACGATCGAATTCAGATGTCGCGGCCCTCGACCTTCTCGCTCAAGGTCTTGATCGCGTCGGGGATATTTTCCAGGTGAGGATCGATGGCGAGCGCCTTGCGGTAGGCGTCAAGCGCGTCCTTGTCGTCGCCGATGTCTTGAAGCATCATGCCGAGCCCGGCCAGCGCGCCGAATTGGCGCGGCTCGCGCGCCAGCACTTGAGCGATATCGGCAATCGCGCGTGGATAATCGTTCTTGAGATAATAGACCGTGGCGCGCTGGTTCCAGGCTTCGACATAGCCGGGCCGAATGGCGATGATGGAATTAAGCAGCCGGATGGCGAGATCGTAATCCTTCTCCTCGATCGCGTCCTTCACCCGCGTCATCAGCAGGTCGCAGGTGTCGCTGCCGGACTCGATCCAGGCCTCCCAAATGCGATTCTCGATGGCCTTGGCGCTCGCCGCGTCCGGCGCGATCTTTAACGCACCGAACAAGGTGTCGAGACTATAGGCCGGCTCGCCATGCTCGGGCCGCGTCAAATCGCTTGGCGGCGACAGCATATCCCGCGGGCCCTGGGCAAGTGCCGCAGTCATGGCGGGCGCCGCCAGGATGGCGACGGCAAAAACGACTGGGAATCGCAGCTTCATGAGCGAGAATCTATTCGCTCGCCGCGACACGGCAAGCCGTAAAACTGCTCAATCAGGCGGGATGAATGCGGCGGAAATGGGCGGGCGCGCTTTAGCCGATTAGCCTTGCCGCGCCTTGAAGCGGCGCTGCGTCTTGTTGATGACGTAGACGCGGCCCTTGCGGCGGACGAGGCGATTGTCGCGGTGGCGGCCGCGCAAGGATTTCAATGAATTACGGACTTTCATCGGGAGCTATACTCTTTTGCGCATGATCTCCTCCGAAAACCGGCATCCACTTTTCGGGATCATGCTTGGAAGTTGGGCCGTTGATTAAGGTTGGGACCCGCGCTTGTCAATCGTACCGCAGATTCCCGCCACGCTTGGCTATCGATATAGGGTTGAAACACGATGAATAAAGGCTCCGGCTCGATACGGTCGGTCTCCGGCGTCGGCAAGAAGGGCCCCGCCTGCTTTCTTGTCGACCTCGGCGGACGGCGTTTCGTGCTCGATCTTGGCGAAGGGCCGCCGCCGGGCCTTCTGCCGGACGTGGCCCGGATCGGCCGCGTCGACGCGCTGATCTTGAGCCACGGGCATAAAGACCATGTCGGCGGCCTGTCCTTATTGCCCAAGCTCGGCAATCCGCCGGTTTATGCGACCGAGATCGTCGCCCGCGGTCTGCCCAGGACCGTCGCCGTGCGGCCGCTTGCGGTCGGCGGCACGGCCGACCTGCTCGGCATCGCGGTTACGACCGGCCGCAATGGTCATGCGCCGGGCGGTATCTGGCTGCATTTCGGCATCGAGGGCGGCTTGCTTTACACCGGGGATTATTCGACCGAATCCGTGCTCTATGCCTACGATCCACCAACGAGGCCGGCGGCGACCGCCCTGATCGATTGCTCTTACGCCGACTACCAGAAACCGCTTGCGGAATCCTGGCGCGAGCTTGCCCGGTTTGCAGAACGCGGCCCGCTCCTCTTGCCGGTGCCGGCCAACGGTCGGGGTCCCGAGATCGCGCTGGAACTGATGCGCCATGGCATCGACGACATTCGTGTCGACGCCCCCATGCAAAAAATGCTGCGCCAGTTTGCCGACGGCGATGCCATCGCGCTGCGGCCAGATGCCGTCGACGACATCAGGCGGCTTACGGAAATCGTCAAGCCGATCGACGGTGCCCGTGGCGTCATGCTCGCCGGCTCCGCCGACGGCGCTTCCGGGGCGACCGCGCAGCTTCTTTCGCAGTTCGAGAACGCGCCCGAGGTGACGATCCTGTTCACCGGCTACGTCAATCCGACCACGCCGGCGGAGCGGTTGACCAAAAGCGGCCGCGCGCAAATCATGCGCTGGAATGTGCATCCACTATTGTCCGATACCGTCAAGCTGGTGCGCGCGATAGCGGCAAAGATGGTGATCCCGGCATTCTGCGACCGGACCAAGCTCCCGGCACTCGCTGCGGCGCTGGCGCCGGCGCGCGTGACGATGGATGAGATTATGACGTTTTGATCAGCGCGCCTGCTGGCCGCGCAGTCGCGGATGGCCGATGCCGAGCGGCTTGGCGTCCAAGAGCACGATGGCAAGCCGCGCCAGCGCATTGCTGCGGTTGACCCAGCCGTGATTGGTGCCGCGCTGGATCATGACATCGCCGGCACGCAGTTTGATGCTGCCTTCGTCCATGTCCATGTCGATCTCGCCCGACAGCACCGCGATATAGTCGATGGTCTCGGTGCGATGCATTTCCGAGACGACGCCGGGGGCGAATTCCATGACGATGAAGCGCGAGCCGTTTTCCGGCGGCGCCGTGCCGAGGATGCGCGCGCCCATGTCCTCGACGCCCTCGCCGGTCGCGATATCGGCCGGCATCTGGTCGGTGCACCACATCAATGTCGAAGCGACGCCGTCGCGCGGCGTCTTGGTATTGGTCGCCGGACCGTCGAGGATGACCTTGGCGAAACTGGTTTTTGCGTCGTGTCCGGTGACGACACGGCGAATGGGCGCGCGGGTCATGGTGCTTCCTGCTAGGCGGCGGTGACGCGCTCGCGCTCGACGGCGAGCTCCGGCCGGCTTTGCAGCGGATCGGAAGCCGCGCCCGAACCGCCGAGGATGGCGACGAGCTTGTTGAAGGCGCGCAGCGCAAAGCCGAGCGGGCGCGGCATGCTGTGCCGGCACACGGCGAGTTTCTTGACCTCCTTGGTCACGTGCCAGTCGCTGATGCTGCCGGCGGGGAAGAACACCATGTCGCCCGGACCGAGGCGGCGGCGCTGGCCTTCGTGATCGGTGACGAAAATCTCGCCCGAAATGATGTGAATGAATTCGTCGACGTTGTAGTGCCAAGTAAAGCGGCCCGGCGTGCATGACCACGCCATGATCGAGGCGGTGCCGTCGGCGCTGGCGCCGAGACGTTTCGACCGCGCTTGCGGGCTGCCTTCCGTGATCCAATCGGCCGGGATGGGCGCAGGCTGCAGCTCGACATCGGCGGGAGCGGCAAAGACGACGGGATGGGGCACGGCGGTCTCCAAGAATTTCCCGGCCATTAGACGGGGCAAGTGGCGAACAAAACGTAAATCCTGGGGCTTTGACGGCCGTTACTGCGCCGGACTGCCGGTCGGCGCGCCGATGCCGAGCGGCCAATCGCGCCAGGTCCGGCGCAGCCGCGCGCCCGGCAATGACACGGCGGCGGTCCGCCGCTGTGCTTTCCGGGCGCACAGATAAGCACACCATTTCTCGTAAATGCCGAGCGCCGCGGTACGCCAAGGCCAAAGCAGTTCGCCTGCGAGCGCGGATTTGGGGAACTCGGTCATCAGTTCGCTGCGCCGATTGCGCAAAGCGCCTGCGCGGAAAGCTTCCGCGACGGCCGCCGCATCGTCGTTGAAATAGCCGAGCGGCAGCGCCGGATAGTGCTCGCGCTCGCCGGCGAGAAAGCGCGCCACGTCGCGCCGATATTCGCGCAACAGCGTGTCGGCTTAGTATTCCGGATGGCCCTGGAAGAACAAAAAGAAGCTGCCGTCCTGCCTGGCAAAGGCGTCGACGCCGGCGTCGTGTGAACGGGTGAGAATCTTATAGCCGTGGGCTGCGAGCGCCGCTTCCGGCAGGTCGTTATGCCGCGAATGCGGCACCCAGAGCGGCTGCGGAAAATGCTCGGTCATCGGATGCTCGTCGGCGAGCCGGCAATCGAAGACACCGAATTGCTTTTGCGCGAGCGCGCGCCGTTCGATGCCGTCGCTGTGCAGCACCGCGGCATGCGCGGCAAGGCACGACCAGATCGTCGAAGCGGTATGATCTTTCGCCCAGTCGACGATCTTGCTCAACGTGTCCCAGTACGGCTCGTCCGTCAGATTGCTGGCGCGCGGCTCGGTGCCGGTCACGATCAAACCGTCGAGCGGCGTGTCCCACAGCTCGGCAATGTTGCGATAGCGCTGGGCCATCTCGAGGCGCGCGCCCTCGCTGCGCGGCACCTCCGGGATGGCGAATAATTTCAGCAGCACGACCACGCTCGGCGCCGCGGCGCGGATCAGATCGGTGAATTGTCGCTCGGTCGCCGCCAGCGCGGCATCCGGCATATTGTTGACGAGGCCGATGCTGATGCAGTTCGGCGCATTGAGCCCGATCGTCGATGCCGAATGACCCGGATCAAGAAAAAGCGGCATCTGCCACCTTCATTCGGCGGCGATCAGCGACGAGCGCGGCGACCGCGACGCGGCCAGCGCCTGATCGAGGTCGGCGATGATATCGTCGATGTGCTCGATGCCGACGGAAAGCCGGATCATTTCCGGCTTTACCCCGGCCTGGCGATGCTCTTCCGCCGACATCTGGCGGTGCGTGGTGGAGGCGGGATGACAGGCGAGCGATTTGGCGTCGCCCATGTTCACCAGCCGCTTGAACAGGCGCAGCGCATCGTAAAACGCTTTACCGGCTTCGAGCCCGCCCACGATACCGAACGTGAGCAGCGAGCAGGCGCGGCCGCCGAGGTATTTGTCCGCCAGCGCATGATAGGGGTTGTCGGCAAAGCCCGCGTAATTGATCCACTCCACCTGCGAATGCTGGCGCAGATATTCGGCGACGCGGCGGGCGTTTTCCACATGACGCTCGACCCGCAACGCCACCGTTTCGACGCCTTGCAGCAACAGAAAGGCTGAGAGCGGCGACAACACCGCGCCGGTGGTGCGCTGATAGACGCTGCGGCAACGGGCGATATAGGCGGCGGCGCCGAAATGATCGGTATAAACGAGGCCGTGATAGGACGCGTCGGGCTCGTTGAATTGCGGAAACCGCTTGGCGTGTGTTTTCCAGGGAAATTTGCCGCTGTCGACGATGGCGCCGCCAAGCGTGGTGCCGTGGCCGCCAAGGAATTTCGTCAGCGAATGCGCGACGATGTCGGCGCCATGGTCGATCGGGCGCAACAGGATGGGCGTGGCAACGGTATTGTCGACGACGAGCGGAACGCCGTTGCGGGCGGCAACTTTCGCCAGCGCCTCGATGTCGCAGATATTGCCGGCGGGATTGCCGACGCTCTCGCAGAAGATTCCGCGGGTGTTATCGTCGATGAGCCTTTCGATGGCCTCCGGACGATCGGAATCGGCAAAACGCACGCTGACGCCCTGGCTCGGCAGGATGTGGCCGAACAGCGTGTAGGTCGTGCCGTAGAGCTGCGGCACCGAGACGATATTGGTGCCCATCGCGGTGAGATTGAGCACCGCATAATTCAACGCCGCCTGGCCGGTGCTCGCGCACAGCGCATCGATGCCGCCTTCAAGGAGTGCGAGGCGGCGTTCGAGCACGGCCACCGTCGGATTGCTGATGCGGCTGTAGCGATGGCCTTCGACTTCGAGATTGAACAACGCGGCGCCGTGATCCGCGCTGTCGAATTCATAGGCGACGGTTTGATAGATCGGCACCGCCACCGCTTTGGTGGTGGGATCGGATTCATAGCCGCCGTGAACGGCCACTGTCTCGTTTTTCATGCTCCCCGCCGCCTGCCAGAAAACACGGCTGTTATAGGCCAATTGGGTTTCTTATCGGTGCCTGAAAGGGCCAACAACGCCGGCGCGGCAAATTCGAAGGAATAACCTTAATCGTTAGCGTTGCAGCCCGCGTTTTACGTAAAATTTTATGCTTTGTTGAAGCGAAAGATTCACTTTGTTGGGCCATAGACAAGCATGACCCTCGTCGAAATGGATCGGCCGGCGCGCGACGGCGGCGGCGGCAAGGACAGCGCGCTGCGCGACTGGGTGCGCGCGCTCGAAGCCACCGCGCCGATCGGCGCCCGGCCGCGGCGCCTGCTCCTCGATGCCGTCGAGGAGGCGGCGCAAGCCCGAGGCGATGCCGCGGCGCTGATCGCGGAGCACGGCACGCTGACCTATCGCGCGCTCGTCGAGCGGAGCCGCCGCTATGCGCGCTGGGCGCTTGAACAGGGGCTCGGCAAGGGACAGACAGTCTGCCTGATGATGCCGAACCGGCCGGATTATTTGGCGGTGTGGCTCGGCATCAGCGCGGTCGGCGGCGTCGTTGCGCTTATCAACACGCAATTGCGCGGTCCGTCGCTGGCGCATTGCATCGACCTTGTCGCGCCGGCTCACGCGATCGTCGCCGCCGAGTGCGTCGAACAATTCCGTTCCGCGCCGCTGTCCAGCAGGCCGAAGATCTGGTCATACGGCGATGGCGGCCACCTGCCCATTGACCGCGAGCTCGAGCGATTGTCGGCGGCGCCGCTGACAGAAGCGGAGCGCCGCGCCACTACGATCGCCGACCGCGCGCTGACGATCTACACGTCCGGCACCACGGGGCTTCCCAAGGCTGCCAATGTCAGCCACCGGCGGGTGCTGCAATGGAGCTTCTGGTTTGCCGGCCTGATGAATACCGGACCGGACGACCGCATGTACGATTGCCTGCCGATGTATCACTCGGTCGGCGGTGTGGTCGCGACCGGCGCGCTGCTGGTGCGTGGCGGATCGGTCGTCGTCCGCGACAAATTTTCCGCGAGCCAATTCTGGGACGATATCGCCGGATGGGACTGCACGCTGTTCCAGTATATCGGCGAACTCTGCCGCTACCTCGTCAACGCGCCGGAACATCCGCGCGAGAAGGCGCATCGCTTGCGGCTCGTTTGCGGCAACGGGCTGCGGGCGGACGTCTGGCGAAAATTCCAGTCGCGCTTTGGTATTCCGAGGATGCTCGAGTTTTACGCGGCGACTGAGGGCAACGTCTCGCTCTACAACGCTGAAGGCAAAATCGGCGCGATCGGCCGGGTGCCGCCGTTTCTCTCGCACCGTTTCCCGCTGGCCTTGGTGAAGTTCGACGCCGTCCGCGGCGAACCGGCGCGCGATACCGCCGGACGCTGCATTCGTTGCGCCACCGGCGAAGCCGGCGAAGCCATCGGCAGGATCGCGAACGCGGATCCTAGCGCGGCCGCGGGCGGCGAATTCGAGGGCTATACCAGCGCCGCGGATACCGAGCGAAAAATTCTGCGCGACGTGTTCGAGCCTGGCGACGCCTGGTTCCGCACCGGCGATCTGATGCGCATGGATGCGCAGGGCTTTTATTATTTCGTCGACCGCATCGGCGATACGTTTCGCTGGAAAGGCGAGAATGTGGCGACCTCGGAGGTCGCCGCCGTACTGGCGGAGTTTCCCGGCGTCAAAGCGGCCACGGCCTATGGCGTCGCGGTTCCCGGAGCGGAGGGCAAGGCCGGCATGGCCGCGCTCGCCGCCGACGTCGCGCTCGATCTGGCGGAGCTGCGCGCGCATCTGGTGCGCCGGCTACCCGCCTATGCGCGGCCGGTTTTCCTGCGGCTGACGGACCGCATCGACGCGACGGAAACCTTCAAACAAAAAAAACGTCGCTTTCGCACGCGACGGCTTCGATATCACGATCGTGCGCGATCCTATCTATGTCGACGATCCGCGGCAGCAAGCCTTCGTGCCGCTTGATGCCGCGCTTTTGCGCCGGATCAAAAGCGGCGAAGTCCGTTTTTAGCCGCGATCCTGAAAATTTTTTCATCTTTGCTGCGGCACTTTATCCGTTCGCGCTCAAATTGCGGATGATGCCGGACGCCGCGCGGCCGGCGCGGGAACAACAACGCCTCGTTGCCATTAACGACGCAGGCGCCGCGGCTTGGCGGCGGCTGTGAGCGCCGGAACACATTCGGAACTTTTCAGAATCGGGAGAGCAATATGAGGTCGAAACTCTTGAGCGGCGCGGCAGCGCTCGCACTCACGGCATGCACGGTCCTGGCGACCGCATCGCCCGCAGCAGCTTGGGGATGGCACCGCGGCTGGCATGGCGGCGGATGGGGTTGGGGCGGAGCGGTCGCTGCCGGCGTGATTGGCGGCGCGGTCGCGGCGGCAACGTCGCCGCTGTGGGCGCCCGGCTATTACGATTATGACCCGGGCTACGCCTATGGACCCGGCTACGGTTACGGTTATGCCGTGGCACCAGCACCGGTCGCTCCCGGCGGCGGTGCGGTGGCGTACTGCGAATCCCGCTTCCGCTCCTACGATCCGGCGAGCGGAACCTATCTCGGTTACGACGGGATGCGGCATCCCTGCCCGTAAACGCCCCAGCTTGTAGAAGCCGTGCCTTGTAAGTCGTAAGACGGTAAGGCATATTGCTTGGATGAACCGGCCGAGCCGTATGTCTGCCGCCTTTTCGAAAGTCTCGGTCAAAAGCCAGACCGTGATACCGCGTGAAGTGCGCGAGCGGCTTGCGCTCAAGCCCGGCGATACGCTGCGCTATCGCCTGATCGAGGCCGGCGTGCTTCTCGACAAAGCACCCAAAAACGAGGCTGACGATCCATTCACGGCGTTCTCCGAATGGGCGGGCGAGGCGGACGAGAAGGCTTATGGCGGCCTTTAGTGACCGCCGTTTCGACGCCTTCGATGTCGTGGTCGTGCCATTCCCCTATGCCGACCGCCTGGCAGAGAAGCGCCGACCGGCGCTGGTGGTCTCCAATCGAAAGCTCGCCGCCCACGCGCTCATCTGGGTCGCCATGATCACCAGCGCCGAAAACGAGCGATGGCCGAGCGACGTCGCCATTGCCGATCTCGAACGCGCCGGTTTGCCTGCGCCATCGGTGGTGCGGCCGGCAAAGATCGCCTGCATCGAGCCCGCTCGGATCGATCGCCGTATCGGGCGGATCGAGAAGGCGGCTTCCAGGATTGTGGCGCAAAGGCTGCGCGGCTTTCTTGGATGACCACGCGAGCTGGGATTACGCGGTGGCGCCGGCGTCGACGGTGAGCACCGTTCCGGTAATGCTTTGCGCCTTGTCGCTGAGGAGAAACGCGACGGCGTCGGCGACATCGCCGACGCCGGCGAGCCGGCGCAGCGCGCTGCGGCGAACCACCTGCTCACGCTGCGCACCGGTGAGCCCATGGGTCATGTCGGTGTCGAGAAAGCCGGGCGCCACGGCATTCACCGTGACGCCGAGGCGGCCGACTTCACGGGCGAGCGAACGGGTGAAGCCGAGCATCGAGGCCTTGGTGGCGGCATAGACCGAGAGCCCGCTATAGCCGGTGAAGCCGATGATCGAGGCGACATTGACGATGCGGCCGGCGCCTTCCGACATCATGCCGCGCACCACGTATTTCGTCAGTACGATGGGCGAGAGCGTATTGAGGCGGACGAGGTCTTCGATCTGCGAATTGTGCATCAGCGACAGCGCGCCGTCGTGCCCGATCACGGCGTTGTTGACGAGGCCGAACAGCGGGCCGAATTCATCGCGCAGGTTGCGCACCAAGCCGGGAATTTCATCGATCTTGCCGAGGTCGAACGCGGCGAAGTGCAACGCGCCGCCCTTGCCGCGCTTGGCTTGCGCGATGGCGGCGTTCAGTTCTTTGGTGGGCTTGCGCGCCAGGGCGATCACGCGATAGCCGGCCGCCGCCAGCGCGCCGGCGATGCCGAGGCCGAGGCCACGGCTGCCGCCGGTGACCAGTACGGTGCGGATCTTTCTGACCGCCTTCTTAGCCATGGTAGCGCGCCAGCTTTCCGGTCGCCGCGACATCGAGCGACGGCACGATGCTGATCGCCGCAGGAACCTTGTGACGCGGCAGCACATCGCGGCAGAAGTTCAAGATATCGCCCTTGACCTCGCCCAGCGCGCCTTGCTGCTCGTTGCTGGAGGATTTCAGCACCACGTCCGCGATGACGACCGAGCCGGTGATGGGGCTGCGCTTTCCCCGCACCAGCGACATGCGCACCCGCGGATGCCGGTTGATCACCGCCTCGACTTCCTCGGGGTGCACCTTCAAGCCGCCGATGTTGATGATGCCGCCGCGGCGGCCGGCGAAGAGATAACGATCGCCGCGTAGTTCCACCATGTCGTCGGTATCGATGAAGCCGTCCTGCTCCGCGAGCGGCGGCGCAGCAGCGCCGAGGTAGCGCGAAGCCGCGCGCGGCGAGCGGATACGCAGCGAGCCCTCCAGTACTTTCATTTCGACGCCGTCGCGACGGTGCTCGAGGAGGTCGGCGGGAAATCCGGCCAGGCCGTCGCGAACCTCGAACGCCACGCCCGCTTCGGTCGAGGCGTAAGCGTGGCTGACGACGGCGTGCGGAAAGGCATTGTGCAAGCCGTCGAGGATCGCCTGGTCGGCGATTTCACCGGACAGCCGCACATAACGCGGCGAAATCTTGCGGATGGCCGGCGACATCAGCGCACGGCGCCAATGCGTCGGCGTTCCCAACAAATGCGTGACGCCGTGGCGGCCAAGGCGCTCCAGATGATCGCCGACCGGCTCGCCCGCGCTGGACAATATCAGCGAGGTGCCGCCAAGCACGGCACGCAAGAAAATCTGCAGGCCGCCATAGCGGCGGATGTCGTAAAACGTGCCCCAGACTGACTCGGGATCCGCCGGTCTGCCGCGAAACGCCGCGGTCAGGCCGGCGAGCATATGCGCCACCATTTTCGGCACGCCTGTGGTGCCGGATGTCAGCATGACCCATTCGGTTTGGCGCGACGGCGCGGGAAGCTCTTTGGCGATTGCGATTTCCGCGGCGCAGACGACCCGGATCGCCAGATCGAGCGTGGCGCTCTTCACCGAGCTGTGATCGACGACCACGGCGTCGATGTCCGCGCCGGCAACAATCGCGGCGAGATGCTCGGGATCGACATCGGGTGGCAGAATGGTGAGCCGACGCGCGACGCCATCGAGCTCGATCAAGGCGAGCGCCGTGGCCAGCTGGCTGCCGGTGGCGAGGAGGACGGACTTGCCGGCCAACTCCCCGAGCCGGCCGCCGAGGCTCGTGCCATGGGCAAGGTCATTGTCATGGGCAAGATCGGTGATGCGCGCGCGCGCCTGACGGTCGAAGACGAAGCGCTCGGCCGGGCCGATATAATCGCGCAGCGGCCGCGCCTCAGTGCACGCCATTTTCGTAGACTTTCACGAACTCGCCGAAAGTCGCGGGAAACAGCGCGTCTTCCGACGCCGTGAATGGATCGACGCCGAGCTTGTCTTCGAGCCGCGCCACCAGCACGGCAAAGCCGAGCGAGTCGAGACCGGAGTCGAGCAACACGAGATCGTCACGCAACGGCGCCAGCATCTTGCCGTGCTCGCGCGCGATCTCCGCCATCTCGTCCATTATGGTTAATTTTATCGACATTGCGTTCGGCCTAGGCTTTGTTCACTCAGCGCCGATATATTCCGGCAACGATTACGATCAAGTTCACGAACGGGACGTGGTCAACGCGAATGGTTTCCGCTTCACCGGCAGTCCGGTGCCGCCAGATCGACGCAGGCGACGTTCCAGGCGTCGCCGAAATGCTGCGGCACGGATTTCCAAACCGCAATCGCCGGTTCTGGCAGCGCGCGCTCGACGCATTGGCGCGGCGTGAGCCGCCGCCCGGCTTGCCGAAATATGGTTACCTCCTGGAATCCGGCGGCGCGCCGGTCGGCGCCATTTTGATGATTTGCTCGGCGATGCGCGCCGGCGACGCGCTCGCGCCGCGCTGCAATCTGTCGAGCTGGTACGTCGAGCCGGCGTTTCGGGCCTATGCGCCGCTTCTGGTGTCGCAGGCGCTGCGCCACAAGGAAGTCACCTATACCAACGTCTCGGCCGCGCCGCATACCTGGCCGATCATCGAGGCGCAGGGCTTTTCGCGCTACAGCGACGGCATTTTCGTCTGTGTGCCGGCTTTGCAGCCGACGCCGAGCGGCGACGCGGTGAAGGTATTCGCGGCGACGGCCGCAACGCCTATCGCGGTCGATGCCTTCGAGCGGGACACCTTGCTGCAGCATGCCGGGCACGGCTGCATCAGCCTGTGGGTGGTCGACGAACGGCGTGCTTATCCGTTCGTTTTCCGGCCGCGCCTGGTCAAAGGCTTCATACCCTGCGCGCAACTGATCTATTGCCGCGACATGGCCGATTTCACGCGGTTTGCCGGACCGATCGGCCGCTATCTGTTGCGGCGCGGCCGGACCGTCGCCATCGTCGACGCCAACGGCCCGATCCCGGGGCTGATCGGAATTTTCCGTCCCGGCAGCAAGCCGAAATATTTCAAAGGTCCGCAGCGCCCGCGGCTCGGCGATCTCGCTTATACCGAATACGCCATCATGGGCGTTTGAATTGTCATGCTCCGCGAAGGCGGAGCATCCAGCAAACGTCGATGGCGAAATAACAATGGACGTCACGGAATACTGGATCATCCGCTGTCGCGGATGATGACAGCCGAAATTACACCATCAGCGCCTGGCGCACCCGCGTCGGCCATTGCATAAGCTCGACACCGTGGGTGGCGAACAAGGCCAGCGCCAGACGGTCGACGCCGAAGGCGACGCAGCCGGTATGCGCGGTCGCGCCGGACGCGAGGCGCAGGTTCCAGGTCGCGCCGAAGTGGTCGCGGTGATAGTTGAAGCTCATGCACGCGGTCGGCTGTTCCTCCGAATGCACCGGAACGAGCAATTCGAATTTCAATTCCTGCTCGATCTGGCTGATCGCCATCATCTTGCCGCCGCGTCCGAAGAACGGATCGCTCGCCTGCTCGATGCGGTAGGGCAGCGCCAACTGACCGGCAAAAGCTTCGGCGCGCTTCATCCAGCGCGCGCGGAATTCCTGGATCTGCTCAGGCGCGCCAATGCAAACATATTCGCGCATGCGGAACGATTGCAGCCGGTCGAGCATTTTCGACGGTTCGCGGCGGAAGCAGTCGCAAGCGACGTCGAAAGTAAGCCCGCCGGCGGGTACGCTGCCGCGGCTCGCGACCAACGGATAGAGCGGGTAGCAGGCGGCCGGGCTCAAGACGAGATCGGCGGCCGCCAATGCGGACGTCCAATCCTCGCCCGCCTCGCAGCGCTCGACGCTCGAACGGACCTGCGCCTCGTCGCCGGCCAGGCAGCTCACGCAGCCGAGAAAATGCGGAAAGCTCTTGAGGTAGCCGGATTTCTCCAATTGCCGGCGGCTCATCACCGGCGGAAAGCGCAACACTTCGGTGTCCGCCTCGCGGTAGCGCGTAACCAGCGCGGTAAGCCCGTCGACCACCTGCTCGAACACGGCGGTGCGCGCATACACGCCGTCGATGCCGCTCGGCAGCAACAGCGCCTCGGCGATGGAATCAAGCGAATGTCTCGGTCCGGCCGGTTGCTTGAATGCAACATTCATTGTGTTCACGCCTCATTTTCTTAGTCTTGCCGCAACGAAAATTCAGCCGCTGATCGTCTCCGGCGCGCCGCTCAAAAGCGAAGCGGCGCCGATATTGGCAAGGATACGGTCGTTGCTGATCATGATCGGCGAGGAGAGGATGTCGCGCAGATGCCGCCCGACGCTGAACTCGCCGTCGTTACGATAGCCGGAGAGCCCGCAGGTCTGCATCGCGCTCATCACGGTCGTGACGGCGAGCTCGGAAGCGTTGACCTTGAGCAGGTTCATGCCGGTCTGAAAGTCTATGGTTTCGAGGATCGCCGGGTCGGCGCTGGCGGCTTCGAAGCGCTGCCGGGCGCCGGCGATCAGCGCGCGCAACGTGCGCAGCGAGGCGTTGGCGCGAGTCAAATGCGCGGCCGCCGGCGGCATGGCGCCGCCACTGCGCTGTACGGCGGCGCGAACGAAGCCGCGGGCGCGCTCGACCGCGGCGGTGGCGATGCCGGCCCAGGCCGCGCTCCATAGAAGATGCGCGACCGGCATCATGGTCTGGGCGTGAATCTTGTCGTAGCTCGCCGGCACGATCTGCTCGCTTGAACCCTCGGCGACGAGCTTGAAACCTTCGCTGGCCGTGCCGCGCATGCCGAACGCGTCCCAGCCAAGGAGCGGCTCGAGCGTGTAATCGCGCTTGAGGAAGGTCACCAGAACCTGATCGGAACTGGCGGCCTCGTCGGCGCGCCGCGCGGTGGTGACGATGGCGTCGGCGGCCTTGCCGTAGGAGATGACGGTCGCCTGCCGCGTCAGGGCGATGCGCGCGCCGTCGCCGGTGATGGCGGCTGCGCTGTTGCGCAGGTCGCCGCCGTTCTGGCCTTCCGTGGTCGACGAGGCGAGCAGCAATTGCTCGGCGGCGAGCCGGCGCAGCAAACGCGCATACCACGGATTGCCGCGGGCATGGCGGATGAGGCAAGCGACCTTGGTCTGGTGCATCGCATAGATCATGGCGGTCGACGCGCAGGCGCGGCCGAGCGCGTAGCAGACGTCGACGAGCGCGGCGATGTCGGCGCCTTCGCCGCCGAGCTCGCGCGGCACGGCGGCGCCAAGCAGACGCTCGGCGCGCGCAGCGGCGATCGCCGCGTCGGGGAACCTGGAGTCGCGATCAACCGCGGCGGCGTGTTCGGCCGCGATCGCGGCGACCGTCTTGGCGCGCGCCAGCAGATCGGCGGCGCCGCCGGCGCGCAGATTGTTCGCCGCGGCGACGATGCCGCGCGCGGCGTTGCGCGCCGTCTTTACGTCTTGATCGACCTCTAGAACCGTCGCGGTTCGCACGTTCATGAAAAATCTCGCGCTGAAAACTCCGCCGTCGCATTCGACGCGATATCGTTACACGATAGCTAGCGCAAAACCGCCAAATCCTCGTGGCTTTTATGCGGAATTAGCGCGCTTCTTTGGCGTAAAGGTTACCAATCGAAAACCCCTGACGCGCTGGTCATTCCGGACGCGCCGCATGCGATGATGGTTGCGTAAAGCAGCGATCTTTCGTCTTTCGATTTTGGGAAAAATTCACCGTGCTCGATCGCAACACTTCGACGGCCGACCAAATTGCCGAGCTCGTGCGGCAGCTCCTCGCCAAGCGCGGTCTCGAACGCGCGGTGGATCATCACGCCGATTTGAGCGAAGCCGGGCTGTCCTCGCTCGACACCGTCAATCTGATGCTGGCCGTCGAGGCCGAGTTCGACGTGAAGATCCCGGAACGCGACATGACGCCGGGGAATTTCCGCAGCGTCGCCCGGATTGAGGCGCTGGTCGGCCAATTGCGCAAAATCGGCAGCACCGCCCCGCGTGATTTGCGAACAGTCCAGATCTAGAGAAAGAGCCGGGATCGGGGGGGACGCTCCCGATCCCGGGCTTCCATGCAAGACTAAGCGCCGACAGTTTACTGGCGGCCTTGATAGCCGTTCTGGTTCTTCATGACCTTCTGCGTATTCGAAGCCGAGCCGGTCTTCACCGCGCTCTGATGCGTGCCGGAGCCGCCGCTCGCCGCGGCATTGCCGGTCGTGGATCCCGCCGGCCCGCTCATTTGCGCCAGCGCCATGGACGAAGTGCCGGCCAACAACGCCGCCGCGATCGCCATCTTGATCGTCGCCTTCATTCTTGTTTTCTCCTGCTTGTCGCCTTTGCGTCGTCGCACCGAAGGAAACCGATTGGCCGGGGGCGCCGTTCCGGACGGCGGAGCAAATAAAACGGCTCTCAGGACGGGAACCTTTCGCAACGGCGCAGCCGTTCGCCGGATGTCTTTTGACGCGTCGGTATCAACCATGTGCCTTCTTGTTCGCCGCGCCCGGTTCCCCATTTTGCCGGGAGCAAAGTCCTTGCAGGCAGTAAAATCCTTCCAGGATAAGGGGAGAACGCCATGTCCATCCGGCCCGTGAAAAGCATCGTCACGGCGAAACCGACGCTCGAGGGCGCCGGCGTCAAGCTCAACCGCGCCTTCGGCTTCGGCAACACATCCGAATTCGATCCGTTTCTGCTGCTCGACGATTTCCGCAACGACCGGCCCGACGATTATCGCGCCGGCTTCCCGTGGCATCCGCATCGCGGCATCGAGACCATTACCTATGTGTTGGCGGGCACCGTCGAGCACGGCGACAGTCTCGGCAATCGCGGCAATCTCGGCGCCGGCGACGTGCAATGGATGACGGCCGGCCGCGGCATCCTGCATCAGGAAATGCCGCAGGGCGACGCATCCGGCCGCATGCACGGTTTTCAGCTCTGGGCCAATCTGCCGTCTTCGCTGAAAATGACGGCGCCGCGCTATCAAGACGTCAAGGCCGCCGAGATTCCCGAGATCGTCGACGACGACGGCACGCGCGTGCGCGTAGTGTGCGGCGAGTTCTGGGGCAAGCGCGGCCCGATCGAGGGCGTCGCCGCCGACCCGCGCTATCTCGATATTTTTGTGCCGGCGGGCAAGCGCAAGACGTTGCCGGTCGAAGTCGAGCGCCATGCCTTCGCCTATGTGTTCGAGGGTGCCGGCGACTTCCGCGGCGCGTCGAAGCCGTTCGGCGTGCTGACGGAGAAGACCGATGGCGCCAACGAGAACGTCGTCCGCGAGCAGACCGGCAACCGCTCGCTGGTGCTGTTCGACCGCGGCGACGAGGTCACGGTGGCGGCCGGCGAACAGGGCATTCGTTTTCTGTTGGTGTCCGGCAAGCCGATCGAGGAGCCGGTCGCCTGGCACGGCCCGATCGTGATGAACACGCAAGCCGAATTGCAGCAGGCGTTCTCCGAGCTGCGCCAAGGGACGTTTATCAGGTAGGCCGCCCTCGGCATCGATGAATCCCCTGCTTCTTATTCCGTCATCCTGAGGTGCGCGCCAACGGCGCGCCTCGAAGGAGACGGCCGAGGCGCCCGGGCCGTCGCCCTTCGAGGGCCGCTTCGCGGCCACCTCAGGGTGACGGTAAAGACCACCCGTTCCCGCGCGCGCCTTCGCCTGCGGGGTAGTCCGATCTCAGCCACGTGAAGCGCGAAGCGGGAGCAAATCGAGTGACGAGGGGTGGTTGGCCTCGCCGGGTCTCTCTTCGCTGTCGCCGTTTCGCCAATAAAAGAAAGGACGCGGAACGCCGGAAAGGACGCTGAGTCACAACCTCCGCGCCTGTTACGGCGCGGCGCCGTCCTCTGAACGGGAGAGGACAGCTCGCCTTCCGGCGTTCCACCACGGCTCTTCCCAAGGGGTGTGTA
>DATJBH010000142.1:0-3126 GCA_035515455.1 Xanthobacteraceae bacterium
GCCGAGCCGCGAGCGGCGCTTCGACGTCGTCTATCATCTGCTGTCGCCGAAGCACAATGTTCGTATCCGGGTAAAGGTGGAGACCGACGAGGCCACGCCGCTACCCTCGATCATCGAGGTGTTTGCCGGCGCCGATTGGTACGAGCGTGAGACCTACGATCTGTATGGCATCGTGTTTGCCGGCCACCCCGATATGCGGCGAATCCTCACCGATTACGGCTTCGAGGGCCATCCGCTGCGCAAGGATTTTCCGCTCACCGGCTTCGTCGAGGTGCGCTACGACGACGACCTCAAGCGCGTGGTCTACGAGCCGGTGCGGCTGACGCAGGAGTTCCGCAATTTCGATTTTCTGTCGCCCTGGGAGGGTACCGACTACGTGCTGCCGGGCGATGAAAAGGCCGCAAAGAAGCCAGGAGAGATTGGATGAAGCCATCTCTCAAGCCGGGTCTGACCCACCGCTTCGCCTACAGGGTGCCGGAGAACAAGACCGTTCCCTACACCTATCCGGAATCGCCCGAGATCGCGTCGATGCCGAGAGTGTTTGCCACCGGCTTCATGATCGTGTTGATGGAATGGGCTTGCACGCAGCTGCTGGCGCCGCATCTCGATCCGGGCGAAGGCAGCCTCGGCGTGCATGTCGATGTCAGTCACGTTGCGGCGACATTGCCGGGGCAAACCGTGACCGTCGACGTCGAATGCACCGAAGTCGCCGGACCGCGGGTGACGTTCAAAGTCAAGGCGCATGACGGGGTCGACATCATCGGCGAAGGCCGTCATGAGCGCTTTGTCGTGATGTGGGACAAGTTCAATGCGCGCCTCGCGGCAAAGGCGGCCAAAGTGAAGGAACTGGCCTGATGCTGGAAGCCGACGCCGCGCCGCGCGATGTCCAGCGCACCTTCACCATCAATTTCGGGCCGCAGCACCCGGCGGCGCATGGCGTGCTGCGTCTGGTGCTCGAGCTTGACGGCGAGGTTGTCGAGCGCGTCGATCCGCATATCGGCTTGCTCCACCGCGGCACCGAGAAGCTGATCGAGTGCAAGACTTATCTGCAGGCGGTCCCGTATTTCGACCGGCTCGATTATGTCGCGCCGATGAATCAGGAGCACGCCTTCTGTTTGGCGGCGGAAAAACTTCTGGGCGTTGAAGTGCCACGGCGCGCGCAGATTATTCGCGTGCTGTACTGCGAAATCGGCAGGCTGCTTTCGCATTTGCTGCAGATCACCACCCAAGCGATGGATGTCGGCGCTTTGACGCCGCCCTTGTGGGGCTTTGAAGAGCGCGAGAAGCTGATGGTGTTCTATGAACGCGCCTCGGGTTCGCGCATGCACGCGGCCTATTTCCGGGTCGGCGGCGTCCATCAGGATTTGCCGCCGAGGCTGATCGACGACATCGCCGCCTTCTGCGATCCGTTCCTGAAAGTCTGCGAGGATCTCGACGAGCTGCTCACGGAAAACCGCATCTTCAAACAACGTAACGTCGATATCGGCGTGGTGAAGCTTGATGACGCCTGGGCGCGCGGCTTTTCCGGGGTCATGGTGCGCAGCGCCGGCGCCGCCTGGGATTTGCGCAAGGCGCAGCCCTACGAGTGTTACTCCGAAATGGATTTCGACATTCCCATCGGCAAGAACGGCGACAATTACGATCGCTACTGCATCCGCATGGAAGAGATGCGCCAATCGGTCCGCATCATGAAGCAGTGCATCGAGAAACTGCGTGCACTGGACGGGCAGGGCCGGGTCGCCATCGATGATCACAAGATCGTGCCGCCGCGGCGCGAAGTGATGAAGCGCTCGATGGAATCGCTGATCCATCATTTCAAGCTCTACACCGAGGGCTTCAAGGTGCCGGCCGGCGAAGTCTATGCGGCGGTCGAGGCGCCGAAGGGCGAGTTCGGGGTTTATCTGGTCGCCGACGGCACCAACAAGCCGTACAAGTGCAAGATCCGCGCGCCCGGCTTCGCCCATTTGCAGGCCATGGATTTTCTTTGCCGCGGCCACATGCTGGCGGATATCTCGGCGATCCTTGGTTCGATCGACATCGTGTTCGGCGAGGTCGATCGATGAGCGTGCGCCGCCTCGCCGAAAAGCAGCCGCCGAGCTTCGCCTTCACAGCGGAGAATCTCGCCTGGTCGAAGGCGCAGATCGCCAAATACCCGGAAGGGCGGCAACAATCTGCGGTGATCCCGATTCTGTGGCGTGCCCAGGAACAATGTGGCGGCTGGCTGCCGCAAAAGGCGATCGAGGCGACCGCGGACTTGCTCGGCATGGCGAAAATCCGCGTGCTCGAAGTGGCGACGTTCTACACCATGTTCAATCTGGCCCCGGTCGGGCGCTATCACGTGCAGCTCTGCGGCACGACGCCGTGCATGCTGCGCGGCGCCGAGGATTTGAAAAAAGTCTGTCACCGCATGATCGGCCACGAGGGCGAGGTCACCGCCGACGGCACGTTTTCCTGGATCGAGGTCGAGTGCCTCGGCGCTTGCGTGAACGCGCCGATGGTGCAGATCAACGCCGATTATTACGAGGATCTCACGCCGGAGATCTTCACCCGCATCATCAACGATTTTTCCAACGGCCGCACGCCCAGGCCCGGGCCGCAGATCGACCGCATCAATTCCGCGCCGATCGGCGGACCCGATACGCTGACCGATCCGTCGCTCTTTGCGACCGGCAAGGCCGGAGGGCAGCAGACACCGTCGCTGTTGGACGACGAGGGCAAGAAGCCGGGCGCCGCCGCCAACGTTCACGAAGCGCCGATCCCCAAGCCGCCGATTGCCGACGCCACCGATCCGAGGCGCAACTGATGCTAGCCGACCGCGACCGCATTTTCAAAAATCTCTACGGCCAGCACGACTGGGGCCTCAAGGGCGCGCGCGCCCGCGGCGCCTGGGACGGCACCAAAGCCATTCTCGAAAAAGGCCGCGACGGGCTCATCAACGAATGCAAGGCCTCGGGCCAGCGCGGCCGCGGCGGCGCCGGCTTTCCCACCGGCCTGAAATGGTCGTTCATGCCGAAGCAGGTGGACCGGCCGCATTACCTCGTCGTCAATGCCGACGAGTCCGAGCCCGGCACCTGCAAGGACCGCGAGATCATGCGGCACGATCCGCATCTTCTCGTCGAGGGCTGT
>DATJBH010000143.1:0-2299 GCA_035515455.1 Xanthobacteraceae bacterium
CGCACATCGGCGATGAAGCTTTGCGGACGCCGCAAAACATCTGCAATCGGCACGCCCGGATCGGCGGCTACCGATACGAACGACGAATTGGCGCCGTTCTCCAGAAGCCGCCGCACCAGATAAGCGAGCAGATCGCGGTTGTTCCCGACCGGCGCGTAAATGCGGCAGGCGGCATCGGGAAATTCAGCAAAGAGCGCCTCGTACAATGCATCCCCCATGCCGTAGAGACGCTGGAATTCATAACCGGCAATTCCCCCGGCATCTTCGATCACGCTTGCCACGGTGAGCGCGTTGTGGGTGGCGAATTGCGGATAAAGCCGCGGGCGGGCGGCGAGCAATTTTTTGACGGAAGCCATGTAGCAGAGGTCGGTCATGGCCTTGCGGGTGAATACCGGATAATCCGGAAGGCCGCGTTCCTGCGCGCGCTTGATCTCGGTATCCCAATAGGCGCCCTTGACCAGTCGCACGGTCAACCGGCGGTTTTTTTCCGCGGCAATGCCGTCGATCCAGTCGATCACGGCCAGAGCGCGCTTCTGATAAGCCTGCACCGCGAGCCCGAAGCCGTCCCAGCCGCTGAGCGATGCGTCGTTGAGCACGGCAGCGATCACATCGAGCGACAGCTCCAGCCGATCGGCTTCTTCCGCGTCCACGGTGAATTGCAGATCGCGGTCCTTGGCGAGGCGAGCGAGCTCCAACAGAGGCGGCGCCAATTCGGCGAGCACACGCGCGCGCGAGATCGCTTCATAGCGCGGATGCAGCGCCGAGAGCTTGACGGAGATGCCGGGTCGGCCCGGCAGCGCCGCATTACCGGCATGCGCGCCGATCGCGGCAATCGCCGCCGCATAGGCATCGAAATATTTTTCGGCATCGGCGCCGGTGCGCGCCCCCTCGCCGAGCACGTCGAAGGAATACCGGAAGTCGGCGTGGCTGCGGGCGCGGGCGAGGGCCTCCTCGATATTCTGGCCGATGACGAAATGCGAGCCGAGGAGCCGCATCGCCTGCCGCGTTGCCGCCCGCATGGCGGGCAGGCCGAGGCGCCTGACCACGGTATCGAGAATGGTTGCCGGCGTTTCGCCCGGGTGAATCACACGGGCCGCGACGCCGAGCGTCCAGGCTGAGGCCGACACCAACAGCGCGGTCGATTTGACGTCGCCATCGAGCCAGCGGCCCGCGGCGAGCTTGTCCTCGATCAGCCGGTCCGCGGTCGCCGCATCGGGCACGCGCAAGAGCGCCTCGGCCAGCACCATGAGCGCCAGCCCCTCTTTAGTCGACAGCGAATAGGCGTGGAGAAAATCGTCGATGCCGCCGAGCCCGGTGGTGCGGGCGCGGATCGCCTCAATGAGCCGCCGGGCACGCGCATCGATGCGGCTTTCCGCGGCGGCCGCGCGTGCGGTGCCGGCGAGGAGAGCTGCCGCCAACGGCTCATCCGGCGGCGCATAAGGCGCTTGAAAGCACGGCAAGATCGACTGTTCACCAGTCATGATCACCATCATGATCGCCGGTCATGGCGCGCTCACGGCCCAGCGAGTGTCTCGATGATAACGCTCCGGCCTTGCGCAGGCGAGGCGATGCCGGCGCGCCCGGCTTTATCGCCGTCGCCGGCGCTGCGAACGATCCGGCTTGAGGAGTTGGATCAGACCGTCGAGCACGGGAGTCGATTGACGCAGTTCGGGGATGTGCGCCGCCGATAGTGCGTGCAAGATCCTCTCCGCAGAGGGCGTCAGCGCCAGCACGACGCGGCGGCGGTCGTCGCCGGATCGTGTCACGATATAATTCGCTGTCATCAACCCTCGCCGTCACCATCCTCGCACAAGTCGCATCGATTCGGCTTGCATCGGCTCATTCGGAAGGCTGAATGTCGGTTATTGGCACGTCGCGTCTGCAGCGAAGCGATCATTCCCTCGAATCCAGGCTCGGCGATTTCAGCGCCGATTGGCGGCTCCTCCTTCTCACCGCAATGGCTGTCATCGTCGGCGCCGGCGGCACGGGTGCCGCATGGGGTCTGGTCAAGCTTATCGCGCTGGCGACGAATCTCGCCTGGTTCGGGGATTTCTCGTTCGCCGCGATGTCGCCCTCGGCCGCCAAACTGGCACGCCCCTTGCCGCCGTGGCATTGGCCGTCGAACTCCTGCTCTTCGAGTGGAAGCCAAGAAGCTTTAAACATCGCACGCTCGACGATCTGGTTTCAGATGCTTCCGCGGTCGTCGGCTATCCGGGAGAAGTCGTGGCCGACCTGGTCAACCGGATGGTCGCGAACGATGTCGGCCGCGTGCCGATCGTCGACCCGGCGACGCGGCGCA
>DATJBH010000144.1:0-79101 GCA_035515455.1 Xanthobacteraceae bacterium
CCGATCGTCGTTATAGCCGGCGCGGCTTGGCCGATAATACTGGCTGAATCCGCCGCTGAGAAAGCGCTTGAAGCAGAAGCCGCCTTCGAGCTCCACCGCCCTGTCGGGGTTGCCTTCGCCGGCGGCGATGGAATCGCCAAGCCCGGCGACGAGCACGTCGCGTACGGCGATTTCGGTCGAGACGCGCTGTGCTGTGCCGTCGCCGAGCGGGATATCGACGGAGGCGACTGTGGTGCGGCCCGAAGGCACGCGCAGCTTGACCTCCTGGTCGCAAGGCGCGGTGGTCTGCTGGGAAGGTCCGTTGCCGCTGTCGAAGCTCCACACGCAGCTCGCGTCCTGCGGCGTCGGTCCGGACAGCGTCACGCCGATCGGATGGTCAGCCGGCGTCAGGTAATTCTCGCGTACGCCGTCCCGTTCGCAGGTCTCTAAGAGGTTGCCGTAGTTGTCGAGGCACAGATCGGCGACGACATCCTTGGCCCAGCCGAGGCCATCGGTAGCGCGTTCGAGCCGATCTTCGGCGGCGAGAACACCGTCGCCCCGGCTTGCCGCGGCCAGCCGCAAGAAATCGGCCTCGTTGCGGAACAGGCGAAAGCGATTTTTGACCTCCCAAACGACGTGGAAATCGCCGGTGCCCGCAAGCGGGGCAACCGGCGCCGCGGGGGGGGTCGCCGCGCCGGGCAACGGCGCGGCCGTCCCTGGGGCCTGAGGGAGCGGCGCGGCAGTCCCGGGGGCCTGAGCCAAGGCGCCGAGCGGCGCTATGGCCCACAGAACAGCCAGAATGAGAGGAAGGCGCATTTTTATCGGCAGGAGGCGAGCGATAGACCTTCTAGCACCCGGCTTGCGGCGGAAATGTGAGGAAGGCTAGGAACGTCGAAGTCTCGAGGATCGTTTATTTGGGATCGCAAGCTTATTGGGGCTTGCGAGGAATGAAAATGCCGGATTCGTCGATCGCCACAAAGTGCGTTATTGCCGGCGGCGGCCCGGCCGGGATGATGCTTGGCTTCCTCCTGGCGCGAGCCGGCGTCGCCGTCGTCGTGCTGGAAAAGCATGCCGATTTCTTTCGGGATTTCCGCGGCGACACCGTCCATCCCTCGACGCTCGAACTCATGTACGAGCTCGGCCTGCTCGATGAATTCCTCAAAGTGCCGCATCAGAAGATCGAAACCTTAAGCGCCCAGATCGGCGCCGATCATCTGGCGATGATCGATTTCCGCCATCTGCCGACGCACTGCAAATTTGTCGCGCTGATGCCGCAATGGGATTTTCTCAATTTCCTGGCCGAGCGTGGCAAACGCTACAAAACTTTCGACCTGCGCCTAAACGCCGAGGCGACCGAATTGATCGAGGAGAGCGGTCGGATCGTCGGACTGCGCGCCAAAACCCCGGAGGGTGTTCTGACTATCCGTGCCGATCTCGTCGTCGGCTGTGATGGTCGCCATTCGACGGTGCGCCAAAAGGCAGATTTGACCAGCGAGGATTATGGTGCGCCGATGGACGTGCTGTGGTTTCGCGTATCGCGCAAGGCCGATGACAACGCGGACACCTTCGGTCATGTCGAGGCCGGCAGGATGATGATCATGCTCGACCGCGGCGATTACTGGCAGTGCGCCTACGTCATTCAGAAGGGCGGTATCGAAAAGATCCGGGCGGGAGGGATTGAAGCATTCCGCCGGCGAGTCGTCGACATGTCGCCCTTTCTTGCCGACCGCGTTGGCGAGCTGAAAAGCTTCGACGACGTCAAGCTCCTAAGCGTCACCGTCGATCGGCTGCAGAAATGGTGGCGGCCGGGCTTGCTGTGCATCGGCGATGCCGCGCACGCGATGTCGCCGATCGGCGGCGTCGGCATCAACATGGCGGTGCAGGACGCGGTCGCTGCCGCCAATCGGCTCGTCGGCCCGCTGGCGCGTGGCGCGGTGGCGGACGCGGATCTGCACGCCATCCAGGAGCGGCGTAGCTTGCCGGTACGTTTCACGCAATGGGTGCAGCTCAATATTCAGAAGCGGGTCATCAGCCAGGTGCTCGGCATGGATAGCGATCGGCGGCCGAAGCCGCCGCTGCTCTTTCGGCTGTTCAACGTTTTTCCGGTGCTGCGCCGCATTCCAGCGCGGCTATTGGGCATCGGCATTCGGCCTGAACACATCCGCACGCCCGAGGCCGCCGCCTCATGATTCTCCGCGCCCGTCAGCTTCGCCGCCGCAATTCGGCGTCGGTGCGGGCGAGAATTTCCACGAGGGCCGCTTCAACTTCCGCGTCGTCTTCGAGCTTCTTGCCCAGCGTCTCGCGCAGATGATCGAGCGCAGCTTCAAGGAGCGGGGGCAGAGTCTGCCGGTGCTCACGTTCGCCGCGCGCGGCGCGCCGCCAGCGATTGACCCGTTCGCCCAGCGCGGCTAGGCGGTCGAGCACGACATCGGCCAGCTCGCGATTGGCCTCGAGATAAGCGCGACCCTCCGCGGTGATGGTGTAAAGCTTTTTTGAGCCTTCGCTGGCCGCGGTGACGTAGCCGGCTTCTTCCAGATAAGTCAGCGTCGGATAGACGATGCCGGGACTTGGCGAATACCAGTCCGCGGTTTTTTCCTCGACCAGCTTGATGATCTCGTAGCCGTGGCGCGGCGCCTCGGCGATCAGCGCCAGCGCGACGAGCCGCAGGTCGCCCTGGGCCAGCATTCGTCCCGCGCGCAAATCGTCGGGGTTCATGTCGCCGCGTCCGCCGCCGTGGCGGCCGCCAAATCCAAAGCCGCCGAAACGGCGTCGATGGTGCCGACCTGCCGCCCAGCGGCCGCCGTGTGATTCACAGTGTCTATGCATTTTTTGAACCTCCATGAGAGAAGATATATCTCGAGATAGATCATATTCAGCCATATCGAAAGATATATCTTTTCGGGTCCTTTCGGGCGCTGATCGCGGCGGATCGTGGGCGAGCGGCCGCTGATGGAGGCCATTGAGGGCTACGAAGCCGAGATGCGCGATTACGGCTTCCGCGCCGTTAAGAGTTCATTGCGCGCCATGCAGCAGGCGATCCCGCAGTCTGACGCTCGCCTGTTGATGTCGCGCACGCTGTTCCGCCTCGCGGAACGCGTGCCGGCTCTCAAGCGCTGGATGTTCCGCGACATGGGAGATGAGTAGCCCGGCGATGAGTAGCGTATGGCCTCGCGGCCGTCGGCTCCTTCACCTCGACGGCTGCTGGCCGCTTCACTAGATTAGGTGCAATGTTCGCCGCCTTCTTTCACGAGCTCAAAGCCGCCGGCGTGCCGGTGACGTTACGCGAATATCTCACTTTGATGGAGGCGATGGAGAAGGATCTCGCCTCGCGCCGCGTCGAGGATTTCTACTATCTGTCGCGCGCGGCGCTCATCAAGGACGAGCGCAATCTCGACAAGTTCGACCGCGTGTTCGGCCATGTGTTCAAGGGCCTCGATCTCGTTCAAGATGGGCTGACCGCCGACATTCCGGCCGAGTGGCTCAAGAAGCTCGCGGAAAAATATCTCACCGAGGAGGAGAAAAGGGAGATCGAGGCGCTGGGCGGCCTCGACAAGCTACTGGAGACGCTGCGCCAGCGCCTTGCCGAGCAGAAGGGCCGCCACCAGGGCGGCAAGAAATGGATCGGCACCGCCGGCACTTCTCCCTTTGGCGCCTACGGCTACAATCCCGAAGGCGTCCGCATCGGCCAGGACAAGAATCGCAATTTCCGCGCCGTGAAAGTTTGGGACAAGCGCGAGTTCAAGGATCTCGCCGGCGACGTCGAGCTCGGCACCCGCAACATCAAGATCGCGCTGCGCCGCCTCCGCAAATTCGCCCGCACCGGCGCGCCGGACGAGCTCGACCTCGACGGCACCATCAAGGGCACCGCGCACAAGGGCTATCTCGACATTCTGATGCGGCCGGAGCGGCACAATACGATCAAGGTGCTGTTGTTCCTCGACGTCGGCGGCTCGATGGATTGGCATGTCAAGGCGACCGAAGAGTTGTTTTCCGCCGCCAAGACCGAGTTCAAGCATCTGGTCCATCTCTACTTCCACAATTGTCTCTATGAAAAAGTGTGGAGAGAGAACGCGCGGCGCTGGACCGAGACCACGCCGACCTGGGACGTGCTGCACACTTACCCGCACGATTACAAAGTGATCTTCGTCGGCGACGCCTCGATGTCGCCTTACGAGATTGTCGCGCCGGGCGGCTCGGTCGAGCATTTCAACGAAGAAGCGGGCCAGGCGTGGATGGAGCGGGTCGCCGCGACTTATCCGTCCTGCGTGTGGCTCAATCCGCTGCCGGAGCGCGAATGGGACATGACCGCCTCGATCCGCCTGATGCGGCAATTGCTCGGCGGGCGGATGTACCCGCTGACCATCGAGGGCCTCGACGCGGCGATGCGGGAGTTGGGTCGGTAGATTGCTTAATCGCGTAGAGTTGTTTCACCAAAAAGCTTCCCAACAAAGTTCTTCGCGGCCTATATTTCAATCCAACTCAACCCTCAGCGTCCGTCCCACGGCGCTCGCCGCACGGCGCAGCGTCGTTAGTGTCACCGACGGATTGTTCGGATCGAGTAGCCGGTCAAAGTGCGAGTTCGATGTCCTGCGGCGGTGTCTTTTGCGTTTTCTGCTCGGCATTCCCATCGGCCAGCCGACTTCGACGATGCGCCTTCAAAAGCTCAAGCAACCACGTCCCAACCGGCGCTTGACCCGCAACTGTTGCGTAGAAGCGGGCCGTAATCTTCTTGGAGCGGTCGATCATGAATGCCGGTTGTGTCAAAAATGGCACGCTGAGCTCGGCCGCTAAGTAGGCGCACATCTCTTCCGAATCGGCCCGGCCTGGCTATATTGGGGCCGTCGTTAACAACCGAAAGGAGGTGATCCAGTGTCTCATTGTCTATCGCCGCGGTCGCCGGCACTCGTGAACTGGATCTCGGCCTCTTTCTTTGCTTTTACCGAGGTCCGCGCCTAGGTGGCCTAATCCGCCACCGGGCTCACGCGCGTAGGGCGGACTATCGCCGACGCAACCGGGCCACGGCCTGACAATGGAAGGGCCGTCCGCAAGGGCGGCCCTTCTTCATGTTCCCCACGGCTCTCTCGCTCACCAAGCCAGCAAATCGTATTCGTCGTCGCGCTTCGGCATTTCGACGCGCGTATCGGTCAAACGCGCAGCAAATTGCCCCATCGCGGCTTCCTCGCCGTGAACGAGAAAGGTGCGGCTAGCCTGGGTCGCCTTGTGCCAGGCCAGCAGCGCCGCTTGGTCGGCGTGCGCCGAAAAGCCGTTGATCGTGTAGATCTGCGCCCGTACTGGAATATCTTCGTCGAGAATTCTGACGTGCCGCGCGCCGTCGATGATGCGGCGCGCCGGCGTGCCGTCTGAGGCGTAGCCGACAAACACGACGCTGCATTCCGGACGCCAGAGGTTATGCTTGAGATGATGGCGGATGCGTCCGCCCGTGCACATGCCGGAGCCCGCCATGATGATGGCATTGCCGCGGATACTGTTCAGCGCGATCGATCCGGCCGTTTCACGGACGAAATGCAGGCCTGGCAGCTGGAACGGGTCGCGGCCGTCGCGGAACATCTCCGCGGCTTTCGCATCATAACATTCGGGGTGATGCTCGAAGATTTCGGTGGCCGAAACCGCCATGGGCGAATCCAGATAAACTTGGATCGCGTTGGGCAATCTGGATTGCTCGACGCCGACGTGCAGGAAGTAGAGGATCTCTTGCGCGCGCTCAAGCGCGAAGGTCGGGATGATCACGTTGCCGCCGCGGTCGAACGTGTCGAGGATCGCCGAATACAGTTCGTCCACCGACGCGGTAAGCGATTTGTGCAAGCGGTCGCCATAGGTGGTTTCCATCACCACGGCGTCGGCGTGCGGCGGCGTCACCGGGCCGCGCAGCAGCGGGTGTCCGGGGTTGCCGATATCGCCGGAGAATAAGACGCGGCGCCGCTGCCCGGACTCTTCCAGTTCGAGAAGGATGCTGGCCGAGCCGAGAATATGGCCGGCATCGAAGAACGTCGCGCGCAGCCCGGGGGCCAGATCGAGCGGCGCGCCATAGGCCGCGGTGCGGCCGAAATGATCGACGCAGTTTTGCACATCGGTCGTCGAATAAAGCGGCTTGCCGTTCGTGTCGCCGTGCCGCGCCGCCCGCCGTGCGCGGGTTCTTATGTCTTCCTCCTGCAGATGGGCGGCGTCGAGCATGACGAGCCGCGCCAGCTCTCGCGAGGCGGCGGTGGTGATGATCTCGCCGCGCAAGCCGCGCTGCGCAAGCAGCGGCAGCCGGCCGCAATGGTCCAGATGGGCGTGAGTCAGCAGCACAAAATCAATGCTGTCGGCGGCGAAGCCGAACGGCTCGGCATTGTCTTGGTCGAGCTCACGGCTGCCCTGAAACAACCCGCAATCGATCAGCACGCGGCGGCCCGCGCATTCGATCAGATGGCACGATCCGGTGACGTCGCGATCCGCGCCGTGAAATGACAGATGCAAGACAATTCTCCAAAGATGCAGATATTGCGATTGTGATGGTCAGCGCGAAAGCCCGGCGCGCGCGGACGGTGCGCCGTCAGGCCTTGGCGTAATGCTGCTTGGCATTGACGGTGTGCCAATGCACGATGCCGTCCCAGATCTCCTGCGCGGTTTCGGCATACCAGAACAGGTCGCGGTCCTCAGGATCGATGACGCCTTCCTCGACCATGAAGTCGATATCGACCGCGGCCCGCCAATAGCTTTCGCCGACCAGCACGACCGGTATCGGTTTGATCTTGCGGGTCTGGACCAGCGTCAGCACCTCGAACAATTCGTCGAATGTGCCGTAGCCGCCCGGGAAAGCAACCAGCGCGCTCGCCCGCAACAGAAAATGCAGCTTGCGCAGCGCGAAATAATGGAAGCTGAAACAGAGACCGGGCGTGACGTAGGGATTGGGATATTGCTCGTGCGGCAGGCTGATATTGAGTCCGACAGATCTGGCGCCGGCGTCGAAGGCGCCGCGATTGGCCGCTTCCATCATGCCGGGTCCACCGCCGGTCACGACGACGCAGTTCTCCAGCCCCGGACATTCCCCGGCGTCGCTCACCAGCCGGCCGAACTCGCGCGCTACTTCGTAATAATGACTTTTGGCGAGGATCCGCTCGGCGATGGCCAGCCGGTGCTTGAGCTCCGCATTGCCGGCATCGCCGGCCAGCGCGGCGCGCAACTCCTCAACCCTGCGCCGGGCGGCGACCGGTTCACAGATGCGGGTGCTGCCGAACACCACGATCGAATGATCGACGGCCTGCTGCTCGAGCGTCAATTCGGTTTTGAAATAATCGAGCTGCAGGCGCACGCCGCGCAGCTCGCCATGTGCCAGAAAATCGATGTCCTGGTCGGAGCGGCGGTAGCTCGGGCTCGCCATGATCGCGTGCACGCGCCGCAAAGCATCGGGGTCTTCCTCGGTCGGCTTGGGCTGACACCACGGCAGCGGTTCGCGCCGTTTGTGCGGATGCGCAGGCTCCGGGATTTCCGATCCTTGTGGGTTCATTTGATCCTTGTTCATCGTTTCCCCGCTGATGATCCGGCTGGTCGGACAATGTCTTGATCGAGGCATCTCGGCATCCGGCACGGTCATCGTGCGGCGCAACCGGCGGCTCTGTTGCGGCAGGCGGCTTTGTCTGTTGTTAAATACTTGCATACGCCGCGGCGGAGTCTGTCAACCCTGCGCAGGAGGTATTCATGCCGGCCGAACGCTTCGATTTTGTCAATACCGGGGGCCAAAAACTCGCCGCGCTGCTCGACCAGCCCGACGCGCCGATCCGCGCGGTGGCGCTGTTCGCGCACTGCTTCACCTGCGGCAAGCACAACCGCGCGGCGCGCCACATCGCCGAAGGCCTGAAGCTGCACGGCATCGCGGTGCTGCGCTTCGATTTCACCGGCATCGGCGCCAGCGAAGGCGAATTCGCCAATACCACGTTTTCGTCCAATGTCGACGATCTCGTCGCCGCGGCGGACCATTTGCGGCGGACGCTCGCGGCGCCGGCCATCCTGATCGGCCACAGCCTCGGCGGCGCCGCGGTGCTCGCTGCCGCGGATCGCATCCCGGGGGCGAAGGCGGTCGTCACCATCGCCGCGCCGTTCGATCCCGCGCACGTCGTCGGGCTGTTCGGCGAGAAGATTGCCGATTTCGGCGACAAGGATGAGGTCGAGGTGACGCTTGCCGGGCGGCCGTTCAAGGTTCGCCGCGGCTTCCTGGACGACGTCAGTCAGCAAAACCTCGGCGAGCATGTCGGGCGGTTGCACAAAGCGCTCTTGATCTTTCACTCGCCGACCGACGATACCGTCGGTATCGACAATGCCAGTCATATTTTCACGACGGCGAAACATCCAAAGTCCTTCATCTCGCTCGCCGGGGCCGATCATCTGGTCAGCAAAGCCAGCGACGCCGCCTACATCGCTCACGTCATCGCCGCCTGGGCCGAGCGCTATCTCGACATGGCCGCCACAATCGAGCCGGCTGCCAACGCCGAGCCGGGCAGCGTGCTGGTGCGCGAAACGCGTCGCGGCATGTTCCAGCAGGAAGTCGTCGTCGGCCCGCATCGTTTCCTGGCGGACGAGCCGAAAAAGGTCGGCGGCATGGATTCAGGCCCGGGGCCTTACGATTTGCTGCTCGCCGGGCTCGGCGCCTGCACCGCGATGACGCTTCGGCTTTATGCCGATCGCAAGGACTTGCCGCTGACGCGCACGCAGGTACGGCTGCGCCACGAGAAGATCCATGCCGAGGATTGCGCCGAGTGCGAAATCAAGGAGGGCATGATCGACCGCATCGAGCGCGTGATCATGCTCGAGGGCAATCTCGACGCCGAACAGCGCCAAAAACTGATCGAGATCGCCGACAAGTGTCCGGTGCATCGCACGCTGCAATCGGAAATCGATATCCGCACCACGGCTGAACTGGTAGGGTCCGCCGAATAGCGAGCATGCCAAGCAGCGTGCAGAAAAAAGTTGAGGAGGAGAGAAGGTGCTCAGTAGACGCCACATCCTGTTGGCGGCGACAGCGCTGGCGTCGGGCCTCGGCCCGTCCGCAAACGCGTCGGCCCAGGATTATCCGACCCGGCCGATCACGATCATCGTCCCCGCCGCGGCCGGGAGCCCGAGCGATTTTCCAGCGCGGCTGGCGACGCAAGTGCTGCCGCCGCGGCTCGGCCAGCCCATCGTCATCGAATATCGGCCCGGCGCCGCCGGCGCGATCGGCGCGCGCGCGGCCGCCGCGGCCGCGCCCGACGGCTATACGCTCTTCATCGGCAATTCGTCGACGCTAGCCGCCATTCCCGCCGTGTCGACGCATGCCGGTTACGATCCGGTGAAGGATTTCACGCCGATCGTCGAGATCATGCGGAGCTTTCAGATTCTGGTGGTCGACCCATCGTCGTCATGGAAGACGGTCGCGGAGCTGGTTGCTTACGCCAAAGCCAACCCTGGCAAGCTCAACTACGGCAACACCGGCACCGGCGGGCTGCCCGATCTGGCGGCGCAACTCTTCATGATCCGCACCGGCGCCAAGATGACCGGCGTCTCGTTTCGCGGCGGCAATCAGTCGGCGGCCGCCATATTGGGCCACGTCATCGATCTCACCTTCGAGACCGGCGCGTCGCTCATACCGCTCATTCGCGCCGGCAAATTGCGCGCGCTGGCGGTACAGAATGACGCGCGCTCGCCGCTATTGCCCGACGTTCCGACCATGGCCGAGGCCGGGGTGCCTGATTGCGAGGCGCAGACGTTCTTCGGCCTCGTTGCACCGACCGGCACGCCGGAGCCGATCATCGCCCGCATCAACGCGGCGATGAACGAAGGCATGCAGACGCCGGAAATGCAGCGCCTGGTCACGAATATCAGCAGCTCCAACAAGCCCAACACGCCGACCGAATTCGCCAAATTCATCGCCGCCAATTATCAGAAATGGGTCAGCGTCGGCGCGACCGCCCACATCAAGGTCGATTGAACGGGCGATGAGCGGCGACGGGAATGAGCTTGCCGGCAAGGTCGTCCTGATCACCGGTTCGAGCCGCGGCATCGGCCGCGGCATCGCGCTGGAGCTGGCCGCGGCTGGCTGCGACGTCATGCTCACGGCGCGTGATGGCAAGGCGCTCGAAGCCGTAGCGCGGGACATCCGCGCGCGCGGCCGCAAGGCGGCGATCCACGCCGCCGACCTGACCGCGGATACCGAGCCGGCCGGACTGATCGGGGCACTGACGCGCCACTTCGGCCGCCTCGATGTTCTGGTCAACAATGCGGGCGGCACCCGGCGCGGCGGTTTTTTCGCGCAGACCGACCAGGACTGGCGCGACGGATTTGATCTGAAGTTCTTCGCTCATGTGCGCTTGTGCCGGCTGGCGTGGCCGCTGTTGAAGAGCGCGCGGGGCTCCGTCGTCTTCATCGAAGGTGTCGGCGCGCGCGCGCCGGTCGCCGACTACATGATCGGCGCCTCGGTGGTCGGGGCTAGCCTCGCCTTCATGAGGGCGCTCGCCGATCTCGGCAAGCGCGACGGTGTCCAGGTCAACGCGGTCAATCCCGGCTCGGTCGATACCGACCGGTTTCGTCATCGCCTCGCGATCATCATGAAAAAGACCGGCCTCGACGAGGCGGCGGCGATCGAACGGCACCGCCGGGAGCTCGACATCACACGCTTCGGCACACCCGAGGACATTGCGGCGCTCGTCCGTTTCGTCGTTTCGCCGCGCGGCCGCCTGCTGCATGGCGCCGCCGTCGACATGGACGGCGGGCAGAGCGTGCCGCTGCGCATGTCGAACTACGATTAGGCGAGGGCACGATGGTGCTGCCGCCATGAACACGCCCGCGCGAAAAATTCCGGTTCTCATCGTCGGCGGCGGGCCGGTCGGCTTGGCGCTTGCCGCCGAGCTTGGCTGGCGCGGTATCCGCTGCGAGCTGGTCGAGCAATCCGATGGCGCGATCGCGACGCCGAAGATGAACGAGGTCAATACGCGCACCATGGAGTTCTGCCGGCGCTGGGGCATTGCCGACGCGGTGCGCAACTGTCCGTTTCCCGGCGATTACTCGCTCGATGTCGTCTTCGTCACGAGTCTCTGCGGCCATGAACTGGCGCGGGTGCGCCGCCCGCCGCGCGCGCAGCAAAAAGCTGAAAGCTTCAGCCCCGAGCGCCTGCAAGCCTGCTCGCAGCTCTGGTTCGATCCGATCTTGCGTGCGTTTGCGCAATCGCAGCCGTCGATCGCCTTGCGCTACCGCACGCGGCTCGAATCGTTCGAGGCGTCGACCGACGGCGTGACCGCCGAATTGCACGATCTCGAGACCGGCAAGCGCGAAACGGTCCGCGCGGATTATCTGGTCGGCTGCGACGGCGCGATGAGCGCGATCCGCGAGACGCTCGGCATCGGATTGGGCGGGCAGGGCGTGCTCGGTCATCCGGTGCATGTGTTCTTCCGCACGCCCGATCTCTTGGGCCAATGCGGCAAGGCGCCGGGCGTGTTCTTTCTTGCCATCGACAGAAACGGGCTGTGGGCGAATATCCGCGTCATCGATCCGGCGAACGGGCGGTGGCGGCTGATGACGCTCGACAGCGACGGCAGGCAGCGGCCGGACACGGTCGATCGCGCCGCTCTGCTGCAGCGCGCGGTCGGCCGACACATCGATGTGGAATGGCAGGGCGTCAGCGTCTGGACCCGGCGCAGCGTCGTCGCCGACCGTTATTCGCAGGGCCGCGTCTTTCTCGCCGGCGACGCCGTGCATCAATTGTCGCCGACCGGCGCGCTCGGCATGAATACCGGCATCGGCGACGCCGTCGATCTCGGCTGGAAGCTCGCGGCGACGCTGGACGGCTGGGGCGGCCCCGGCTTGCTCGCCTCCTACGACGCCGAGCGCCGCCCGATCGGGCTGCGCAATGTCGGCATGGCCGCGGAGTTTTATCTGGCGCACGGCGAGTTCTCCGGCGGCATCGCCGCGATCGAGGACGACAGCGAGGACGGCCGGCAATTGCGGGCGCGCCTCGGCGAAAGCCTCGCGCGCGATGTCGGCCGCATGTTCCGCACTGCCGGCCTGCAGCTCGGTTACCGCTACGAGAACTCGCCGATCTGCGTCGATGACGGTACGCCGCCGGTCCCCGACGATCCGGAACAATTCGTCGCCTCGGCACGCCCCGGCAGCCGCGCGCCGCACGCGCCGCTGGCCGACGGCCGCTCCACGCTCGATCTGTTCGGTCGCGGCTTTGTGCTGCTGCGCTTCGGCGAGGCGCCGGCGGCGGCGCTTGAGTACGCGGCGCAGACGCGGCGCGTGCCGTTGATCGTCACGGACATCAACGAGCCGGACGCCGCGGCGCTGTACGGCCGAAAGCTGGTCCTGGTGCGGCCCGACGGCCATGTCGCCTGGCGCGGCGATGCTCTTCCAACTGAGGCCGATAAGTTGATCAATTTTGTGCGCGGGAAGTGTTGAGTCCCCGCGCCAGCTTTAGCTTGCCGCAATCAGTCCGCGACTGCTTCGTCTCCTTCGCCGCCTCAAGCGGCCACGCGGGTTGCAGTTCGCGCGCCGTTTGCTCCACGAGTGGCGTCCACGTCATCGATGACGAAGACGCCGACGCGGTCGTCCATGGCCTTGGCCTGGGTCTCCAGCGTCTTGGCGGTCGCTGCATTCTCCTCGACCAGCGCCGAGTTCTGCTGCGTGACCTCATCCATCTGTGCCAGCGCCTTGTTGACCTGTTCAAGGCCGGTGGCCTGTTCCGCACTCGCCGCCGCAATGTCGGACACGATGCCCGCGACCTTCTTGATCGAGGCGACGATCTCGGTGAGCGAACTGCCGGCACGGTTGACGAGGTCGACACCGTCCTTGACCTGGCTCGAGCTGTTGGTGATCAGGTCCTTGATGTCCTTCGCCGCCTGCGACGAGCGTTGCGCAAGGCTGCGTACCTCGGTAGCGACCACCGCGAAGCCGCGGCCGGCGTCGCCGGCGCGCGCCGCCTCGACCGCGGCGTTGAGCGCCAACAGGTTGGTCTGCCGGGCGATCTCATCGATCACGCCGATGATGTCGGAGATCTTGCGCGAAGATTCCTCGATCCGTGCCATGGCGCCGACGGCATCGTTGACCACGGCGCCGCCGCGCTCGGCGACCTCGCGGGTCTCGCCGGCGAATTGATTGGCCTGCTGGGCATTCTCCGCGTTCTTCTTCACGGTCGCGGAGATTTCCTCCATCGACGCCGAGGTCTCCTCCAGGCTCGCTGCCTGCTCCTCGGTGCGCTGCGACAGATCGGTGGTGCTGGTGGAAATCTCGGCTGAGGCATTGGTCACCTCGCGCGCCGATTGCTTGATCTGGGCGATTGTCGAACCGATCGCGTCGGCGGTCTCGTTGGCATTGCGCTTTAAGGTGGCGAAGTCGCCTTGATAGTCGGCCGTGATGCGTTTCGTGAGGTTGCCCGCGGCCAGCGCGGTGAGCATCTTGGCAAAGTCGTCCAAGGCCTTGCCGACGTTGTCGCACAGGGCATTGATCGAGCGGCCGACGTTGAGGATCAAGCCGGTCTTTCCATCGAGCTCCACCCGCTTGGAGAAATCGCCCGCCACCGCCGCATCGACGATGCCGCCGACCGTGGCCTCGAATTGATTCGCCATTTCGGTCGCCGCCGCCTCGCGATCGGCCGCTGCACGTTTTTCCGCTTCCTTCTGCTGCTGCTCCAGGCGGGCTTTCTCGGCCGCCGCCGCCTCGCGGTCGGCCGCGGCGCGCTTGTCCGCCTCCTTCTGCTGCTGCTCCATGCGGATCCTGGCAAGCCCGTTCGCCTTGAAAACGGCGGCAGTCTTGGCGACGTCGCCGATCTCGTCCTTGCGATCGGCGCCGTCGATCTCCAAGGCATAGTCGCCCTCGGCAAGCTTCTGCAGTTGCGCGACGAGCGCGCTCAGAGGTCTAGTGATGCCGCGCGCGATGGCAAGACCGAGAAAGAAGTTGGCGACCAGCGCAATCGCGATCATGCCGGCAAGGGTGACGACCGCCCGTGTTGCATCGGCATGAATCGAGGTGACCAAAGTGAGCAGATCGGCGGCGATTCGGTCTTCAACTTTCTTGAGAAGATCGATGCGCGCCGTGGTGGCTTCGAACCATGCTTTGCCGTCGAGACCCTGCATCTCACCGGACAGGCCGCCGGCGGCGATGAGCTCGCGCATTTTGCCCACGGTGTCGACCACTGGCGCCGACATTGTTCGCTGGAAAAAGCTTCGCTGCGCCGGCGTGGCGCCGGCAGTGAATGCGTCGAAATAGGTTTGCTGGGCGGCACGAAGTCCGATCACCCGGACGTAGCCGGCCAGATCAAATTTCCCCTGAAAAATGCCAGCCGCGCCGACCGCGCGCTCCTGGCCGGCCCGTTCTTTGCCTTGCACAAAGTTGACATAGGCGGCGATCGCAGTCGATGTTTCGCCGTTGCTGCTGACTTTGGCGATCTCACTGGCAACAACGAGAAGCTTGGCGATCGCATCGGTAAAATAAGTGCCGGTTTCCTGCGCGGTGATTTTCAGGTCGTCGACATCCTTGCGCTTGCCGTCCAAGAGAGCAATCGCCGCTATGGACTTGGCAACCGCATCTTTAAAATCGTCGGTTGAAGCAGTGGTGCGAGCCTCTGAGAGGAAAGCCATCGCGGCTGTGCGCTGCTCATCCGTGAGCTTGCGTTGGGTGGGCAGTTCCGCGCTCATCTGCGCGCCTTTGCTGGTGACAAAGACAGTAGACATGCCGCGTTCGCGCTGCAGATGGTGGACCAGCAGGCTGATCTTGGTCACGCCCTCCGCCATCTGGCTCAGCTTGGCCATTTCCGACCGCACCGACCAAGCTTGAAATAATTGATAGCCCGCAAAAGCCACAAAAATAGCCAGCGGGATGGCAATCGCGATTGCGAGTCGCGCGGTAATGCGCATATCGGACATGCGAAGCATGAGCGTTCCTCGAACTTCGGCGTAATTATTGTTGCGATACGGCAGCGTGTGGTGAAATTCGAAAGTCAAATTGAATTTGACTGACGCGAGTTAATGACGCGTAGAAAATACGCCTTTTTCGACTAACATACGTTATTGCTTTGGGTGATAACGCAGCGGGTGAAGTCGCGCGCCGCCGCGTTCCGTGAGAGATAAATCGACGCTGGGGCCCCGTGCCGGAGCCGGTCAGCTGTCCAAAAAATATTGCCGGTGGTCTCTAGGCGTCAGCGAACGGCGTTTAAATACGTCCCCTCGCGGCAACAATCACTTCCGCAATCGCCGCGTCATTCCCCGGCGCCATGATGTGGACGCCGGCAACGCCGGGGATGGTCGAGAGCTCTTCGATCAGTTCGACGCAGATGGCGATGCCTTCGCGTGCCGGATCGGCTGCCTTCTCCAGCCGCGCGATATACGCGTCGGGAATGATGGTGCCGTAGAGGTGGCTCTTCATCCACGCCGCGGATTTGGCCGAGCGCAGCGGATTGACGCCGATCAGGATGGCAAGCTGATTGGTGATGCCGGCGGCTTCCAGCGTCGCGATGTAGCGGCGCACGATCGCGGCATCCATGCAGAATTGCGTCTGGGCGAATTGCGCGCCGGATTGGACCTTGCCGAGCAGCGCCTTCGGCTGCCAGTCCTTCGGCGGATCGACCGGCATGTCGGCGGCGCCGATGAAGAAGGCGGCCTTGCCGCCCACCTTGCGCCCGGTGGGCAGCGTGCCGTCGTCGCGCAGCCGGCGCGCGGTCTCCATCAGCGTCTTCGAATCGATGTCGAATACCGGCTTGGTGTCGGGCTGATCGCCGGCCTTGGGGTCGTCGCCGGTGAGGAGGAGGAGGTTGCAGATGCCGAGCGCGGCGGCGCCCATGAGTTCGCTTTGCAGGGCGATGCGGTTCTTATCGCGGCAGGTGATCTGCAGGATCGGCTCGATGCCGGCGTCGAGCAGGAGCCGTGCCGCGGCGAGCGCCGCCATATGCGCGCGGGCCCCGGCGCCGTCGGTGACGTTGACGGCGTCGGCAAGGCCGTTGAGCCCGGCCGCCTTTTGCAGGAGTTCGGCGGCGTCGCACGACACCGGCGGCGCCAATTCCGCGGTCATGACAAAACGGCCTTGACGCAGGCGGTCCCGCAAACTGCCAGGGAGGGAGGCGCTGGTATGCTCGTTCATCGTACGCTCAGCGCATATATGCTTTACCGGACCACATCAAATCGGCTGTGAATTGCCCACTTTTCTGGACAGGGGGGCGGGGGGCCGATAGAGAGGGGCCCACCGCGAACGGTGCAACCAAGACTTTCGAACTGGGACATTTGAACTGGGATTTGCGATGAGCGGCGTCAACGAAATCAGGTCGGCCTTCCTCGGTTACTTCGCGCACGAGGGGCACGAGATCGTGCCGTCGTCACCGCTGGTGCCGCGCAACGACCCGACCTTGATGTTCACCAATGCCGGCATGGTGCAGTTCAAGAACGTCTTCACCGGCCTGGAGAAGCGGCCCTATGCGCGCGCGGTCACGGCGCAGAAATGCGTGCGCGCCGGCGGCAAGCATAACGACCTCGACAATGTCGGCTATACCGCGCGCCATCACACCTTCTTCGAGATGCTCGGTAACTTCTCGTTTGGCGACTATTTCAAGGAGCGCGCCATCGAGCTTGCCTGGCGGCTCATCACCAAGGAATACGGCGTTCCCGCCGACAAGCTTCTCGCCACCGTCTATATCGACGACGACGAGGCATTCAATCTCTGGAAAAAGATCAGCGGCCTGCCGGAGAAGAAGATCCTGCGCATCGCCGGCAGCGACAACTTCTGGCAGATGGGCGACACCGGGCCGTGCGGACCATGTTCGGAGATTTTCTACGATCACGGCGAAGAAGTATGGGGCGGTCCGCCGGGCAGCCCCGAAGCCGAAGGCGACCGCTTCACCGAAATCTGGAATCTCGTCTTCATGCAGTACGAGCAGCTCGCCGGCGGCAAGCGCATCGATCTGCCGCGGCCGTCGATCGATACTGGCATGGGCATCGAGCGCATGGCCGCGGTGCTGCAAGGCACCTACGACAATTATCAGATCGATCTGTTCCGCGCGCTGATCGAGGCGGTCGCCGAACTCACCCACGTCGACGAGCGCAAGGCTTCGCATCGCGTCATCGCCGATCACTTGCGCTCCTCGTCGTTCCTGATCGCCGACGGCGTGCTGCCGTCGAACGAGGGCCGCGGCTACGTGCTGCGCCGCATCATGCGCCGCGCCATGCGCCACGCGGAGCTCCTCGGCGCCAAAGAGCCGCTGATGTGGAAGCTCGTGCCGGTGCTCGTTCGCGAGATGGGCCAGGCCTATCCGGAGCTGCACCGCGCCGAAGCGCTGATCAGCGAAACGCTCAAGCTCGAGGAGGTCCGCTTCCGCCGCACCCTGGAGCGCGGGCTTGCCATCCTCGACGAGGCCTCGAAGTCGCTCAAGAAGGGCGACATGTTCGACGGCGTCACCGCGTTCACGCTGTACGATACCTACGGCTTTCCGCTCGATCTGACGCAGGATGCGCTGCGGCCGCGCGGCATCGGCGTCGATATCGCAGCCTTCACCGATGCCATGGACGAGCAGCGCCGGAAGGCGCGCGCGTCATGGGCCGGCTCCGGCGAAGCCGCCGACGAAGCAGTGTGGTTCAGTTTGCGCGAAAAAATTGGCGCCACGGAATTCCTCGGCTACGAGACCGAGAACGCCGAGGGCGTCGTGTCGGCGCTGGTAAAGGATGGCAAAGAAGTCGCCGCGCTGAACAAGGGCGAAAGCGGCGCAGTGCTGCTCAACCAGACGCCGTTCTACGGCGAATCCGGCGGTCAGGTCGGCGACACCGGCGTGCTGATCGGCGACGGCGTGCGGTTCAAGGTCGCCGATACCCAGAAATATGCCGGCGATGCGTTCGCACATATCGGCACGGTGGAGGAGGGCACATTGAAGCCTGGCGCCGCGCTGGCGCTGGAGGTCGATCACTCTCGCCGCAGCGCGATCCGCAGGAATCATTCCGCCACGCATCTCCTGCACGAAGCGCTCCGCCAGGTGCTCGGCGATCACGTCGCGCAAAAGGGCTCGCTGGTCGCGCCGGATCGTCTGCGTTTCGATTTCTCGCATCCGAAGCCGATGAGCGGCGAGGAGATCGAGCGGGTCGAGGACATCGCCAATGATTTGGTGCTGCAGAATTCGCCGGTGACGACGCGGGTGATGGCGCTTGACGATGCGCGGCAATCCGGCGCGCGTGCGTTGTTCGGCGAAAAATACGGCGATGAGGTGCGCGTCGTTGCCATGGGCGAAAGTGGTGGCAACACCATGGGCTGGTCGGTCGAACTGTGCGGCGGCACCCATGTCCGGCGCACGGGCGATATCGGCCTCATCTCGGTGGCGAGCGATTCCGGCGTTGCCGCCGGCGTACGCCGTCTCGAGGCGCTGACCGGGAATGCCGCCCGCGCCAGCGCCAATAATTTCGTGCGCCTGGCGAAGGCGACGGCGTCCGAACTGCGGGTGCCGGTCGAGGACGTGCCGAATCGTCTGGCGTCGTTGCTGGATGAGCGCAAGCGTCTCGAACGCGAGCTGTCCGATGCCAAGAAAAAGCTGGCGATGGGCGGCGGCGGCAAGGCCGACGGCGCCGACGGCATCCGTAATATCGGCGACGTGAAGCTCATGGCGCGCGCGGTCGAGGGTATCGACCTGAAAGACCTGCGCAGCCTCGCCGACGAGGGTAAGAAAACGGTCGGCTCCGGCATTGTCGCCATTGTCGGCGTCACCGGCGACGGCAAGGCCGGCATCGTGGTCGGCGTCACCGACGATCTCGTCAAGCGCTTCAATGCGGTCGATCTGGTGAAGAAAGGCGCGGAGGTGCTGGGCGGCAAGGGCGGCGGCGGCCGGCCGGATATGGCGCAAGCCGGCGGCCCGGACGGCTCGAAGGCCGACGCCGCCTTGGCAGCGATCGAGGCGGCGCTCGGCGGCTAAGCCGGCGAGCGGCTGTGGGCCTCAAAGCGTGACGATCATGCCGTCTTCCGCCGTCTCGTAGGGAAGATTTCTGCGCTGAGCGAGCATGTCGTTGCTCATATGAGTGAGAATGAGCCGCTTCGGCCGAATTTGCGGAAGATGCTGCTCGAGCAAGCTCAGCGCCATATGCCCGGTGACGGCCTTGTCGCGCATATAGGCCTCGCAAATGAACAGGTCGGCATCGCGGCCGACATCGATCAGCGACTCCGTCCACTGGGTGTCCCCGGAAAAAGCGATGACCTTGCCCTCGATCTCAAAGCGGAAGCCGAGACAAGGGCCGGCGCGGTCGTCGTGGAGGACATGAAAAGCGGTGATGTGCAGATTGCCGACCTTGCTGCGCTTGCCGATTTCCAGTTCATGCAGCGCCACCGGAAACGACCACTGCATGTCCTTCGCACCCGGAAAGGCGACGTCCATGATCTCGCCGTAGCGCGCCTTCAGTGTGGGCGGTCCGATGACGGCAAGCTCGTGCTTGCGCTTGAGGACGTAATTCGAGTCCAGGATGAAGAACGGCAGCCCGCCGATGTGATCGGCGTGAAAATGCGTAATGAAGATGGTGTCGACGTCGTTCGGATCGAGCGCAAGCTTGTTCATGGCGACGAGCGAGGTCGCGCCACAGTCGATCAAAGCATTGATTCCTTTGCCGACGAGATGAAAGCACGTGTTGGATCTACCCCCCGAGCCGAAGGCGTCGCCGCAGCCAACGAATTGCAAGTGCATGGAGTGTCCTTGAGGCGTTCCCGAACTGGCGGCGCGACCCTCGCGCTCGTTCCGACCTTGGCTTTTGTCGTTAAATAACGCCGGTTGAGGCGATCTAATCCGTGATATTCATCACATTCTGCGGCTGGCCTCGCCGATTTGAGTTAATTGCACAAACGTGGATTAATTGCGCAAACCTTTGATTCGTCGTTAATTTCAGTGACTATTTGCCGCTCCGGCAATTCTGTATAGTTTTGCTCGTGAACGCCCGGGGTTATAGTGCGTGCGCCTTGATCGCAACACAAACCGGCGCATTGTTCCGCGGCGGTAGGCTTTTTGGGGGACGACGGGGTGCAGCTTCGACTAAGTTCTTGCTGCGTGCTGGCTGTGCTGGCGACGGCGCTGGCACTGACCGGCTGCGCCGATGTCGATTGGTCAAGTCCCCAGGCCTGGTTTGCCAAACCAGTCGACTTTGCGGGAAAGAAAGGCGGTTACACGTTCTCGGAGCTGCAGGAGACGAAGAAGGAGCAGCGTCCGATCACGGCAAACGAGCTCGTCAACAGCAACGGCTCTTGCCCGCCGCCGGCGGTTGCGCCGGCCCCACCGCCGGCGCCCGGCCAAGCGGCAGCTGCTCCAGCTCCCATTCAGGCTGCGGCGCCTATGGCGCCGGACGCAAACACGCTCCTTGGCGGCGGCATCGCGCTCGGCATGAGCGAATGTGACGTCGTGTTCCGCGCCGGCCAGCCGAGCTCGGTGCAGATCGGCGGCTTGCCGAATGGCGACCGCACCGCAGTCTTGACGTTCGACTCCGGACCACGCGCCGGCATCTATCGTTTTCAGCGCGGCGCGCTCCGGGAAATGGACAGCCTGCCGGTGGCGGCGGCGCCGCCGAAGGCCGTCAAGAGGAAGCCGGCCAAGACGGCCAAAGGCAACAAAGCGGCCAAGGTGAAAAAAGAAAACGAATCTTAGCGGGCCCTAGTTGGCGAATTTGATCTGCGCTTGCCGCGGCAAAGCGCGAAGGTTATAAGCCCGGCGCGGATTTAATTCAGGCCGCGTTCACAATTTCCCCAAAGGACGATCTGATGGCGATCGAGCGTACGTTTTCGATCATCAAACCCGATGCGACCGCGCGCAACCTCACGGGCGCGATCAATGCAATGATTGAAAAAGCCGGGCTGCGCATCGTGGCGCAGAAGCGGATCAAGATGTCGCGCGAACAGGCCGAGACATTTTATGCCGTGCATCGCGCGCGGCCGTTTTTCGGCGAACTCGTCGATTTCATGATCTCGGGCCCCGTCGTCGTGCAGGTGCTGGAAGGCGACAATGCGGTTGCGGCCTATCGCGATCTCATGGGCGCCACCGACCCCGCCAAGGCGGCTTCCGGCACGATCCGCAAAGAATGCGCCAAGTCGATCGGCGAAAACTCGGTGCATGGCTCCGATGCCGCCGACACCGCGCAGAAGGAGATTGCCCAGTTCTTTTCCGGCAATGAGATTGTCGGCTGAGTTCGGGCGCGCCGTGGCTTCGCTCGCCGAATATCTGCATCCCGCGCTGTGGCGCGAATGGCTTTCTCTCGGCGTCGAACAGTTGGGCTACACGGCCTTCTGGCTGGCCGTATTGCGGATCACTTTCGTCAATTTCCTGTTGTCCGGCGACAACGCCGTGGTCATCGCCATGGCGTGCCGCGAATTGCCGCCGCGGCAGCGTCGCTGGGGCCTGATCACGGGCGCCGGCGTCGCCGTCATTCTGCGCGTTGTGCTCGCCGGCGTGCTCACCTGGCTCCTGCTGCTGCCTTATCTCAAACTGATCGGCGGCGTTGCGCTCATTTTCATCGCCGCCAAGCTTCTGGTGCCTGAAGAGCCCGATCGCGACGAAATCCAGGCGGTTGCCCATTTGTGGCGAGCGGTGATGATCATCGCCGTTGCCGATATCGTCATGAGCATCGACAACATGATCGCTATCGCGGCGATCGCGGCGGGAAATCTCTTGCTGTTGGCCATCGGCCTTGCCATCTCCATTCCGTTGATTCTGGCCGGTGCGGCGCTGGTCCTGGCGCTGTTGCGGCGCTTTCCGATCCTGATCTGGGCCGGCACGGCGCTGCTCGGCTGGATTGCCGGCGACCTTATGATCACCGACGCGGAGCTCTCGCGGCTATTGGCGGCACGTATTGGCGGAACGCTTGTCGGGCAAATCGATTTTGCCGCGCCGGCGACCGGCGCCGTGCTCGCGATCGCTGCGGGCGGGCTGTGGCGGTGCTGGCATGACAGCAAAGCGGCCGTGGCCGCAGATCAAACTGCGGTGGGTAGGTAGAAATCCCGGCGACGCGCCGAGGCTTGCGCAAAGAAGGGCGTATTTTCTCTGTTCACGTCCATATCTTCGTTACGTTATTCAATCGCGGTATTTGCATCGTGCACGTCCGTCGTGCAGCCATGGTTGCGCCGCATTTTTGAGGCTTGCTGATCGGGCAATCGGATTTTGGCCATCCGGCTAGTGCGGTGACGACACTGACTGACGATACAAACGCTGACGACACAAACGCTTCGGGCTTTTCCCAAAATCTGGCTTGTGGCGCGCGACGCGGAATTTGCACGACCAGTCTTTTGGCCGGCGTGCAAAGGCTGCAACGGCGTCTTCGCTGACATCTGGAATTATTCAGGAGACAGACGATGCAGAAGGGCACCGTCAAGTGGTTTAATCCGACCAAGGGCTACGGGTTCATCAAGCCGTCGACCGGAGATAAGGACGTGTTTGTTCACATTTCCGCGGTCGAACGTGCCGGCTTGCGCTCGCTCAATGAAGGTCAGGAGGTCGAGTTTGAGCTCGTGACCAACCGCGGCAGGACCTCGGCGGAAAACCTGAAAGTTGCGTGAGCCAGTTCCGGGAAACCGGTCCTCGTAGCCCCCGGCATCGCCCGGGGGTTTTTTGTTGCCGCGAGCGGCTATCGCGCGTTCTTCGCGGCGGCGCGATCGAAGCTGACCCGGCCTTCGGCGACGAGCCGCAGCGCCTGCGGATAGATGCGATGCTCGACTTCGAGCACGCGCGCAGCGAGCGCCTCTTCGGTGTCGCCATCGAGTACCGGAACGGAATCCTGGACGATGATCGGTCCCGAATCGGTTTCCGGGACGACGAAGTGCACCGTGGCGCCATGCCGTTCGACGCCGGCTTCGAGCGCGCGGCGATGCGTGTCGAGCCCCTTGAATTGCGGCAACAGCGCCGGATGGATGTTCAGCATGCGGCCGCTCCACCGCGTGACCAGCCATGGCGTGAGCAGGCGCATGAAGCCGGCGAGGCAGACGAGATCGATCTTGTGCCCGGAAAGCTCCGCATCGAGCGCGCGCTCGAAAGCTTCGCGGTTGTCACCGAACGACCGGTGATCGATCACCGCGGCGGCGATGCCGGCTTCGCGGGCGCGGGCAAGCCCCGGCGCTTCGGGTCGGTTCGACACGACGAGCGCGATTTCCGCCGGATAATCTTCCGCCTTGGCCGCCTCGATCAGCGCCGTCATGTTCGAACCGCGACCGGAGATCAGCACGGCGACGCGCTTTTTGGCCATTCGGCTCACCGGGACAGATCGAGGTGCCCGCGAAAATCGACGGCGCTGCCGTCTCGGGCAACGACTTCGCCGAGCCGAACCACCGTTTCGCCGTTCTTGGCGAAGCAGTCGCTTGCGGCATCGGCGCCGGCGCGATCCAGCACGGCGATCATGCCGATGCCGCAGTTGAAGGTGCGCAGCATTTCGGCCTCGCCGATGCCTCCGGCCTTGGCGAGCCATTTGAACACCGGCAAGACCGGAACACGTGGGAGTTCGAGCGTAACGGCCAAGCCCGGCGGCAGCACGCGCGGAATGTTTTCGGTGAAGCCGCCGCCGGTGATGTGCGCCAGCGCCTTGACCGCTTTGGTTGCGCGGATTGTGGCGAGGCAGGATCGTACATAAAGCCGTGTCGGCGTCAGCAGCGCCTCGCCCAGACTGCGCGAGTTCTCGAATGGCGCGGGGCTATCCCAGCTCAGTCCGGCATCGGCGGCCACGCGGCGGACCAGCGAATAGCCGTTGGAATGCACGCCCGTCGCGGCGAGTCCGACGATGACATCGCCGGGCATAATGTCGGCGCGCGGCAGCAGGTCGTTGCGTCCGACGGCGCCGACCGCAAAGCCGGCCAAGTCATAATCGTTGCCGCTATAGACGCCGGGCATTTCCGCAGTCTCGCCGCCGATGAGCGCGCAGGCGGCTTCACGGCATGCGCTCGCTACGCCTTTGACCACCGCCGCCCCGATTTGCGGGTCCAGTTTGCCGCAGGCGAAATAATCCAGGAAAAACAATGGCTCGGCACCTTGCACGACGAGGTCGTTGACCGACATGGCGACGAGGTCGATGCCGATCGTGTCATGGCGCGAGGTTTCGACGGCGATTTTGACTTTGGTGCCGACGCCGTCGGTCGCAGCGACCAGGATGGGGTCGCTGAAACCGGCGGCCTTGAGATCGAACAGGCCGCCGAAACCGCCGATTTCGGCACCAGCCCCGGCGCGCGCGGTGGCGCGCACCAGTGGCTTGATCAGTTCCACCATGCGGTTGCCTGCATCGATATCGACGCCTGCAGCCGCGTAGCGCGTCTCATCCACGAATGTTACCCAAGCCGGTCACCGGGCCTTCCCGCCGGGGAAGGCGCTGACCGCGCGCCTCCTACGTCGGAATCGCCGGGTGTGCAAGCGCAAGCGCGCCGCTATATTGCGCCGTGCGACGATGGTGCGCCGGGGCACGGTTTGAGTATTCCAAATCTCATCACGCTGGGGCGGATTCTGCTGGTGCCGGTGGTGGTCTGGGTGATCACGTCGGGGCAAATGGGCATCGCCTTCGGCCTGTTCCTGGCGGCCGGCATCAGCGATGCGGTCGACGGCTTCCTCGCCAAGAACTTCCACATGACGAGCGAGCTCGGCAAATATCTCGATCCGCTCGCCGACAAGGCCATGATCGTGTCGATCTATGTTGCGCTCGGCGCTGCCGGCGCGCTGCCGATCTTCCTCGTCATTCTTGTCGTCTCGCGCGACATCATGATCATCAGCGCCTTCTTGCTGGCCTGGCTGGTGGGCCGGCCGATGCCGGTGCGTCCGCTGTTGGTCTCCAAATTCAACACCCTGGCGCAAATCCTCCTCGCCGCGCTGGTCCTCGGCGAACATGCATTCGCGCTAAATGCCGTGCGCGCGACCGAGCTGATGATGGCGCTGGTCGCCGTCTTGACCTTGCTTTCGATCGCCTTCTATCTCCGCGACTGGGTCCGTCACATGAACTCGTTCGGCGCCGGCCACTGAAGGGAGCGCAATGCACGTCGAGCGCAACATCGTGTTCTGGAGCGCCGCGCTCGCCGTTTTCGTCGGCCTGTTGTGGCTGTTGAGCCCGATTTTGCTGCCGTTCGTTCTCGGCATGGCGATCGCCTATATGCTCGATCCGCTGGCCAACCGCCTGAGCAAGCGCGGCATGAGCCGGCTCCTCGCCGCGCTGATTATTCTCGGCGGTTTTGCCGTCGCGGTGTCGCTGCTGCTTCTTCTTATTGCGCCGATGCTGTCGCAGCAGTTGTCGGGCTTTATCGAGAATGCGCCGTTCTACGCGCAACGCCTGCAGGTTTTTGTCAGCGACCCAAGCCATCCGTGGATCAAGCGGATCATCGGCGACAACATCGCCGGAGCCGACAAGTCGGTGAGCGACCTGCTCAACCAGATGCTCGGCTATGTCACAGCCTTTATCGCTTCGCTGTGGACCAAGGGCCAGGCGTTGCTGTCGATCTTTTCGCTGGTGATCATCACGCCGGTGGTGGCGTTCTACCTGATCTGCGATTGGGACCGCATGATCATGACGGTAGATCGTCTGGTGCCGCTGCCGCAGCGCGACACCGTGCGCAGCCTCGGTCGCGAGATCGATTCGACGATCTCGGCCTATGTTCGCGGCCAATCCGGCGTGTGCCTGATTCTCGGTTCGTATTACGCGGTCGGCCTGACGCTGGCCGGCTTGAGCTTCGGTCTCTTGATCGGTGTTGTCTCGGGCTTGATCAGCTTCATCCCCTATGTCGGATCGCTCACGGCGCTGGTGCTGTCGCTGGCCGTCGCGCTCGCGCAATTCCTCCCGGATTGGGGACGAGTTGCCATCGTCGCCGGCATCGTGCTGGTCGGCCAGTTCATTGAAGGCAATGTGCTCTCGCCGAAACTCGTCGGGCACAGCGTCGGCTTGCATCCAGTCTGGCTGATGTTCGCGTTGTTTGCCTTCAGCTACCTGTTCGGCTTCGTCGGGCTCTTGCTCGCGGTGCCGCTTGCGGCGGCCGCCGGCGTGCTGATCCGGTTTGCGTTGCGACGCTACCTCGCCAGTCCGCTCTATACCGGGAGCCCGCCATCGTAACCGCCACGTCGTTTCCTCCGCGGCAGCTGGCGCTCGCGCTCGATCACGCCGAAAGCCTTGCCCGCGAGGATTTCCTGTCGGGCTCGTCCAATGAAAACGCGCTGGCGTTGATCGACGCCTGGCCGGATTGGCCGGCGCATGCCATCGCGCTCATTGGCCCGGAAGGATCCGGCAAGACCCATCTGGCAACCATCTGGGCGACGGCGGCGGGGGCGCGTGTCGTGCCCGGCCGCACGTTGAGGGAAATCGACGTTCCCGCCGCGCTCGCGACCGGCGCGCTGGTCATCGAGGATGCCGGCGCGATCGCCGACGAGCGGGCGCTGTTTCATCTGATCAATCTTGCCCGCGAGGAGGGCGCCTATCTGCTGTTCACGGCCCGCAGTTCACCCGCGCTCTGGCCGGCCGGCTTGCCGGACCTCGTGTCGCGGCTGCGCGCGATGCCGGTGATGGTGCTGCAAGCGCCGGACGACGCGCTGTTGCGCGGCGTTATCGTCAAGCTTGCCGCCGATCGGCAGTTGCAACTCGACGAAAACGTGGTGAGCTACATCTTGACGCGTATCGAGCGTTCCTTTGCCGCGGCCCGCGCGGCGGTCATCGCACTCGACCAGGAGGCTCTGCGTCAGGGCCGCCCGGCGAGCCGGGCGCTTGCCGCCGAACTGTTTCGCGACACGGTGTAGCGGTACCGCGTCCGGCTTTCCAACGCCTCGAATTCGTTCACTTTCATCCTCATTGTTTGCCACGAAGCCGCGCCGGGCTTGACGACGCGCCGCTTCGCCGCGTTATCTCAATCGGTCTCATTCATCGGATTGTTACCTACAGTGGCCAACATGACGCTCGAGGAGCACGGAACCGCCATGGCGGAACGCGGCCAAGCCACTGCGCTTGCACGAGAATCCGCGGCCGTCCGGCAGCTGGACGAGCCGCTGCGGTCGCCGGAAGCCGTTGCCCATGAACCGGACGCCGATCTGGCGTCGAGCCCCGGCCGTTTCATCAACCGCGAACTGTCGTGGCTGAATTTCAATCGCCGCGTCCTGGAGGAATCGGCCAATCCGAAAAACCCGCTGCTCGAGCGGCTGAAGTTTCTGTCGATCTCGGCCAACAACCTCGACGAATTCTTCATGGTGCGCGTCGCCGGCCTCGGCGCCCAGCTGCGCGAGGGCATCACCACCACGAGCCCCGAAGGCTTGACCCCGGCGGAGCAGCTCATCCGCATCGCCGAGACCGTGTCCGTGCTGGTGGAAGATCAGCAGGCGCAATGGCGCGAGCTGCGGGCTTTGCTCGCCGACGCCGGTATCGTTCTGGTCGACGGTCAGGATGTGACCAGGGCGGAGAAGACCTGGCTCGAAGACTATTTCCTGGCTCACGTGTTTCCGCTGTTGACGCCGCTCGCCATCGATCCGGCGCATCCGTTTCCGTTCATTCCCAATCTCGGCTTCACCACTGCCTTGCAGTTGGCCCGCGCCAAGGACGGCAAGGCGATGAATGCGCTGATCCGTATCCCCAACCGGATCGAGCGCTTTGTGCGGCTGCCGCAGGACGCCGACGGCGGCGTGGTGCGCTTGATCAGCATCGAGGGCGTCACCAGCCTGTTCATCGGCAAATTGTTTCCCGGCTATGCGGTCAAAGGCCTGGGCGCCTTTCGCGTCATCCGCGACTCCGAAGTCGAGATTTTGGAAGAGGCCGAAGATCTGGTGCGTCTGTTCGAGACCGCATTGAAGCGGCGCCGGCGCGGCACCGTGATCCGGCTCGACATCGAAGCGACCATGCCGGTGGAATTGCGGCGTTTCGTGCAGCAGGCGCTTGGCGCCACCGACGACAGCGTGTTCAGCGTCGACGGCGTACTCGCGCTCAACGAAATGGGCCAGGTGGCGAGCCTGCACCGGCCGGACCTCGAATTCGTGCCTTACGCGCCGCGCTATCCCGGCCGCGTACGCGATCATGGCGGCGACTGCTTCGCCGCCATCCGGCAGAAGGATTTCGTGGTCCACCATCCGTTCGAGTCTTTCGACGTGGTGGTGAATTTCCTGCAGCAGGCGGCGCGCGACCCGGACGTCGTCGCCATCAAGCAGACGCTCTATCGCACCTCGGCCGATTCGCCGATCGTCCATGCTTTGGCCGAAGCGGCCGAGGCCGGCAAATCGGTCACTGCGCTGGTCGAGCTGAAGGCGCGCTTCGATGAGGAAGCCAACATCCGCTGGGCGCGCGACCTGGAACGGGCCGGCGCCCAGGTCGTGTTCGGCTTCATCGAGCTCAAGACTCATGCGAAATTGTCGCTGGTGGTGCGCCGCGAAGGCACCTCGCTCGCGTCCTACGTCCACGTCGGCACCGGCAACTATCATCCGGTGACGGCGCGCATCTATACCGACCTGTCGTTCTTCACCTGCGATCCGATCATCGCCCGCGACGTCACCCGGATCTTCAACTTCGTCACCGGCTATGCCGAGCCGGCCGAGCTCGACCGCATGGCGGTGTCGCCGTTGTCGCTGCGCAAGCGCATCAACGAGCATATCGAGGAAGAGATCGCCCATGCCCAGGCCGGCCGTCCGGCGGCGATCTGGATGAAGATGAATGCGCTGGTCGATCCCGACATCATCGATGCGCTCTATCGCGCCTCGAACGCCGGCGTATCGATCGATCTGGTGGTCCGCGGCATCTGCTGCCTCCGCCCCGGCGTGCCCGGGCTGTCCGACAATATCCGCGTCAAATCCATCATTGGCCGCTTCCTCGAACACGGCCGCATTTATTGCTTCGGCGCCGGCCACGGCCTGCCGCACCCGAAAGCCGCGGTTTACATCTCGTCCGCCGACATGATGCCGCGCAATCTTGATCGCCGCGTCGAGGCGCTGTGCCCGATCCTCAATCCGACGGTGCACGAGCAGGTGCTCGATCAGATCATGGTGGCGGATCTGAAGGACAACGAGCAGAGCTGGCAGCTCCTCGCCGACGGCTCGTCGTCGCGCATCGCGCCGGCGCCGGGCGAGGAAGTGTTCAATTGCACTACTTATTTCATGACCAATCCGAGCCTCTCCGGCCGCGGCAAGTCGCCCAAGGACTCCATCCCGCGGCTGCGCCATCGCCCCGAACGCATGTGATTGAGCGGGCGAATCGCGTAGGTTGCGCGCGCCACCTGCCGGGGCCTGAAGTGGCGGTTTTCCCTGATATTGCCTATCCGCGGCCGGCGGGCGGACGACGTCCTATATGATCGGCATGACATTGCGCCGAATTGATCGATGATCCGCGCCATTACCGATGCCCAGGGCCGCGACGACCGGGGGCCGCCGATTGCGGTGGTCGACATCGGTTCCAACTCCGTGCGCCTCGTCGCCTATGAGGGGCTGACCCGCAGCCCGACCGAGATTTTCAACGAGAAGGCACTGTGCGGGCTCGGCCGCGAGGTGCAGACGACCAGGCTCTTGGCCGCCGACGCCGTGCAGCACGCGCTGGCGACGCTCAAGCGATTCCGCGCGCTATGCGACACCATGGGCGTGAAGCGGACGCTCGCCATCGCCACCGCCGCCTGTCGCGACGCCAAGAACGGACCGGCCTTCATCAAGCTCGCGCGACGCACCATCGGTGCCGACATCGAGGTGCTTTCGGGCGGCCAGGAGGCCGAGTTCACCGCGCTCGGGGTAATTTCCGGCGTGCATCGCGCCGACGGCGTGGTCGGCGATCTCGGCGGCGGCTCGCTCGAGCTCGTCGATGTGCGCGGCACCCGCACGCGCCACGGCGTCACCCGCCCGCTCGGCGGATTGGCGCTCGCCGATATTTCGGGGAAATCGGTCAAGAAGGCGGAAAAGTTCGTCAAGAAGTCGCTCGGCAGCTTGCCGGTGCTGAAAACCTGCGAAGACCGGAACTTCTATGCCGTCGGCGGCACCTGGCGCTCGCTGGCGCGACTGCACATGGCGCAGACCGGCTATCCGCTGCATGTGATGCACGGCTACGCCATCCCCGTCGATGAAGCGCTCGAATTCGCCAAGCTCGTGCACCGGGTCGATGTCGAGACGCTCTCCAACATCGACGTCGTCAACAATGCGCGGCGGCCGCTGTTGCCTTATGCGGCGCTGGTGCTCGAATATATTTTGCGCGTCGGCAAGCCGCGGCAAATCGTGTTCTCGGCGCTCGGCATTCGCGAAGGCCTGCTCTATTCGCTGCTGAAGAAAAAGGACAAGGAGAAAGACGCGCTGATCGAGGCGGCGCGCCGGCTCAACCAGTTGCGCTCGCGTTCGCCGCAACACGGCGAGGAGCTGCTCGCCTGGACCGACCGCTTGCTCGCCACCTCCGGCATCGAGGAAACCGGCGAGGAGCGCCGGCTGCGCCATGCCGCGTGCCTGCTTGCCGACATCGGCTGGCGGGCGCATCCCGATTATCGCGGCGAGCAGTCGCTCAACATCATCGCCCACGGCAGCTTCTCGGGCATAGACCATCAGGGCCGCGCCTACCTCGCGCTGGCGGTGTTCTTCCGCCATGTCGGCCTGGTGATGGACGACGAGCTCTCGCCGCGGCTGCGCGAGCTCGTCTCGACGCGCTTGCTCGATCGCGCCCGCGTGCTCGGCGCCGCGCTCCGCCTCGCTTACGTGGTGTCCGCCGCGATGCCGGGCGTATTGCCCAAGACGCCGCTCGCCATCGAGCGGCACCGCCTCGCGCTGCGGCTGCCCGGCGAATACGCGGCGCTTGCCGGCGAGCGCATCGTCAGCCGCCTGCGCGGGCTTGCCCGCCTGATCGGCCGCGAGCCGGTGGTGCTGCTGGGGTAAAGTGGTATGTTCGATGTGGAGCATCGTTCGTCGCGCCAGAAGCGATAACCGGCAGCGATAACCAGGAGTCCCAGTATGGAAATGCCAAGAAAACAACCGGGTTTGATCGTCGCGCCGCTCACGCCGTTCACTGCCGATCTCACCGTCGACGAGAGCGCGCTCAAGCGCCAGATCGATTATATCGTCGACGATTGCCGTGCCACCATGGTGGTCGCTGCCGGCGTCGAGACGCAGGAATATACTTATCTGTCGTTCGAGCAGCGCAAGGCGCTGATCCGCCGTACCATCGAGGCCGTCGGTGGCCGCATCCCGGTGATGGTCGGCATCTCGCATCCGTCATTTAAGACCGCGATCGAGCTCGCGCATGACGCCGAGCGGCTCGGCGCCGCGGCGGTGCAACTCCTGGCGCCGCTCCGCCCATTTGCCGGACCGCCGACGCAGGCCGATCTTGTCGCTTATTTCGAGGCGATCGGCCGCGAAACAAAGCTCTCGATCACGCTCTATCTCAATCCCGGGCCCGGCGCCGACGTGTCGATCCCCGACACGATCGCGCTCGCCAAGCTGCCGCAGGTGCAATTGATCAAGGAATCTTCGCGCGATCTCGCCCGCGTGTCGCGGCTGATCGTCGAGATCGATCGCGCCGGGCACGCGCGCTACTTCACCACGATGCAGATGCTGCTGGCGACGCTTGAGCTCGGCGGTTCGGGCGCCACCATGCCGCCGCCGGGCTGCGAGATCGCGCGCCACGTCATCGATGCCTTCCTCGCCAAGGATCACGAGCGCGCCACCGAGATTCAGCTGCAGTTCGCGCTGTTCCCGTCGAAATGGATGCACCGCGGTCTGGCGCCGGCGATGAAGGCGGCGATGAATCTGATCGGCGTTCCCGCCGGCGAGCCTTATCCGCCTTACGCGGCGCTCACGCGCGAGGAGATGACGGCGCTGGCGGCGACGCTGCGCAGCACGGTGCTGGCGCCGCGCTTTAAGGTCACCGCCGCGGCGTGAGCCGGGTCAGGACTTGATCAGATCGGCCGCCTGCGCGACCGCCGTCCAGCGGGTGACTTCGTTTTTGATGTAGGCGCCGTACTGATCCGGCCCGAGGTCCTCGGGCACGAAACCTTGCTTATGCAGGGCGTCGACGGCGTCCGGCGCATGCATGGCGGCCTTGGCGGCGGCGGCGAGTTTGTCGATGATCGGCCGCGGCGTGCCCTTCGGCGCCAACAGCCCGAACCACAGCGGCGTGTTGAAATCGGGCATGCCGGCCTCCGCCATCGTCGGTACGTTCGACAACAGATCGGAGCGCTTGTCGGCGGCGATCGCCAGCGCCTTGACCTGGCCGGCGGCGATCTGGCCGAGCACCGAGGAGGCGATGGCGAAGTTCATGGCGACGCGGCCGGCGATGAGATCGATGACGACCTGCGGGCTGCCGGGATACGTCACCTGCACGAGCTTCACGCCGGCACGCTGCGCATAGAGTTCGCCGCACAGGTCCGGCAGGCTGCCCGGCCCAACCGTGCCGAACAGAACCTGGCCGGGCTTCGATTTACACAGCGCGGTGAATTCGGCGACGCTGTTCACCTTAAGCTTCGGGTCGACCACCATGACGATGGCGCCGGTGGCAAGGAGCGCAACCGGCTCGAAATCCTTGACGATGTCGAACGGCGCGTTCGGATGCGTGATCTTGTAGGTCAGCGTCGAGAGCGCCTGCAGATAAAGCGTGTAGCCGTCATCGGCGCCGCGTGCGCCAAGGCCCGCGGCGATGGCCCCGCCGGCGCCCGGCTTGTTCTCGATCACCACTTGCTGGCCGAGACTCGCATCGGCGCCCTTGGCGAAGATGCGCGCGGTGATGTCGGAGGACGATCCCGGCGTGAACCCGACCAGCAGATGGATCGGGCGCGTCGGATAGGCATCGGCGGCCAAAGCGCGCCACGGCGAGACGGTGGCGCCGGCTCCAGCGCCGAGGGCGAGCATCGAGAAGGTCCTGCGATCGATGCGAAACATCGTGTTTCTCCCTGATTATCCTCGGCCGCCGTCCGCGAGCAATGACCGCGGCGGCGCTCGATTGCAACATTCTACAGGTTGTGGGCAGCAGCCGTCCTTGCGCACGCGGCACGAACTCGCCGGCCGCATGGAGCGAGGCGGTGTCGCAGCGGAGGCGACGCGGCGCGATCGTTCGATCGCGCCGCCAGATCAAACAAATCGGTCAAACGATCGCGGTCACGGCGAGTTTGCCGCCGGCGGGTCGATCAAGGGCGTGATGCGCCGGATCGCCACGCGCCGGTTGGCCCGCTCCGGCGCGTCGGTCTGAACTAAAAGACCCTGCTTGCCGTAGCCCTGCGTCACCAGGTTCTCGGCGGGCACCTGGAATTGCTCGGTCAGCGCCACCGCCACCGCCTCGGCGCGCCGGTCCGACAGCGACAGATTGTCGACGTCGGAGCCCACCGCGTCGGTGTGGCCTTCGACCAAGAACACCTCGCGCGGATTGCGGGAGATGGCGCGGTTGAGCGCCTCGGCGATGGCCGCCAGCCGGTCGACCTGATCCGGCGTGAGCTGCCATGAGCCGGTGTCGAACTCGATGTCGAGGTTGACGTAGGGCATGTAGTCGCGCAGCGCCTCGCTGTAGCGCACCTCGTCCAAGGTGTAGCGCCGGGCGATGGGGTCGACCGGCGGCGCGATGAAGACGCCGTAGATGCCGGCCTCGTCGGCGCGGTCGGCATCGACGATATAGCGGTCGCGCGGAATCCGGATCACCGGCGGCGGAACGTCGATGAACATCGGAGCCTGCGGTCCGGCGAAGACGTTGTCGATGATCACGATCTCCCGGCCGTCGCGGTCGCGCCGCACGCGCCGCAGCAGATGGCCTTGGTCATCGTCGGTGTCGATGATCTGGACGCCGTCGGGGCGCATGACCACGCTGACGGTCTCGCTGCCGCGCCGTTCGACGTGCACGTCGCGCGCCCCGACCGCGAAGCGATCGACCTCGTTGTGGCGGATGATGATCCGGTTGTTTTCCTCGACGATGGTGCGGTCGGGCTCGCGGATGAACACCTGATTGCCGCGGCGCTCTTCATGACGCTCCTGGTGCAGCGCCTCGATATTGGCGGTGGGCGCCTGGCCTTTCGGCGCGAGGAATTGCGATTTGTTGATCGTTTGCGTCGGTGGCGGCACCGCCGCCGGGTTGGCGCTCGGCGCCGCGCGCTGGATCACCGGGCTGGGCGTCGGCGCGCCCGGCGGATGCGCGATCTGCACCGCGCCGGCAGGCGCGCCGCCGCCTTGCACCGGAGGTCCATGCGGAACGGTGGCCTGAGGCAGCGGCTGCGTGTTTGTTCCTGGATGGGCATTCTCCAGCGGCTTTGTCCCATTCGGCGGCGTTTCGTGCAGCGTTGCGGGCGGCGGCGGCACGGGATGCGGAGGTGGCGGCGGAGGCGCCTGGTGAAAAGCCGGTGGTGGCGGTGCCGGATGCGGAGGTGGCGGCGGAGGCACCTGGTGAAAGGTCGGCGGCGGAGCCGGATGCGGCGGTGCTGGTGGTGCGGGTTTTGGCGGCACCGGCGACGCGGGATGTGCGGGCGCTCCCTTCTGCTCCTTATGCTGCTGATCCTGGCCGGCCGGAGCGGCCTGCGCGAGCACCTCGCCCTGCAGCGGCGCGGCAGCCGCGCTGAGGACGTACGCGCTCACGGCCGACAGGATCGTACTCGCAAGAAGAATCGATTTTTTCGCTCGCATAGTGGCTCCCCATCTGCGCGCCGACTCGCAGTCGCGCCGGCCGCGCGGCAGTTTCCGCCGACGCGGCATCGCAACTACAGCAGCAACTGAGTCTGAACTAAGGCGCCCGCAGCTGTTGCGGGCGCGGCTCGGTTCTTGTCATGGTGGCTGAAGGGGAACCTAGCCGCGTTCCACCGTCGCGACGCGGCCCTTCTCGATGGCGAGCGCCAACTTGCCGTGCTTGAGCGCCAGCGCCTTGTTGCCGAACAGATCGCGCCGCCAGCCGCTCATCGCCGGGACCTCGGCATTGTCGCTCGCGGCAATGCGTTCGAGATCGTCGACGGTGGCGATGACCTTGGCGGCGACGTGGTGCTGCTCGGAAATCATCCGCAACAGGACTTTGAGGAGCTCGACGATCGCGGCGCCGTTGCTCGCCGGTTGTGGGCGCGCCTGCTGCGGCAGGGTTTTCGGATCGCGCGCCAAGCCGCGGCCGACCGCGGCGACGATGGCTTCGCCCCAGCGCGAGCGTTCGAAGCCCTTGGGCAAGGAGCGCAGCGTCTTGAGCCGCTCGGCGGTGGTCGGCGCCTGCACCGCGATATCGGCGATCGCCTCGTCCTTGAGCACGCGTGAGCGCGGCACGTCGCGGCTCTGGGCCTCCTGCTCGCGCCAGGCGGCGACCTCGATCAGCACGGCGAGCTCCTTGGGCTTGCGCACGCGCGTCTTGAGCCGCTTCCAGGCGTTTTCCGGCTCCATGCGATAGGTGTCGGGCGAAGTGAGCACGCGCATCTCGTCCTCGACCCAGTCGGCGCGGCCGCGGCGCTTGAGATCTTCAAGGAGCGCCAGATAGACGTCGCGCAAATGCGTCACGTCGGAAATGGCGTATGCGAGTTGCGCCTCCGACAGCGGCCGGCGCGTCCAGTCGGTGAAGCGGTGCGATTTGTCGAGCGCGTCGCCGGTGATGCGCTGCACCAGCTGATCGTAGGAAATGGAATCGCCATAGCCGAGCACCATGGCCGCGACCTGGGTGTCGAAGATCGGATGCGGAATGAGCTTGGCGGCGTGCCAGACGATTTCGACGTCCTGGCGCGCGGCGTGGAACACCTTCATCACCCGCTCGTCCGCCATCAGCGCATAGAACGGCGCAAGATCGATGCCCGGCGCCAAGGCGTCGATCACCATCGCTTCGTCCGGAGAAGCCAGCTGCGCGACGCAGAGCAGCGGGTAATAGGTCGTCTCACGCAAAAATTCGGTGTCGACGGTGATGAAGGGATGGCCGGCCATGCGCCGGCACGCGGCCGCCAGTTCCGACGTCATTGTTATTGGTTGCATCGCCGCTGGGGTAACGAAGTCCATCAGGGGGGAGTGTGGTTCAGGTTTGGCGCACGTGGCAAGCCCCGCTTGCTTGGCCAATTGCCGTTATTGGCCGCGAATCCTGGGCATAAAGATGAATTCCCAGGGGCTCGGCATGGCGCCGACCGGAACTTCGATGACGGTCGGGCCGGAGCGATTCGCAAAGGCGCGGCGCAAGGCGTCACGCAATTCTTGCGGGGTTTTGGCGCGCTCGGCGCCGGCGCCGAAGCTTTCGGCGAAGCGGACGAAATCGGGATTGGCGAGATCGCTGCCGATCAGGCGGTTGCCGTATTGTTGCTGCTGCATGCGCCGCACATTGCCGAAGGCGCCGTCGTTGAACACCACCGCCACCAGCGGGATGCGATGGCGCATCGCGGTGGCAAGCTCGTTGGCGGTGAACATGAAACCGCCGTCGCCCGAAATCGACAGGACCGGCACGTCGGGCCGCGCATGCTGCGCGCCGAGGGACGTGGCAAAGCCCCAGCCAAGATTGTCCTGATAGCCGGGCGACAGGAATGTGCGCGGCTTGTAAACGGGCAACAGCAGGCGCGCGGCAAAGCCGATCTGGGTGACCTCGTCGACAAAAATGCCGTCCTCCGGCAGTTCGTCGCGGATCGCCGCGAGATACGCGGCCTGCGGCGCCAATTTTTCTGCCATGCGCTTGCGCCACGCGGCCTGGCGCTCCTGCATTTCAGCCTGGCGCGAGGGCCGCTTGGCATTATGCGCCGGCAATTCGGCGAGCAGCGCTTGCAAAATCGGCTTGGCGTCGCCGGTCAGCGCGACGGCGGGCTTATGCAGGCGGTTGTGCTCCTTAGGATCGGCATCGATGCGAATGATCGCAAGGTCGCGGTCGACACCCCATTGCCGAAATTGCGTGAGCATCCGGGTGCCGACGGCCAGCACCACGTCGGCTTCGCCCCACAGATCGCGGCCGAGCGGTAGCGTCACGCTCAACGGATCGCGGCTGTCGAGCACGCCGCGGCCGCGGCGATAGCCGAGCACCGGCGCCTGCAGCATGGCGGAGAGTGCGGTCACTTCTTCCGCTGCATTCTGGGCGCCGCCGCCGCAGACGATCATCGGCCGCTTCGCCGCGCCGAGCCGCTTTGCGGCGCGGCGGATCGCCGAGACGTCGATATTGGGTTCGCGGATCGGCAGTGGCGCCGGCACGGCGACCGGCGCGGACTTGCCCCAGACGTCGATCGCGCATTCCAGCGCCGCCGGTCCGGGCCGGCCGGTGCGCATGGCCTTAAGCGCCACCGCCGTGGCATGCGCGGCTTGCTCCGGCTTGCGGATCAGCGCGCAATGATCGACCAGCCGCTTGATGATGCCGGTCTGGTCGCGGATCTCGTGCAGATGGCCGAGGTCTCTGCCGATATCGGCGTCGGGGATTTGTCCGATCAGCGCCAGCACCGGCGCATTCATCGAGAACGCCGTGAGCAGCGCAGCCGACGAGTTGAGGAAGCCCGGACCCGGCACCACCGCGTAAGCCTGTGGTTTGCCGGTGGCGAGCGCCGCGCCGAGCGCCATATAGGCCGCGCCCTGTTCGTGGCGGCTGTGCACCGTACGCAGCCGGTCGGAGAACTTGAATAAAGCCTCAAACAACAGGTCGTTCTGCACGCCCGGCAGCGCATAGACCGTGTCGAGGCCGTGAGCGAGGAGCGTGGCGACCACCGCTTCCGCGGCGGTCATCGGCTCTGCTGGCTTTTCTCGCTCATTCCCGAGCAAGCGGGAATCCAGCCTCGGTCCCCGCTTTGGCGGGGACGAGCGCCGCCGCGACGCCGCCGACCGTTTCTTCTTCATGTTCAATCCCTAGGGCAGCACTGTGCAGATCGCGGATGATCTGTCGAGGCGTTGCAATTCGGTCCAAAGGCGGCGCTTGACAAATCACGGCCCGGCATGTGGTTGTGCGCCACTTTTCATCCATCAATGGATTGAGCATGCACCGGTACCGCACGCATAAATGCGGCGATTTGCGCGAGGCCGACATCGGCCAGGAGGTCCGGCTGTCCGGCTGGTGCCATCGCATCCGCGACCATGGCGGGGTGCTGTTCATCGATCTGCGCGACCATTACGGCCTCACCCAAGTGGTGGCCGATCCCGACAGTCCCGCGTTCAAGACCGCCGAGACGCTGCGCTCCGAATGGGTGATCCGTGTCGACGGCAAGGTGCGCCGCCGCCCCGACGGGACGGAGAACCCCGATCTGCCGACCGGCGCGGTCGAGGTCTATATCCGCGAGATCGAAGTGCTCGGCCCGGCCGGCGAACTGCCGATGCCGGTGTTCGGCGACCAGGAATATCCCGAGGAAACAAGGCTGAAGTACCGTTTCCTCGACCTGCGCCGCGAGCACTTGCACCACAACATCATGAAGCGCGGCCAGGTGATCGATTCGATCCGCCGGCGCATGAAGGAGCAGGGCTTCTTCGAGTTCCAGACGCCGATCCTCACCGCCTCGTCGCCCGAGGGCGCGCGCGATTATCTGGTGCCGTCGCGCATCCACCCCGGGAAATTCTACGCGCTGCCGCAGGCGCCGCAGCAGTTCAAGCAGCTCATCATGGTGGCGGGCTTCGACCGCTATTTCCAGATCGCGCCCTGCTTCCGCGACGAGGATGCCCGCGCCGACCGCTCGCCCGGCGAGTTCTATCAGCTCGACCTGGAAATGAGCTTCGTCACCCAGGACGATGTTTTCGCAGCGGTCGAGCCGGTGATGCGCGGCGTGTTCGAGGAATTTTCGGGCGGCAAGCCGGTGACCAAGGTTTTTCCGCGCATTCCTTACGCCGAAGCTTTAGCCAAATACGGCAGCGACAAGCCGGACCTGCGCAATCCGATCGTGATGGCCGACGTCTCGGAGATTTTCCGCGGCTCGGGGTTCAAGATCTTCGCCGGCATTCTCGACAAGAGCCCGACCGCCGCGGTGTGGGCGATCCCGGCGCCCGGCGGCGGCTCGCGCGCCTTCTGCGATCGGATGAACTCCTGGGCACAAGGCGAGGGCCAGCCTGGGCTTGGCTATATTTTTTGGGCGCTCGACAACGGCGCCGTCGTCGGCCGCGGTCCGGTCGCCAACAATCTCGGGCCGGAGCGGACAGAGAAGCTGCGCGAGCAACTCAAGCTAAAGGACGGCGATGCCGTGTTCTTCGTCGCCGGCGAGCCGCAAAGCTTTGTCAAATTCGCCGGCCCGGCGCGCAGCAAGGTCGGCGATGAGCTCAAGCTCATCGACAAAGACCGCTTCGAACTGTGCTGGATCGTCGATTTTCCGATGTACGAGTGGAACGAGGAAGACAAGAAGATCGACTTTTCGCACAATCCGTTCTCGATGCCGAACCTGCCGGTCGACGAATTCCTGGCGCTGGACGCGGCCGACCACAAGAAGATTCTGTCGTTGAAGGCGATCCAGTACGACATCGTCTGCAACGGCGTGGAATTGTCGTCCGGCGCCATCCGTAATCATCGTCCCGACGTGATGAAGAAGGCCTTCGCCATCGCCGGCTACGACGAAGGCACGCTGGAAGAGAAATTCGGCGGCATGCTGCATGCGCTGTCGCTCGGCGCGCCGCCGCATGGCGGCATCGCGCCGGGCATCGACCGCATCGTCATGCTCCTGTGCGGCGAGGAGAACCTGCGCGAAGTCGTGCTGTTCCCGATGAACCAGCGCGCCGAGGATCTGATGATGGGTGCGCCGTCCGAAGCGACGCCCAAGCAATTGCGCGAATTGCACATCCGGGTGGTCAAGCCGGAGTGATCATTCGACCGTGCGAATCTTTCGGATGCCATGTAGCGGGATGCCATGTAGCGGCGCGATTTCATCGCCGCGCTCGGTTCCGCAATAATATTCGTAACCACACGGAGTGTATGTAGTTACCGTTGTGGACAAGCATCGAGAAAAAGTTTCGGAATTTACGCGACCCGGCACAATACCTCCCGGGGGAATCGAACAGTGGGGGGAGCAATCGTGTCGAGAGTCCTGCTTCTATTCGGCTTTGGTTTGCTGGCGGTGAATTACGCTTTCGCTCAGGACTCGCCAGCGCCGACGGCAATGCAATGCCACCTGATAAAACTGGCCGTCGCGCAATACGGATACGCCGCGGCGCGACAGCACGCCTTGGAGGCTTACGGTCCGGAGGCGGTCAAGACCGGCGACAAATGCTTCGCCAAAGCGCAAGAGGCAAGCGGCGCCTCATACGAGGCCACGGAGCTCAAGCTCGAGCGTGGCGCCAGGATGAAATATCAGCGATAGTCGCGCAGATCGCGGCGATTGGCCCGATAACGGCTGATCGCGGAGGCTGGCGATTCCAGACTTGTTTCGCACGTGGCGGATGGTGATCACGCGCGCTGTGCGTCACTCCGCCGCCTCCGCGAGCGCATCGTGGCAAAGCGACGCGACGATTGCGTCGAACTCCGCCTGCATGCGGTTGCGGCGCAGTAGCCGCAAAATGAGCCGCAGCTCGCGCAACACCTCGAGCGACAGCCGGTTGCCGTAGCCGAGCGCGCTGGCGATCTGGAACGCCTTGCGCTCCTCGCGCCACCAGCGCTCGACGCGCGCAGCCGCCGCATCGAGCGGCACTCCGGCGAGCATCGCGGCGCGCGCGCCGAAGCGGGCGCGCACCGCGGGGTGTTGTGGTCCGCGGCATAGCGTTCGTTCGACGCGCATCTTGAAATCGAAAATCGCCGCGGTTTCGTCGAATGCCGCGCCGATCTGCTTCAGCGCGGCATCAAGCGCCGAGCCACCGGCGACCTGCGCGCGGCCCGCGGCCATGCGGATACGTTCAGACTCGCGCGCCTCGCGCCGCCTGTCGGACATCGCTTTTGCCCCAATTTGGCTTTCCGCGCGATGTAACGGTGAAGGCGACGAATGTCAAGCGGTGTTGCAAAAAAAGAGACGCAACGCGCAATGACGAATGTCGCCGGGCGCGGGCGCAGTGCGGCTCGATTCGGCGCCGTTCGGAACGGAGTGTGAAGAAGCGGGCCGCGAAGCCTAGAAAAGCTTCAGCCCGCACAGCACCTTGCCGACGATCTCCAGCTCGTTGAGCGGCACTTCCTCGGCGGCATGGTTGGGATTGTCGGAGATGATCTTGACCCGCGGCTTGGCGGCGGCGCGCATCACCTGGAGCCGCTTGACGACGATGCCTTCGAAGGCGTCGCGAATGGCGTAAAGCCCGTCGGGCGAGGGGGTCTTGTGCCCGGTGTCGATGATGACGCGGTCGCCGGACATCAGCGTCGGCGTCATGCTGTCGCCGGTGGTATCGAGCACGAGGAGCCGCTGCGTCGAGGTGTGCAATTGCTCGCGCACGAAGCTCGACGGAAAGATCCAACCCTCTGCTTTCAAAGGGTCGGCGTGTTTGCCGTCCTTGCGCACTTCGCGCGACGGCACGCCGCCGCCGCCCATGCCGGCGCGGGTGTCGAGCTCCGCCACCTGGCCGGGGATCGGCCCGAACGGCTCGTCACTCAGCCCTTCTTCACGCAGCACGTCGCTTGATTCGATGTGCCCGCCGGTGCCGGGATAGCGGCCCCACAGCAAGATCTGCTCCGGCGTATAGCCGAGCACGGCGGCGAACGGCTTTAAGTGGTCGAGCCGCATGCGAATCTGGCCGTTCTCCAGCCGCGACAATTGCTGCTTGGAGACGCCCGAGCGCTTGACCAATTCGGTTCGCCGCATGTGCCGGGATTCGCGGGCGTAATAGAGGCCGGTCTTGGTCGGTTTCTGCTTGCGTGCCATGGGCTTCTCCATCGTCCCGATTGTCACGGATTCGGTGTAATCGCGCTAGGCTCTAAAAATGTGACTTGACGCACCAATGATCTCCATTTATGTGACGAAAGTCGCGAAAACAGAGGCAGGAGCGGACGATGCGTGGCGAGCCGTGGCGGCTGGAGGACACTGAGATGCTCCGGCAACTGTGGTCGGCCGGCGAGACTGCCGCGACGATCGGCGCAAAGCTCGGCGGCCTGTCGCGCTCGGCGGTGCTCGGCAAGATTTTTCGCTTGCGGCTCGGCGCCGCGGGCAAGTCGCCGGCCGCGAGCGGTGTAGCCGCGCCGGGGCGGCGGCGCGCCGGCAAGCTCGTGATCTTGCCGCCGGTCAAACCCGAGCGCCGAGGCAAGACGCTGTTCGAGCTCACCAATGCCTGCTGCCGCTGGCCCTATAAGCGGCCGGGGGCGGAAAAATATTTCTTTTGCGGCGCGCCGGAAGCCGATCTCGAAAACGGCATCCCGTACTGCCCGCGCCACATGAGGCGCGCCTATCTGGTGCCGCCGCCGCTTGTGGTCCGCAAGTCTTCGACAACCAAGCCATGGACGGCCACTAAGCCAATGACAGCGGAGGAACGTCATGCGCGCGACTGGCGCAAGCGGCAGGCAAGCGACCTCAAGCGAGTCTTCGGCGGCCGATGAGGCCGCCGACCTCGCGGCACGCGCCACCGCGGCGGCCCGCGCCGAACTGCGCGGCGAGCGCGGGAATATTCTCGGCGCGATCGGCCTTGCGGCGCCGGCGCCGCTTCGCCGCGCGCGCGCGGTGCCCGAGCGCTGGACGCTCCCCCACGTCATGGACCGCATGGAGGAAGCCTTCCGTGTGCTCTCCCGGCTGCCGCTGCCGACGCGGCCGAAGGGCTATATCAATTCCATGCCGCGCTATCTTTACGATCACCCAATTCAAGAAACGTCTGATCGTCATGTGGCCGTATACGAGGGGAGTGAAGAGTCGTTGGTTGCTGTATCGGTGTTGCAAAAGAAACGGCGTGTTCTCGCATTTGAGGCTAGAACGCCAGTTTCGTTTTATGCGCAAATCCGAGACTGTGAAGTCGAATTTCCTGGCACTGTACAGCTGATAGGAGAGGGACCCTCTTCCAATACTGCCTTTTATGGACGAGGCAATGCCACCATCATAGTTAGGGCGGCGGAGGTTCGAGCCTCTGCGATAACGGTGGAGGGCAATCTAGCGGGGGAAAATAGACAAGGCGTGTCTTGACATCGGCCGGCCTGATATAAGGTTGGCCGGTGCCACGCCGGATCCAACTGGCCTCGTCATTCAATTGATACCAAATGAATTTGATGTCCGCCTTGTCCGGGTCTGGAAAGATTATTTGTGTGTTTGCGAGACTTGACCAAGGGCCCTCACTAGGAAGAAAACATTTCCCGCACCGAGCCCCAATTGAGGACAGTACAATGCCGGGCTTTTCAAATTCAAAATCGCGCAAATAGCCGTTTAACCCCCCGGCACCATATGCTGGAAAACCGTGTTCGACAAAATGTTTTCCAGATTGCTTATGACGACCGCCTTGAACTATGTCGCTAAAATCCTGAAGTGCGATCATCATCCCAGCATCTCCTTCAACTTTGTGAGATCGCTGGCGATTTCTTCGTTGAGCGATTTCATCCGCGCAAGGATTATCTCCGGTGGGTCGTGCTTTTCCTCCTTGTAGACTGTCTCCTTATACCGATTGAGTGACAGGTCGTAGTTGATATCGCGTATCTCTGAAACGGGTACAAAGAACGCTTTCGCAGTCCGATCGGTGTCTTTATCCGTATGACGCGTGCGCCAATCCTTTTCGGTCCTCACCGTGCCTTTTGGATAGAACCTGTTGTGAAGCGTTTCCATGATCGCGTATTTCTTGTTGTTGCAGATCACGATTAGCAACGGCATGTTGTACTCAGCAGCGAAAGTGATGGCCGGGATTACGGGGTTATACATGAAGGTGCCGTCTCCGACGGTTATGACCATCCTCGGACGGCTTTGCCGCTTCCTGAGTATCGGTCCGGGCTTCGGAAATGTCACTTTGGGAGCATGATGACGAGCCCAGTCCGGCTCGGAAATATCCGCTATGCGATCCAAAAAACGACACATCTCCGCATAAAGCCTCGAATTGATGGGCTCATTCAAGACACACAAGTCTAGGACAGCGCTGCGCAACTCGTACGGCAGGGACTCGACCTCGTTCTCAATCGTGCACCATTCATTCTCACTCAATTTTTCGGCGGTAAACATCAGCAGCTGTCGCGAATTCACGCGCAGCTTGGATTGGCCTAGCGAGTTACGGCCATGTGCCGTCGTCGGCGGATTCCCATGACCGTAATAGCGGCGATAAATGTCACCAATGTAGAAACCGGCTAGCGTCTGTCTGTCACTCATTACCCTGTGATGGGAGAGACGGCTAAGTTCAGTTCTCAAGAAGGGTTGGTACCTGCCGCCGTGATCCCGTATCCGTCGCCAAAGTGCCGGCGCGGTCACAGGCTTTAAATCTCCCGACGGATATCGCTCACCAGGTTTTCTTTTTCGACCGCGCTTATCGTTAATCTGATCCGACGAGGTTCTGACCACAATTCAACGACTGGCCAAGTCTTCAGCAAGCGCGATCAATGTACCCCGCAATTTTCGATCACTGATCCGACTGAACGCCTTCATGAAGTCGTGACCTTCCCGGCTGCGGATAAAACTAGTAACATAGTCGGAAGTCGATCCCGGCTTGGCGCTGGATTTCCGGTCGCCAAACACATGCGCTTCGGGCGCTTCTTCAAAAAAATAGGACACTGGCACGTCCAGTATCTTCGCAAATTGCTGCATTCTACTTGCGCTTACGCGATTGATGCCTTTTTCGTACTTTTGAACCTGTTGGAATGTGACATCGGCTGCGTCGGCAAGAGTTGTCTGCGACATACCAAGCATCAATCGCCGCACACGGATACGCGCGCCAACATGCTGATCAGTTGGATTAGGTGATCCCTTAGTGCTGGTTTTCGGCATCGTACCCCCCGCTGAAAGACCCTTTATCTTAATCTTATACTCTATAAGGAGCGCGTGTTAAACGCCATGATGATCGGGTCTCCAATTAAATCCCGTTCCAATCAGACGGAAGCCTTGCGAAGCTTGTTTCGGGCTTGGATTTCCAGAATACGTCGGGCTGTCGTGGCAGAAAATTCGGGACGGTGTTATCGATGGTCGGGCGAACCTGAGCTTTCGAGCGATCACCGTGTCTATGTGCCGGCCGAAAGTTTGGTCGTTGTTGCTTAGGTAACGAGCACCTACACTCACGGCCTCGATGTTAATTTTGAGCACCTTGGGAGAGTTTTCATGAAGCCGGGACGAAGGCTTCTTTGAGGACCGCTTGGAGAAGGTGGGCAGCGGCGAGGTGGGAGTGGTCGATCTCCGTCTGCAGCGCGCGACAGGTTGTCATCATGGCGTGCTTTCGGGCACAGGAAAACCGAACATCATCGTGGGCAGCCCTCTTGAGTTCAAAGGCAAACCCGATAATTGGGCACCCGAAGAACTGCTCGTCGGATCGGTAAACACTTGCATTTTGCTGACCTTCCTTACCCTGGCGCAAGGACGAGGTTTGATTCCAGCAGCCTACGAAAGCGAAGCGGAGGGATTACTGGAGAACGTCGAGGGTAAGTATCTCATAACGGAAGTGACGGTTCGCCCTCGAATAACGATCAAGAGTCAAGCCGATGTCGGGCCGATTCGTGAGAGAGCGCCGAATCCCGTTGTTTCATGTCGAGTTCGGTGGGGGCGAAAGTAACAGTCGTTCCCGAGGTAATCGTTTAGAGTGCGAACCACCCGCGGATGTGCTCAGGCTGCCTGTTCGCTCTTTTTATTACCAGATGATCGGTCTGCCATCGCCCTGGCTGCGGTCAGCTTCCGATAGCGTTCCAGCATACTTTCCCACCCGGCAGCAAGTCCAAGCCAGAAATCGCGGTCCTTTTTGTTAGCGGCCTGCTTGGCGGACTGGCGGCAATATTCAACCTGCTTCCAATAGAAATCATTCAGATCGCGCATTAGTAATCCGCTTGCTCACTCCGCTGCTGCCAGAATGCGAAAGAGCCAGCTTTGTTCCTCATCCTACGCCTAAGCCATCCAGAACGGCTTAACGGCGTCGAGTCCCGGCACTTGGCGAAAAAGCCCGATGTCCCTCAGGGCCCAATCGCTCAGTTGCTCAAGTTCGGTTCGTGTGACGCGGCGATGATTGGCTTCCGTATCGCACCGGCGTGTCGGGATTTGCTTCGTCATGGCAACCCTCCCGTCTTCTGCACGATCAACTTACTCGGGCGCGGCCACAAATAAATGTGACGTTAAGCACAAAAATGCTGCTTTCGCACAACGATATCCCCAGCACTATTGGGATAGCATTTCGTCATAAATCCAAAACGCCATCCGCTACCTCAATGTCACGTCAAACGGCCGACAGTGGATTGCCAGCCTCTACAGCAACCTCTTTCGCGCGGAACGCGACCTTGTCGGGTCGCATACTCATGCGATCGTCTGAGTTCTGCGCCCGCTGGTATCAAGCCTCGTACTTGAATGAAAGCGCGACCCTCGTACGGAAAGCTGTGACCTTTCCATCTTCAACTTTCATGTCCATCTTGATGACCTCGGCCACGCGAAGATCACGTAATGAACCGGCGGCTGTCTCTACTGCGCGTCGGCCTGCATCTTCCCATGATTTTTCACTCACGCCGACGACGTCAACAATCCGGTAAACGCTATCTGTCGATTTCTTGGCCATGGGATCAATCCTTTCAGCTGAGGTAGCTCATCGAGTGATTCAAGATGACTTTCACTCCCCATTCATTCTTTTACTCACTGTATGCTATTCAGCCCATCGGGTGAAGCTCCTTTCGGCGTTCATGGATCTTTGAATCGCACTAGGGTGTAGGCCGCCTCCGCAAGTGCGTCGGAACGGCCACCTAAATCGTCTTTTGGAGCCCACCGGACGGTCGGATAGCGCGCCCGTCGACCGCCAAGCGACCGAACCCGAGAACAAACGGCTGATCACCGCTTGCGGTTCGCAAACCTCAGGCAAAAAGCCGTCGTCGAGGGTATCGACATGAAGGCGCCACGCGGGCTCGACAAGCCGCTGTTCCAAAAACTCGCCGTCGGATTGGGCGGCTGCCTTCGCTCGGAATCCCAGGCCGACTTGGTCGGAAGACGCAGCGGCGGTCGCCGTCATTGCCCGTTTGATGTTCGACCTTGCTCCACTGATGCTCGGGATTAAGGAACGCACCGACCGGCGCAACGGCTGGCAGAGGCGGTCGCCGCATTCACCCTTGTTCTGACAATCGTTGGCGGGCTGCGCTACGCCTCTCAGCGGTTACCGGCGTGACAAGTGCCTACGCCAGAGCAGGCTTCTGATAGCTGCGATATCCGCCAACGCCGGTATGCCGGCGCCGAGGAACGTCTCGTAGTGCCGCAATAGGACTTTTGGGTCGATGTTGACATTTTTGGGCCCTTTAACATCGACGACAGCCCAACCCAGCCGGTTGGCCCGCACCACGATAGCGGCCGCTCGGCTGCCTTCATCGGAAGCGTGGTAAATCAGGGTCGTGCCTTCATTGACCTATCCCGTGCGAGCGCTATGGTCGAGTCATCGAGAATGAGCCATCGATTGTCCTGATATACAGCGACGACGATATGATTCTCAACGCGATTGCGCTCGTGCACGATGACGAGCCGGATGCGGTCTGCCGCAATGCCTAGTTCGATAAGCGCAAAGTATTTTGCCGTCGCATAGGCCTTACAATCACCCTCGGCGTCGATGGCATCAAGCGCCGTCAACCACTCACTTGGCTCGAATGGCGTGATTGAAAGATTGATCGTACGATTGAGGTGACCAATTATTGCCAAGCCCTCTTGATTTCGCGCTTCGGCAATGATTTCCCACAAAGTGCGCGACGGTCCGCACCCGGTCGACGTGCTATCGACGCAAGCACCGAGCAGTGCATGGTCGCCTCCGAGCTCCTCGTAAACAGTTTGCCAGGTTTCGACGAGCAGTCCTTGCGCCACGTCAACAGTGTTTCCGCCAAATGGATCAACAGGTCGCGCGTAAACAGAATAGGTCATTCCGATCACGAGGGCGATTGCCGCCGAGATCGCTCTCGTTGTCATCATGGCTGACCTGCCTGGTTGATTCGGCGTCGTCCATGGAGAGGGGTCAAGATCACAACAGCATTGCGCGAGTTGGATGCGGGGGCGACCTCTATCGGCAACTCGCGCGGCTATGCGCGGTGAACAATTAAATTTCATGGATCGATAATAGGTCGCCTCTCGTTGGCGCTGGAGAGAGGGTGCCTTGGCCATAATCCAAGCCGTATCCCATTCTCGGGTCGTAACCGGATCCAATCGTGATCGAGGCGCCAAGCCCCAACGCGGTCGCGACCAGCGCAACGGCAAAAGCCATCGCAATTCTGTCCATGGTGATTGCTCTGCTAATCATCGAGTTCTCTCTTCGGCAAGTCGCCTGAAGACTAAGACTGAGACCTATTTCGGTTATTTAAATGCCTTTAGCTACTGTACGCGCGTATTCGCGGGATAGGCTTGCGCGTAGCGACATGAACCATGGTTTAGAGGCCAACGCGACAACGTGGCTTGCCTCGTAGAGACATGATTTCGATCGAGAGCAGTCGGAACAGGAGAACGGAGGGGGAGTATGGCAGCCGCGGCCATGCACAAAATCTATAAAAATAATCGGCGTGACGAGATATTGACCGCCCTTTTATTCGCGGTCTCGGTTTGCGGCTCTAGCCGACCGGAAATGTCATGGCCGGGCCCCATGCCGCCGATATCAGGTTTCTATTTGCTACAAGACGGTTGAACACGCGGCTGCGCCAGGGTTCGCGCTTGGGCAAACCTGGAAGGCATCGCCGATGCGTGCTCGTGGTTCTCCTTGGGTTTCGGGACCAATTTAGTCTTCGAATGCTTTATCGGCATCGTCAAGATCGGTATCGTCCAGACAGGAATCGCCATCATCATGTAGCGGAGCGCTTGCTTCCATGGCATTAGCCTTGCTGAGGCACTGCTCCGCTCGAGCGGTGAGATGTTCTGCCCACCTTAAATCACCAACCTCGCGAGCCCGTTGAGCGAGACTGATTAGACGCTCTGCGCGAGCCCTCCATTTGTCGGGACGCATTGGTTTCGCTAATCCTTTCCTTCGGCCGCGCAGGTTTTAGTGCAAGCGAATCACTCCCAACCACCTGGCAAGGGAACACGGTCCTCCCCATTGTCTTGAGGTGGTGGTTACCGGGAACTTGCTAGAAAATATGTATTTCCTAGCCAGTGCGAATATCAGCGGACCTATCAATTCGCGCATGGCAGTTTACGAAATATCAAATTGCGCTGCTGCACCCCCTTCGAGATAGCGCTGGGTCCAGGATGCGATGACGTTCGCCACATAGGCGGCGTCACTTGCCTGGCTGATGAGGTGATCGGCGCCAGGGAGCGAGATGAAGCTTTTGGGATGTTTCGCCGCGGTAAAAATCTGGCTGGCGTTTTCAATGCCGACAGTTTCGTCAGTGGGCGCATGGCAGACCAACAACGCCTTATATAGGGCACCGAGCTGCGAGGCGAGGTTCTGCTTAGCGATGTCATCGAGCAAGGCACGGCGGATGCGGAACGGCCGGCCAGCGAGCGCCACCTCGATTTCACCCTTCGCTTCAATTTCAGCGACGCGGTTGCCGAAGAGCTTGGTAACGTGTGCTGGATCGAATGGTGCGTTAATTGATACCACGGCACGTGCTTCGGCAATGCGGTGGGCCGCAGCGAGCACCGCCGCACCGCCGAGGCTGTGACCAATTAGGATCGAGGGTGCGGCAAGCATCTGCCGCAGATGATCGGCGGCGGAAACTAGATCGTTGATATTCGATGAGAATGTGGTATTTGCAAATGTGCCTTCGCTGGCACCCAGGCCAGTGAAATCAAAGCGCAGCACCGCGATGCCATAAAATTTCAAGCCTTGGGCGATCCGGTGCGCCGTCTTATTATCTTTGCCGCAGGTGAAGCAATGGGCGAACAGCGCGACGGCGCGGGTTGGCCGCCCATCCGGCAGGTCGAGCAATGCAGCAAGCCGATCTCCGTCGCTATTGCGAAAATCAAACCTTTTGGCCGGCATCGCCTCCTCCTAATATTGCGACGACCCGGAGGGCTGCCGGTCCCGTGTAAAGTTCACTCGGAACCGGCCCTCTTCGTTCTTGTATGTGTTCGTTTTGGTCCGAACCGCCGCCTGCGACTGCCTCGATTCACCGATGACAGGGTTGATCATCCCAAAATCCGGCTTAGCCGCAGCTGGGTCTGGCTCAAACACTCACCAACCATCAGGCGTGCATCTGACGGGCGACGATTTGGATTGGGAATCGCATAGGATGTAGCCGCCGCCGGGTGCATTGGCCAATACCGCCGTTGTTGCGCTTGCGATGAGCATCAACGCCAGGATGATCTTTTTAGCGGTCATTGTTATCTCTCCAATCATTGGGAAGCGCCGCGGCGACGGCCTCGGTTGCCTAATTGCCCTTAGTCGGAACGTAGTAATCGCCGCGCCGTACCTCATTGAGCTCTTGAGGTGTTGGCTGCGGCACGACCGCCGTGCTGGGAGCGTAATAGTCACCGTGCTTTACTTCGTTGAGCTCCCGAGAAGTTGGTTGCCGCACGACGGTCTTGCCTGGATCGTAGTAATCCCCCTCTTGCACTGGGCTCGAAGTTTGAGCCTGCGCCGACATGGCAATTGACAACATAAGCGTTGTGAACGCCACGGTAGTGAGGATCGTCTTCATTGATCTATCTCCTTGTTGTTCAAAAAATCGAACCGCAGGAGATTTATAGACGGATACGGGTCCGCTCTATTGCACTCGTGTCTTCGCAAATTCAACAATAGTTCAGTTTGGATAAACTACAGGATGGGACGTCTAAACTGAGCACGGCCTTTACCGTGCCAGGCCCACAGCAATCGATCAGCAAGCATTATTCATAGCTGACGCTACGGTCATCCCATGTTTTCCATCGAGGCGGTGGGTCAGGGAGCGATAAGGGTGGCCTCGCTCGTGTATCGATTTCAAAGGCGTTAGCGCGAGCCGCCGAGCGTGCCTGCTGCCAACGCCAGCGTGGCGGCAGCTGATAAAGCCGTGCTGTAGGCATCCGTGGCCGCATTCTTAGCCACCAAAAGCTGACGCTCAGCGAGCGTTACGTCGGTGATTGTCCCGACCCCATTGCGATAGGCCGTGAGGGCCGCATTGAATGTGGTCTGCGCCGCCGCAGCCAGTACCGTCGAAGCGCGATAAGCCGACAAGCTGGTTTTTAGAGTATTTTTCGCCGCGATAATTTGGCGAGCCGCCTCGTTCCTGACTTGCGTTAGTGTCGTCTCAGCCTTATCGACCCTGCCGCGGGCCTGCTCCAACAACGCGGCACGCGATCCACCGTCGTAAAGCGGAACTGTCGCGCCGACGAGGGCTGTACCACCATTCTGGTGGTTTGATACACCGAGTTGATTGCCTGGGAGGTTGACGATGGGCAATTGCTGGTCGACCCCCGGAATGGCGGTGATATTCAAGCTTCCTGCCAAGCGCGTGCCTGTCCCAGAGGCGAATACCTTAGGCAGGAATTCGGTCTGTGCGGCGCGGAGTCCAGCTAGGCTCGCTTGCACCGTTGCGTAGCCGGAAAGTACATCCGTTCGCCGTGCCAATGCCTGGGATATAAAACTCTCAATTGGCGCCGTTAGGGACGGCGGAAGCCTCCGCCGAGAAATATCGGCGATCCTGATCTGCGTCATTGGAGAAATGCCCATTGCGGAGATCAAAGCCAGATATGAGTTCTCGGCGGCGCCTTCATCCTGAACCTTTTCGAGCTGGGCCTCGGCAGTGGCTTGCCTGGTCTGAGCCACTTCGACCACGGTTCCGATACCTCGTTTGTATCGATCTTCGGCCGCAGCCTGGACCTCTTCGGCATCCCTCAGCGATTTCGTGGCGGTGACAAGACGTGCTCGCGCCGCACCATTGGCGTAAAATGCCAAGCTCACATTATAAATGACCTGCTGATGGGCGGCAGTGAACGCGATGTTGGAGATCGCGGATCCCTGCTTCGCAACGTCCAAAAGTGCAGCCCGCTCGCCGAAATCAAAGAGCAACCATTGGATGGAGAGGACTTCAATATTGCCTTGCGCCGTAACGTCGTTACTGCCGAGTCCGGCAAATTCGTTATGGAAATTCTGCCAACCCTGTACGATGCCGGCCGAAACAAATGGCAGAAAGGCACTCTCGGCGATGCCGGCCGCGAGCGCAGCATTACGAGCGTCATTCCAAGCGTTACGGGTCACAGGATTGTTCGACTGGGCGATGTCGATCAATTCGGAAAGAGTATAGGGGCGGTGCCGTTCGAGATCGGAGGCTGGCGGAGGGATGTTCGACAAGTTGCGGTTCGAAGGAAGAACATAACTGCCATTGTTAGGCTGATCGGGCACGCCTTTTTCGCCAGCGGCGATCTCTCCGTCCGAGCCGGTCGCGGGTTTCCACGGTGTGTCGGGCCGATCGGGCGCCATATTGAGAGCCGAGATCGCACAACCAGCGAGCGGCAGCGCGATAAGTGCAAGCCCAATCAACGCAGCGGGCCGGCGCATACTCTGCCGTCCTTTCATTTTCCACTTGTCAGATTGGAGCTTGCTCTAGCCTCTCCAGACCCGAGTCGATCATACCGAGCAGTGGCGACGTTAGCCACTCCCCTGGCCGATCTCCAGTCGGCGTGGACGCTCGGCTACCACGCCCGCCAAAGCGGTCGGCCAGTACTTGAAGACGATAAGAGACTGGTGCGGATGCCCGAGGCTCACAATCCGCGCTCAACAGAAGTGGGCCCTCAAGCGCGCCAATCTCACTCGCCGCTTGACGCCGCGTTGCGAGCCAAGCAGCGCCCGGTCGCACGGATTTCGGCTCATAGGCGGCGAGATCAATGTCGGCTTCTATCTGGGCGAGCTGTGACCGCGCCGCAGATGCCAAGGCACGGCGCGCTCGCACGTCCGCTGTCGTCATCATAGTGCTGAGGCTCTGCAATAGTGTTGCGATCGCAGGGTCGATGCGCTTTGCGATACTGATCGGCCACAGATGAGTGAACAGCAGATAAACAACAAAATCGCCGATCAAGATGCCGATCACGCGGTCGCGCGCAATTGTCAGATCGAAAGCGGGAGCGGGTCCCTGAATGACGCAAAGAAAGAAGGCAAAGGCGGCTTGAAATCCAGCGTAAGAAATGCGCGGGCTACCGGTGGCAAGGTAACCCGCCGCGAGCGTCCCAAGAAAGACGACGAACATCAGTTGATCGATTGAGGTTAGAAAGGGAACCAGGAAAATGATCGCACTATAGCCCGCCATTGCTCCAATAAGACAGCCAGCAATTCGCAAGCCGAGTTTTTCGACCGTCTCGGCCATCGTCGGAAGCGCAACGATGTAACACGTGATGAAACAGGTGTGGATGCCTGGCCAATCGAGCAGTGAATAAAGAAAATAACAGAACATCGCCGCTGCGGTTGTTATCAAAGCATAATAGACATGGCTTGGGTTGCTAAGCGCATCGGCAGACAAGAATCCAGCGGTCTTCTCCGGCTTTTGGTCACCGCGGGTGATTAAGTGCGGCTCGTTGGTGAAGTGGATCATGTTTTCCTTGAACTCGGCAAGGACTGCCGCTTCTACGGGCGCGAGTGGAGAATCCGGGTTCGGCGCTTCCCAGGCGATTCCGATTGGATAGCCACCGGATTTCAAGATATCAGCCATCTGGCGTAACGTGCGTGCCAGATATTCGTGCACCGGACGAGTCAGACCATCATCCGGTTGCCGATCGATCACGTCGGTCGCGGACATAAGGGACACGGTTGAATAGGCAGCCTGCCGGAGCGCTGCAATGTCGCCTGGAGGCGATGTCTTTTCACGATCAGCCATGCCGAGCCACTCTTGGACTCCCACCGCACCTTCACGTAGGCAAGTCCTGAACTCCCGCCGAGTGTGCTCGTCCGGCGCCTGCAGCATGCCTGCCATTAGGTCGAGCCGCTGCGCGAGAGCTCGCTCGGCAAGCCGCCGCGGTGATGGTGCGAGCAAGAAGTTCACGACGACGGATACGCCTGCTGGAATGCCCACGAACAGCCAGACATAGAGCAACGCCCGCGTCCCAAGCTCTCCGAGTTGCATAGTGCCGAGCACGTCCAGCGCATAACCGATGATGAGAGCAATTATGCCGGCAATAGGACGCAATTTGCTGGCAGATGCCAGAAACAATAGACCAAATGAAATCACGCTCATGCTGATCACACGCCACATTGGATCATCAATCACGACCACGGCGACGAGCAGGGTGAATCCGATGATCACAGTGATCAAGACCACAAACACGACGTCGATGATCAGGCTATTCGTTCGGCTGTCGCGATTGAGAAAGAACGCTACGTAGGCGGTCAGCGCGGGCTCTGGCGTCTGATAGATCTCGGCAATCAACACGGTCAGCGCGCAGATCAACGCAAGGCGACTGGCAAATGCAAGGCGGCCTGGTCGTGGCGCCAGCAGACGAGCGATCTTGTTGAGAGCGTCCCACGCCCGCGTCAGCGGCATGCAGCACCATGCTTGATTTCGACGACAGCGCTCGCTCCGAGACGCATGAGCGCCTGTGGCGGATTTTCGAGCCGTACTCGCACAGGAAAGCGCTGTGCAACGCGCACCCAATTCAGAGACCGCTCGACATAGGGAATAGAACGCGGAATGTTGATTCTGTCCTGATCCGCAACCCCCCAGCCGATACCCTGAACGATGCCCTTGATAGGTTCTCGCCGGTTGATCATCGAAAAAACCGTCGCGCAATCGCCGATAGCTATTGCGTCCAAATCAGTCTCACGGAAATTGGCGACGGCGAACCACTCATCCGTATTAATCAATGTGAACAGAGATTGGGCAGGGATGACCATTTCTCCGGTCGAGACCGTCAGGCCGACGACAAGACCATTGTGACTCGCGCGCACAGTCGTGTCTTCAAGCTGTCGCTGTGCGATGGCGAGAGCCGCCCGTCTGGCGCGGACAGTCGCTTCGGCCGCGGCTTCAGTGTCGATTGCCCGATATGCTGCATCTTCCTGTTCCTGGGCCTGTATGAGCTTTGTCGCGGTGTCGTTATCTAAAACCTGTGCCTGGTCGAATTGTTGCTGCGGCACGTAACCAGCGGCTGCCAGAGGACGAAGTCGTTCCAAAGTTCGCGCCGCCAAATCATGATCTAATTGAGCGCTCTTTGTCTGGTTGGCAGCGATTGCCGCGGTCGAACGCTGAGTGGCCAGCAAGCGCTGTTGCGTTTCGAGCTGCGCTTCGGCAATACTTAGGTCAGCGTCGGCTTGCTCGACAGCCAGGCGATAGGGGAGTGGATCGATCTGGAAAAGAAGGGCGCCCTCGGCCACGCGGGCGTTCTCGGAAATGGGGAGCTGAGTTATCCGGCCGCCGACAGCCGCTGCGACGTGAACAATGTCGGCATCGATGGAACTATCGCTAGAAGTGGGGCGTGCCTCGCTCTCACGCAGCGCGTAAAGCGCTATCGCTACGGCGAGCACCACGACCGCAACCGAGATCAGCCGGGCCCGCGACCCAATGTGCCTTTTGCCCGCACCCTCCATCGCTACCGTCCGAAGCCGACGAGCCAGGCTAGAATCGCCGTGATCGTGCCGATCGCCGTACAAACGGCGAGTTGGAAAGGAAGCACGTGAGCAAGTCCACTGCCAACAAAAACGACCCTCGCGATACTCGCGACAGCAATTCCGATCGCACCGCACAGCAGCCAAGCGGGAAAGAATGCGCCGAACAGGTCGAATGACGGTGCACCGTTTGCGCAGCCGGCGAGACAGGTAAAAGCCAGACAGACGAGAACGCTTCTTGACCGTGTTCGCGATCGTCGCTTCTTCCAGGAAGCTAAGGACGCTTGCGTCATGACAATGGCAACCTTGATCGAAGGCAGACTCGAGTATCGCAGCGTGTTCACGCGAGAGGTGCCAATTGGCGCCGTGCGGAACGAGGCCGTCGAATCTTATGGAGCAGCCGGCAGTCGTCGAAAAAGTAGCCGAAGCCGCTGCCGCTGCAATTAAACTGCTGTTCAGAAAACTAAACTCGAATTTATGCCCAATAAGGTCCGGCGTTGAGCGGTCAAGGTGATTCTTCAGAGGCTGGTGCCCGACCCAATCAAGCACAACGGTCCGGCTGGGCTCAAAAAGCGCTCGCAAAACCGAGTATGAGAAGGAACGCGGCCGTCCTCTGGGGGCGGGGAGGGGGCGAAGAGGACGGCCGCGAGCAACCTGGTTACCGGGAGGACACAACCAGGAAGCAAGTCCTTATTCACATCGAGATTCCTAAAATCGCATACTCGGCATTGCTTCGATCGATTTGCGATCTGCTTTAGTCTCTAAGCCGCCGAACGGAGTCGACATCGGATATCTCTTGTGCCTCTGGAAATAGGCGAAAGGGGTCTCTGTTTCTATTGTGCACGGGTTTACTTGCCTGCGCCTTGGTATAGTGGCTCTGACGCAAAGCTTAGGCAGCTAATTTTCGCTTGGGAGATGCCGCGCTGGGATCGGCGTTCTGCCTTTTCGGCTGGGGCTCGGGCATCCGGTGTCTAAACGTTTGAATTAGCGCTCCGCATCTAAAAAGTAGAAAAAAGAACGTCCGTCCGATTGGCGCAACGTCCCTAACTTAATACTCCTCCTTCTGATGAGTACCTGCTGCCGACGACGAACGGCAGTGAGTGTCGCGTTTCGCTCAGATGGAAGTGTCAAACACTCAGATGGAGCGTGCCATGCTGATGTACCTGTTTTGGACGAGCCTATGGTTGGGCCTTATGACCCTCGCGACGGAGGAGCAGTGGTCCGTCGACCAAAGCGAGGGCCATGCACCCGTACCCGTACTGAATTTGTCCGTGTAGCTCAGGAGGTTAAGATGATCCGGTTTGTCCTCGTCACTGGCCGAGTCCCTAGAAGCGAATCGTACTGCTTCTTCTGCGGTGAAGAGATCCAACAGACCTACATTCGAGAACTTCAAACAGACCGTCTTTATTGCGACGCCGCTTGTTATGTCGGTCATGCAAAGATGCTAATGCTTGCGGTCGATCGTGGAACGCGGCAGGCGTCACGAAGCGACGCTCATTCTGCGGCGGGTCGCGTGGTGTAGATATTCTTTACGTCGGTCCAGAGGAAGTCAGGAAAGCCTAGCCTGCAGTATCGGTGATGATATCCAAGTTAAAAGTGTCGTTTGCAATGGTCGTGGTGCTTTCCTTCGCTGATGGGCTAAGCACGGTGACGGCATCGGCTGAAAGCCAGGAAGAGCGACAAGCATGCATCGGCGATGCTTTCAAATTTTGTCTATCAGCCATCCCGGATCGTAACAGCGTGTTTATCTGCCTAATTGAGCACGAAAACCTAATATCAGCTGCCTGCCAAGCGTCCTTGGCGCGTCATGTGTCCGTGGACCAAACATCTTCAAAGGGTAATCGTGGCCATTGATCGTTCTAAGACAAAAAATCCAAGAACCTTGTTGCGAGTGTCAGCATGGCATTGTCTCTAATCGCTTATTTCTGCACGATGATGTCGGCGCTTGCGGTCTTTGTGGCTCTATTAAGCAGCGTCCTTCCACCGCGCCGGTTTCCCGAGCCGCATCCAATCGTGGTTGCTGAGCAGGCGACGATTTCGGTGAATACGGCAGTGCCGAAAATTACAACACGTGCCCAGACGGTCGTCGATGCTATGGCATCGAATAAACAGGCGGTCGTCGCGTCACAGAGGCCAAGCAGCGGCGAAGGGCCGCGACACTTGATGCGCCATCGGCTTTGGCTACCCCACCAACGACCCAGCGGCAATTCGACTGCACTTGTTCTCCATAATGAATATTTGGAAGCCACCGACAATCACAAGAAGACACAGCCGAGCAACTCACCCGCGGTATTTGGCCAACCGCTTGGCTACAAGATGTCGCGCCGGATCTCCATTTCCTCTGTGATTCAATAATCGTCCACCGGCAAAGGACACGCGTCGAGCACTTACCCCATTTTGCCAAGGTTTAGTTGACGTCCAAGGCAGCGGGAGCAACCCGAGCAGGGCTCGATCACTGATGTCGGGGCCGATCGCTGCGCGCTCGTGACTCCGGACCTAAATCTTGGCATCGCATTCAGATGCCAAGGTGTAGATGAATGACCATCGGCTCAATTTGCGGGCAGCGCGATCTCGAATATTTCGGTGACGGCGGCATTGCTTGCGGAGAATGTGGGCCGGCAATGTGAAAACGGTTTCAAAGCAATGCACCGATCAAGCCGAGGCCGATCGAGGGCAAATAACCCGTGGAGCTGATCGAATGACGGTAACACAGCAGGGTATGGTCAGAGTTGCCGAAAGCGGCAGCGGACCCTATTCGCAAATCGTGACCGCCGGCGGTCACACTCTATCTGCCGACGAACCACGGGAGCTCGGCGGGCAAGGTGTCGGCCCGTCCCCATACGAATACATATTGGCCGGACTAGGGGCGTGCACAGCCATGACCCTGCGGTCCTACGTCATACGTCACAACTGGGGCGTGGATCAAATAACTATAGAACTGCAGCATGAGAGGATTGCGGCTGCGGACCCTTCAGAAACAGTCGATAAATTTCGTCGGGTCATATGCCTAAAAGGCACCGTCTCCGAGGCACAGCGGCTTAAGTTGCTTGAGATTGCTGAAAGATGCCCGGTGAGCCTGACATTGCGCCGAGCCTCAATCATCGAATCGCGCGTGACGGATAGCATAACGTCAGGTCCGGTATGACCGTGCATACGCAGGATCGCGGGTTGCCTTGCAATTCCTTATCTGGAGAACAGCAATGCCAAAATCCCTGACCCCCAAGCTCGTCGCCGAATTGATCGGCACGTTCGCGTTTGTATTTATTGGCGCTGGCGCGGCTGCGGTGCTTGGCGGCACCGGACTGAGCGGTATCGCGGCGATCGCCTTCGCGCACGGTCTGACCATCATGGTCTTTGCCTTTGCTTACGGTAGCATTTCGGGAGGTCACATGAATCCCGCGGTCACGATCGGCGTGCTGGCCGCAGGCGCCATACGCCTGGGTGATGCGCTCGGCTACATTATAGCTCAGCTCGTCGGTGGTATCGCTGGCGCGTTGCTCCTTTTAGCGGTACTTGGCAACGCGGCCAACGGTCTCGGCACGCCGCAGCTCGCGCAGGGTCTCGTCCTCGGCGCAACAACCGTCACGATCACGTCGCCAGCGGGATTCGTGATCGAGGCCGTGCTCGCCTTCTTCCTAGTGACCGCCGTGCTCAGCACTGCCGTTGCGGGCCGCGCTGGCAACCTTGCGCCGCTCGCGATCGGCATGACTCTGACGTTGAATATCATTATGGGCGGGGCCTTAACCGGCGCGGCGTTCAACCCGGCGCGGGCACTTGGTCCGATGGTGGCCACCGGTAATTTTACTGGTGTGTGGCTCTATATGACCGCTCCGGTCGTGGGCGCGGTAATTGCTGCTTTCTTTCACTTGGGACTGACGCGGCTCGTCGGCGAGCGGATGATCGCGCATCTGGCTGCCACGCCGGCCGAATGAGCATCCCCGCGACGTATCACGATCGAAGCTCCGGCCGAACAGGCAGAAGCTGAGATATCCGGCGCTGGCACTCCCGGTGTTTAATTCGAGCTTTTCGTCGCCGAGGCAAGTCCTCGAAACCTAAGAGAGGCTACCGTTCTGATTGTGTTTAGCAGAACGGAAGCCTCCGCCCCAACCTCAGCCTCGGGCGCGGCTAACTCAAAAACCGCAGCGTCAAGTCCTCAGCGCGCGGCCCAATATCTCATTAGTTGGCATTCATCCTCCGGCCGGCTTGCCGTCTCTGCAAGGTAGCGCCCCTGGTTTGCTGAGATCTCTAAACCAAGGCTTATCACGACGAACTATAGGGACATTCCGCAGTACACGCGTGCAATGGATGAGATCATCGCAATCGATCAATTTTATCAGCAGCGAACGCACTGAGTGGAGAACCAAAATGGCACCTGCAACCGCGACCGTAGCCGTAAAACCAGCCAGGCAACCAAAGCCCTTGCCGGCGCCGAATACAGACTTCTACGAGCTGTATGAAACATTGAGCGCCGAGGAACTCGCGAAGGTGAAGCGGGTGCGTGCGTTCATGGAAGCCAAGGTCGCACCGGTCATCACGAAATACTGGGTGGAAGACGCCTTTCCGTTCGAACTTCTGCCGGCTGTGAAGGAGCTCGGAATTGGCGGGCTTGCGATGCACGGCTACGGCTGCGCCGGCGGAAGCCTCGCGCTGCTGGGTTTTGTCCAAATGGAAATTGCGCGCGTCGACCCGTCATTCTCGACTTTCAACGGCGTGCACAGCGGCCTGGCGATGGGCTCGATCTATATCGACGGATCGGAAGAGCAGAAGCAAAAATGGCTGCCACCGATGGCGAGTTTCGAAAAGATTGGCTGTTTCGGCCTGACAGAGCCGCTGGTCGGCTCGGGTATAAGCGGCGGCATGATGACCACAGCTAAGCGCGATGGCGAGAGCTGGATTCTCAATGGCGAGAAGCGGTGGATCGGCAACGCACCATGGTGCGATGTCTCTGTTATCTGGGCGCGCGATGTTTCCGACGACCAGGTCAAGGGCTTCATAGTCGAGAACAAGACGACGCCTGGCTTCAGCGTCGTGAAGATCGAGAACAAGATTGCCCTCAAAGTCGTCCAGAACGGCCACATCACGCTGAAGGATGTCCGGGTGCCAGAAGCCAACCGCCTCCAGGGCGGCAACTCGTTCCGCGACACCGCGAAGGTGCTGAAGATGACGCGCTACGCCGTGGCGTGGATGGCCACTGGATGCGCGATGGGAGCTTACGAGGCTGCGCTCAAATACGCGCAGGAGCGCTTGCAATTCGGCAAGCCAATCGGCTCTTTCCAGTTGGTGCAGGACCTGCTCGCCAAAATGATTGCCAACATCACGGCCTCGCAGTGCCTGATCGCCCGCCAGGCCCAGCTGCACGCCGAAGGCAAGCTGACGGACGCCCATGCGGCGCTTGCCAAAGCCTTCTGCACGGCCAAGTGTCGCGAGACCGTCGCCTGGGCGCGGGAATTGCTTGGCGGCAACGGCATCGTTGCGGACTATAAGGCCGCGCGGTTCTTTGCCGATTGCGAAGCGCTCTACTCGTACGAAGGTACGTATCAGATGCAAAATCTGATCGTCGGGAAAGCCATCACGGGCCTCGGCGCCTTCGTCTGATGCGGTGCATGGCCGGCATTCATTCTCCGGCTTCCCCCAGTTTCCGACAGGAGAGATAACATGGCCCAGGCAACAGCAACTCTTACGCCTTCGCCCGCAGTCGTGCTGGCTGCTTCGGCATCGCGGACACTGGCAAACGCCGTGTACGAAAAGAAGGGCCCCGTCGCCTATGTGACTGTCAATCGGCCCAGAGTGATGAATGCGTTGAATAAGGCGACATGGGCGGATCTGCGAACCGTATTCGAGGACGCCCGGGACGACGCGGCAGTGCGCGGCGTCGTCCTGACGGGCGCCGGCGACAAGGCATTCATAGCCGGTGCGGATATCAGCGAGCTTGCTCGGGTCACAGCGTTCGAAGCAGAGCTGTCGAGCCGTTTCGGACAGGAGGTTCTCGATCTGATCGAGAACCTCGGCAAACCAGTGGTCGCGGCGATCAACGGCTTTGCGCTCGGCGGCGGCTGCGAGACGGCGATGGCTTGTACCATCAGGATCGCAGTCGAGAACGCGAAGTTTGGCCAGCCCGAGGTCAAACTGGGACTCCTGCCGGGTGGTGGCGGAACTCAACGCCTGCCGAGACTGGTGGGAAAGGGGCGCGCTCTGCAGCTCATTTTGTCGGGAGAGATAATCAGCGCCCAAGAGGCCTATCGCATTGGGCTCGTCAATGAAATCGTTCCGGCCGCTGATTTGATCAATCGCGCCGAGGCAGTCATCAAACAGATAGCCGCGAACGCTCCGATTGCGGTCAAGTTCGCGCTCGAGGCCACCAATAAGGGAATGGAGGCGAGCCAAAGCGAAGGGTTGCTGCTTGAAGCTTCCTATTTTGGTCTCTGCGCGGCGACCGAAGACAAGAAGGAGGGCACGTCGGCCTTCCTCGAAAAGCGCGCGCCCCAGTTCCGCGGGCGCTGATGAAATCCCCTTCAATGACGTTTCGTGAGGAACCATGGCAAGCGACAACATTTTCTCTGGGCTGAAAGTCGTGGACTTGGCTAGCTTTATCGCAGGCCCCAGTGCAGCGGTGATCTTATCTGACTTCGGCGCCGACGTCATAAAAGTCGAGCCGCCAACCGGCGACACTTGGCGAATAGGACACAAAATCCCGCCGCAGCCGCAAGCGAAAGATGCCTACCCCTTCCACTTGGCCAATCGCAACAAGCGCGGCATCACCCTCGATTTGAAATCGCCTAGCGCTCAGCAGGTTCTCGAGCGCCTGGTCAAATGGGCAGACGTTTTCATCGTCAACACCCCGCATCCTGCACGTAAGAAGTTAAAGCTCGAATATGACGACGTGGCAACGTGGAATCCACGTCTGATCTATGCGGACCTCACGGGATTCGGCGAAAAAGGTCCCGACGCCGGTCTTCCTGGATTCGACATCACGTCATATTGGGCTCGTAGCGGCCTGCTATCCATGACGCGCGATGCCGGCGAGCCGCCAACCTGGCCGGTGGCCGGCAGCGGCGACAATGCAACTGCCGTTGGTCTCTATTCCGCGATCGTGACGGCACTTTATCGACGCGAGCGCACCGGAAAGGGATCGTATGTCACCACCTCGCTGCTGGCCGAGGGTGTGTGGTCTGCAAGCGTTTCGATCCAGGCCGCCTTATGCGAGGCGAAGTTTTTCGCTCCCCACGACCGCAAGAATCCAGCAAATGCGGCCCTGAATGTATATCGGGCTTCCGACGAGACTTGGTTCGTTCTTATTGTCACCCCCGACAAGCTGGCCGCCGTGGTGAATGCGATCGGCCGCGCCGATCTTTTGACCGATCCAAGATTCTCTGACCCAACCAAGCTGGCGCAGAACATGCCGCAGCTTACGGAAATACTTGACGAAGTGTTCGGCTCACAGCCGATGACGCATTGGTACGAAGTCTTCAACGGCGTTCACGTCACTTTCGGCGCCGTGCGTGGCCCGCAGGAAGTCATCGACGACCCGCAGCTCCGGGCGAACGACATCGTCGTGCCGCTTGAAGGCGCTGGCGGCAAACTCACATCGACGATTAGCAGTCCGATTCAGGTGCATGGCGTCACAAAAGTACTGGCTAAGCGTGCTCCAGAACTTGGGGAACACAATGAAGAGGTTCTCGAAGAGCTCGGATTCAGCGCGGCCGAAATCGACGCGTTGCACGTAAGCGGCACCGTCCCGCAAGCTAATGAACGCGCGGTGGCGGCCGTCGGATGAAAAGCCGCAAAGACGGCGGTCGCGAAACAAATTTGGAAGGTCGCGAGGCGTAAATGAAGATGACATCGCAAACCGGGTTCCTTTGGCGTGCCGCGACAGCACGCCTTCCCACCAAGTGGGGGATGTTTCACGCTACCGGATTCGAGCGTGAGTTCGCGAACGGCATTCGGCGGGTCGAAACCGCGCTTGCAATCGTCATGGGCGATCTGACGCTGGACGCACCCCTGTTGCGTATTCATTCGCAGTGCTTCACCGGCGAAGTGCTAGGCTCGCTGCGTTGTGATTGCGGCGACCAACTTTCCATGGCCATGCAGACCATCGCCGAAGAGGGCCGTGGTCTGGTGATCTACGAGTATCAGGAGGGCCGGGGCATCGGTTTAATGGCGAAACTGCAGTCCTACGAGCTGCAGGATGTCGGCATTGATACCGTCGAAGCCAATCATGCCCTCGGCTTCAAGGCTGATTGCAGGGATTTCAGCTTGTCAGCCGCAATCCTGGGAGACCTCGGGGTCAGCCGGGTTCGCCTGCTAACGAACAATCCTCACAAGGTCCGCGCCCTGTTGGATGCCGACATCGAGATTGTCGCCCGAATTCCCTGCGAGGTCGCGCCAACCTCGTACTCGTTGTCTTACCTCCTGACCAAGCAAGAAAGAATGGGCCATGCCCTGAGCCTTGCACACCGCCACGGTAGAGGGCGGATGGTGGCTTCGCGCTCGGCGGCATCGTTCAACCCGAGGCAACGCCACTCGGCAAGCGACATATTCGGGTTGTATGGCGGCGATCAGAACCCAGCCTGCGACGTCGCCAGGCCGACTCGCGGCATAGATGCTCAAATCTGAGGATGAAAGGAAATTTCATGGTTGACCTCCAGGCTACCAAAACAAGACCCGCATCACGCAACCAAGCCGCGGTCGGCCGACTATTCGTTCTTGAACTGAATGCCGGACGTATTCACACGATGAATTCGGATGGCTCCGACAAAAAAACGATAGTGACCGACTGCAAACTTCCCGACGGCATCGTGGTCGACGCCAAGGCTGGTCACATATATTGGACCAACATGGGAATCCCGAGCGCGAACGACGGCTCGATCGAGCGCGCTGACCTCGACGGAAGGAATCGCAAGGTCATCGTTCCCCAAGGCACCACTTTCACGCCAAAGCAAATCCATCTCGATAAGAAAAACGGCAAGCTGTATTGGTGCGACCGCGAAGGCATGCGTGTGATGCGCGCCAATCTAGACGGCGCGCAGATAGAAACGCTTGTCGAGACGGGCCGCGGCGACGACGATCGGCGCGATCAAACGAGGTGGTGTGTCGGCATCACGCTCGATCCCAAGCTTGGCAAAATGTACTGGACGCAAAAGGGACCGAGTAAAGGGAATAAGGGCCGTATTTGCCGCGCCAACATCGAAATTCCGAAGGGCGAGACGGCGGCGCGGCGCGGCGACATCGAGGTGTTCTACGACGGCTTGCCCGAACCGATCGATCTCGAGCTCGATCTCGAAAATCGAGTCCTCTATTGGACGGATCGTGGTGATCCCCCGCGCGGCAACACCGTCAATCGCGCATCCATAGACGCCAAGCCCAAAGCTCCTGAAATCGTGTTGGTCCATTTGATGGAGGGAATCGGTATCGCACTGGATGTTCCCGGGGATCGGATGTTCGTAACCGATTTTGCCGGCTCGATCTATTCCGCAAAGCTGGACGGATCCGGAGAGAAAAACTTCCTCTTCGCTCAGGGCAACCTCACCGGCGTTGCCTACGCCGAAATCTGAAAATCTAATCAAAGGAGAACTGGCCATGTCCCCAAATAAACCCATTCGTCGCGTCGCCATTATCGGAACCGGCGTCATCGGCGCGAGCTGGGCAGCCTTATTCCTGGCAAAAGGCCTGGATGTTGTAGCGACTGACGTCGCACCGAACGCCGAGGCGGCACTGAAGCGTTTTGTTGATGCGGCTTGGCCGGCGCTGAAACGATTGGGGCTCGCGCCTGGCGCATCACAATCAAGGCTGACGTTTACACCCGACCTTCCGACAGCGGTCAAAGGCGCCGACCTCGTGCAGGAGAACGGTCCCGAACGAATCGATTTCAAGAAAAAGCTTTACGGCCAACTCGACGAGCTCCTACCGCCCGACGTGATAATTGCGTCGAGCTCGTCCGGCCTCACCATGAGCGAAATCCAATTGGGCTGTGCCTCTCACCCCGAGCGGTGCGTCATTGGGCATCCCTTCAACCCGCCTCATGTGGTCCCGCTGGTTGAGATCGTTGGCGGCGCAAAGACGTCAGAAGATACGATCCAGCGCGCAACAGAGTTTTACGTCGTGATGGGAAAGCGACCAATCCGGCTGCACAAGGAAGTACCCGGGCATGTCGCCAATCGTCTGCAGTCCGCGCTTAGCCGAGAGGTTTATCATCTTGTTGCCGAAGGTGTCGTGAGCGCTGCCGACGTCGATACCGCGCTGTCCTGGGGCCCTGGCCTGCGTTGGGGCATCATGGGCAGTCTGCTTCTCAACCATCTCGGCGGCGGTCAAGGCGGCATAGAGCACTTCTTCCAGCAGTTCGCCGGTCCTATGACGGCCTGGTGGAAGGTACTTGGGCAACCCGTATTGTCACCTGAGGTGCAAAAGAAAATCACCGACAGCGTTCATGCCGAGGTTGGTTCGCGCACGATCGACGATTTAGCCGCGGAACGAGACGAATTGCTGCTTGGGCTCATTGAGTTGCGCGCCAGGATAGAGAACGCACCGGCAGTTGCCAAAAGGACCGCCCGCGTAGGCTGACGATCCTTCGGTCCGGCGCACGATTGAGGAGCAAGAACACAAGACGGGCTACGTTCGAGGCTCGGCTCCATACCACCACAAGGAGATCGATATGAGTGAAACTTTGGCTGTGGCGCGTCCGCAGGAGCAGTCGTCGATCGTGGCGCAGGTCAACCGCGATAAGCCGCGAATCGTTATTGTGGGTGGTGGTTTCGGTGGCATTTCCGCAGCAAAAGCGTTGCGTCACTGTAATGCTGATATCATCGTGTTCGACCGGCGTAATCATCATATTTTTCAGCCGCTTTTATATCAGGTGGCGACCGCAGTCCTTGCGCCCTCTGAGGTCGCCGCGCCAATTCGACAGCTTGCTGCGAAGCAATCGAATGTTTCTGTGGCATTAGGGGAGGTTGTCGGTATCGAACTGAAAACCCGGTCTGTTGATGTGGATTATCCTGGCATCGGGATCAAAAAAATAGGCTTCGACTATTTAGTGATCGCCGCTGGCATGCAGTCAAGCTATTTCGGACATGACGAGTTTGCCAAGTATGCTCCTTGCCTGAAGACGATAACCGATGCCGAAAGGATACGATCAAAAATCCTAAGTGCGTACGAGTTGGCGGAAGCGACAGACGACCCAGACGAGCGTCGGCGGCAGATGACATTTGTTTTGGTCGGCGCGGGACCGACAGGTGTGGAATTGGCGGCATCGCTGGCGCAAATGGCGACTACTACTTTGCGCAAGAACTTTCGGCGCATCGATCCCACCGAGACGTCAATAATTCTGCTCGAAGGTGGCAAACGCGTTCTTCCGAGCTTTGCCGAATCGCTCTCGAAAAAGGCGGCCAAGCACCTCGGCAAACTGGGAGTTCAGGTCATGACCGGCTCCATGGTGGAACACATCGACACTCAAGGGGTGACTGTGGGAGGAAAGCTTATCCCGTGTGGTACCGTATTATGGACGGCGGGCGTTTCGCCATCGCCGCTGGTGAAAATGCTTGGAGTAGCGACCGACCGATCCGGTCGAGCATGTGTCGGTCCGTTCATGAATGTTCCGGATACTCGCGGGGTCTTCGTGGTCGGCGACACGGCCACGTTGATGCAAAACGGTCGGCCATTGCCGGGCGTGGCGCAGGTCGCAATTCAACAGGGCCGGTATGTTGGACGGCTGATTTCCCGAGAACTCCGTGGCCGCAAACCGCCTCGTCCGTTCCGCTACTTTGATAAGGGCAATATGGCAGTTGTCGGTAAGAACTATGCGATTTTGGAGTCGGGCCGCCTGCGAATGTCGGGGCTGATGGCTTGGTTCGCCTGGGCCCTAGTTCATCTCATGTTTCTCCCGCAACTGCAAAACCGGCTACGTGTCCAGAACCAGTGGCTTTGGAGCTATTTCACCGGACAGCGCAGTTCGCGTTTGGTTGCCGAGGCGCCGCGGATCGGCAAATAGCCGACCAATTGAAGAGAGAGGACGATGGATCTGCCGTGGCTGCAAATCTCCGGCGCCATCGCTGGTGGACTATTCGGCGGATTCTCGGGTTTCATCGCCAACAACCTACAAGAGCGCGCGCACAGGCGGGAAATGCAGAGAAATGTCGCTTGCGCATTAATCGGCGAGATCGACGGCCTTTGCCGCCATCTTGGCAGCAGGTTGGCCACCTTGGCCTCCGATCTTGAAGCCATAAAGCAGCAACGTGCCTACACCTATCATCACTTTCGGGGCGAGCGCGATTACATGCTGGTTTACCGCTCGCTTGGCAAGGAAGTAGGCCTGCTGCCAAGCCCATTGCCGCGCGATCTCGTATGCTGGTTTACCGCACTTGCAGTCTGTCTGGAAAGGGAACACGAACTGCATCAACTGGCGCTGCAGCGTAATCCAGAGTGGCTCGACTATGCCGTGGATGCCGCGGCGGCTCAGCGCGATGCATTTAACGAGCTGCTCGAACTTGCGAGACCGTTGCACGAGCGGTTGCTAAGTCTGTAAAACCAAAGAAGCGACCAGCTCAGTCCGCCCGACGTTGTCATGTCGTCGCTGCGGCACGACCAGCATCTTCAGCTGGCATGGACGCGATTTCCTAAGTGCGTTTCCTTATCGCCGATCCCGCCGAGCCCCTCCAACTTGATCGCGGTTGGTCTGAACAAGAGTTTAGCTAAGCGTACACGCAGGCAATAGATCGATGCACTTGAATCGTCAAATGTGTCTCAATCCTATTGTGGTCCAAGCGGTCGTTGACTGAACGGAGCTCGACATGCCCCCTTCAATCTCGGGCGAAACAGCCAAGGGCGTTTTGTCCTGCATGGCGAAACCAATCAGCAGCCGTCGCGTTGATGAGACCGTCGATCTCGTGAAGACCAATCTCAGGCGTTGAGGGTGTTGCCATGGAAATCACGGCGTTGCTCCTGTCGCGACTGCAATTCGCATTCACCATTTCGTTTCATATCATTTTCCCGGCCTTCACGATTGGATTGGCAGCGTGGCTCACCCTGCTTGAGGCGCTATACCTAGCGACGGGAAGGCCCGCTTACCGTGTGGTCTTTGAATTCTGGCTCAAGATTTTCGGCATAGCATTCGGTCTCGGCGTCGTCTCGGGGATCGTGATGGGGTTCCAGTTCGGTAGCAACTGGAGCGAGCTGTCGCGGATGTCCGGACCGATCCAGGGACCGCTTCTTTCCTATGAGAGCTTCACGGCTTTCGCACTAGAAGCGAGCTTTTTCGGAATCCTTCTCTTCGGGCGCTCTCGGGTTTCGCCATGGTTCTATCTGTTTTCGACAGCGATGGTCGCCTTCGGGACCACGCTCTCGGCATTTTGGATCATGATCAACAACAGCTGGATGCAATCGCCGGTTGGCTATGTCTTCGAGAATGGCAGGTTCGTGCCGACCGACTGGCTCTTGATCGTATTCAATCGCGTGGTCTGGGTGCGGTTTCCGCACATGCTGCTTGCCTCTTATTTGACCGGCGCGTTCTGCGTTGCTGCGACCGGGGCCTGGTATCTGCTGCGGCGTGAATTCCAAGCCGAAGCCCAAATCATGCTGCGCATGGGGCTCTACCTTGCCGCTATTCTCGTGCCGGCTCAGATCTTTTTCGGTCACCTCACCGGCGATTGGGTGCATGATGATCAACCGGCCAAATTCGCGGCGATCGAGGGGCGTTGGCATGACGAGCAGCCGGCAAGCGAGGTATTGATCGCAATTCCCGACGCGAAAACAGAGACAAATCATTACGCGATCAGCATTCCTGTTATAGGCAGCTTGATCGCGAGCATGAGCCTTACTTCCAAGGAGGTCGGCTTAACCGATTTCCCACGGCAAGATCGCCCACCAGTGCTCATCCCATTTTTCGCGTTTCGCATCATGGTCGGCTGTGGTCTCATCATGTTGGCGCTCGCCTGGGTTGGGTCCTATTTGAGCCTCAAGGGTCGCATTGAGAAAAACCGGCTGCTGCTCTGGCTCACTTTCTTTAGCTTTCCGCTTCCCTTCATCGCGATCTTGACCGGCTGGTTCACCGCGGAGGTGGGCCGACAGCCCTGGACGATTTACGGGCTGCTGCGAACCGCCGACGCAGTCACGCCTTTTCTGACGACTCGCGCGGCAGCGATCTCGCTCGTCGTCTACTGCGCCGTCTACGTTTTCATCTTCGCATTCGGGATCGTGTTCATCTACCGGCTTTTACGCGCCGGGCCCAAGGGGCAGGTCGTTTTGTCATCCTCCGCGACACCCAAACGCCAGATGTCGGTCGTCGACGCACCGATCACCACGGCAATTCCACAATTGACGGCGGGAGAATAGCCATGATCATGTTTTGGGTCTTCGTCCTGGCCACCAGCATTCTGCTCTATGTTCTGCTTGACGGTTTCGATCTGGGCATTGGAATCCTTTACGGCGTGACGGGCGACGAAGCCCGGCGGCGCACGATGATGAGCGCGGTCGCGCCGATCTGGGATGGCAATGAGACCTGGCTTGTCAGCGCGGGCGTGGTTCTCTGGGGCGCCTTCCCCGTAGTCTATGCGACTTTGCTCTCTGCTTGCTATCTTCCTCTTCTTCTGATGTTGGCTGGTCTGATCTTGCGTGGCGTTGCCTTCGAATTTCGATCTAACGCCAAGCAATTGCCAGCAGTATGGGATGCCAGTTTCGCGGCCGGCTCGCTCGTCGCCACTTTCATGCAAGGCTTAATGGTGGGCGCTCTGGTGGAAGGCCTGCCGATTTCGAATGGCCAATATATTGGCGGCGTTTGGGGCTGGTTCAGTCCTTTTGCCCTGCTTTGCGGTATCGGTCTCTGCGTCGGCTATGCTTTGCTCGGCGCCTGCTGGCTCGTCATGAAGTGCGAGGGAGACCTGCGGGACGCCGCGTATCGCCTGATTCCCTATCTGTCGGCCGGACTCCTTGCCTTCCTCATCGTCGTGTTCATCTATGCGCTGCTGGATGATCTTCGGGTCATGGATCGGTGGCTCGAGCGGCCGTACCTCTTTGTCTTCCCTGCGATTGGCGCCGTTGCGGCGTTCACAATGGCCGCCGGCGTTCTTCACCGTCGAGATCAGTTGCCTTTCCCCATGGTCGCCGTCATTTTCGCGGCGGCGTTCGGCACGCTCGCAATTTCGTTCTGGCCGTACATGATCCCGTTCACGATCAGCATCGAGCAGGCGGCATCTCCTCATTCCAGCCTTGCCTTCATGTTCTGGGGCGCGGGCCTCTTCGTTTTTCCAATCATGCTTGCCAACACCGCGATTAGCCTGAGTGTGTTCAGAGGCAAAGTCACTCTGACGGCTGAGCACTATTGAGCGGGAAAGTAGTCATGAGCCAATTCGTCGGCCTCTCCGATCGGTTATGGAAAGAGAATCCGGACAGCCGGATTCTTTTCCGATGTTGGCATAGGGAATTCAGGAGACCGATCTAGCCGGCCGCAAGACTGATGCCCGGAAAGCCGAAGGAGGATCGACAACACTGACGTGATCCGAGATCGGTACCACGTGGGAAACATGACAGATGGCATAGGGCCATGAGCCGTCGAGTAAAGCTACGGCGGAGCTGCGAGTTATCGAAAGCAGCGAAGATGGGCCTCGGCAAACTTGCCGAGTATGCCATGCTGGGAGTGTCGGCGATGGCTGTGCAAAGCGCTCTCGCGCTGATTTCGCTCGCGGATGCGCCTTCCACTCGGACGAGACCGTGGCGACCCGGATGTCGTCGCAGCGCTCCAGCTGGGACTGTTTCCCATGGCTGACATGTTCGTGGTGGAGCCGGTTGGGATGGGGGCGCAACGTCCTCCGACGCGATTATGGACGGCTCTCATCAGAGCGGCCAGCGCTGCCGGTCCACCATTGCTCTTTGGTGTTCGGCTGTGGGCCTCGGTCTGTCTCGCCCTTTACGTCGCGTATTGGCTTGAGCTCGACAATGCATATTGGGCAGGTACGTCCGCGGCGCTGGTGTGCCAACCACGCCTCGGCGCATCGCTGCGTAAGGGATGGTTCCGCATGATCGGCACCCTGGTCGGCGCGGTCGTGATTGTCGTGCTGACGGCATGCTTCCCGCAAGAACGCTTCGGTTTTCTCTTCTGTCTGGCGCTATGGGGCGGCGCCTGCGCATTGGTTGCAACGCTATTGCGCAACTTCGCAGCTTATGCCGCCGCATTAGCGGGCTACACCGCCGCCATCATCGCTAGCGATCAGCTCGGTGCGACCGGCGGGCTCAATGGGGAAGTCTTCACTCTCGCCATCACCCGTGTCAGCGAGATCTGGATTGGCATTGTGTGTGCCGGTGTCGTTCTCGCCGGGACCGATTTCGGCGGCGCGCCGCGACGGCTCGCAGCGCAATTCGCGGACCTTTCAGCCCAAATCGCGAGCGGATTTGTCGCCACATTGACGCTGGCTGGGGTTACTTCGTCCGATCCTCAGCAGCCGATTCGGCGCGAACTGCTCCGACGAGCCATCGCGCTCGAACCGATCATCGATGAGTCGACCGGAGAGTCATCGAGACTTCACTATCATTCACCGGTGTTACGGGCCGCCATAGACGGGTTGTTTGCCGCGCTCGCTGCTTGGCGGAGCGTATCTGAGCGGCTTATGCGCATGCCGGCTGACGCCGCTCAGTCCGACGCAAATGTGGTGCTGCATGGAATTCCTCATGAACTCCGGATCGACGCGCAGCGAGGAAACCTGACAAACTGGGTGGCCAACCCAAGCAAAATGCGCGGCGTTTGTGAGGCGGCGGTTCAGGCGCTGGTAGCAATGCCAGCCGACACACAGTCACTGCGGCTGCTTGCGGATCACACCGCCAACGTGCTCTCCGGTTTCGCGGGTCTCCTTAACGGACTGGCGTTGTTGGTGGCCGATCCGGCACGGCCCCGCTCTCGGGTCCGAGGTGGGAAACTCTACGTACCCGACTGGTTGCCTGGATTCGTCAATGCCGGCCGTGCCTGCGTCACCATCGGCGCGGTCGAGGTTTTCTGGATCATCACCCAGTGGCCGAACGGCGCGTCGGCTATCGTTTTCGCAGCCGTTACGGTCATTCTTCTGTCTCCTAAGGCGGATGAAAGCTACGCTTACGCGATGAAATTTATGATCGGTGTCGGTATTGCCGCGATTTGCGCCGCGATCATTCTTTTTGCCGGCTTGCCTAATGTAGAAACTTTCGCCGGCTTTAGCTTCGTGATGGGTCTATTCATGGTGCCAGCGGGGGCCCTGATGGCTCAATCCTGGAACGCGGCGACGTTTGGCCCCATGGTCGGCAATTTCGTGCCGCTGCTCGCGCCCGCAAACCATATGAGCTACAGCACCGTGCAGTTCTATAACGCCGCACTTGCGATCATTGTAGGCTGTGGCGTCGCCGCGCTTTCATTTCGCTTGCTGCCGCCACTCTCGCCCGCGTTCCGGGCGCAACGGCTGCTGCAACTGACGTTGCTCGACCTGCGGCGCCTCGCGACCCAAGCCGTCCCACAGCTGCGAGAAAATTGGGAGGGCCTCATCTATAGCCGGCTCGTGGCGCTACCGGACGCTGCTGAGCCGCTGCAGCGCGCCCAGCTCGCGACGGCGCTATCGGTTGGAATTGAGCTCATTGAGCTCCGTCGCATCGCGCCGCAACTCGGCTTTACGTTTGAGCTAGACTCGGCGCTTGAGCCCTTTGCGCGAGGGGACTCCACTGCCGCAATCGCCCAGTTTGAGCGGCTCGATCAGCATCTCGCCAGCGTTTCAGAATCCGAGACGCAGATCTCGGCAGATTTACGCGAACGCGGCCGGATTCTTCTCGTTTGCGACGCGCTCGTTCACCATCGAGCTTACTTCGACGCAGGGGTACCCCGATGAGGTTTTTCGAGATTGATCTGCTCGAAGTCTACGTAGCGCCTATCTCCTTGTTGATGGTGGCGGCGTGGTTCGCGACGATCGGACTGCGCCGGGTCGCGGGTCGGTTCGGGCTGTTGCGCTACGTTTGGCATCCGGCCCTGTTCGTGTTCGCAATGTACATCATCGTGTTGTCGGCAGCGGTCCTTGTTATCGCGCACTGAGGTCGAATGCCATGTCGGATGCTGAAACCAAATCGGAGCGAGGCAAAAGTGCGGACGCTCGTGTCGTGCAACTCACGCCGCGTGCGGCGCGCGCCATTCCAAATGCGCGCTTTCGAATTATTCCCCTCCTGGTTACGCTCGTTACAATGGGATTGGCCGCTGTGTTTGGCTGGGCGATGTGGGATACGTATATGGGAGCGCCGTGGACGCGCGACGGTACGGTGCGCACCTATGTCGTCGCCATGGCGCCGGAAGTATCAGGACGTATCGTCGAGTTGCCGGTCATCGACAACCAGTTCGTACGCAAGGGCGATTTACTTCTGGTGATCGATCCGACCGATTACAAGATATCTGTCAGCTTGGCCGAGGCGGCCGTCGCCCAGGCGGGAGCCAACGCCGATAATGCGCAACGACAGGCAGAACGCCGGAACAAACTCAACGACCTTGCAGTCACGCAGGAGGAGCAGCAGACTTACCAGTCGAATGCCATCGCCGCTCAGGCACAGTATCAAAAGGCAGTCGCCAACCTTGAACAGGCCAAGGTTAATCTCGAGCGTACCCAAATTCGCTCTCCCGTAGACGGGTGGGTCACGAATCTTTTGGCGCAGGTTGGTGATTACGCCACCGTCGGCCGGAACACCATCTCAATCGTCGATGCCAATTCTTTTTGGGTAGATGCCTATTTCGAGGAAACACAACTGGCCTCGATCCACGAGAACGATTCGGCCAAGATCAAATTGATGGGCTACAGCCAGATTGTTCGGGGTGAGGTCGCCGGCGTCACACGGGCCATCAATGTCCCCAACTCGCGACCGGACGATCAAGGGCTTGCGAACATTAATCCGATCTTCACGTGGGTGCGGCTTGCCCAGCGCGTACCGGTGCGCATCCGGCTCGATGAGGTACCTGATCGCGTCCGCTTGGTTGCCGGCATGACAGCCACGGTCGAGGTCGAGTCTCGATCAGGACAGCCCTCTAAATGAGCCTACGCTCGACACACGGTTCGATCGGCATCAGCTCATGCCCTTCCGACTTTAACCTCGCTGGTAGTCTCTTGTGGCCTAAACCAAGGTTTAGGCTGGCTGTCGAAAATTTGGTGTTTGCTTCGTCAGTTTGAGCTGCGAGGTTCTCGCGACCTTTGTGCTTGCACCCCAGTGCAAAACCAGCGAACTTAAATGCAGCCGTTTTCGAGATCGTGTCTCGTCGCCTCCGGTGATTTCGAGGGAGGAGCATGAACGTGCCCAGATTCTTCAATCAAGCGGTTCGGCCGCTCAGAGCAATCCTGGTTGGCCTCAGCTGCTATGCAGCAGGGGCGTGGTGGATGGCACGGGCGGAGTCGATCTCCATGCCTCAACCCGAGGACGTGGTGCGCCGCTATGACAAAGGGATCTTCATGGTCCACTATCAATACGCTTATGCGCCGCTGGATGACGCGTTGGAACGCAGCGTTGCCCGCTACGGGCTGTACAAGAACGAACCGGCGACGACGCAGATGTCTCTGGCCCGCTTACATCAGGAAGTCCTTAAAGGTGACTTGGTCAATGTGATGGTCCTTCCCCCTGGCCGAAGGGAGATGGATGAAGGACTAGTACCGATCGACATCCCTTTGGACGAAGGGTTTTGGGGTTATCACGTCGGATTTATCCGCGCTGCCGATCAAACTTTGATAGACAAGGTACGAGACATCGCTGGCATGCGGCAGTTGCGGCTCGGCGATAGACAGCAGCTGATCAATGCCCCGATATACGAATACAATGGCATTCCTGTCGCGGTCGACGCCGGAGATTACGATTCGTTGGTGCAAATGCTGCAACGGGGTCGGTTCGACCTGATCTCCCGGCCTGCAGGGACGGCCGTTGATGAATTTGAGACCTACGTAGAAAAATACCCGGATCTGAAAATCGACCAGCATTTGTTGATACATTTCCCATCGGCGCTCTACGTCTACGTTTCCAAATCAGCGCCGCACTTGGCCGAACGGATTCGGTACGGGCTGCAAGAGATGCAGAAGGATGGCAGCTTAAAGAGGCATTTTGAGAAGTACCTCTTCCCGGCAGTCGTTAAACTTAATTTCCATCAGCGAACGGTTATCGAACTGGAGAATCCACTTCTGCCGGCCTGGGCAAAGATACCAAGTCTTGAATGGCGGTGAAGCGGTTCCGCATATGACGCCAAGTCCTAAGAGGATATTCTTCATCGGCGTTCAAAAAACGCGGGTAATAACTCAGTTCTTCGATCCCTTTGAGCCCGGCTGCCGAGCCGTTGGATGCGTAACTTGGAACAACTCATAAAACCAATATTGGATTCCGTAGGTACGCTCGCGTCCCGAGTGCGCCGACGTCTGCAGGCGATCGCGGCAAACCGTCACAGCGTAGGCGTGCGCCTGATGGTTGGCGCTTTGCTCTTTGGCGGCGTCATCACCCTCATCTTGACCGCCGCTCAACTCTACATCGAGTATCGCAACGAAGTCTCGGCAATTGAGTCGAGATTCAATCGAATTGGCGGTAGCTACGTGGACACCCTGGCTGAAAGTCTCTGGGCCCTCGACGAAAAGCAGCTGCGGCTCCAGCTTGATGGAATACTCCGACTTCCTGATATCCGCGCCGTCGAAGTCCGAGAAACTGCCACCACGGCTAATCCGCTTACCATAAAGGTGAGTAGGAACTTCGAATTGCCTATCGCCGCACGGGATTATCCCTTGCGGTACAAGGTCGAGGGGCAGGAAAGAGTCATTGGTGAACTTCACGTTGAAGCCACACTTGCAGAGATCTATCGAAAGCTACAAGGCGCCGCTTTGTTCATTTTGGCTACCGAGGCGGCACAGACATTTTTGGTTTCCCTATTCATCCTTTATATTTTTCGTCACCTCGTCACGCGCCATTTAGCTGCCATTGCAGCCACCGTTGGCAGCCACCGCATCAGCGACTCGCCATTAGAATTGCGCTTGCGGCGTCGCCCCCGGCGGTACGACGACGAGTTGCAACTGGTCATCACGGCCTTCAACAAGCTGTCTGATAAACTACACAACGCCAACCGCAATCTCCGTGACGCCAATGAAAAGCTCGCCCGGGACGTCACTGCACACAGCCGAGCGGAAGCTATCGTACGCGAACGGGAGGCTCGGATCCGGCGCCTGGTCGACGCCAACATAATCGGGATCTTCATTTGGGGCATGGACGGTCGAATTCTCGAGGCTAACGACGCGTTTCTCCGCATGGTGGGATACGATCGCGATGAACTCGTCGGCGGCCGCCTCCGCTGGACGGACCTGCTGCCGCCGGAGCGGCGCGACCAACATGCTCGGGCCATGGAAGAGGTCGAGACGACCGGAGCGATACAGCCTTCCGAAAGGGAGTACTGCCGAAAGGACGGTAGCCGCGTGTCTGTTCTGCGAGGTGCGGCAACTTTTGAGGACGGCGGAGATCAGGGCGTCGCTTTCGTACTCGACCTAACAGAACGCAAACGTGCCGAGAAAGCACTCCGCGACAGCGAGGAACGCTTTCGCACGCTCATGCAATTCTCCTTCGACGCCTACTGGGAGACCGACGATCAGCATCGCTTTATTCGGCAGGATTTCTCCGAGCGGGTCACCGACGGCCCGTTGCCGGGTTCCGAACTCGGCAAGAGGCGCTGGGAACTGCCTTACTTGGACATTGACGAAGAAGGCTGGCGCAAGCACCGTGAGATACTCGACGCGCACCTGCCGTTCCGCGATTTGGAGTACGGGAGGCCGACGCCCGGTGGCGGCAAGCGTTGGGCGGCGGTATCCGGGCTGCCGTTGTTCGACGAGGCGGGGCGCTTCATCGGCTATCGCGGCGTCTCACGGCATATCACCGAACGCAAACGAATCGAGGAAGCACTTCACCAGCGCGAGAAGGAGCTTCGCGAAATCGTCGAGACCATTCCTGCGATGACTGTCACGATCACGCCCGATGGACGGGACGTATTTATTGGTAAGCGATTTTCGGAATATTCCGGTTTGTCGGAGGAGGAAGGGCGAGGCTCAGGCTGGAAGGCGACCATTCATCCGGACGATCTCGGTCTCTACCTGGACAAGTGGCGCGCGTCGATATTGAGCGGCGAGCCGGTCGAACTCGAGACGCGCATCCGCCGTGTGGATGGGGAGTATCGCTGGTTCCTCGCTCGTGCCGCGCCGCAACGGGACGAAACGGGTAACGTCATAAGGTGGTACGAGGTCCTAACAGATATTGACGACCGCAAGCGGGGGGAAGCGGTACTTCATGAAAAAGACGCTCGGATCCGGCGCCTGGTCGATGCCAACCTCATCGGCGTCTTCACTTGGCAGATCGACACCGGAGACGCGGTCTTTCAGGATGTCAATGACGCGTTCCTTCGGATCGTGGGATATGACCGCGGGGATCTAGTCAAAGGTTCCGTAGGTCAGCGGATTCTCACGCCGCCGGAGTGGCAGGACCGCACTCAGCGCGCGATGGCCGAGATGAGGCTGAGCGGTTCTTTCCAGCCATACGAAAAGGAATACATCCGCAAGGACGGCAGTCGCGTACCGGTGCTGGTAGGCGCGGCGCAGTTCGGCGAAACCGCGCAGCAAGGCGTGGCTTTCGTGATCGACTTGACCGAGCAGAAGAAGGCAGAACAAGCGCTAAAGCGGAGTGAGGCTTACTTGGCCGAAGCGCAAAGGCTGAGCCACACCGGCAGTTTCGCCTACCGGCCCAGCCACCGGAAAACGGTCTTCTGGTCCGAGGAGTTGTTCCGAATTTTCGAATTAGATCCTCGGCGCGGCATTCCCGACTATGACGAGACCAAGCGCCTCGTGCATCCTGATGATCTCGAAGCGGTTTCGGCGACCTGTCTGGCGGGATTTCGGGAGAAAGCTGGATTTTCCCAAACTTACAGGCTGCTGCTGCGTGACGGTATCGTCAAGCACCTCCACGCAGTGTGGCATCCGGTCCTCGATGAGACCGGGGAAGTCGTTGAATATATCGGGACGGCGGCCGATGTGACGGAACGCGAACAAGCTGAACAGAAATTCCGTGGACTGCTGGAGTCGGCGCCCGATGCCATCGCGGTCGTGAATCGCGAAGGTGAAATTACTCTCGTTAATGCGCAGCTGGAGAATCTGTTCGGCTATCCACGGCAGGAGGTACTGGGGAAGCAGATCGAAATGCTGGTGCCGGAGCGGTTCCGAGGCCAACATCCAGGACACCGCACGGCCTTTGCAGCCGATCCTCGGACGCGGCCGATGGGGTCCGGGCTGGAGCTTTTCGGCTTGCACAAGGACGGACACGAATTTCCGGTGGAAATCAGCCTCAGCACGCTGGAAACCAAAGAAGGCGTGCTGTTTTCCAGCGCCATTCGCGACATTTCAGACCGCAAGCTCGCAGAAGAAAGAATTCGGCACAGTGAAGCGGAGCTTCGAGAGCTTATTGACGTCATTCCCCAGCAGGTCCTTGTCTTCGATGCGGATTGGAATCCAGTTTTCGCCAATCGCCAGGAACTAGAATACACCGGCCTTACCCTCGATAAGATTCAGGCCAAGGGCGCCTTTGCCGAGTTCCTTCACCCGGATGAACTGAAGAGGCTGGAAGCGCTCCGCGAGCGTGCGCGTCTCGCGCCGGCACCCTTCCAACTGGAGGCACGAATACGGGGAAAGGACGGACAATATCGCTGGTTTCTGATCCAGGACAATCCATTGTGTGATGAACAGGGGCGCGTACTTCACTGGTATGGCACGCGTACCGACATCGAAAATCGTAAGCGGGCGGAAGCGGCACTGCGTGAGAGCGAGGAACAATGGAAGGCCGTCTTTGAGAACAATCCCATCATGTATTTCATGGTGGGTGAGACCGGAACGATCTTGTCCGTGAACCCGTTCGGCGCCGAGCAACTCGGCTACAAGGCCAATGAATTGATC
>DATJBH010000145.1:0-10474 GCA_035515455.1 Xanthobacteraceae bacterium
GCGGTGACGCGGTTCGGCGCGCCGCATTTGCCGCACACCGCCTCGATACGGGTGTCGCCGCGCTTGATGGTGACCGATTTGCGCTCCATCGCCTCCTTGATGAGACGTTCGGTTTCGGCGCGCATGTCCTGTTTCGACATCGGAGGATGCTTTCCCTCGTTTTGTATCACACTCCTACAGGCGAATGGGGCGCTCGGCAACGCGCCTCGCCGCAGGGTTGCCTCCGGCACGTTTGCGGCAGCGGTCATGACGCCGGAATATTGCCGCACGATTTCGGTTATTATGGCTGCGCGGGGAATGTTGATTTGAGCATGATCTTGTCCGAAAACCGGTTCCCATCCCGGATCGCGTCCGGGACATGCTTTTGCGGGATCATGCTCCAGGAGGAAGCGCGCGATGGCGGAGAAGAAGGTTCCGTATCAGGTTGACGGCCGGCCGTTCGAAGGCATGATCGTCTATGACGAGGCCGTCACGGCAAAACGCCCTATCGTCTTCATGCAACCCGACTGGAAAGGCGTGTGCGCCGATACCATCGGCCAGGCGCGCGCCGTGGCCGGCAAAGACTATATCGTGCTGATGGCCGACATGTTCGGCGCTGGCTACGGCGCCAAGCCGAAAACGGTCGACGAATTGCGCGCCGGCATGCTCGCCGTGCACAACAATCTGCCGTTCACGCTCGCCTGCGGCGGCAAGGCTTTCGCGGCGCTGACGGCGGAAGCGCAAAAGCTCGGCGTCGCCGATACGGCGAAAGTTTTGGCGATCGGCTATTGCGCCGGCGGCGGCTATGCGCTCGAACAGGCGCGCGCCGGCGCCGATTTCAAGGCGCTGGTCGTCTTTCACGTCACCAACCCGAACCCGGTCGTCTCCGGCACGCCCTGCGCCATCAAGGGCCGCGTGCTGGCAATTCACGGCCGCGCCGATCCAGTGACGCCGAAGCCGATGATGGATGCGTTCGAGGACGAAATGACCAAGGCCAAGGTGGATTGGCAGGTGATGATGTTCGGGCCGCCGGCAGTGCATTCGTTCTGCGACCCGACCGCGACGGGGCCGGCGACGCAATACGACGAAAAGCTTTGCCGCAAGTCCTACACGCTGATGCGCGACTTTTTCGCGGAGACGCCGTGATGCTTCGTGCCGGCGCGCTCTTCGCTTCACTGATGACGGCGACCGCCTTCGCTGTTGCAGGCGCACCGGCGCAAACCCTGACAAACCCCAATCCAAGGCCGGCTCCCTCGGCCCCTGCCCCGGCCAAGCCGCATGCGCGGGAAGACGCCAGGGCTTGCAGCGCCTATGGCGCCGGCTTCGCCCGGCTCCCCGGGAGTGATGCCTGTGTCAAGATCGGCGGTTGGGTAACGATCGAAGCGACCGGCACTGGGCATTGAACAATGCCCGAAGGGAGACAACGTCATGCCTGCATTGACGCGACGCGTACTCCTTTCAGCTGCGGCGCTTGCCGCAGCCGGCGGCGATGCCAACCCGGCCATGGCCGCCGCGGCGGCTGTCGGCAAGCAGGCGCCCGCCATTTACCGCTACAAGATCGGATCCTACGAGCTCACCGCGCTCTATGACGGCATCTGGTACCGGCCGATCACCGACAAATTCATCCGCAATGCGCCGTTCGCCGACGTGGAGCATGCGCTCGACGCGGCCTTCATGCCGCACGACAAACTCGCGACGCCGTTCACGGCGCTGGTGGTCAACACCGGAAAAAAGCTCGTTCTGATCGATACCGGCACCGGCGGCCAGATTGCGCCGTCGGCCGGCGAGCTGCGCGACAATCTCATCGCTGCCGGCATAGACCCGCATGCCGTCGATGCCATCGTCATCTCGCATTTTCATCCCGACCACATCAACGGCATCAAGGACAAGGACAACAATCTGATCTTTCCCAATGCCGAGATCATGGTGCCGGCACCGGAATGGGCGTTCTGGATGGACGACGCCAACCTCAACGCGGCGCCGGCGGATATGAAGCCGACCTTCCTCAACCAGCGGCGCATCTTCGCCGGCATCGCCGAGCAGGTCACGCATTACCAGCCGGGCAAGGAAGTCGCACCCGGCATCGTCACTTTGCCGGCGCCGGGCCATACGCCGGGGCATACCGTGTTTGCCATCCATTCCGGCAATCAATCGCTCTTGGTGTTGAGCGACACCGCGCAGCATCCTGCGGTGTTCGCGCGCCATCCCACTTGGCAGGCGGCCTTCGACGTCGACGGTCCGCAAGCAGTGGCCACCCGCAGGAAAATCTTCGACCGCGTCGCCGCCGACCGCATGCTCATCACCGGCTACCACTTCCCGTTTCCGGCCTGCGGCCATCTGATCAAGACCGCGACCGGCTACGAGCATGTACCGATCGAGTGGCAACCGACCTTGTAATTCGAAAAATATCGGAGGCCGGCGCGTAGGCCGGCCTCCCTGATCCTGCGCTTTTGCTTGTTATGGACTGCAGGACGACTTTGCGGCGCATGATCCTTAAATCCTCCGGAATCATGCAATAGGTGCGGCTTGCGGATCGAACGGGGTGAGCCGATCGAGAGCCGCAAGCCGGTGCGTACGATCCGGGCCTCGGTTCGCAACCTTTGTGGGATGCATTTTCCGGATCGCAGGCAATCTCGCTTGATTACGACTGCTGGCCGGTTGCGCCGGCCTGGTGCGCCTTGCCGGATTTAACGTGGCGCACCTGATGCTTTGCGTGACTCTTGGTCCGCGAGGCATGCTTGCGGACGTGTTTGGTTGAATGCTTGGCCGCCTTCGTCATCTTGACAGCCGGCTTGGCGGCCGGTGCAGACGCCATTGGCGCGGCCGGAGCGGTCTGCGCCGCCGGAGCGCTCGGCGTCGCGGTGGAGTTCGATTGCGCAAGGGCCGGGCCGGCGACGAGAGCGGTCGCAATGAGCGCGGCGGCAAATTTCCTCATCATGGTGCTTTCCTTCTTGTTCCGCGGCGACGATTTCGGCATCGCGCCGTTTTCAAACGCATGTTTAAACTTCGGGGACTGAACCGGTGCTGAAGCACGTCGGCAGAAACCGTTCATCTACGTGAAATTCCGGTAATGCGGCGACGGCTGGGCGGTGGACGAATTGCCGATTTGCCCGGGATGAATTGCGCCAATGCGGGGTTGGTCGCGCTGCCGAGCAATTTGCCTCGGAACCGGAGGGAACTCATGCGCAAAATTTCGTTGCTGGCCGCCGCCATTCTCGTCAGTGCCACCGCTGGAGCGCCCAGGAGCGCCGGCGCCATCGAGAGCGGCAGCCCGGCCGCGCCGCAAACCACCACGCAGCAGCCGCCGAGCACCCCCGGCACGAAAAAGGCCCACAAAAAGAAGGCGAAGAAATCGAGCGCGACGGATGAGTTCTATAAAGGCTGGCACAAGGCCTATGCGCTGATTTACGACAAGCACGATTACGGCGACGGCATCGCCGTGCTGCGCGCGATGGGCTACGACGACAATGCCGACGTGGCGACGCTCATCGGCTATGCCAGCCGCAAGCTTGGCCGCTACGACGATGCCAAACTGTGGTACGACCGCGCGCTGGCGGCCGATCCCAATCACGCGCTGACCTGGTCCTATTACGGCATGTGGGAGGCCGAACAGGGCAACGTCCTCAAGGCCAAGGACGATCTGGAAAAGGTCAAGACCATTTGCGGCACACAATGCCGCTCCTATGTGGCGCTGAAGGAAGCGATCGACGGCACGGTGACGTATTAGGCTCGTGCCGAAGCTGTTAGCTCACGCGTTCGCCGGCTGTTCCGTCTCGGCCATCAGCCAGGCGTGGTAGTCGGGATCCACCGTCTCGATCGGCAGCGCCAGGATCGCGGGGGTGGTGTAGGAGTGCAGCTGCCTTACCGCCGCGCGCACCTGCTCGACCAGCGTGGCGCGGGTCTTGATGATCATGACAACCTCCTCGCCGCGCTCGATGGCGCCCTGCCACCAATAGAGCGACACCATGCCGGGCAGGATATTGACGCAAGCCGCAAGTCGGCGCTCGACCAGCGTCCGCCCGGCGCGCTCCGCCTCGACAAGAGATGGATAGGTTGTGTACACGAACACGGCGCGCTGATTTAGTGCCATTTCGTTTGTTCCCTCTCCATGCCGGCGTCGCGCCGCCCGGCCGCGAAGCCCCGATTGCCAAGCACCATTGCCATGCCGAAACGCCGGACCGCAGTAAAATTCAAGCACATCGCCTTCGTCGCAAGCGACGTGCCCGAAGCGCAGCGCGCCCGGCGCCGGCTGGTCAAGCGCTACGGCGATGCCCGGCCGGAGACCGCCGACGTCATCGTCGCGTTGGGCGGCGACGGCCTCATGCTGGCGACCCTGCAACGCTTCATGAATTCCGGCAAGCCGATCTACGGCATGCACCGCGGCACCGTCGGTTTCCTGATGAATGAGTATGCGGAAGCCGGACTCGCCGAGCGTCTCGCCGCCGCGCATGTCACCGTGATCCATCCACTGCTGATGCGCGCGCGGGACGCCGCCGGCCGCGTGCACAAGCACCGCGCCATCAATGAAGTGTCTCTGTTCCGCCAGACTTATCAGGCGGCCAAGCTGCGCGTTCTGATCGACGGCAAGGAGCGGCTCGCCGAGCTTGTCGCCGACGGCATCCTGTTGGCGACGCCGGCGGGCTCGACCGCCTATAATCTCTCGGCGCAAGGCACCATCATCCCGATCGGGGCGCCGCTGCTGGCGCTGACGCCGATCAGCCCGTTTCGGCCGCGGCGCTGGCGCGGTGCGCTGCTGCCGGACCGCGCCCGGGTCAGCATCGAGGTACTCGAAGCCGCCAAGCGTCCGGTCGCCGCGGTCGCCGATCATGACGAGGTGCGCTCGGTGCGCTCCGTCGAAATCAGCATGGATCACGCAACCGCCATGCACATGCTGTTCGATCCGGGCCACAGCCTCGACGAACGTATCTTGAGCGAGCAATTCGGCTACTAAAACGGCGACGGCAGGTCCGACGGGCTGCGGCTGTCTTCGGCTCAACGGTCCGGGAATGCTTAACCGAGCGTTAACGAGGAATCTTTACGGTCGATCGATGTGGCGCTGACGTTGAGAGCGTTCGTCGCGCGAGGGTCGCATGGTCCGCATCGATTTCAATCGCCTGCGCTTTCTGGTCATCGACGACAATGCACATATGCGGCGCATCCTGCGCACGCTGCTGCACGGCTACGGCGCGCGCGAGGTCTACGAGGCCGAAGACGGCGCCGCCGGGCTCGAAGCCTTCACCCATTATATGCCCGACATCATCATCGCCGACTGGGTGATGCCGATCTTCGATGGCCTGGAATTGGCTCAGATGATCCGCCAGCCCGGCGCCAACGCCAATCCCTATGTGCCGATCATCATGCTCACCGGACATTCCGAAAAGAAGCGCATCATGAACGCGCGCGATGCCGGCATCACCGAATTTCTGGCCAAGCCGATCTCGGCCAAGGCCCTTTACGAGCGTATTCTCAATGTCGTCGCCAACCCGCGGCCCTTCATCAAGAGCAAGAACTATTTCGGCCCGGACCGCCGGCGCAACGTCAATCCGAACTATGTCGGGCCGGAGCGGCGCAAAGGCGCCAAGGCGGAGATCACCCGGCAACAGCCGCTGCTCGACAAAGCCAAAGTCTTGGTCTGACCGGGAGCATCAGTAATGGCCGCGCGCAAGGACGATACTCCCTCGATTGCCACTTTTGCCGATCACGAAGTCATCACGCCATCCCACCAATTACGCAAGGCTGTATCGCCCGCCGCAGCAGGCGACGACGATCCTGTCGCCCGTGCCGAAGCGGCGCTGATGCAGCTCTCGTCGGAATTTGCCGCCTGGATGCAGTCCGAATGCCAACGCCTCGAGGCCGCGCGCCAGGACGTCGGGCAGCAAGGCTTTAACGAGGACACGCACCAGGCGCTGTTCCGCGCCGCACACGATATCAAGGGCGAAGCGGCGACCTTCGGCTATCCGACGGCGGCCGGCGTCGCCGAAAGTCTGTGCCGTCTTCTCGAACACACGCCGGACATCGGCCGCATCCCGATCGCGCTGGTCAATCAGCACGTCGATGCGGTGCGCGCGATCACGCGCGAATACGGCCGCCCCAAGGCCTCAGATACGGCCGATGAGCTGACGCTGCGCCTGCGCGAGGTCACCGACGATTTCCTTCGCGAGGAAAACGACTTCCGGCCGGATTATCTGGAAAACATTTTTTCGCCGCCGCTCGCGCCCGGCAGCATCGCTACGTAGACGCGGGGCTACGCCGCGACCGAGCGATGTTCGGCCGCAAAGCCATCGGCGACGAGATCACCGCAGAACAGCCGGGCTTCTTCGCGCGCGGCCTCGGTCGCGAAGCGACGCAACAGCGTGAGCAGCGGCGCCAATTCGCCGAGATCGGCATCTTCACAACGGGTCAGGACGCGCTCGATCATGCGCCGCTTGAGGCGCGTGGCGCCGCCCGGCTCGTGCAGGATGCCCTCGCGCAGCGCCTCGATCGCTTCCTTGAACGCCGGATAGGTCGACGGCGGCAGATGCGCCCGGTCGAACAAGGCGCGAAACCCGGCACTGCCGCGGTCATGCAGAAGCGCGCCGACACGGGCCACCGGCATGTCGGTCAGCTCCGCCAAGGCTTCCTCGAACAAGGCGATATTGCCCGACAACAGCGCGCGCAGAATAAGGCCGGCGGTGAGCTGCCCACCCGCGCATAAATGGCGGATCAGCGAACGCAATTCATTTTCCGGGGTCGCCGCGGCAATCGTGACCGTCGCCTTCTCGCAGGCGTCGCGGGCGATGCGCTCGGCGTGATCGGCGTCGAGCCAGGCTCGGCCGGCGACAAAACCGGCAAGCGTTTCCGACAGTTTGGCGACGAGCGTCTGCCGTGTCGCGGCGGGTATGTCGTCGCGCAGCAGGAGCGCCTCGCGGACGGCGGCGAGATGCCCGAAACGCTCAACGACGCGGTCGAGCGACAACGGCGCAATCTCGGCGCTGGGATTTTCCACGAGCAGCAGGCAGGATTCGGCGGTGCCGACTTCGGCGATGGCCGCGGCCACGGAGCACGGCAGCGCGGCGCGGCTGGCGATCGCCGCTTGAATCGGAGCGCCGCCGGTCGCGACCGCATCGACCAGATCGGCATCGACAAATAACGGCGACAGCGCATAGACCGGCGCCGCAATCTGCGGCTGATCGGCGGCCAGCGCCACGACGATGGCCGGCGGCGCGCTTGGGCTCGCCGCCAGCGCGTCGGCGAGCGCACGGCGCACGAGCGGCGACGGATCGTCGAGCGACATCAGCATCGCGCCTTCGGCGGCGGCAAGGTCGTCAGGCGACAGATCTGAATAGAGGAAGGCGCGGGCCAGCGCGCTGGTGGCCTCGGCGCGTTCGCTCGCCGGCGCGGTGCGCACCCATTGCAGAAAATCGCGGACGATCATGGCTCGCTCACGCCACGCAGATTGATCATTGGATTGATCCTAGAGGCGCCACATTAATAAATCGTTCACCATAAACGGCCGCGATTTCAGCGGCATGTCAGCGTCAGCCACGCTGATTATCCTTGAACAGATCGCGCAGCGTTGCGGCAGACGGCGCCGCCGTTCCGTCGGCGCCTGCGGGCGCATTCGACACGCCCCAGAGCTGGCTCACGACGGCGGCGACCGGACCGTTGCGGCCGGGATCTTGAAACAGGCCGTGGAAGATTTCGTCCTCCAGAGGCGGGTGTGCTTGGTTGGCATCGGCAAACGCGCTGGTCATGCCGGCGGTGTCTGGAACGGTGGCGGCGGCGACGGGCGCCGGAGCAGTCGCCGGCGCTGGCGCAGCCAAGGCGAGATGGACCGGAAATGTCCGCACGAAGTGCGTCGGCAATTCGTCAGAAGACGCCTGCTTGGTGGCGGCAACGGCTCGCGGGATTTTGGCTTGCGGGATGCTGGCTGGCGGAATATCGGCCGGCGGAATATCGGACCTTGGCATGTCGGCCTGAGCGACCGTGCTTGCCGGCACGCTTGGCCGCGATCGCGCCGCAACGTCGTAGCGCGCGGTGAGAATATTGCGCACGTCCGCCAGCGTCCGCGGCGCGCCCGTCGAGCGGTCGTAAAAGATCGGCGCGTTCGAATGTGCGGCGATCGGGAAATAGCTCGCGGCACTGGCGTTGGGATTGGCGGCGGCCAGCGAGATCAGCCGCGCGGCGCCGCCGGCACCCATGAAATGCGCAATGTAAAGCTCGCCTTCGCTCGGCGGGCGGCCGAGCTTTGCCGACAGCACCGCGGCGTTCGACTGCGTGAACGCGCCGGCCATGACGGCGTTTGCCGTCGGATCATTACGCAGCTTGAGAATCTGGCTGCGCATGGCCGGATCGGCAACGACATAATGGCCGGAGGCGGTCTTGGTGATGGCCGCGGCATATTGGCCGTAGCCCAGCGCTGCGCCCGACTGCTTGATGGTGGCAAGCCAGGTCTGATCGATGAATTGGAACAGTCCGCGCGCCGACGACGTCGCCGCTCCTGCCCGCGGATTGAGGCCGGATTCGACCTGGGCCGTCGCCAACAGGTATTGGAAGCTCGTCCCGGTGGCTTGTGCCGCCTGGCGAATAGCGCCGGTCACCGTCGCGCCGGCCGTCGGATTGCTGGGATCGACCAGCATGGCTTTTCTGCTCCCCTGCCGGCTCCCACCGACTTCACGAGCGTTAGCGAGCATTAACAATTATGGTAAACACCGGCTTAACGGCGATCAGGAGGCGGAAAATGGCGATGCAAACGGCGACGAGGCACAAGCGCGGCGGGCTCTATTTCGAGGATTTCGTGCCCGGCGAACTGGTCGAGCACCGCTATACCCGCACCGTCACCCAGATGGACAACATGCTGTTCTCCAACATGACGCTCAACCCGCAGCCGCTGCATATCGACCGGCATTTCTGCGAGCAGGAGACCGAATGGGGCCAGCCCTTGATGAATTCGCTGTTCACGCTCGGGCTGATGATCGGCATTCAAGTCTCCGACATGACGGTCGGCACCACGATCGCCAATCTCGGCATGAATGACGTCAAATTCCCGCATCCGCTGTTCGAGGGCGATACGGTGCATTGCACCACCGAAGTGATCACCAAGCGCGAATCGAAGTCGCGGCCCGGCGCCGGCATCGTCGAGTTTCATCACCGTGCCTACAACCAGGACAACAAGCTGGTCGCCGAATGCCGCCGCCAGGCCTTCATCCGTATGCGGCCGAAGTGACGCGGTCATTCCGGATTGCGGCAAAGCCGCAAGTCCGGAATCCATAATCGCTAACCGGGCATAACGGGCGCGGCGTGTTTTGCTGAAACGACTGTGACCATGGATTCCGGGCGCCTCGCTGCGCTCGGGCCCGGAATGACAAAGGTGGATAATGCGCTCGCTGCTGTTCGTTCCGGCCGACAGTCCGAAGAAGCTCGACAAGGCGATGACGAGCGGCGCCGACGCGATCATCGTCGACCTTGAAGATTCGATCGCGCCGGACGGCAAGGCCCGCGCGCGTGACAGCGCGGCGGCATTCCTCAAAGCCGCCATGACCAGCGCGGCGCGGCCCTACGTCATGGTGCGCGTCAACGGTCTGCAGACCGGGCTGACCGATGCCGATCTCGATGCGGTCGCCGCGGCAAAGCCGGACGCCATCATGCTGCCCAAGGCCGAAGGCGGCGCTTTCGTCATTCACGCCGATGCCAAGCTCGCGGTGCGCGAGGCGCAATGCGGCTTGCCCGACGGCGCCATCAAAATCCTGCCGATCGCCACCGAGACCGCAGCCTCCTTGTTCGTCGCCGGCACGTTTGCCGGCGCCAGTTCGCGCCTGATCGGGCTGACCTGGGGCGCCGAGGATTTGTCGGCCGATATCGGCGCGCAGGCCAATCGCGACGCGCAAGGCAATTTTCTCGATCTTTACCGGCTGGCGCGCGCGCTGTGTCTCGCCGGCGCCGCCGCCGCGCAAGCGCCGGCGATCGACACCGTTTATGTCGATTTCCGCAATCCCGAGGGTTTCCGACGCGAATGCGAGGACGCCTGCCGCGACGGCTTTGTCGGCAAGATGGCGATCCATCCGGCGCAGGTGCCGATCATCAACGAGGTGTTCACGCCGTCGGCGAAAGCGATCGCGCACGCGCACGCGGTCGTCGATGCCTTTGCCGCCAGTCCCGGCGCCGGCGTGGTCGGCATCGGCGGCGTGATGTACGACCGCCCTCACCTCGCCCGCGCCCGGCAGGTGCTGTCGCGTGCGGCCGCCACGAAACGCTGACCACCGTCACAAGCGCCAAACAGCTTCTCGGGCAACTTCAAGAACAATTGCAATGCCGGAGGGAACTGCGGACGCCCAGAAGCATTGGCGCGCCGCAAGCCGTGATCATTTTCGGGCTTCGGACTGGCCGCTCCGCCTGCTTATTTCCGATACGCCGCCTTCGGATCGAACACCCGCTCGCCGGTAAATTCGAGTTTCATCTCGCCCGGCTTCGCTCCCGCTTGGCCAAGCGGCACCGCGCGATAGAAGCACGAGCGCCG
>DATJBH010000146.1:0-46675 GCA_035515455.1 Xanthobacteraceae bacterium
CTGCCGTTTGCCGAGCTCAAGCTCGATCGTGCCTTCGTGACCGACTGCGGCACCGACAAGGTCAATGCCCCCTTGTGCAAGACGGTCATCGACCTGGCGCACAATTTCGGCAGCGTCGCGGTGGCGATCGGCATCGAGAAGGCGTCCGATGCGCTGGCGTTGGTCAGCATGGGCTGTGACTGCGGCCAAGGCTTTTTGCTCGGCCAACCGATGCCGGAACAGCGCTTCGTGTCGCTGCTGCGTCAGCGCGCCGGCGCGCAATCAGGGGCTCAAGCGTCGCGCACCATGGAAAGAGAGCCGGCTTAGGGAATTGGGTTCCGCTCAGTGCGTCCAGGCGCCGCGCCGCGTCGGGGCGAAGTTATCGGAATAAGAGATGCGCTGCCGCTTCGGCAGCTTGCTCTCGAAAACTTCGTAGGCAATGCCGTTGCGTTCGCAATAGGCGACGGCCTCTTGCTTGCTATCGAAGTGCAGCCGCAATTGCTGCTTCATGTCGCCCGAAGAGGTCCAGCCCATCAGCGGCTCCACGGCGCGCGGCTGTTCCGGCTCGTAATCCAAAACCCATTCCTTGGTCTTGGCGGTGCCGGACTGCATCGCGGTACGGGCCGGTTTGTAGATTCGTGCGGTCATCGGCTTGCTATTGTCAGACCTGTAATCGCTGAAAATGGTCGGGGCAGCAGGATTTGAACCTGCGACCTGCAGTACCCAAAACTGCCGCGCTACCAGGCTGCGCTATACCCCGCCCGGCGCGGCATTGGATAGCTTTTTCCCGCGCGAGCAGCAAGCCAAGCGACCGCCGGATCAGTGCTTGCCGAAAAACGAGCCGGTGACGCGGTCACCCGGCGCTATGTGGTATTTGCGCGCAGTGCCGGCGATCACTTCCAGCACGGCGCGGACGGGACCGGCAGACGGGACCAGGGCATCCGACAACGGCGTCGTGTTTTGGGCGATGTTGAGAACGCGTCCGTCGCCCCGGATGAAAACCATGTCGAGCGGGATATAGGTGTTGCGCATCCAGAACTGCACCGGCTGATCGGTCTGAAAATCGAACAGCATGCCGTGGCCCTCCGGCAGCGATTTGCGGAACATCAGGCCGCGGGCGCGCTCGGCGTCGTTGGTCGCAAGCTCGACCGAGAAGGCGTGCACGCCGGAACTGGTCGTGATTTCGATTGTGTCTTGGGCGGCAGCGCTCGCCGGGGTTTGTGCGGCCGGAAGCGCGCAGCCGGCGACAAGCACGAGCGCGGCCAAGCCGGCGGCGCGCACGAGCCGCGACGAACGAATGAAAGCGCGCAACGCTAGTGTGAAGCCGGACCGAGCGGACCGCTCTCGGGGCGGACTTCGGCTGCCATCAGTCCCTTGGGACCCGGTCCGAAGCGGACCAGGACGAACTGGCCGGGCCGCAGCTCGGTCATGCCGAAGCGGCGCAAAGTTTCCATGTGGACGAAAATATCCGGCGTCCCCTCCCCCCGCGTCAGGAAGCCGAACCCGCGCAACCGATTGAACCATTTGACTTGTGCCCGTTCGAGACCGCTGGTGGGCGCCACAGTAACATGGGTTCGCGGCGGCGGCATCTGCGCCGGATGGATCGCCGTCGATTCGTCCATGGACAGGACACGGAAGGCTTGCAGGCCTTTAGGGCCGGGCAAGACCTCGCAGGACACCCGCGATCCCTCGTAAGCGGTCTGAAAACCGTCGCGGCGCAGACAGGTGACGTGCAGAAGCACGTCGGCCATGCCGTTATCCGGAATGATGAAGCCGTAACCCTTGGCGACATCGAACCACTTGATGACCCCGGTGACCTCGATGACGCTCGCGGCTTCCTCAGGAAGCGCGACGTCGGGTCCGAGGCCCGGCTTGGTGGATTTTGGTTCGATACCGTCCGACGCCATGACGCCGTGGCCGCCGCTGTTTTGCTGGCGCCCTTCGGGCGCATCGCGAATCTCTTGAATCGAAGATAACACCGGCAATCCGACGCGAAAGGGCAAAAATGCAACACTGGCGTAAAAGCGTCACGGCCTGTGCACAAAGTGGAATTTATTCATTGCAGAATGAGCGGTTCGAGCACGGTCCCGATGTCCTCATGCACGACCAAGTCGGCAATCTCATCTAACTCGGTCGGTTCGCGATTGATAATGACAAGGCGCGCTCCGTTCCGTTTTGCCATCAACGGAAAGCCCGCGGCGGGCCAGACCACCAGCGAAGAGCCGATCGCCAGAAACAGATCGCAGTTCTGGGCAAGCTTCTGAGCCCGCCGCATCGCAGAATCAGGCATCGCCTGACCGAACGAGACCGTCGCGGTCTTGATGAAGCCACCGCAAGTCGGGCAGTCCGGCGCGCAGCCATTGCCGCGATCCATGCGCTGGCGCACCCACGATAATTCGAAACGCTCATTGCAATCGAGACATAAGGCGTAGGTCGTATTGCCGTGCAATTCGACGACGTGTTCGGGCGCAATTCCCGAGGCTTGATGCAGATTGTCGATGTTTTGCGTGATGACGGCGGGCGCCTTGCCCAACCGGTACAAACTGGCGAGCGCGCGATGACCGCGGCCAGGCTTAGCCCCGCCGAACTGTTCCTCCATGGCGAAACGTCGCCGCCAGGACTCGTTGCGCGCCTCCTGGCTGCCGAGGAACTCATCGAAGGGGATCGGCCGGTATCGGGTCCAGACCCCGCCCGGCGAGCGAAAGTCCGGAATGCCGGATTCCGTGGAGATCCCCGCTCCCGTAAACGGTATGATGGTGCCGGCTTGGTGGACCATCTCTTGCAGCCGCGCCGTGGCGGGCTCGCCAAGGGTCGACATCATTCCTGGTCGCCGCGCTTCATCCCCACCGAACCCCGTCATACATTACCTATCGGCTCGTATCGTCGGACCCAAGGACTTGACCGACCAGCGGAGGTTTTCATGCGGTATCTGCACACAATGCTGCGCGTGCGCAATCTCGACGACGCGCTCGATTTCTATTGCAACAAGCTCGGTCTGAAGGAAGTGCGCCGGCGGGTCGACGAAAAGGCCAAGTACACGCTGGTGTTCCTCGAGGCGCCTGGCGACGACGACCTGGTCGCCAAGGGCCCGGCGACCCGGCAGGCGCCGCTGGTCGAGCTCACCTATAACTGGGACAGCGAGGACTACGGCGAGGCGCGCTATTTCGGCCACCTCGCCTACGAGGTCGACGACATTTACGCGCTCTGCGAGAAGCTGATGAAGGCCGGCGTCACCATCAACCGGCCGCCGCGCGACGGCAACATGGCCTTCGTGCGGTCTCCCGACAAGCATTCGATCGAGCTTCTCCAGAAGGGCAACCCGCTGCCGCCCAAGGAACCCTGGGTGTCGATGCCGAATGTCGGCAAGTGGTAGCGTTCCGCGCTTTCTTGCCGGCCACGGCAAAGCTCTCTATATGTCGCGGGCTTCAGGCACGAGCGCCGTTGCGCTCAATCCGCGCCCTTCGTCTAGCGGTCCAGGACATCGCCCTTTCACGGCGGTAACACGGGTTCGAGTCCCGTAGGGCGCGCCAAAAGTCTCAACACGTCCCATTTTTCAATCGCACCATGCCCGACGCTCTCGAACTCCTGACCACCCGGCGCTCCTTCAAGGCCGGCGAACTCGCCGGTCCTGCGCCATCGGCGGCGGAGGTCGAGAAGCTTCTGACCGTTGCCTCGCGGGTGCCGGATCACGGCAAGCTCACGCCGTGGCGCTTCATCGTGTTCGAGGGCGAGGCGCGCAAGGCTGCGGGCGACGTCATCGTCGATGCCTTTCGTGCCAAATATCCCGATGCCAAGCCCGAACATATCGAAGCCGAGCGCAAACGGTTTACACGCGCGCCGCTCGTCATCGCGGTGGTGAGCCGCGCCGCGCCTCACGTCAAAATCCCGGAATGGGAGCAGGTGCTCTCGGCGGGCGCCGCCGTCATGAATCTCGTTCTTGCCGCGCATGCGCTCGGCTATGGCGCCAACTGGATCACCGAATGGTACGCTTATGACCGCAACGCGCTCGATGCGCTTGGACTTGCGCCGCACGAGCGCATCGCCGGCTTCGTCCATATCGGCCGGCCGCCCGGCGCTCCGGAAGATCGGCCGCGGCCGCCGCTCGACGAGATTGCCACGCGCTTTTCCGCTTGATCGGTTGGCCAATAGGCCCACGGCCCGAAGCCTGGATCAAACACCCTCGGTTAATCATCTTTCCCAAAAACGCATCAATTTGCCGTCCGATTGCGGACTTCGCTTTAGGAACCCGATGCTAACTGCCTGCCGGGACGGTCGGGAGCGATTTCGGGGCCGAAAGCGTCACGCTTTCCGGCACCCAAATTTCAGGGGATGCCCGCGCCGCATGTGAGCGTCGGTTACGACGTTCAAAGCATCGAAGGCGCGTCATGACGTCGATCGTCAACGGTCTGTCACCCAGCCAAATTGCAGCGCTTCCGCTTACGACAGTCGCCGGATTCACCACGGCGGATATCACCGCCATGACGCCTTCGCAGGTCAGTGGACTGACCGCGCCGCAATTGGATGTCTTGTCCGTGGCCGACATCCATGCGTTCTCGACGGCGCAGATCGGGGCGATTTCCTACTCGACGTTCCTGGCCATCGCCGCGGCCCAGACCGCCAATTTCACGCCATCGCAGATCGGCGTGCTGCGCAGCAGCAAATTCAGGCGCTGACCAACCAGCAGATCAACGCGCTCGGCAAGAGCGACCTCGACGCTTTGGACGCCGCCGACCTAACCGCGTCTCAAGTCAGCGGCTTGAGCGCGACAGCGATCGCCAACCTGACTACCGCTCAGGCCGGAACCCTGATCGCATCGCAACTAGGTGCTTTGTCGACGTCGCAGATCCAGGCCTTCACCGCCGCGCAGCTCAATGGTCTCAGCCAGGCGAATATTCAATCGCTGGACGCGACGACGCTGACGACGACGCAACTCACGGGCTTCAGCGCCGCCACGGCCGCGAATTTGTCGGCGGCACAAGTCGGCGCGCTCTCGACCGCGCAGCTAAACAGTCTCAGCAGGTCCGGCCTCCAAGCGCTGAGCGTCGGCGATTTATCCACGTCGCAGCTCGGCGCTCTCAATGCCACCGCGATCAACGCATTATCCACCGGTCAGATCGCCGCCCTGTCCGCTCCGCAGATTGGCGCGCTATCACCGACACAGATTGCCACGCTCACGACGGTGCAGCTCAACGCGCTGTCGCCGTCTCAGATCTCGGATTTTTCGCCGTCTCAGGTCCAGGCGTTGGGCGTGACGCAGCTCAACGGCTTGAGCGCGACGAATTTTGCCGCGCTCGAGGTGACCGATCTGACCACGACGCAGCTCAACGGCTTGGTTGCCGGTGCCGCCAATCTCAGCACCACCCAGATCAATGCACTGACGGCGGGGCAAATATCCGCCTTTTCCGCGGCCGGCCTCAACCGATTGTCCGCGACGCAGCTTGGCGCGCTGTCGGCGACGCAGCTCGGCGGGCTGTCGACGGCGCAAATCGGCGGCCTCTCTATCGCGACGCTGAACAACCTGTCAGCGACCCAGATCGGCGAGCTCTCGCCTACCCAGGTTCAAGCGCTTAGCACAGCCCAGCTCAACGGTCTGAGCGCGACCAATTTCAGTGCCATCAACCTCGCCGATTTGAGCACCGCGCAGCTCGGCGGCCTGATCACCGGGGCCGCCAATCTCAGCGCGAGTCAAATCAATGCATTGACCCCGAGCGAGATCGCAGCCCTTTCCGCCACGGGACTCAATCGCTTGTCCGCGTTGCAGCTTGGCGATCTGTCGTCCGCGCAGCTTGGCGATCTGTCGGCGGCGCAGATCGGCGCGCTCGCGAACGTCACGCTGAACAATCTGTCCGCGACGCAAATCGGCGAGCTGTCTTCCACGCAACTCCAGGCGCTGACCGCGCCGCAGCTCAACGGCTTGAGCACGACGAATTTCAACGCACTCAACCTCGCCGATCTGACGACAACACAGCTTGGCGACCTCATCACCGGCGCTGCCAGCCTCAGCGCCGGCCAAATCAATGCGCTCACCGCCGGCGAGATCTCCGCGTTTTCCGCCGCCGGGCTCAACCGCCTCTCGGCGACGCAGCTCGGCGGCTTGTCCTCGACGCAGCTCGGTGGCGTGTCGACGGCGCAGATTGCCGGCCTCTCGATCGCCACGCTGAACAATCTATCGGCGACGCAAATCGGCGAACTGTCGCCGACCCAAGTACAGGCGTTCACCGCGGCGCAACTCAACGGCTTGAGCACGACGAATTTCAACGCGCTCAATATCGCCGATCTGACGACAACGCAGCTTGGCGGCCTCATCACCGGCGCTGCCAGCCTCAGCGCCGGCCAAATCAATGCGCTCACCGCGGGTCAGATCTCCGTCTTCTCCACGGCCGGACTGAACCGCCTGTCCGCGACGCAGCTCGATAGCTTGTCATCGACGCAGCTCGGTGGCGTCTCGACGGCGCAGATTGCCGGGCTCTCGGTCGCCACGCTGAACAATCTCTCGGCGACGCAAATCGGCGAGCTGTCGCCGACCCAAGTCCAGGCGCTCACCGCGGCGCAGCTCAACGGCTTGAGCACGACAAATTTCAACGCGCTCGATCTCGCCGACCTGACGACAGCACAGTTCGGCAACCTCATTACCGGCGCGGCGAACCTCAGCGCCGGCCAGATCGACGCACTCACCGCGGGGCAAATTTCGTCCTTCTCCGCCGCCGGGCTCAACCGTCTCTCGGCGACGCAGCTACGCGGCTTCTCCTCGACGCAGCTCGGCGGCTTGTCGACTACCCAGATAGCCGGCCTCTCGGTTGCCACCTTGAACAATCTATCGGCGACGCAGATCGGCGAGCTCTCGCCCACCCAGGTGCAGGCGCTCACCGCGCCGCAGCTCAACGGTTTGAGCACGACAAACTTCAACGCGCTCAATCTCGCCGACCTGACGACGGCACAGTTCGGCAGCCTTACCACCGGCGCCGCCAACCTCAGCGCCGGCCAAATCAACGCGCTCACCGCCGGGCAACTCTCGTCCTTCTCCGCCGCCGGGCTCAACCGCCTGTCCGCGACTCAATTGCAGGCGCTGTCGCCGACGCAACTCGGCGGCCTGTCGACCACCCAGATTGCCGGCCTATCGGTTACCACCTCGAATAATTTGTCGGTGGCGCAGATCGGCCAACTCTCGCCAACGCAGGTCCAGGCGCTGACCGCGTCGCAGCTCAACGGTTTGAACACGACAAATTTCAACGCGCTCAATCTCGCCGATCTGACGACGGCGCAGCTCGGCAGCCTTACTACCGGCGCCGCCAATCTCAGCGCCGGCCAGATCAATGCACTGACCGCCGGCGAGATTTCAGCGTTTTCCGCGGCCGGGCTCAATCGTCTCTCGGCGACGCAACTTGGCGGCTTGTCCTCGACACAGCTCGGTGGCTTGTCGACTGCGCAGATCGCCGGCCTTTCGGTCGCCACCTTGAACAATCTATCGGCGACGCAAATGGGCGAGCTGTCGCCCGCGCAGGTCCAGGCGCTGACCGCGTTGCAGCTCAATGGCCTGAGCACCACGAATTTCAATGCTTTGAACCCCGCCGAGCTGACGGCGGCGCAGCTTGGCGATCTGACCGCGGGCGCCGCCAATCTCAGCACCGCTCAAATCAACACGCTCACCGCCGGACAGATTTCATCCCTTTCGGACGCAGGTCTCAACCGCTTGTCCACCGCGCAGATCGGCGGCGTTTCCTCGACGCAGATCGGCGGACTTTCCACGGCGCAAATCGCCGGACTTTCGACGGCCACTCTCAACCGGTTCTCGGCACTCCAAATCGGCGACTTGAACCAGACTCAAATCCAGGCATTCACCGCGGCACAGCTCAATGGCCTGAGCACCACCAACTTCAACGCACTCAATCTCGCCGATTTGACGGCGGCGCAATTCGGCGAATTGACCACGGCGGCCGCCAATCTCAGCGCCAGCCAGATCACCGCACTAACGCCCGGTCAAATCTCCGACTTCTCCGTCGCCGGTTTAGGTCATTTGCAAATCGGCGCGCTGTCGTCGACGCAACTTGGCGGCCTCACCGCCGCGCAGATTGGCGGGCTTTCGGTCGCAACGTTGAACAATTTGTCGGCGACGCAGACCGGCGAACTTTCTCAGACGCAGGTCCAGGCGCTAACCGGAGCGCAACTCAACGGTTTGAGTGCGACGAATCTCAATGCGTTAAACCTCGCGGAGCTGACCACGGCGCAGCTCGGCGACCTCATCGCCGCGGCTGCCAATCTTAGCGCGAGCCAAATCAATGCGCTCACTGCGGCGCAGATTTCGGCATTGTCCAGCGCCGGACTCAATCGACTGTCGGCGACGCAAATCGCCGCACTGTCCGCGACGCAGATCGGCGGCCTCTCGACGTCGCAGATCGGCAGCCTGTCCACGGCGACGCTCAACGAGCTGTCACCGACCCAAATCGGCAATCTTTCCTCCATCCAACAGCAGGCGCTCACCGCCGCCCAGCTCAACGGTTTGTCGGCCGCAAATTTCAACGCCTTGAATGCCGCCGATTTCACAGCGGCGCAGCTTGGCGGGTTGACCACCGCAGCCGCCAATCTCTCCAACGCACAAATCGACGCTTTGAGTGCCAGCCAGATTGCGTCGCTTCCCGCGCCTGGGATCAACCGCCTGTCGGCCACGCGGCTCGCCGATCTGTCGGCCACGCAGATTGGCGGCCTGACGCCAACCCAGATCAATGGTCTTTCGATCACGACGCTCAACAACCTGTCGCCGAGCCAAATCGGCGATTTCTCCGCAACACAAGTCGCGGCGCTCAGCGCCGGTCAGATCAACGGCCTGAGCACGCCGAATCTTGACGCGCTGAACGTCGGCGCGCTCACCACGACGCAATTCGACGGCCTGACCAGCAGGACCATCGGCAACCTGACCGCCAGCCAATTGGCAGCGCTCAATGCGCTGGAGTCAAATTCGATTCTGTCCAATCAGATCAACGATCTTTCCGTCTTCGAAATCGCCGGCCTGTCGGCGTCGCAGGTCGCCGCCCTGAGCACGGCACAGCTGCAGTCGCTGTCGGCGTCGCAGACCGCGGCGCTCCTTGCCAATCAAGCCGACAATCTGTCGATCGGGCAAATCTCGACCTTCAGCACCGCGCAATTGAGCACGACCGGCCTCGTCGGCGCGGCCGGCGGCCTACAGTTCAACCTCAGTTGGGATTCCTCAGTCAACAACGCCCCCACCAGTTACCGCAATGCCGTCGTTGCCGCCGCCGCCGGCTTATCGGCGACATTCAGCAATCCCGTCGTTCTCAATATTCGAATGGGCTACGGCGAAGTGGACGGCAGCGCGATTTCGCCGAGTGACGCTGCCGAGAGCGCAACCGTCTATGGCGGCGTCAGCTATTCGGCGCTGGAGGCCGCGCTGCAGTCCGACGCCGGTAATTCGAGCTATCAGGCGACGGCGGACGCAAGCTTGAGCGCCAGCAATCCGACCAGCGGTTCCTTCGCCGTCAGCTCGGCCAACGCCAAGGGGCTGGGTCTCGCCGGCGCCAGCTCCAATATTGACGGCTATGTCGGCGTATCGAGCGCGCTTGCCTTCGAATTCAATCAGACCGCCGCGTCCGGCAAATACGACGCCATCGCCGTGCTGCAGCATGAATTCACCGAGGTGATGGGCCGCGTCGGTTCGGTCGGCGCCGCGCTTGGCGCCGGCGTCTATACCGCGCTCGACCTGTTCCGCTACACCTCGACCAACAACGCCGATCCTTCGGCCGGAACGCCGGAGCGTGCGCTCACACCACAAGGCGCCAACACCGACTACTTCTCGATCGACGGCGGACAAACGAATCTGGGCGATTACAACCCGTCGAACAGCAGCGTCGACTACGCCGACTGGAGCACGAATATGGGAACCGACCCGTTTGGCGACGCTTTCCCCGGCGTGACGCAGCCGATGTCCGGCAATGACGCCATCGAAGTGGCCGCGATCGGCTGGGATTTGACGTCCAAGGGAACAACGCTGGCGGCCGAGGCGACGGATAAGGCCCTGGTCTGATCCGAAAATCCAGTCTGATCCGAAAATCCAGCCGCTCAACAGGATCCGGGATTGGTGGCCGTGCCGAGCCCATAGATGCTGCTGTTCGGCGGCAGGCCAGCAGTGCTTTGGCCGGGCTCGGCAGGCTGATCCGATGTGGTCGGCGCGCCGGCCAGTCCGCCGTTGAGGGCCGAAGCGCCGCCGCCGGTGCATGGCTGCCCGGTGATGGGATTGGTGCCAATCGTGGTGCCCGCTCCGGCTTGGGTTCCCGGCAGCGTGCCTGGCGTTGTCGGAGACACCGGAGCTTCAGACTGCTGCGGAATGGTCAATGAGGTCGATGGATTTTGCGCATGCGCGATCGCCGCGTAGGCCGCCATGAAAAACGTGACGCATGCAGCGACCAAGAACGTGGTCAATGCAGCCTGCTCGATGCGCCTTGCACGCATGGCTAATACCTTTTTTCTTAGTCGTTCGTCTTCTTAGTCGTTTGTCTGCGGAAATCCGTTTCCGCGCGAACCGCAATGTTTCAAACGCGCATCAAATGCGTCAGTTCCATCTTCTGATGCAGTGCACAATTGATTGCATTGTTGCTCCGCCACCGGAATTTCTCCCTGCAACGTCCACTGGGATGACCAATATTCGTCACGGCTGCGCCACAGACTGCCGCTAGCGTCATGGCCAGATGGTGAGGGTTGCTTTGAGGCCTGATTCAGGGAGGAAGAATCATGACCCCACACGCTGATACGACGACACGGGCGCGATTGGCGACCTACAGCAAGAACAATTGCCCTCAGTGCAGCGAATGGCTGCTGGCGCCGAATTGGTCCGAATACCTCAATGACCGCTGCGTACGACATACCTGGTCGTGCGAAGCTTGCGGCTATCAGTTCGAGACCGCGGTATTCTTCGCCGAGGCGGCGTAATCAATCGGCGGGCCGCGATGGCGGATAGTCGTGGCGCCGGCCGTTGAAATCCTCGACTGATTTGCAATCCGCGCTCAAATAATGCGGCCCGACCGGCGATTTGCCGAAGCCACCGGGAATGTCGAGCACATAGGCCGGCTGGCAAAGGCCGGAGTAGCGGCCATGGAGCGCGCGCATCAGGGTCTGCCCGTCCGCGATGGCTGTGCGCAGATGCGCCGTGCCCGGCGCCAGGTCGGCGTGGTGCAGGTAATAGGGTTTGACCCGGCATTCGACCAGCGCCCGCATCAGCGTGCCGAGCGTCTCGACGTCGTCATTGACGCCCCGCAGCAGCACCGATTGGCTCAACACCGGAATCCCCGCATCGACGAAACGTCCGATGGCGGCGCGCGCCGTTTCACTCAATTCACGCGCATGATTGACGTGCAACACGACGAACGCCGCTTTGCTGCCGCGGAGCGCCCGCACCAATGATGTCGAGATCCGTTCGGGTGCCGCAACCGGCAAGCGGGTGTGGACGCGGATCACCTTGACGTGGTCGATCGCCTCAAGCGCTTTGACCACCTCCTTGAGACGCCGCGGCGACAGGATGAGCGGATCGCCGCCGGTGAGAATCACTTCCCAGATCTGCGGCGTGGCGCGGATGTAATCGAGCGCCGCGGCGAGAGCCGCGCGCGACAGCCCGCCTCGTCCCGGCCCGACCATCTCGCGCCGGAAGCAGAAGCGGCAATAGACCGCGCAGGCCTTGACGAGCTTGAGCAAAACGCGGTCGGGATAGCGGTGCACGATGCCTTCGACCGGGCTGTGCGCGTCGTCGCCGATCGGATCGCTCAGCTCCTCCGGCTGCGTTTCCAGTTCGCGCGGATCCGGAACGAATTGCCGGGCAATCGGATCGTGCGGATCGGCCGCATCGATCAAGCCGGCGATCGCCGGCGTGATCGCGACCGCGTAACGGGCGGCGACCTTCTCCAAGTCCGCGATGCGATCGCGGCGCACCAACCCGGCAGCAAGGAGTCCAGACGGAGTTCGCAAGGGGGCTGTCATTCGTGGTCACTCCTGAACGGGCGTCCATAACACCTGGTCGATCCGCGAGGCTCCGGTGGCCAGCATGACCAGGCGGTCGAGACCGAGCGCGATGCCGCAAGCTTGCGGCATCTGCGCAAGCGCGGCGAGGAAATCCTCGTCGATCGGATAACGCTCGCCGTAGATGCGTTGTTTCTCCGCCATTTGCTCCTCGAGGCGGCGGCGCTGCTCGTGCGCGTCGTTGAGTTCGCCAAAACCGTTGGCGAGCTCCACTCCGCAAACATACAGCTCGAAACGTTCGGCGACGCGCGGATCGGACGTCGGTCGGGCCAAGGCCGAAAGCGCCGCCGGGTATCGGTCTAGAATCGTGGCACGGCCGATGCCGAGGTTGCCCTCGACGCGCTCGACCAGAATGCGGCTGAAAATATCGCCCCAGTTGTCGTCGTCGGCAATGCGGATGCCCGCCGCGAGCGCGGCGCGAGCGAGACACTCGCGATCCGGCGCGCCGTCCGGCAGCGTCGCCAACAGATCGATGCCGGCAAAGCGGGCAAAAGCCTCGGCAACGGAAAGCCGCTCGGGCTCGGCAAAGGCATCGGCGGAGCGGCCGCGAAAGATCAGCTGCCGCGTTCCCGCGGCCCGCGCCGCTGTCCGCATGATGGTAACGCAATCCCCCATCAGCGTCTCGTAAGGCTCGCCGGCGCGATACCATTCGACGAGCGTGAATTCGGGATGATGCAGCGCGCCGCGCTCGCGATTGCGGAACACCTTGGCGAATTCGACGATGCGGCGTTCGCCTGCCGCAAGGAGCTTCTTGCAGGCGAATTCCGGCGAGGTGCGAAGATAGCGCGGGGCGGACGTGCCGTCGGGCGCCGCCAGCGTGGCGGCAAATGCGTGCAGATGAATTTCGTTGCCCGGCGAGATCTGCAGCGCCGCAGTGTCGACCTCGACAAAGTCCTCACCGGCAAACCAGGCCCGCAACGCCGCCACGATCCGGCCGCGCGCCAAGAGGATCGGCCGGCGGTCGGCATGAACGCGCGGGGGCCAAAACGGCGAAGAACGGGGCGGAATGTCGGCCATAACCTTGTTTGCGTGGGTCTGAGGAAATAGCTAGCGATCTAGCCCAGGATGAGTATGTTGCGCCCCGAATCCGGCTATCCAGCCTGGGCATCCAACCATCACCTAAGGATTACGTCCCGTGAAAGTCATCGCTAGCTCGTTGCGAAAAGGCAATATTGTCGACCTCGACGGCAAACTTGCAGTCATCATGGCGGTGGAGAATATCCACCCCGGCAAGGGCACGCCGGTCACCCAGATGGACGTGCGCCGGATCGCCGACGGAGTGAAGGTTTCGTTACGCTACAAGACCACCGACCAAGTCGAGCGCGCCTTCGTCGAGGATCGCAAGCATCAATATATGTATCAGGACGGCGACGGCTATCATTTCATGAACATGGAAAGCTACGATCAGGTCGCCGTGCCGGCCGACATCATCGGCGACCAGGCCGCGTATTTGCAGCCGGAAATGGAAGTAACGCTCAGCCTGCATGAAGGCACGCCGGTCGCCATTGAGCTGCCGCCCAGGGCGTCGCTGGAAGTGGTCGAGACCGAGCCGGCGATGAAGGGCCAGACGGCCTCTTCGTCCTATAAGCCGGCAGTCCTGTCCAATGGCGTGCGCACCATGGTGCCGCCCTTCATCACCGTTGGCACCAAGATCGTGGTGATGACGACCGACGGCAGCTACGTCGAGCGCGCGAAAGACTGATTAAGGCGACGTTTCGCCGCCTTATATTTCTGAATATTTGTTCATTACCGCGCGGTGATCCCGTCGGTTACCGCTTGGCAGCGTCGGCATTGCTGGCGATAGTAGCGACTCTCGAATGCGGGAGTTGACGCGTGCGCGCTGCCTTACCGCTTCACCGCTGCCTGCTAGCGACGGGGCTTGTGTCGGCGATGCTGATCGGCTCGGCGCGATCCGGCTTGAGCAACGAATGCAAGCCGCACCACTTTCGCGCGCCATATTTCATCAAGAACATGGGCGCTTGCGCGTTTGATCCCGAGGCGCTGAGCTATGCCGGCACGCCGGTCGAGCAGGCGATGTGTCTGATGCGCGGCATGGACGCTACCAGGAATCTCGGTCCGCCCCTGCCGTCTCTGCCGCCCGGTCTTTCCAGTCGCATCGGCCGGACGGCCGGCCTGCCCACGCGCGAAACCTTGTCCAGCTATCTCTCCAAACAGAATCTCGAGACCGATTTTGCCGCTCACCTTTGGCAGCCACTGTCGCGCGGGCACGACAACGATCCCGACTCGCCCACTGCGCGCTATTTCGTCATCCACGACACCAGCGGACCGGACTTCGGACGCCACGGCTTTCCCGCGAACATCAATGACGAAAGCGCGCATCTCAACAATCTGAAAAACTTCGCCTGCTCCGACGGCTGGGGCAAAGCGCACGTCGTCGTCAACCGTCCCGGCGACATGATCCTCGACCACGATTTCGCAATTCCGTGGCGCGAGACCAAATTCGAGCAGGCGGCGGAATTCGGCGGCGCCTTGCAGGGCTTGTTCATTCACGTCGAGCTCGTCCAGCCGCGCCGGCGCGGCCGCGGCGGAGACGGGCATACTCCCGATCCAGCCTTCACGCCTGCGCAGTACGATCAGCTTGCTTTGCTCTACACCATCGCCAGCGTGCGCAAGGGTAAGTGGCTCATTCCCGCATTTCACGCCGCCATCGACGCGGACATTCACAACGGCCACGACGACCCATTGAATTTCGATATCGACAGCTTTGCCAATAGCCTCGATCGTCTCGCCGAAAAGCTGGGCCAGCCGGTGGTGGTCCAGGCTGCTCATTAGTGACACAAACGCCTGAAGCGGAACCCGGTCTCGAACCGCACGGTTTCGCCGGCATGGGGTTTCGCGCCCGGTTGCGCAAAGCCTCATGATCCGGTTGGATGTGGCCCGATCCAGCCCCCCAAGCCTGAGCATGAGGAAATCATGACGCCGCCCCCTACCGCGACCGCTCGCGCCACCAATGCCGATCCCGCCGTTGCCGCGGTCGAACGCCCGACGCCGGCGGGCGCCAACGCGCCCGGCTTCGGCTCCGACGTCATCGCCGAAGCGCTGCGCTCCCTCGATATTCCCTATATCGCGCTCACGCCGGGCGCGAGCTATCGCGGACTGCATGACTCGATCGTCAACTATCTCGGCAATACCAAGCCGCAAATGCTGCTGTGCTTGCACGAGGAGGCCGCCGTCGCAATCGCCCACGGCTATGCCAAGGTCACCGGCAAGGCGATGGTGACCGCCGTACATTCCAATGTCGGGCTGATGCATGCGAGCATGGCGATGTTCAACGCCTGGTGCGATCGCATGCCGGTCGTGGTGCTCGGCGCCACGGGCCCGGTCGACGCCGTCAAGCGGCGGCCCTGGATCGATTGGATCCACACTGCCCGCGATCAGGGCGCGCTCGTTCGCGAATACACGAAATGGGACGACCAGCCGTCCTCACCCGGCGCGGCGCGCGAAGCCATTTTGCGCGGCACCTGGATCGCCAATACCGTGCCGCAGGGTCCGGTCTACATCAATTTCGATGCCGAGCTGCAGGAAGCCAAAGTTTCCGACCAGCTGCCGGCGATCGAGGTAGCGCGCTACATGCCGGCGGTGTCGACCGCGGCGCCGGCCGAGCTCATCCGCGAGGCGGCGGCCATGCTCAAAGGCGCCAAGCAGGTCTTGATGCTGGCCGGCCGCGCCTCGCGCAGTGTCGATGCCTGGAACGCGCGCGTTGCGCTTGCCGAGGCGCTCAATGCGCGCGTCGTCACCGATCTGAAAATCGGCGCCACCTTCCCCACCGATCATCCGCTCTATGTCGGCTCGCCGCGGGCCATCACGCCGGAAATCGTCGAAGGCTTAAAGAACGTCGACGTTGTCCTGAGCCTCGATTGGGTCGACCTTGCCGGCGCCATGCGCTGGTTCGGCCCCTCGCCGTCGGCCAAAGTGATCCAGGTCTCGCTCGACCATCGCATCCACAACGGCTGGAGCATGGATCATCAGGCGCTGCCGCCGGTCGACGTGTTGCTTTCGGCCGATCCCGATCTCGTGGTGCCGGAACTGGTCAAGGAAGTCGGCAAGAGCGCCAAGCCGCACGCCATGCCGACCCCACGCAAAGTGTCCGACAAGGAGCCGTCGGGCTTTACCAACGAGCACATCGCGCGCGCCTTGCGCAAAGTCTTGGGCGACCGCTCGGTCACCTATACGCATTTGCCGCTGTCTTGGGACGACAGCTGGGTGACCCTCAAGCACCCCCTCGATTATGTCGGCTCCGACGGCGGCGGCGGTGTCGGCGGCGGCCCGGGAATTTCGGTCGGCGCGGCACTGGCGCTCAAGGGCACCGGCCGGCTGCCGATCGCTATCTGCGGCGACGGCGATTTTCTGATGGGCGTCACCGCGGTGTGGACCGCCGTGCATTACAAGATCCCGCTGCTTTTCGTGCTCGCCAACAACCGCTCGTTCTATAACGACGAACTGCACCAGGAGCGGATGGCGCGCGCGCGCAACCGTCCGGTCGAGAACAAATGGATCGGCCAGCGCATGTCCGATCCCGAGGTCGATCTCGCCGCCATGGGACGCGCGCAAGGCGCCGTGGGCTTCGGTCCGGTCACCAAGCCCGCCGACCTCCCCGCCATTCTCGAAAAAGCCATCGCCGAGGTCGATGCCGGCAAGGTCGCCGTTGTCGATGTGCGGGTCGAGCCCGGCTATACCGCGGTCATGACGGCAGCGATGACGCGCGCGGGGAATTGAGACGGCCCCGACACGGCGCGAAAGTAGACCGCTTCCCGGACGCGGCGCAGCACGAAGTGCTGCTCCGCGCCCGGCAAACGCCGTCGCAAGGGAGAAGCACATGGCCCTCTTCGCTTCGTGCCCATGCTGCACCGGACGCCGGCAATTCCTTGCGGGCGGTCTCGCCGCGCTCGGTGCCGCACTGAGTTCCTCGCGCACATCCGCGCAGACGCCGGCGATCAAGAACCCCGGCACGCGCATCGACGTCCACCACCACTTTCTGCCGCCGGCCTATATGAAAGAGGAGCATGCGCGGCTCAACTTCGCGCATGGCGCCGTTTCGACAAATCAGCTGCTGACATGGACGCCACGCCAGTCGCTCGACGTCATGGATGCCAATGCCATCGCCACCGCCATCGTCTCGGTGACCACGCCCGGTCCCTGGTACGGCGATGTTGCCGCCGGCCGCCGTCTGTCGCGGGAGTGGAACGACTATGCCGCCGAGCAAATCAAGACCTAGCCCGGCCGTCACGGACTGTTCGCGACGGTGCCGTTGCCGGACGCCGAAGGCAGCCTTGCGGAAATCGAATATGCGCTCGACACTCTCAAAGCCGACGGCATCGGCCTATTGAGCTCCTATGACGGCAAATATCTCGGCGATCCGAGTTTTGCGCCGGTCTTTGCCGAGCTCAATCGCCGCAAGACAATCGTCTATACGCATCCGACCACGTCGAAGTGCTGCACCAGCGTGATGCCCGGCGTCCCGCCGCAGGCCGTCGAATATCCGTTCGAAACGACGCGAACGATCACCAGCATCCTCGTCAACGGCACGGTGTTCAACAATCCTGACATCCGCTGGATCTTCTCCCACGGCGGCGGCGCCACGCCGATGCTAGCCGGCCGCATGGTGGAGACTGTCGGCCGTCACCCCAATGCGAAAAAATTCATGCCGGATGGTATCTTGGCGGAACTGCGCAAATTCTATTACGATACGGCAAGCGCTGACACCGAAGGATCGATGGCCGCGCTGCGCGTCATGGCGGCGCTCAGCCACATCATGTTCGGCACCGATTATCCCTTTGTGAGCGTCGCCGGCGGCGTGCAACATCTGAGCGCAGATGAAATGTCGCCGGCGGATCGGGAAGCCATCGATCGCGGCAACGCGATGGCCTTGTTGCCCCGGCTTAAAATCTGAAGACCGTGAATTGCCGCCAAACCTGGAATTCGCATCAACCCATGCAAATAATGCTTCGATGTCGGTAGCGCATCATCGGCGAAGGATAAGCGTTGTTCGCTACGGCCTCGAAGCGGTCTGCAAATCGCCTTGTCGGCGCTTGACTTGCAAGGCTAAGCTTTTCGTCCCGCCGGCGGCACCGCCCGCCGGGGCGTGATGACAATCAAGCAGAGACGCGAATGCGCAGGGAGACACAGCCATGAACGAAGCCGTCCAACCGAAGTCGCTCAAAGCTCAGCCGCTCAATCTGCCGCAGCATCGCGAAGCCTTCTACGGCGGCAAGTGGCACAAGGCGAAATCGGGCCGCTCGGCAGACGCCATTAATCCCGGCACCGGTGAATCGCTCGGCCCGGTGGCCGATTGCGGCACCGCCGACATCGACGCCGCCGTGCAGGCAGCCAAGGCCGCGTTTCCGGCCTGGCGCGACACGCCGCCGCTCGAGCGCGCGCGCATACTCAAGCGCATCGCCAATGTGCTGCGCGAACACGCCGAGGAACTGGCGCTGATCGACGCCGCCGATTGCGGCAATCCGGTCGCCGAGATGGTCAAGGACGCCACCATCGCGGCGGCGCAGATCGAATTCTATGCCGGCCTCGTCACCGAGATGAAGGGCTCGTCGATCCCGATGGGACCCGACGTGGTGAACTTCTCGGTACGGGAGCCGCGCGGCGTGGTCGGCCGCATCATTCCGTTCAATCATCCGTTCATGTTCTGCGCCGGCAAATCCGGTGCGCCGCTCGCTGTCGGCAATACCGTGGTGATGAAGCCGCCGGAGCAGGCGCCGCTGTCGTCGCTGCGGCTCGCCGAACTGATCGGCGATATTCTGCCGCCCGGCGTGTTCAATCTCGTGCCCGGCGGCCGCGAGGCCGGCTCGACGCTTGCTTCGCACCCCGACGTCGCCATGATCGCGCTGATCGGTTCGGTGCCGACCGGCCGCGCGGTGATGAAAGCGGCGTCCGACACGCTCAAGGCGGTGATGCTGGAGCTCGGCGGCAAGAATGCGCTGATTGCCTATCCCGACGCCGATCCGGACGAAGTCGCCGACGGCGTCATCGGCGGCATGAATTTCACCTGGTGCGGACAATCTTGCGGTTCGACCAGCCGCGCCTTCATCCACGAGAAGATCTACGACGCGGTGCTCGCCAAAGTGAAGAGCAAGATCGGCCACTACAAACCCGGCGTCGCCACCGACCCGGCGACCACCATGGGCTCGATCATCTCCAAGACCCAGTACGAGCGCATTCTCGGCTTCATCGACAGCGCCAAGCAGGAGGGCGCGCGGCTCCTCACCGGCGGCGGCAAGCCGAACGATCCGGCGCTCGCCAAAGGCTTCTTCATCGAGCCGACGGTGTTCGCCGACGTGCAGCCCACGATGCGGATCGCCCGCGAGGAGATTTTCGGTCCGGTCCTCTCGGTGCTCAAATGGAGCGACGAGAAGAAGATGCTCGAGCAGGTCAATTCCGTCGAATACGGGCTGACCGCCTCGATCTGGACCAACGACATTTCCACTGCGCACCGCACCGCGGCCGCCGTGCAGTCGGGCTTCGTCTGGATCAACGAGGTGTCGAAGCACTTCCTCGGCGCGCCGTTCGGCGGCTACAAGCAGTCCGGCATCGGCCGCGAGGAATGTTTCGAGGAAATGCTGGCCTATACGCAGGAAAAAAACATCCACGTGCGGCTACGGCCGGCAAAGGCGTAGCGCCGGGGCGCGAGCTTCGATCAACGATGGACGGGCGACAATGACGACACCAAACCCCGCGGCATCCGAGGCAGCCGCGAAGCTCGCCGACTATTCCCGCACGATCGCGGCGTTCAACGCCAAGCCGTTGTGGGAACGCACCACGCGGATGGCGCCGGGCACCGCGGCGGTGCCGGCGATCTGGCGCTACCGCGACATGCGGCCGCAATTGCTGCGCGCCGCCGAACTGATCTCGACCAAAGAGGCGGAACGCCGCGTGCTGATGCTGGAAAATCCCGGCCTGCCCGGCACCGGCTACATCACGAGTTCGCTCTATTCCGGCATGCAGATCATTTTGCCGGGCGAAGTCGCCGGCGCGCATCGCCATGCCTCGAACGCCATGCGCTTCATTATCGAAGGTGTCGGCGCCTATTCGACGGTGGAGGGCGAGCGGGTGCCGATGCAGCCGGGCGATTTCGTGCTCACGCCCTATTGGTGCTGGCACGATCACGGTCACACCGGCAGCGAGCCGGTGATCTGGCTCGACGCGCTGGACAATCCGTTCGCACAGTTCTTCGGCACGATGTTTCGCGAAAACTATCCGCACGAGAAGCAAGCCGTATCGCTCACGGCCGGCCATACCGAGGCGCGCTACGGCACCGGCCTGTTGCCGGTCGAATATCGCGGCTCGAAATTCGCGTCCCCGCTGCTCGCCTATCCCTACGACCGCACCCGCGAGGCGCTTGGTAAGCTCGCCAAAGATGGACCGCTGCATCCCTCGCACGGGATCAAGATGCGCTATGCCAATCCTGCGACCGGCGGCAATGTGTTTCCGACCATCTCGGTTTACGTGCAGTGGCTGCCGCAAGGCTTCGCCGGCCAGACCTATCGCAGCACCGAAAGCGTGATCTTCTGCGGGGTCGAAGGCCGCGGGCGGCTCACGGCCGGAAACGTCGAATTCGGCTTCGAAGCCCACGACGTGTTCACGGTGCCAAGCTGGATTCCCTACCGCATCGAAGCCGAAGATGAGTGCGTGCTGTTCTCCTATTCCGATCGCGGGCCGCAAGAGACGCTCGGCCTGTTTCGCGAGGAGAACCCGTCGAATTCGTAAGCGCTGCCCGGCGCGGCCGACAAGGTGATCGAATGACAATCATCGGCGGCTCGTCCCCGCGAATGCGGGGATTCGGTCTTTGTTCAACCTTGCTAGATTCCCTCCTTCGCGGGATGAGCAAAAATAAACTCACAGTTTGAACGTCCCGCAGGTTGCCGGACGAAACAATTCTCGACCGCGACACGGCGCAGCGATAGGCCTTCGGTGCGATGCCGGCATTGTCCGGCTCGCCTCTGCAAATCGGCAAAAGCGCGGCGGATCGGCTTGCAGAAGCCAATAGATTTCTCCCGCATCACGTGCATTGATTGCTTGCCATTGCATTAGGGGGCAATGGGCGACACGACACCATTGAGGGGAGGAATCAATGAGCCGATTGGTTCAAAGAGACGCCAGAGTCGAGGGACGTCTTTTCGGCCTGGGATCCAGCCCGGTACGCGCCCAAATCGAAGCAGTCGCACCAACCGTGGCGGGCCAAGCCCAAGCGCCGGGTGCGGCGCAGCAAACCGACACCGACGACTATGCCACGCGCATGGTCAAATATATTCCGGCCGAAGTGGTGGCATTCTACTTGGCCGCCGACAAGCTCTTCGTCAAAGGCGCCCAGGCGGTCAATGCCAACGTCGCGGACACGTTCGTCGCCGGTCATCTGTTCTACTTTTCCATAGCCGTTTTCGTCATTGCCCTCGTCGGCACGCCCATCTACCTGCGCCAGCAGGCGACCGGAGACCAGCCGTGGCAAGTCCAAGCCGTGGTGTCCACTCTCGCTTTCGTCGTCTGGGCCTACGCCGTCCAAGGACAGATTTTCACCGCCATCTACTCCTCGGCCATCTCGGCCTTCCTGGTTCTCGTCTTCACCTTCGCCAGCGGGTTTATAAAACCGGGCAAATAATCGGCCGCGCCGCCCTCGACGCAACACGCCAGTCGAGGGCGACGCCCGCCCGGCTACAGCTTGAACGTCTCATACGTCGCCGGATGAAATAATTCGTCGACGGAAACGCGACGTGGCGAGAGGCCTTCGGCATGATGTTGCGCCAGGAAATAATCAAGCACCTTGCGATTCGGCCCGACGCCGTACGACCAGAAATCGTGGCCCATCAGGTCGCGCGCTTCCTTGAGCCGCTCTTCGACGAACGGCAGCGTCACCTTGGTCGCGGAAGTATCGGATAATTTGCGCAAGCCCGCTTCCTTGGCCTGCTCGAACGCCTTGAGCAGCGCGCCGGGCAGCCAGGGATGTTTCTCGGCCAATTCGCGGCGGATGCCGACCACATGCATGATCGGGAACATCCCGGTGCGCTTGTAATAGTCCTTGGCCACCGCGGTGGGATCGGGAAACAGCCAGCCGACATGGGGATGGCCTTTCTCGACGAGCGTCGGCGGGCGCGGCGCGATAAAGCCGTCGATCTCTCCGGCTTCGAGGAGGGCCGATATGGTTTTGCCCTCCGGCGCATTGTCGAGCCGAACGCCGGGCGGCAGCTTGACGGTGATCTTTTCCGGCCGCCCCGCCTCCTCGATGCCGCCGCGGATCCAATGGATGTCCGAACGCTTGACGCCGTAGTCGTCCTCGAGAAAGGCGCGCGCCCAGACATTGGCGGTGAGCTGATACTCCGGCACGCCGACCTTTTTTCCCTTGAGGTCTTCGGGTTTCTTGATGCGGTCGGTGCGCACATAGACTGCGGTATGGCGGAAGGCGCGAGAGACGAAGGCCGGCACAGCGATATAGGGGCAATCCTGCAGTGCGGTCTTGACCGTGTAGCTCGACAGCGACAATTCGCAGATGTCGAATTCCGCCGCGCGGAACGCGCGGAAAAATATTTCCTCCGGCACCAGCGTCATATACACCGGATCGACGCCCTCGATTTGCACGCTGCCGTCGATCAGGGCGCGGGTGCGGTCGTAATCGCCGACCGCGACGGAGAGATTGAGCTTGGTCATTTCGCTTCCTTAGGATGTCCACACAGCAAGCAGATCGCGACAGATAGCCGCCTCCGGCGCCTCGTGCCAAGGTGCTATCGAAATATCCATTCGTCCCTCGGAAACTTTGCCCGGATTCGAGATGAAACGGCGCCGCATCTTCTGGACGGTTGTAGCGGCCCTGCTGCTCACCCTGGCGCCAAATCCCGGATCGGCGAGGAGCGCGCCCCCGCACGTTTATAGCGATGCCGGCAACGTCTATCTCGAGCAGGGCGGCGCCAAGACCAAGCTCACCGCGTCGGAAATGGACGTCGATCCGGTGCTCGCCCCGAACCGCGCCTACGTCGTCTACACCCGGCAGGGCCGCGGCCGCACCGTCCATGGCTACGATACCAGCCAAGTCTGCAGCACCGAACCGCGGCCCGACGAGCTGCGCCAGATCAATGCCGGCGGCGGCGGCGACAGGCTTTTGCTCAAGGGCCGCAGAGGCGGCCCCGAGCATCAGCTCTGCGATTTTCGCAACAAACAGTTCAGCTCGGACGGCCGGCGGCTCTATTTCTTGACCCCCGGCTGGGCCACGTCCGGGGCGCTGCATGTTATCGATATGCGCGACAGTGATGAGCGCTTCGTCATGCCGGCCAACGATTTTCTCGTTTTGAGTTTCTGCACGAACAAATACAAGGACGATCTCGTCGTGCTGCAACACCGCTATTTCCTGCTCGGCGGCAGCTACGACTGGTACTGGCTCTACGATCCGACCGGCAGGAAAGAGCTCGGACCGCTCGGCGAGTTCGGAACGCCCGACGACATGCTGCGTCAGGCGCACGGAGTATGGTGCGCAGCCAAGCCCTGATTTTTTTACGGGCGTCCCGCAAACGGCTCCGCCGGCGCGATGTCGGTAACCTTGAACTGCACCCGTTCCTCGCCCTGCCAGCGATCGAGGGCAAAGGTGCCGGCGGCATGCACTTGGCGGCCGCGGGCCTCGCGCAACGCGGCGCCGAGCTTCTGCCCTACGGCGCGGAAGGCGATGGCGTTGAGACCGGAACCGTCGGCGGATTTCAGCCGTAGGCGCATATGTGCTTGGCCGACTTCCTCGGCGTAAGTCACCGTATGTGCGGGGAGCGCAATCAAGGGCTCCGGATTGCCGGAGCCGAACGGCCCGGCGCGCTCGATCATGGCGACAAGCTCGGCGTTTGCCGCCGAGGCGGTGACGGCGCCGTCAATCAAGAGCCCGTTCGCGCGGCGCGCGACCTCGACGTCGGCGGCGAGCGCCGCTTCGAGGAAAGCGCGCAGCTCGGCAAGCGCAGTTTTGCGCAAGGTAACGCCGGCCGCCATCGCATGGCCGCCGCCCTTGAGCAAAAGCCCCTCGGTGACCGCGCGCCGCACCGCACGGCCGATATCGACGCCGGCGATGGAACGCCCGGACCCGGTGCCGATGCCGCCCGGCTCCAGCGCAATGGCAAAGGCCGGGCGGCCGAATTTCTCTTTCAATCGTGCCGCCACGAGCCCGACGACTCCGGGATGCCAGCCCTCCGCGGCGGTCACGATGACCGCGCCCTTTTCTTCAAGACCCAGCGCCGCAATGGCCTCGGCTTCGGCCTGCGCCAGCGTCCCCTGCTCGATCGTCTGCCGCTCCTGATTGAGCCGATCGAGCTCGGTCGCGATCCTGGCGGCTTCGATGGGATCGTCCTCGAGCAGAAGCTTGACGCCGAGATCGGCGCGGCCGATCCGTCCCCCGGCATTGATGCGCGGCCCGAGCAGAAAACCGAGATGCCAAGCCTCCGGCGGACCAGAAAGCCGGGCCACGTCCATCAAGCTGACATGGCCGGCGCGCTCACGCCGCCGCAGCGCGATCAGCCCCTTGGCGACAAAGGCGCGATTAAGCCCGATGAGCGGCACGACGTCGGCGACAGTGCCAAGCGCGACGTCGTCAAGCAGCAAGAGAAGGTCCGGCTCCGGGCGCCCGGGATGCCAGAAGCCGCGCCCGCGCAACACGCGATTGAGCGCGACGACGGTCATGAAGGTGAGGCCTACGGCGGCGAGATGGCCGAGCCCCGATAGATCGTCGCGGCGGTTCGGGTTGACGATCGCCACCGCCGGCGGCAGTTCCTCGTCGGCCTGATGGTGATCGATGATGACGGTGTCGAGGCCGAGCTTTTTCGCCTCTTGCAACGGCGCAATGCTGGTCGTGCCGCAATCGACACAGACGAGCAGTTTTGCGCCGCGCTCCGCGAGCGCCCGCACCGCTTCAACATTCGGGCCGTAACCTTCGAACAGGCGGTCGGGAATGTGGATGATGGGCTCGAGACCGCATTGCCGCAGATAGCGCGCCAAGACCGCCGCCGAGGTGGCGCCGTCGACGTCATAGTCGCCGAAAATGGCGACGGATTCGCCAGACGCGACAGCATCGGCGATCCGCTCGGCCGCCTCCTTCATCGCGGTCAGCACGTGCGGATCAGGCATGGCGTGCTTGATGGTGGGATCGAGAAATGCGGCGACCGCGTCGGCTTCGACATTGCGCCCGGCGACGATGCGCGCCAATAGCTCGGGCAATTCGTGGCGCTGGGCGATGGCGAGCGCACGCACGGCGCCGCGCTCGTCGAGGCGGTCGCGCCAGGCTCGTCCAGTCGCCGAGTTTTCGACGCCAAGGAAAAGGCGATTCTCAGTCATCGCGGCAAGTGTAACACCGTCATGCTCCGCAACGGCGGAGCATCGTGTAAAGGAACTACAAAATAAATTCGGCCCGCTGGATCACCGCCGTCGCGGGCAATGAAAGGTGGGGACGCTAGTCAAACTTATCAAGCGCGCGGTGTTCGGCGCGGATCCAGCGGACGGTGCCGCTCGCCGAGCGCATCACCACCGTTTCGGTCTCGATCATGCCTTTGCCGAACTGCACGCCGCGCAGCATGCGGCCATCGGTGACGCCGGTTGCGGCGAACAGGCAATCGCCGCGCACCATGTCCTCGATCTCGTATCTCTGGCGCGGGTCCTTGATGCCCATTTTGACGATGCGCTCGCGCTTTTCGTCGGTATCGACGATCAACCGGGTCTGCATCTGGCCGCCGATGCAGCGCAGCGCCGCCGCCGCCAACACGCCTTCCGGCGCACCGCCAATGCCGAGATAGATGTCGATGCCGGTCTTGTCGGGATCGGCGGTGTGAATGACGCCGGCAACGTCGCCGTCGGTGATCAGGCTGACCGCCGCGCCGGCCTTGCGCACCGCGGCGATCAGATCGGCGTGGCGCGGCCGGTCGAGCACCATCGCGGTGATCGCATCCGGCTTGACGCCCCTGGCCTTGGCGAGCTTGCGGATATTTTCGTCGGCCGGTGCGTCGAGATCGACCACGCCCTTGGGATAGCCGGGGCCGATGGCGATCTTGTCCATATAAATATCGGGCGCGTGCAACAGCGTGCCGTCCTCGGCGACCGCCAGCGTCGCGATCGCGCCCGGCATATTCTTGGCGCACAATGTGGTGCCTTCGAGTGGATCGACGGCGATATCGACCTTCGGGCCCTGCCTGGTGCCGACCTTCTCGCCGATGAACAGCATCGGCGCCTCATCCATCTCGCCTTCACCGATCACGACCGTGCCGTCGATCGCAAGCCCGGCAAGCTCGCGCCGCATGGCGTCGACCGCGACTTGATCGGATTCCTTGACCGCGCCGCGGCCGCGCAAGCGCGCCGCGGCGACGGCGGCGCGTTCGGTCACCCGGGCGATTTCAAGCGACAGCGCGCGCTCAAGAGCCTGTGCTGCGCGGCCGGGTTTCGCTGACATGCCGAACCTCCATCATGCCCTTTCGAGGCGAATGACCTGCGGCCGCCCGGACACGACCCGGTCACGGCGGACCGCGGCCAAGGCCTTGTGCACGGCATCCTCGCTGGTCGCATAGGTGATCATGATCACGGGGACAGATTCGCCGGAACGGCCCGGCTGCGCCGCGCCGCGCGAGCCTGCCGGGTGGCGCTGCACGATCGATTCCAGCGAGATCTTTTGTTGCGCAAGTCGCCGCGCAATGGTCGCTGCGGTGCCAGGCCGGTCCCGCGCCAGAAGCCGAATGTAATAGCCGCCTTCGTGGTGCTGCATCGGCGCCTTGCGGATCGTCGTCATGCGCGCGGTCGGACGACCGAAAGGCGGCGTCACGACGCCGCGCGCGATATCGGCAAGATCGGCGATGATGGCGGAGGCGGTTGCCGCCCCGCCGGCGCCGGGACCGACCAAGGTGATCGGCGCCAACCCTTCGGCGTCCACCGTGACGGCGTTGGTGACGCCCATGACCTGGGCGATGGCGGAATCCTTCGGCACCATGGTCGGGTGCACGCGCTGCTCGATGCCCGCCTCGGTCTTCACCGCGACGCCTAAGAGCTTGACGCGGTAGCCGAGCTCGGCCGCGGCATCGAGGTCGGCGAGCGAGATCGACGAGATGCCTTCGACATAGACCGCGCCAGGATCGATCCTGGTGCCGAACGCGAGGCTCGCCAGGATCGCGAGTTTTTGCGCGGTGTCGTGGCCCTCGATGTCGAAGGTCGGATCGGCCTCCGCATAGCCGAGCCGCTGCGCCTCCTTGAGGCACTCGTCGAAGGCGAGCCGGTCCTGCTCCATGCGGGTGAGGATGTAATTGCAGGTGCCGTTGAGGATGCCGTAGATCCGCGTGAATGATGCGCCGTTCAATCCCTCGCGCAGCGTCTTGACGATCGGAATGCCGCCGGCGACCGCCGCCTCGAAATTAAGTGCGACCCCATGCCGTTCCGCGAGCGCTGCCAGCTTTTGGCCATGCCGCGCCAGCAAAGCCTTGTTGGCGGTAACGACCGGCTTGCCGGCATTCAGCGCGGTCTCGACCGCGCGCTTGGCGGGATCGCCCTCCCCGCCGATGACCTCGACCAGGACGTCGATCGACGGATCGCGCGCCAGCGTCACCGGATCGTCGAACCAGCGAAACTTTTTTAACTCGAAGTCGCGCTTCTTGGTGCGCGAGCGTGCCGTGAGCGCCACGATCTCGATAGGCCGGCCACAGCGCGCAATAAGCTTGTCGCGTCCCTCATCCAGGAGACGAATCACGGCGCTGCCGACGGTACCGAGCCCGGCAAGACCGACTTTCAGCGGCTGCGCCATAAAACGTCGCCAACCCGAGGCTGTGAGGCGACGCGTGCCTAACGTCGCGTCGCCAAGGGAACGACGTTGTGCAGCATTTCCGGGCCTGTTTCAAGAAAGCGCCGGATATTGCGGGCGGCTTGACGAATGCGCTGTTCGTTCTCGACCAGCGCGATGCGAACGTGACCTTCGCCGTGTTCCCCGAAGCCGGCGCCGGGCGACACCGCGACGCCGGCCTTCTCGACCAGAAGGGTCGAGAATTCCACGCTGCCGAGCGGCGCAAACGGCTCGGGGATCGGCGCCCAGGCGAACATCGAAGCGGCCGGCGGCGGCACGTTCCAGCCGGCCCTGCCAAATGAATCGACGAGCGCATCGCGCCGGCGCCGATAGGTCGCGCGCATCTCGTTGATGCAGTCGTCGGGCCCGTTGAGCGCCGCCGTCGCCGCGACCTGGATCGGCGTGAAGGCGCCGTAATCGAGATAGGACTTGACCCGCGCCAGCGCGGCGATGATGCGCTCGTTGCCCACGGCAAAGCCCATACGCCAGCCGGGCATCGAATAGGTTTTCGACATCGAGGTGAATTCTACCGCGACGTCCATCGCGCCGGGCACCTGCAACACCGACGGCGGCGGATTATTGTCGAGATAGACCTCGGCGTAAGCCAGATCCGACAGCACCAAAAGCGAATGCTTCTTCGCAAACGCGATCAGCTCGCGATAGAAATCGAGGCTGGCGACGCAAGCCGTCGGATTCGACGGATAGCAGACCACCACCGCGATCGGCCTCGGGATGGAAAACAGCACCGCCCGCTCGAGCGCGCCGAAGAACTTGTCGTCGGCCTCGACCGGCACCGAACGGATGGCGCCGCCGGCCATCAGGAAGCCGAACACGTGGATTGGATAGGTCGGATTGGGAACGATAATGATATCGCCGGGCGCGGTGATCGCCTGCGCCACATTGGCGAAGCCCTCTTTGGAGCCGAGCGTGGTGACGACCTGGGTCTCGGGATTAAGTTTCACGCCGAAACGGCGGCCATAATAGGCCGCCTGCGCGCGGCGCAGCCCCGGTATGCCCTTCGAGGCCGAATAACGATCAGTGCGCGGCTTGCCGACGGTCTCTTTCAGCTTCTCCACCACATGGGCGGGTGTCGGCAGATCGGGATTGCCCATGCCGAGATCGATGATATCGGCCCCGCCATTGCGGGCCACCGCCTTGGCGCGATTGACAGTCTCGAACACGTAAGGCGGCAGGCGGCGAATGCGATAAAATTCTTCCATTGGGGAACCCCGGCACAGCGTCTCGACCAAATATTATACTAGAAGCGGAGCTTTATCACTTGGTTTCAGCACCGGCGGTCAGCGTGCCGCTGCCGCTCGCGCGCGGGGCGCTGCCGTTTGCAGCGGCCGCAGCCGGTTTCTTCGGCACGGCGGCAGGATCGGCGCCCGACTGGGCTGGCCCGTCCGCCTCGGCGTTTAGGCGATTGCGATCGCTGATGAGATCTTCGGTCGCCTGCTGAACCTGTTTGGCATCCATCGGTGTATCGGCCCGCGGCGGCGGCGCTTCCTCGACTGCAGGGAAAATCGACGGATAGCTTGCAGGCGAACAGCCCGACAGCGCGAAAGCGGCCGGGGCCAGTAACGCCAAAGCGGTAAAGACACGCGTCCTGACCTTGCGGCGGCGCTGCACACTCTTCTCCGAACTTTCGTGGCAAAGCGCCCCGTTTCGTCCCAAAAAGGTCCGAAAATCCGCCTCACCCACCCCTGTCAGTCACCAAAATTCCTAATACCACAATATTTTAGCTTGATCAGCTCAGAAGTCACACAAGTCGCCAAACTAGCCTGCCAATATGTCGAAACAAGGACTTCCGCTGTGGCGAGGTCGGCGCAAAATCGCTTGCGCGCATTAAAAGCGCGGTCCGGCATGCCTTGTGCAAAGAAGTGGCGCGGGCCATTTCTGGCGAAAAGGCTGACTCCATTCAGCCGTTGAGGAACGCTCGTGCGGGCTCCATCGCAAGACCCGGTGAAACCACCGGCACAGCAACCCCCGATGAAGATCGGAGCGGTCGACATCGAAGAGTTCTCGCGCAATCTGGCGCGGCTCGTCGAGGAAGGCGGCCGCGCGCTTGCGGCCTATCTGAAGCCCCGCGAGGAAGGCCGCGACAACAGCGAATTCGCCGACGAAGTGACCGAAGTGGTCAAGACGCTCGGTCACGTCGCGGAATATTGGCTGGCCGACCCGCAGCGCGCCGTCGAGCTGCAGAACCGGCTGGGCAAGGCCTATCTCGATCTTTGGGCCTCGGCGGTGAAGCGGCTGGCCGGCGAGGAGGCGCCGCCGGTCGTGCGCCCCGCGCCCGGCGACAAGCGCTTCGCCGATCCGGAATGGACGCAAAACCAGTTCTTCGATTTCCTCAAGCAGGCCTATCTCCTCACCGCCGGCTGGGCCGACACATTGGTGCGCGATGCCGCGGCGCTTGACCCGCATACCAGGCGAAAGGCCGAATTCTATATGCGGCAGATCACCAATGCCCTGTCGCCGACGAATTTCGTCCTGACCAACCCCGAACTCTTGCGCGAGACGCTCACCTCGAACGCCGACAACCTGGTGCGCGGCATGCATATGCTCGCGGAGGATATCCAGGCCGGTGGCGGGCATCTGAAGATTCGGCAGTCGGACGCCTCGATGTTCGAGGTCGGACGCAATCTCGCTGTCACGCCCGGCAAGGTGATCTACCAGAACGACCTGATGCAGCTCATTCAATACGCACCGTCGACCGAGACCGTGCTCAAGCGGCCGCTGCTGATCGTGCCACCCTGGATCAACAAGTATTACGTGCTCGACCTCACCCCTGAAAAATCCTTCATCAAATGGTGCGTCGACCAGGGCCTTACGGTGTTCTGTATTTCCTGGGTCAACCCCGACACGCGGCTCGCCGAAAAAGGCTTCGACGATTACATGGAGCAAGGTCCGCTGGCGGCGCTCGACGCCATCAAACAGGCGACCGGCGAGGACAAAATCCATACCATCGGCTATTGCGTCGGCGGCACGCTGCTGGCGATCACCTTGGCGGCGATGGCGGCCCGCCACGACGAGCGCATCGTCTCGGCGACGCTGTTCGCTTCGCAGGTCGATTTCACCTATGCCGGCGATCTCAAGGTATTCGTCGACGAGGAGCAGGTTGCCGCGCTCGAGAAGCGGATGGCCGAGCGCGGGTATCTCGAAAGCAAGTCGATGGCGACCGTGTTCAATCTTTTGCGGTCGAACGATCTGTTATGGCCCTACGTCATCAACAATTATCTCAAGGGCAAGGCGCCCTTCCCGTTCGACCTGCTCTATTGGAATTCCGACGCCACGCGCATGCCGGCCGCCAACCACTCATTTTACCTGCGCAACTGCTATCTCGAGAACAAGCTCGCCAAGGGCAAAATGGTCATCGGCAATACGCCGATCGATCTCAAGACGGTGAAAGTGCCGATCTATAATCTTGCCACGCGCGAGGACCATATCGCGCCGGCCAAATCGGTGATGTTCGGTTCGAAGCTATTCGGCGGTGACGTGAAATTCGTCGTCTCCGGCTCCGGCCATATCGCCGGCGTGATCAATCCGCCGGCCAAGCAGAAATATCAGTTCTGGACCGGACCAAAACCGCGCAATGCCGACATCGACGGCTGGCTGGCCAAGGCCAAGGAGCATCCGGGTTCATGGTGGCCGGATTGGCTGGTCTGGCTGACGCGGCAAAGTCCGACCGAGGTGCCGGCACGCGTTCCCGGTGAAGGCGCACTAAAAGCCATCGAGGATGCGCCGGGAAGTTACGTGAAGGTGCGGGATTGATCGCTCGGCGTGGTCGGTCTATCATGTGACTATGGTCACGGACCATGGTCATATGGACGCAAATCTTGTCGCGAATGATCAAAGCCTCGGAATTCAAGTCCAAATGCTTGGCGTTGCTCGATGAGGTCGAGCGAACGGGGAACCGTCTTGTCGTCACCAAGAAAGGCAAGCCGGTGGCTGACATCGTACCCCATAAGCGTGAAAAAAGCGGGCTTGTCGGCCTCTACAAGGGACAAATGGAAATCCTGGGCGACATTATTTCACCCATCGACGTGGAGTGGGAAGCACTCAAGTGATCCTGCTGGATACCCACGTTGCGCTGTGGCTCGTCGCGGACAGCAGTTCATTGGGAAGACGAACCCGGAAAATCGCCAAACAAGCAGCGGCAAGCGATCAACTCGCAATAAGCGCGGTCAGCTTTTGGGAACTGGCTCTGCTGATAGCCAAGGGCCGTTTGCGGCCACCGGAAACAGCAAAGGAGATGCGGCGGCGAATTTTAAGCGCAGGCGCCGTGGAGCTTCCGCTGACCGGCGAAGTCGCCGTACTCGCAGCCGAGCTCGAAGGCCTTCACGCCGATCCGGCAGATCGTTTTATCGCTGCAACCGCTATAGCGCACAACGCGACTCTGGTGACTGCGGACGAAAGGCTGCTGGGCTGGCGGCATGCGCTGCGGCGTCAGAACGCCGAGCTATAACTCACGGAAACAGCGCCACCTGCTCCAGGCCCATCGTCTCCGGAAAGCCAAGCATCAGGTTCATATTCTGCACCGCCTGGCCGGACGCGCCCTTGGTCAGATTGTCGAGCGCAGCGCCGATGATGGTGCGGCCGGCGATACGGTCGGCGACGACGCCGACGAAGGTCATGTTTGAGCCGCGCACGTGGCGCGTCTGCGGCATGGTGCCGAACGGCAGCACATGGACGAACGGCTCCTTCCCGTAAGACTTTAAAAGTACCGCATGCAGATCCTGCGCCGAGGCCTTGAGTCCGCGAACATAGATCGTGGACAGAATGCCGCGGTTCATCGGCACCAAGTGCGGCGTAAAGCTGGCGACCACGTCGCGGCCCGCAGCCAGCGAGAATTCCTGATCGAGCTCGGCCATGTGGCGGTGATGGCCGACGCCGTAAGCATGGATGCCCTCGGAGAGTTCCGAGAACAGCATTTCCTCTTTGGCCGCCCTGCCCGCCCCGGTCATGCCCGACTTGGCGTCGATAACGATCTCGTCGGGATCGATGGCCTTGGCTTTAAGGAGCGGAATGAGCGCAAGTTCGGCGCAACTCGTGTAGCAGCCGGGATTGGCGACGAGCCGCGCCGCCTTGATCTTGTCGCGATAGTTTTCGGTGAGCCCATACACCGCCTCGCGCTGCAATTCGGGCGCGAAATGCTCATGGCCGTACCAGCGGGCGTAAGCCACCGGATCGGCCAAGCGGAAATCAGCCGACAAGTCGACGACTTTGGTTTGCGGCGCGCGGGCCAGCAAATCCTTGATGACCTTTTGCGTCGTGCCGTGCGGCAGCGCGCAGAAGGCGAGATCGAGCTTGAGCGCCGCCCAATCGGCCTCCTCGACCGAGGTGAGCGTCGGCAGCGCGTAGGGCGCAAATTGCGGAAACACGTCGGCCATACTCTTGCCGGCGCGGCGATCGGCGGTGAGCAAGACAATCTCGGCGCGCGGATGCCGCAAGAGAAGCCGCACCAACTCCGCGCCGGTATAGCCGGATGCGCCGAGCACCGCGATTTTCGCTTTGTCAGGCATGAGTCACACCCTGGCTTGAGGACGTCTCAGGCCGATGTCGCGGGCAACATATCAGGAGAAAGGGGCCGCGAAACCGGCGGCACGGAAGAGTTTACGCGCGGGCGCGCATCCGTGCCGTATCGCTACGGCGGCGGCGATTGCAGAACGCAATAATCGATAACCACTTATTCATGGGCGGCGATATAAGGCCCCTGCCACAGCCCGTCAATGTGATGATGGTTTTGCCGCCTAAATGGCATAGTCAGGCGCATAGTAACGCTTGATTCGCGGGGCTCCATTGTCCCGGCGAAAGCATACGCTCCACATGGAAGCTTCGGGTAAAAGTCGTGGGAAAAACCGCCAAATCCTCGAAATCCGCCAAGACGCCTGATCTGTTCTCCGAAGCGCCGAAGGCGCGGCGCGAGGCCGGCCGCGGCCGCGGCGCCGTTTCGCCGCGCGGCTCCGGCGAAGCGGGCTACACCGCCAAGCACATCGAGGTGCTGGAAGGTCTCGAGCCGGTGCGCCGCCGGCCCGGCATGTATATCGGCGGCACCGACGAAAAGGCGCTGCATCATCTGTTCGCCGAGGTGATCGACAACGCCATGGACGAGGCGCTGGCCGGCCACGCCGACTGGATCGACGTCGAGATGGAGGCGGACGGCTTTGTCTCCGTCACCGACAACGGCCGCGGCATCCCGGTCGATCCGCATCCGAAGTTCAAAAACAAGTCGGCGCTGGAAGTGATCATGTGCACGCTGCACGCCGGCGGCAAATTCGACTCCAAGGTCTACGAGACCTCGGGCGGCCTGCACGGCGTCGGCGTGTCGGTGGCGAACGCGCTGTCCGAGCGCATGGAGGTCGAGGTCGCGCGCGGCCAGAAGCTCTACAAGATGGCGTTCGAGCGCGGCAAGCCGAAGACCAAATTGCAGGAGGCCGGCAAGGCGCCGAACCGCCGCGGCACAAAGGTGCGGTTCCGCCCCGATCCGCAAATCTTCGGCGGCAAGGCGCATTTCAAGCCGGAGCGCGTCTTCAAGATGACGCGCTCGAAGGCGTACCTCTTCGGCGGCGTCGAAATCCGCTGGTCCTGCGCCAAGGAGCTTCTGCGCGGCGTCGACGACGTGCCGGAGAAAGCGACGTTCCATTTCGCCGAGGGCTTGAAGGATTATCTGTCGGAGGCGCTGGCGAGCGCCACGCTGGTGCATCCCGACATTTTCACCGGCAGCGCCGGCAAGACCGGCGCGCACGGCGCCGTGCAATGGGCCGTGGCCTGGACCGCCGACGCTGACGGCTTTCTCAATTCCTACTGCAACACCATTCCGACGCCGGATGGCGGCACTCATGAATCGGGGCTGCGCACCGCGCTCACCCGCGGCCTCAAAGACCATGCCGAGCGCGTCGGCCAGGGCAAGCGTGCCGCCGCCATCACCGCCGACGACGTCATGGTCGGCGCCGGCGCCATGCTCTCGGTGTTCATCCGCGAGCCGGAATTCCAGGGCCAGACCAAAGACCGCCTCGCCACCGCCGAAGCGCAACGCATCGTCGAGAACGCGATCAAGGACCCGTTCGACCACTGGCTCGCCGGCAATCCGCTTGCCGCCAACAAGCTCCTCGATTTCGTCGCCGAGCGCGCCGAGGAGCGCATCCGCCGCCGCCAGGAAAAGGACATTGCCCGCAAATCCGCGGTGCGCAAGCTGCGGCTGCCCGGCAAGCTCGCCGACTGCACCAGCACCGCCGCCGAAGGCGCCGAGCTGTTCGTCGTCGAAGGCGACTCGGCCGGCGGCTCGGCGAAGCAGGCGCGCGACCGCGCCACGCAGGCGATCCTGCCGCTGCGCGGCAAGATCCTCAATGTCGCCTCCGCCGGCAAGGACAAGCTCGCGCAGAACCAGCAGCTCGCCGACCTCGTCCAGGCGCTCGGCTGCGGCACCGGCGTGCATTACCGCGACGAGGATTTGCGCTACGGCCGCGTCATCGTCATGACCGACGCCGACGTCGACGGCGCGCATATCGCTTCGCTGCTCATCACCTTCTTCTACCGGCAGATGCCGCAACTCATCGATCACGGCCATCTTTATCTCGCCGTGCCGCCGCTCTACCGGCTCGCCCACGGCGGCAAGATCTTTTATGCCCGCAACGACAAGCACCGCGACGATATCTTGAAGAAGGAATTCCACGCCAACGCCAAAGTGGAAGTCAGCCGCTTCAAGGGCCTGGGCGAGATGATGGCGCCGCAGCTCAAGGAAACCACCATGGACCCGAGGAAGCGCACGCTGCTTCGGGTCGTGCTGGTCGCCGAGGACCGCAAGGACACCGAGAAATCGGTCGAGCGGCTGATGGGCACCAAAGCCGAAGCGCGCTTCGACTTCATCCAGGAGCGCGCCGAGTTCGCCGACGAGGCGGCGCTGGATGTGTGAAATTTCCCTAAGTCAGTCGGGAAATTGCGGACCGCAATAACGCGGACGACGTCAGATTCTCAGTTCAAGTTCGCCCGTCACCCTACAAGAGTAGTCACGGCGGCGGCTTGCCCGTGAGGTACTAGTAAAACGTCCGAGAGCCCGCCGATGGCCGGCACCGAGGCGCCGGCGCGCAGCTCGCTCAGCAGACGATTTGACGTCATGGTCGGCTTGCTCCGTCTTTTCAACTTCCCGCACAAGCCATTCAATAGCTCGTGTGACGAGCGTTTCGGGCCGCTTCAGGTTTGCGACTTTGGTTGGGATGTCTTTCTGGTGGGGAGCGGTAACTGTAAATGCCCAGACATATTCCCTTGAGAGGTGCTCAAGCACATTCCCTTCGAATGTCGCAAGCGCCTTGCTGCACTCAGCTTCAAGATACTTGGCTGGATCACTCAACTGAGTTCGCGCTATAGCATCTAGCGATTCTGTCTCTTTCGCTGTGAGCGACTTCCTGACCATCATAGCCAATACAGTTGCGGTAGGCGCTTTGATCTCCAATAAGAAGCCAAGATCAATTTGAGGGCTGTCCGGCGCGACGAGATCCGTTCGGTACTGGATCGCGCTGATCGCCATCCAACTCCGTTCTCGTTTCATCGAAGTGTCTCCCAATTCCGATCTAGATTGCATGCCTCGTCCTTAAAATTTCCGTAATCCGCCTCTGTCGGTCTAGGAGGCCAGTTACTAGCTTCCGTTTACTTTGATCAGGGTCACTAACGTATTCCGCAGGAATACGTTCGATGATTTCACGGATATTTGCTTCAGGTAGTTCCTGTACGCGCTGCGCAGTTTCTCGGATCACATCTGTGTTGACAGGAACATGACGATCATATGGCGGCGGACAACTCACACCGCTCCACTCGTTGTTAGGCCAACTGTGATTCATCGAGTATGAGTAATCGATATATGCGAATCGTAGCGGACTTGTCTCGTCGGGATCGGCGCTAACCAACAAGTTTCCAGGATGGTTGTCGTGGTCTGTGTTGTGGACCCACGCGTCAAACACCAACATTGCCGACATCGCAGAACTCATACGTCGCCGAATCGAATCTGTCAGGCTGCGCAGGGTTGGATCACCGTTGATCTTGCCCCATTCGCGCGGCTGCGGGAATGGCACTGCCGAGATTGAGACGTATTGACAGTCGCCAGTGCTCAGCGGGCCACGGTCCCACAGTGTAACGGGTGGAACGGGAAGCGGCAGATCATACGCCAAGTCGGATGCGATTTTTTCGTGCGCGGCAAAGGGGCAGTTATCGGGCTTTAGCGGCTTGGCCACGCCAACAATAGACGCGGATACCCAATAAGAACTCGCGGCACCGCTGAGGGTCCCCAGGTCCGGCCGCAACCTCCAAGGTTCCTGTGTCACAGGCTGGCGCCGACATTGATCGGCGAAGCGGTCGACCCGCTCGTCGAAATAGCGCATCGATCACGCAGGCTCCCCGGCCCTGTTTTTTGGAGGTTATCAAACAAATCCATGGCGTCAACCCCAAGTTGCTCTATTTCGAAGCGGATATCCCCTATGCGATATCGGCACATGCGACCCGATCATGCTGAAGACATCCTCCACCCTTCTCGCGATGCGCCTTCGCATCCGAGCTCTACCTAAGCCACTGCACGTAAGCCCTCCCCGAAGGGAGGCGGAGCGCCGAAAGGCGCAAACTGCACGGGCCGCACCAAGCGGGTGCGGCGCGCGCCACGCCGTCAGATGTTGCCACCTGACCGCGCTTCGGGCGCGCGCGCCTTCCGGCGCTCCACCGCGGACTCGCTTCGGCGAACTAACGCCTCCGCTCAGCTCCAGCCGCGCTTCCTGGGCAAACCTCTCTTGCGAGAGGACTAGGCGTCATCGGGTGTCACCCGCATCTTCCCCTGTCCCAGTCCAGCGAGCTCCTCGCAGGCCGGTCGTTATTACCGGCCGGGCGGTGTCCGGAGCCGCCCGGGAGCGGGGTTACGAGCCCCGCCCGCGGGCACCGCACTCGCTTCCGTCATTCGGCCGTCACCGGTGACGCCCTTCGAAGAAGCAAGCTTGCCGCGAAGTAACTATGCCGGGGACATTTGTCAAGGACATGTCTCAATAAAAGAGACGGCGGCGAAACGCCGGCAAACGCCCCGCTAGTCCTCGAATTTCAAATTGGCGGCTTTCACCACGTCGCGATATTTCGCGATATCGCTGTCGATGATGCCGCGAAACTCCTGCGGCGTCGCGCCGCCAGGATTGACGGCCATGGCCTTGAGCTTGTCGGAGACGCCGGGATCGACGATCGCCTGGGCGAAGGCTTTCCGCAGATTGTCGACGACCGGCTTTGGCGTCGCCGCCGGCGCGAACAGGCCGCTCCAGAGCTGAATATTGACGCTCGGATAGCCGGCCTCCGCCATCGTCGGTGTGTCGGGCAATTCGGGGATACGCTCGCTGCCGGTGACGGCGAGCGCCCGCTCCTTGCCGCCCTTCACCTGCGGCACCGTCGGCGGACCGTCGGCGATGGTCATCGCGGTCTGCCCCTGGATCACGCTCAAGTTCATCTCGTTGCTGCTCTTGTACGGGATCATCGTGCCCGGCATGCCGGTCTTCAGTTTCAACAGCTCGGTCGCGATGGTGAAAGCCGGCGAGGAACTGGCGTAATTCGCCTTGTCGGGATGCGCCTTCATCCAGGCGATAAAGTCCTTGAGATTCTTCGACGGGTTGTCGGCGTTGATCACCAGGATCAACGGGAAGTTCGCGATCATGCCGATCGGGGTGAATGTCTTGTTGGTGTCGTATTTCAGGTCGGAATAGATCGCCGGCCCGATCGCCATGGCGCCGCTGGCGCCGACGAGGAGCGAATAACCGTCGGCCGCCTGGTTCGCCACGTATTCCGCCGACAGCCGCCCGGCGGCTCCGGGCTTGTTCTCGACGACCACCGTTTGGCCGAGGATGTCGCCCATTTTCGCGCCCACGAGCCGCGCGAAAATATCGTTGCCGCCGCCGGCGGCGAAGCCGACCACCATATGGATCGGCCGGGTCGGGAAATCGCTCTGCGCCCGCGCCGGCGCGACGACGGCAGGCGCTGCCGCCAGAATCGTCGCCGCGGACAAAATCGAACGGCGTGTGAAGGGGCCGACACTCATGAGACTTCCTCCAGTTCTTCCTGCTTAGGTTTTTTTACGGCGCAAGGTGTTTTTGCCGCTGACGCGGGCATGGGATGCAGACGGGCGGCGCACCGTTAGCACAATCCGGCCCGGCGCGCCCTGCCCTTATGACCTGCCCTTATGACCGCAGCCATTCGACCAGCGCTTTAGTCACCGCCGCCGGCTGTTCGAGCGTCGACAGATGGCCGCTGTCGGGGATCATGACCAGGCGCGAGCCGGGAATGCCCGCCGCGATCTCGCGGGCAAGCTCGGGCGGCGTCGCCTCGTCGCCCTCGCCGACCAGAACCAGCGTCGGGCAGGCGATCGCGGCGAGACCCGGGCGCGAGTCCGGCCGAGTGATGATCGCCTGCTGTTGCCGGAAAAAAGCCTCCAGGCCCGTGTCTTCCGCCATGGTGCGGACAATGCGCTTGAGCGCCTCGTCGCCGCGGCGGTTGCGGTGCACGTAGATCGGAAACGCAAGCTCCGGAATTTCGGCGTAGCGGCCATCTTTAGCCATGGCCATCAACACCCGGCGCCGCTCGGTTTGCTCCGGCGTGTCGGCCCGCGACCCGGTATCGAGCAAAGCGAGTTTGGCGACCCGGTCCGGCGCCTGGCGCATGATCTCGAAGGCGATGTAGCCGCCCATGGACAGTCCGGCGAGCGCGAAGCGCGGCGGCGCGGTGGCCAAAATCCGTCGCGCGATGGCCGCCATGCTGTCGTCGCGGCGATGGTCAGCCACCATGACCGGCCCGAACTGCCACAGCGCCGGGATTTGCTCCGTATAAAGCCGCGCGGTGCAGGTCAGGCCCGGAATAAGCACGACCGGTAATGGATCGAAACTGGGATCGGGCATGGCGGTCGCCATCCTCTCGCTTGCTGGCGGCGCCAAGCTTACCGGGTGTCGAGAAAAAGTGAAGGAATCCGTTTAACTTAGTGCACTACCAGCGCGCCGCCGCGGTTGACTTTCGGCCAATCGCCCCTATGTTCCGCGCATCGTTACTTAAGGCAGATTCGACCGCGCTTGCGCGTGTTTGCCGCTTTCCTCCGAAACGGTTCTGCCGGCGGTGCCTCGTTTGAGGGCCGTTCCAGATAGAGGGTCTATGTCGTTTTCCCATCTCGGCTTGTCCGAAAAGGTTCTCGCCGCCGTCGCGGCGACCGGTTACAAAACTCCCACTCCGATCCAAGATCAGGCCATCCCCCACGTGCTGGCGCGGCGCGACGTACTCGGCATCGCGCAAACCGGCACCGGCAAGACGGCGGCCTTCGTGCTGCCGATGCTGACCATGTTGGAAAAGGGCCGTGCCCGCGCCCGCATGCCGCGCACGCTGATCCTCGAGCCGACCCGCGAGCTCGCCGCTCAAGTCGAGGAGAGCTTCGCCAGATACGGCGTCAATCATAAGCTCAACGTCGCGCTGATCATCGGCGGCGTTTCGTTCGACGATCAGGACAGCAAATTGATGCGCGGCGTCGACGTGCTGATCGCCACGCCCGGTCGCTTGCTCGATCATTTCGAGCGCGGCCGGCTCCTGCTCACCGGTGTCGAGCTTCTGGTCATCGACGAAGCCGACCGCATGCTCGATATGGGTTTCATTCCGGACATCGAGCGCATCTGCAAGCTTGTTCCCTTCACCCGGCAGACGCTGTTCTTCACCGCGACCATGCCGCCGGAAATCCGCCGCATCACCGAACAATTCCTGCACAATCCGGTTCGCGTGGAAGTCGCCAAGCCTGCCACCACCGTGGCCACCACTGCCCAGTTCCTGGCGCGGTCGGGGCGCGAGCCGCACGACAAGCGCGAGGTGCTGCGCCGCCTGATCCGCTCGGCGCAAGGATTGAAAAACGCCATCGTTTTCTGCAACCGCAAGCGCGACGTCGCCACGCTGCATCGTTCCCTGCTGCGACACGGCTTTTCGGTGCAGGCGCTGCACGGCGACATGGATCAGCCCGCGCGCATGGCCGCGCTTGAGCAATTCCGCAAAGGCGAGGTCTCGCTGCTGGTCGCTTCCGACGTCGCCGCCCGCGGCCTCGATATCCCCGATGTCAGTCACGTCTATAACTTCGACGTGCCCATCCATCCCGACGACTACGTGCATCGCATCGGCCGCACCGGCCGCGCCGGACGCGCCGGCGTCGCGATCAGCATCGTAGCCGGCGCCAACGACGCCAAGGCGGTCGCCGCGATCGAAAAGCTGATCGGACAGTCCATTCCCTTCATGGACAAAGAGCCCGCGCCGAGCCCAGTGCCACAGCACGCGTCCGCAGAACGCCAAAAGGGCGAAGTGTCCGAACAGCGCAATCGTCGGCATCATTCGCACCGTCCGGCCAAGGTCGCGCGGATCGACGAAGCGAGGTCGCGCCGCGCTCCGGCGCCGATGCGCCCGCACCACGACGATTCCGATGCGTCGCACTTGCCGGCTTTTCTGCTGCGTCCCGTGACGGTGAAGGCTTAGATTCCGGACAGCGAAGACAAGACGAGCGCGTGGCGAATGCGAGCCGCGCGTCAGGATTTTCCTTACAGGAAATCTTGAGCGATGTTATTTACCCCTCCTTCATCGCTTTCGCCTACCTATACGTGTCATTGCAGATGCATTCCGTGCCGTCCGGCCGGGATTTGATAATTTTCAGGGCGATTGGAGACGATGGCCGTGCCCCAAGAAGAGCACGAAAGGACGCATGCATTTGCCGAGATTGCGCTCGGACAAATCCGCGCCTTGGGACAGCCGGCGTCGCCGCGTAACTTTGAAATTTGGTATAATTACGCAACGGGTTATAACCAGCCGCTCAACCTTGCGATCAACGAAGCGCTGGCCAAGAGCGGCATGCTTGACGATGCCGATCTTGAGCAGATCTACGACACCTACATCGCCGCGAGCCGGCTGGGCGACCGCATGGAGACGGTCAACAGCCGGGTGCTCGACGAGATCAAGCAGGTCATCACCACCATCGACGCGGCGGCCGGCTCCGCGACCAGCTATTCGCAGCGGTTGACCCTCGCCGGCGAAAGGCTCGCCCAAGCCGAGGACGGCGAAGCGTTGCGCGCGGTCATCGAACACCTGGTGCAAGGCGCCAAGGAGATGGAGTTCAACAACAAGGGGCTGGAAGCGAGACTGGCGGCGTCGCGGCAGGAAATCGAGCAGCTTCAACAAAATCTCGAAGCCGTGCGCAGTGAAGCGCTGACCGACCCGCTCACGACGCTCGCCAATCGCAAATATTTCGATGCCGCGCTGAACAAGGGCATTGGCGAAGCCGAGGGCAGAAACCAGCCGCTGTCGCTGTTGATGGCCGATATCGATCACTTCAAGAGCTTCAACGATCAGTACGGCCATCCCACCGGCGATCAGGTGTTGCGGCTCGTCGCCCTTGCCGTGAAGCAGAACGTCAAGGGCAGTGACGTCGCTGCCCGCTACGGCGGCGAGGAATTCGTCATCGCGCTGCCGAATACGGCGCTGCAGTCGGCGATCACGGTCGCCGATCACATCCGGCGGGCCGTCATGACCAAGGAGCTGATGCGGCGCTCGAACGGGGAGCGGCTCGGCCGGGTGACGCTCTCGATCGGCGTCGCGGCGCTGCGCCCGGGCGATACCGCGCAGCATTTGATGGAACGCGCCGACCATTGCCTCTATGCCGCCAAGCGCAACGGCCGCAACAGGGTCATCTGCGAGGCCGACCCGGAGGCTGATGTCGGCAACATGCCGGCGGCGGCGGCGCAGGTGGCGTAACGTCATTCCCGGGGCGCGCCGAGGGTGCGAGCCTGGAATCCATAATCACGAAGCCGAGCACCCGGCTTTATTCACGGATTGAAGTTTGGAGTTCCAGGCTTGCCCCGATGCGGCGCCCGGAATGACGGACTACTGCGCTTGCGCGCCGGCTTCGTCGCGGGCCGGCTCGATCTGCACCGATTCGCCGCAGCCGCAGGCCGAGGTCTGATTCGGATTGTTGAATACGAATTGCGCGGACAGCTTGTCGACCTTGTAGTCCATTTCGGTGCCGAGCAGGAACAGCACCGCCTTGGGATCGACCAGGATGCGGACGCCCTTGTCCTCGATGACCTCGTCGAGGGGATTGGCGGCTTCCGCATATTCCATGAAATAGCTCATGCCGGCGCAGCCGCCGTTCTTGACGCCGACGCGTATCGCGGCGATCGGGCGATCGGCCTTGGCCATCACCGCCTTGATGCGCTGCGCCGCGGCTTCGGTGAGCCGCATCACTTGGGGTCTCGGGCGGGCTGTTGCCATCGTCATTTCCTCATCTTCGCATGTAATGCGCGGGTGCCATGCGCGCAACTTGCGCCAGAGTCTGTAAATTTCTCACCACATATTGAGCACGGTGCGCGCCTCGTCCGACATGCGGCTCGGATCCCAAGGCGGTTCCCAGACGATGTTCACCTTGGCTTCGCGCACCCCGGAAACACCGGACACCGCGTTCTCCACCTGTGCCGGCAATTCCGCCGCCGACGGACAATTCGGCGTCGTCAGCGTCATGTCGATATTGACCATGCGATCGTCATCGATATCGACCTTGTAGATCAGGCCGAGCTCATAAATGTCGGCGGGAATTTCAGGATCGAACACGGTTTTAAGTGCCGTGACGATCTCGTCGGTCAGCCGCGCCATCTCGTCGGCCGGGATGGTCGAAGGCTTCTCGGCCGAGCCGGAAGCGGCCTCGGCCACATGGGTTTTCACGTCATCGCTCATGACCGTTCATCCGAGCATGCTTTGCGCCTTTAACAGCGCTTGCGCCAGGCAATCGACCTCGTCGCGCGTATTGTACATGGCGAAAGAGGCGCGGCAGGTCGCGCTGGCGCCGAAGCGCGACAATAGCGGCATCACGCAATGGGTGCCGGCGCGCACCGCGACGCCGGAACGATCGATAATGGTCGCCACGTCGTGCGGGTGAGCGCCTTTCATCTCGAAGGAAACGATCGGCCCTTTGTCCTTGGTGGTGCCGAGAATGCGCAGCGAATTGATCTCGCGCAGCCGGTCGTGGGCGTAGCTCATAAGCCCGGCCTCGTGGCCGCGGATCCGCGCCTTGCCGACCGCGGCCACGTAATCGATCGCGGCGCCTAGCCCGATCGCCTGCACGATCGAGGGCGTGCCGGCTTCGAATTTGTGCGGCGGATCGCCGTAGGTGATGCGGTCCTCGAACACCTCGCGGATCATCTCGCCGCCGCCGTTGAACGGCGGCATCGCCGCCAAATGCCGGTATTTGCCGTAGAGCACGCCAATGCCGGTCGGGCCGTAGAGCTTGTGGCCGGTGAAGACGTAAAAATCGCAATCGATGTCGCGCACGTCGACGTCGCAGTGCACCGCCGCCTGCGCGCCGTCGATGAGCACCGGAATGCCGTGGGCATGCGCAATCCGGGTCACTTCCTTCACCGGCACCAGCGTGCCGAGCACGTTGGACATGTGGGTGACGGCCACCATCCTGGTGCGCGGCGTCAACAGCTTCTCGAACTCATCGACGAGGAAACGGCCGTCGTCGTCGACTGGCGCCCATTTGATCACGGCGCCCTGGCGCTCGCGCAGAAAATGCCACGGCACAATATTGGAATGATGCTCCATGATGGAGAGCACGATCTCGTCGCCCGGCTTGATGCGCTCACGGCCGAACGTATAGGCGACGAGATTGATCGCCTCGGTCGCGTTGCGGGTGAAGACGATCTCTTCCTTGCGGGAGGCATTGAGGAAAGCGGCGACCTTCTCGCGCGCGCCTTCGTAGGCCTCCGTCGCCTCATTGGCGAGGTAATGCAGGCCGCGGTGCACATTGGCGTATTGGGTGGTGTAGGCCAGGTCGATGCGATCGAGCACGGCGCGCGGCTTCTGCGCCGACGCCGCATTGTCGAGATAGATTAGCGGTTTGCCGTAAACCTGCATCGCCAGGATCGGAAAGTCCGCCCGGATGCGATCGACGTCATAGGCGCCGGTGGTCACCGCGTCATGCATGCAAGTCGGTCTTTCGTTTGCGCATGATCTTATCCAAAAACCGGTTCCCACTTTTCGGGATCATGCGCTGCGCGCCTTGAGCCAGTCCGCGACGGCTTCCAGCAAAGCCTCGCGCAGCCCGGCATGTTCGATGCCTTCGATGGCCTCGCCGAGGAAGGCCTGGACCAAGAGCGCTTCGGCTTCCGCCGCCGGAATGCCGCGCGCCAACAGATAGAATTTCAGTTCCTCGTCGATGGCGCCCGAGGTCGCGCCGTGGCCGCACTGCACGTCGTCGGCAAAGATTTCAAGCTCCGGCTTGTTGTCGGCTTCGGCGCGCTCCGAGAGCAAAAGCGCTTGCGTCATCATCTTGGCGTCGGTCTTCTGCGCGTGCCGCCGCACGATGATGCGGCCCTGGAATACGCCATGGGCCTCGTCATCGAGCACCGACTTGAAGACTTCGCGGCTCTGGCAGCCCGCCGCGGCGTGATTGGCAACCAGCGTGGTGTCGGCATGCTGGCGATCCTTGAGCAGCGAGGCGCCGCGAATGCCGGCGACAATGCCTTCGCCGTCGAAATTGAGGAAGAGCTGATTACGCACCGGGCCGCCGCCGGCGATGAAGGAGAACGCGTTGAAGCGGGCATGGGCGCCGATCGCGGCGGCGAGCGTCGAGACGTGCAGCGCATCGGCGCCTTCGCCGACGATCTTGACGTGATCGACATGGGCGTCGTCGCCGACGAACAATTCGAGCGCGGCGTTGACCTGGTAAGCGCTGTTTGCCGGACCCTCGTGGCTCTCGATCACCATGGCACGCGCGCCGCGCTCCACGACAACGACCGAACGCACGAAGCTAGCGACGGGCTTTTCCGACGCCACGAACAGCAGATGCAGCGGCCGCTCAATGGTCGCGCCGGCGGCGATGCGGATCACCGCGCCGTCGCCCATCAGCGCGGTATTGAGCGCGACCGCGACGTCGTTTGCCGGCGCCAGCTTGCCGAGATGCCGCGTCAGGACAGGATCGCTGTCGGCCAGTGCACCGGCCAGCGAACCAACGCTAAGGCCCTTCTCCAGATGCGCCAGATCAGACAATTCGGGCACAAAGGCCCCGTCGACAAAGACCAGGCGGCGAGTCTCGACGTCGCCAAGGAGCGCGCCGGCGGTTTTAGCGCGCGCCTTGGCCGCGGCGTCGGGCGGCGGCGCCAGCGGCTTTGCCTCGCGCATCAGCGCGCGCAGGTCGGTATATTTCCAGTCCTCGACGCGGCGATGCGGCAGGCCTTCCTTGGCGAACAGGCCGAAGGCGGCCTCGCGTTGCGCGGCGACTGCGTCATCACCGGGCAGCGACTCGCGCGCCCGCGCAAAAACCTGCGCCAGCTCGGTTTCCGCCGCGGTCTTGATGGTGGTGACTCCGGCGTTCACGCCACGGCTTCCTCTTGATATTCGGCATAACCGCGCGCTTCGAGCTCGAGCGCCAGCTCCTTGCCGCCAGTCTTGACGATGCGGCCGGCCGACAGAACGTGCACGATATCCGGCACGATATAGGACAGCAGCCGCTGATAGTGAGTGATCACGACGAAGGAGCGCTGCGGCGAACGCAGCCTGTTGACGCCGTCGGCGACAATTTTCAGCGCGTCGATATCGAGGCCGGAGTCGGTCTCGTCGAGCACGGCGAGCCGCGGCTCAAGCAGCGCCATCTGCAGAATCTCGTTGCGCTTCTTTTCGCCCCCCGAAAAACCGACATTGACGGCGCGGCGCAGCATGTCCTGGTCGATGTTGAGCTTGCCCGCCGTTTCGCGCACCCGCTTGATGAATTCCGGCGTCGAGAGTTCCGGATCGCCCCGCTTCTTGCGCTGCGCGTTGAGCGCGGTGCGCAGGAACGTCATGGTGGCCACGCCGGGAATTTCCAGCGGATACTGA
>DATJBH010000147.1:0-2446 GCA_035515455.1 Xanthobacteraceae bacterium
TCGTCGAGGCGAAATGAATAAAAAAGCTGCTCTTGGTCCCGATTGAGCTGCCCCATCATCGTCCGCCTCCGTCCTCGATCACCTCATCGCCGGTGAATCATGGTCCGTGGCAAACATCAACTGACTTCTGCAACAAAATCGCCCCCATACCGGACATTCGGCCGTCTATGAGGCCGCGTCCTGAACACTTGCGGATTTCTCAGGCGCGCAAATCGCACTCCACTTGCCGCCAAAGAATCATTCCGGAGTGAACGCCGGTTCGGCGCGGCATGACATCGCCGGCTGTCGTCATTTTGCTGCGGCGCGCCGAAAAAACATGCGCGCGCCAACGACTTACAAAAATCGCAGGCGCAATTTGGTCTGCCCTTGACACCCGCCATCGAGCGGCGCTTTAGGCGACCGTCTCGCTCCTTAAAAGACGCCGGCCGCCGAAGGCGATCCGGCGGAGCGGGAGCGGTCCTGAACGCTCGCGGCGGTCGACAGCCGCAGCGGCGGATCGCGGTGGAGCGCCGGGAGGCGCAGCGCGCCCGAAGCAGGCGATTCCCGCAAGGGGACGTCCTGTGGCGCGCGCCGCGCCCGAAAGCGCGAGCGGGTGGCGACATCCGTCCGCGTGGCGCGGCCCACGACCCTGGCGCCTCCCGGCGCTCCATTGCGTGCCTGGCGTTCTTTGGTTGGCGTAGCGTGGCGTGACGATGACACCGTTCCCCTGGACGACAACTCGGATGTGGTTGCATCGCGAGAACGCGAGCGCTTGCATTTTTTCAACGCTGCCCGGCCCTCGCCTAATGACCGCAACGTTGTATAGTGTGGGCAAAGTAAAGGAATTCCCTGGGAGAAAGCCTAATGAGTGCCGCCGCAAAAACCCTGGTGATCCGTAACGGCACGTTGATCGACGGCTCCGGCAAGCCGGCAAACCGCAACGACGCCATCGTCATCGAGGGTAACAAGATCAAAAGCGTCGGCGCTTTGCCCCCCGACATTCACCTCGAAGACCGCAAGACCGTCGACGTGATCGACGCCGCCGGCAAGTGGGTGATGCCGGGCCTGATCGACGCCCATTGTCACATGTCCTACGGCTACCCGCTGATCAAGGGCGAGGGCAAAGGCAAGGGCACGACGCGGCCGGAATTCTCCACGCTCAAATCCGCGCGCAGCGCGCAGAAAGTGTTGCGCGCCGGCGTCACCAGCATTTCGGTGCCCGGCGGCACCTGGTTCACCGACGTCGGCGTGCGCGATGCGATCCGGCTCGGCCTGATGGAAGGCCCGCGCATGTTCGTCGCCGGCCGCATGATCGTCACTTACGGCTGCATCGAGGACGACGAGCCGTCCTGGGAAGGCACGCCCGACCACTCGATCGGCAAATTGTGCAACACCAGGGACGAGATGGTCACCGAGGTGCGCCGCCAGGGCAAGCACGGCGTCAACTTCATCAAGATGGCCGACAGCCGTTCCGGTGAATCGCAGATGCTGGCGAGGGAAGAGATCGCCGGCGTGGTCGGCGAAGCGCACCGGCGCAATCTGAAAGTCGCGATCCATTCGCGCGGCGCCGGCTCGACCCGCGCCGCGGCGGAAGCCGGCGTCGACTGGATCGTCCACGCCGATCTAGCCACCGATCGCGATCTCGACGCCGTCGCCAAGGCCGGCATGCCGATCCTGCCGACCGCGACTTTTCTCGCCGTCGTTTGCGAGCTCGGCAAGCAGCAAAAAGTCGGCGCCGAGCAGGTGCAGCTCGATTTCAACCGCATGCAGCGGCATTACGATCTGCTCGGCGAATTGATGCACAAGGCGCGCAAGCTCGGTATCCGGCTCCTGGTCGGCACCGACACCGGCAACAATTCGTTCACGCGGCACGGCGAATTGCACGCCAAGGAACTGGAAATCTTCGTGCGTCACGGCGGTTATTCGCCGATGGAGGCGATCGTCGCCGCGACCCGCGACAACGCCATGGCCGTGGGACTGGACGGCAAGGTCGGCCAGATCGCGGCGGAGCAGTTCGCCGACGTCACGGTATGGGACAAAGATCCGCTCGCCGACATCGCCATTCTGCAGGACAGCAAGAATCTCGCCTGGGTCATCAAGGACGGCCGGATCGTCGATCTTTATCCGCGTGACGAGATGCTGACCTTCCAGCAGGCCGCGGAATGACGGCTGTCGCACCGGCCGGCGAAATCGCGCGGCTTTCCGTCGAAGTCGACGACGTGACGCCGCGCGTCGTCCGCTGCATCGAGGTGCCGATCGATATCCGGCTCGACGATCTGCACTTCGTGCTGCAAATCGCCATCGGCTGGCAGAACGGCCATCCGTTCGAGTTTCGGATCGGCGAGGCCGTTTGGGGCCTGCGCGACCGCGACCTTGAAACAAGCGCGCTGCCGGCCGAGCAGGCGACGCTCGCGGATATTCTCGCGCACGGCGACATCTTCAAATACGACTATGTGCTGGGCGAGGA
>DATJBH010000148.1:0-4908 GCA_035515455.1 Xanthobacteraceae bacterium
CCCAGCTGGTGTGGGCCTATGAGAGCCACACCGACATGATCGCGCGCGCGCTTCTGCGCGATCCGCTCGACTTCCGCAAGCAAAACCTGCTGCGCGAGGGCCGGCCGCAGGCGACCGGCACGATCCTGAAAGACGCGGCGCTCGAAGCGGTGCTCGAACACGTCGTCGACCGCATGCGCTGGTCGGAGAAATTCGACCGCGGCAGCGGCAGCCTCAAGCGCGGCCGCGGCATCGCGTTTGCGCTCAAGGCCTGTGTGTCGCCGACCACGTCGGTCGCCATCGTCAACATCGCCGGCGACGGCAGCGCCACGCTTTATTGCGGCACCGTCGACATGGGGCAGGGCTCCGACACCGCCATAGCGCAGATGGTGGGTGAAGTGCTCAACGTGCCCGCCGAATCCGTGCGCGTCGTCGCCCGCGACACCGACATCACGCCCTACGACATGGGTACGCTCGGCTCGCGCTCGCTGTTCCACATGGGCCATGCGGTGCGGCTTGCCGCCGAGGACGCGCGCCAGAAGATCGAGGCGCTGCGGCGCGAAGTCGGCGAGCCGGAAGGCAGCAATACGCCGGTCGCCGGCCTGTTCGTGAAAAAATACGGCATGCGGGCCGGCAATATCGTCGGCAGCGGCAGCTACCGGCCCGATTACGTCGCGCCCGACCACGAGACCGGGCTGTCGCCGGAGATCACGCCGTTCTGGATGGTGGCGTGCACCGGCGCCGAGGTCGAGGTCGACACCGAGACCGGCCGCGTGCGCGTGCACAAGCTTATCAATGCGGTCGACTGCGGCACCAAGGTCAATCCGCGCATCGTCGAGACGCAGATTTCCGGCGCCGCGCTGATGCAGCTCGGCTTCACCTTGTCGGAAAAGATGAATCTCGACGGCGGCCAGGTCACCAACGCGTCGCTTGCCGACTACAAGATCACCGGCATCGGCGATTTGCCGGCGCTGATGATCAACGAAGCGATCGACGCCTACCAGCACAACGCGCCGTTCGGCGCCAAGGGCGTCGGCGAGTCCTCTACGCTCGCGCTGTCGCCGGCGATCGCCAACGCCATCGACGACGCCGTCGGCATCCGGCTCACCGAGCTGCCGCTGACCGCGGAGGCGGTGTTCCGGGCGCTGCGCCAGCGCGACGGCCGGCCGCTCGAGGCGGCTTAGGAAGCCCGAGGGCAAGGAGTAGCGCCTTCACGTCGTCATTGCCGGGCTTGACCCGGCAATCCATGCGAACAAGCGGCTTTTCTGAAATTCGTCGCGGGACATCCCGAGCGACGCTTCAGCGTCGACCACCGGGTCAAGTGTTTAGCCGGTGATGACGAGGCATGAGCACGCCAGTGACTCGAGGCCCGCAGCACAGCGAGCAGCGCTTGCTTGTTTGGAATTTGTCTTCTTTTTTGGTTTTTTAATCCGATTTTCCCTCGCTTCGTCGGCAGATCGCTGCGACTGCGTTTGGACTGCGTTTGGTCTGACGAGGGCGTTGATCTGAAACGCTCGCGAAGGAGGACTTCATGCGCAAGACGATACTCGCGATTGCTGCGGCGGCCGTGGTGGCCATCGCGTCGGCCAGCGGCGCGATAGCACGTGGTGGGGGCGGAGGCGGCGGTGGGTTCGGAGGTGGCGGCGGGATGCATGCCGGAGGTGGTTTCGGCGGCGGAGGTGGCTTCGGCGGCGGCTTCGGAGGCGTGGGCCGTGGCGGTCCAGGCGGGTTTGCCGGTCCAGCCGGGATGGGACGTCCGGTCGGGATCGGAGCCGGAGGATTCGCCGGTCGTGGCATAGGCTTGGGCGGACGCGTCGGAGGCGTCGGCTTCGGCGGACGCGGGCTCTACGCCGCTTCTGGCGGACGCTGGGGCGGCGGCTGGGGTGGCGGACGCTGGGGTTGGGGCGGCAGACGCTTTGGTTTTGGCCCCGGCCGGTTCTTCGGCACGGGGCTCGGGCTCGGCCTCTATGCGGCGTATGGCGGCTGGGGTTGGCCCTTGTACGATTATGCCGCCTGCTACGGACCAGGTTGGGGTTGGGGTTGGGGTTATGGAGGTTGGGGCGGCGGCTATGGTTGCGGCGATTACGGTTACGGAGGTTGGGGAGGTTGGGGCTGGTGAACCAACCCTGGCACCGCGTCCCGCTCTAACGCGGGACGCTCGCCTATGAGAAACGGCCGCGGCGTGCGACGCACCGCGGCCAGTCTCATACGTCATCTGGAGCAGACCTATGATCAGCAAGCCGAAATTCCGTGCGCTCGCGTTGATTGCCGCAATTGGCCTGGCGGCTCCGATTACCACGCTGGGCGTTGTGTCGCCGGCATTCGCTCAGAGGATATACAGCCCGTCGGAAACAGGCGGCGGCAGTTGGGGCTACAATCACCACATGGCGATCGATCAATGGCGCCTGAAGCACCGTGCCAAAGCGCATGCCCAAGGGCACCCCAGCAAAACCCAATGAAATAATGTGAGCTTCATGGAGAGCTTCCGTGGAGCCGTCTTAGCAGCCATAGATCGTCGAAGGCTTTTGTCCGGCGCCTCGCTCGTGACGGGGCTCGGCACCGTATCGTTTCCACTGGCGGAGGCAGCGCTGGCCGAAAGCCAAGCACCGCAGTCGCATCTGGCCGAGGTTCCGCTCGCCAGCGGCGCCACGCTCAGTGCCGAGCGCCGTGGACAGGTGGCGCTGTTCGGCATTAATCGGCCGCAAATCCAGACCGCATCGACCCCACGACCTTTCGGGCGCCGGCGACGGCCTACTCTCGCACACCCGCGATTTTCAGGAGGGTCTTGCCGCCCAGGCCGAGGGCCGGCGGCCATCTACGAAGGCAGGTGACGCTACGCGTCTGAAATCGATGGAGGCTGTTGTGCCGCTGGTCAGGATTGACGTGAGTAAGGATGCTCCGTCAGAGCGCATCAAGGCCGCGAGTGAAGCCATCTATGGCGCCATGGTCGAGATCGCGAATGCGCCATTGCACGACAAGTTCCAAGTCGTCACCCGTCATGCCGCCGATGAAATCATCTATCCAAAAGAGGGATACCTTGGTCTGACCTACACGGGCGATTTGATTTTAATCCAGATTACCTGGATCGGCAGCAGGTCCATCGAGGTGAAGAAAAAATTCTACCAGCGGATAGCCGATGAGATTCACGAGCGGACCGGCGTGCGAAAGGAAGACGTCTGGATCAATCTGGTAGACGACGCCAGGGAAGACTGGTCTTTCGGCAGCGGCGCGATGCAATACGGGCCAAAATGAGTTTGCAGGGTGGCTGAGCGCCGCAAAAGCCCACGCGGTGTTCGGACCAAATCGCTTAACGTGGGCGTCGTGGGGCGGATGAGCCGAAAGCGCAATCCGCCGCACGACTTGCCGATCAACTTGCCGATCAAATGGCGGATTACGCTGCGCGCTCCCGCCACGGATCGTCAAACCTTCTTGAAGGTGCCTTCGGTGAAGTACGCAGCCCGGCCACTGCCGTCCTCGAAGACATTGAAGTCATCGACGACGAGCTGTTCGCCCTTGAGATGCCCGGTCAGGATCGTCTTCTTGAACCCGAACTGGTAATTCGCCGTGAAGGCCACGGCGGTGCCGCCTGCGACCGAAGCCGAATAGGCTTGTCCGGTCACCTGCCCCCAGTCGCATGGCGTGGGCACACATGCCCCGTACGCATGCACGCCCAAAGCACCGCCGTTATTGGTCAGCACGACCTTGACGATATCTTGGGTCGCAGGGTTCACGTTCACCCACGTCCCGATGAGCGACGGCAGGGTCAACGGGAGCGGCTTCACATCGATTTTCTCGGCGGGTTTGTTGAACTTCAACGCGGTAATGGTGTCAGCCATGACTTCCTCCTGTTACGCCGTCGGCAGATCCCGAACGGCGGCAGCGGCGAAAATAGCGGCGGACGCAACCGTCATGTGTGATCCAGATCACAGGCGCGACCTAGAGTTTAAACTTGGCGATAGTCGAGCCGATTGCAACAAGCGTAGTCCGGATGAGCGACGCGCCTGGGCCTGCTCTGCGAGCTACGGCACGGTTTTAGCCGCGCCGAAGCGCTCCACTCAACCCGTTCTACGCGCTACTATTTGCAGTTGATGCGGGATCATGTAAAATCCCGGCGTGGGAAATCGGGGGGGGACAAATCCGTGCCGGACCATGACGATAATGGCGACGACAACGGGAACGGAGCCGGGACCAACTTCTATGCGCGCGTAAGCGTAGATGTCACGAACAACCTGGAGACTGATCTGTATCCACAGGGGTCGCAAGTTTTGGATGGCGGCTTTCAATTTGAAAGCGGCCCAAATGAAATCGGAAGCGGCGGCAACACCAACGTATTCACCCTGGTAGCGGTAGGCAGAATCGCGAACTTTGATCAAACTATTGTGACCTATTACCTGGGAAGCCCTGACAGTGGCAAACAAATCCAGTTTGGCTTTGCTTTAGTCCCTGGAGGAACAATAGGCATGACCGCGCAAGTCATACCGAGCGCGGGTTCCGCAGGTTCTGTAGTGCAATCAAACAGCGGGACGTTCCATCAGGTAACGATCACGTTGAACAAAGCAGCCTAAACGTCTTTGGCGATCTCGCAGGATGGGCTGAGCCATTGCGAAACCCATCATCAAACCGCGGCGCCGCAATGGAGGCTGCGGTTCTTGGGAATCATCATCGAGTGAGCGGCGAAAGTCGGCGCAAGCGCCAGCAGCGCAAAACAAAAACTCACGCAGAATCAATGCTTCCGCCGCTCGCGGCGCGACAAACTTGACAATCGTTGCGCAATGTCGTCTTGGGCGCGCCGTCTCGCTTGGTACAAGGACGCCGGCCGGTCACTCCGGACGGTGGAGCGAGAGCGGTTCCCGCGGGCAGGGGCTCGTCACCTCCGCTCCCGGGCGGCTCCGGCGTAAAGGTCCGGCCGGCACTACGACCGGTCTGCGG
>DATJBH010000149.1:0-41220 GCA_035515455.1 Xanthobacteraceae bacterium
CCTTCGAGGCTCGCTCCGCTCGCGCCTCAGGGTGACGGAAAGAAAGCGTGGGCTGTTTGATATCGTGGGCTTCCGAACTCGCGCGCACAAATCGCGGCGCGGGAACGGTTGGCCTTGCTGGAAAGGCCACGAGGGTCGCCCTATCAACCACCGGTCGAGACGACCGATCACCGCCGCGGCGAATGGCAACTTGCCCGCTCAGGCCGCGCGGACGCGCGAGAAGAAGGTGGCGACCTTGGTTTCGAGATCCTTGGCGCGCGACGACAGCTCCGCCGTCCATTGGCTGATTTCGCCGACGGCGTTGGCGCTCTTGCTGACGCTGCGTTCCACCGAACCGATCTCGGTCGAGGCCTGCGCGGTATGCGCCGCGGCGGTGTGAATGCTCTCGGCGATGTTGCGGGTGGTGGCGGCCTGCTCTTCCACGGCGGTGGCGATGCTGGTCGACACCCCGGTCAGCGCGCCGATCGCCTGGGCGATGGCGGCGATTTCGGCGACCGAGCGCTTGGTCGCCTCCTGGATGGCGGCAATCTGGCGCGCGATATCGTCGGTGGCATGCGAGGTCTGGTTGGCCAGGGTCTTGACCTCGGCCGCGACCACGGCAAAGCCGCGGCCGGCTTCGCCGGCGCGCGCCGCCTCGATCGTGGCATTGAGCGCCAGCAGATTGGTCTGCGCCGCGATCGCGGAAATGGCACCCACCACCGAATCGATGCGTTCGGCGGTGTCGGCGAGCGAGCGGACGGCCTGCTGGGTGCGCTCGGCGTCGGCGACCGCCGACTGCGCCATGCCCATGCCGTGGCTCGCCTGCTGGCCGATTTCCTGGATCGAGCTGGACAGCTCTTCGGTCGCCCGCACCATGATGTCCATGCGCTGCGCGGTCTCCGCCGAGGCCGAGGACGCCGAGCCCATGCGCTCGAGCGTATCGCCGGCCACGGTATGGAGCGTTGTGCAGGTCGCGGTGAGCGACGTTGACGCCTCCTTGATCGCCGCGACCACTTCGCCGATGGCGGCATCGAATTCGGCAATGGCGCGGTCGATCGCCTCGCGCCGCGCCAGCGCCGCCGCCTCGGCCGCCTGCCGGTGCAGCGTCATGGCATTGGCGATGTCGAAGCTGATGACTTGCGAAATCGCGATGCCGCGCTCGGCGACCTTGACCGCCGAATAGCGGTGCTTGCGGGACAGCGCCTGCAGCGCCGCCTTGAGCACATAGCTGCCGGCCGTGCTGCGGAAGCGCCCGTCGAAGCCGAGCGCCGCTTCGCGCTCGACGGTGTGCCGGCAGGACTCGACATAGTCGTGGTCGAGCTTGCCGGCCAGCAGCGCGCGGAAATGCGAAAGCTCAAGCTGTTTCACCAGTTCCCGGTTCGCCGCGACGGTGGTGCCGATATTGGGCAGTGCCCGCGTGGCCACGATGATTTCATCGATCGCCACTTCGAGGCCGGGCGCGATCAGCGGCCAACACTCTGTCACGCTGCGGCGGGCGTGATCGTCGATGCCGTAAAGCGCCAGACGGTCTCGGTAAGCCTGGATTATTTCGGTGGACGACATCGGGGAAATTTGCGGCCGTGGCGGACCGCCGCATGTTGGATGACAAGCGTTGCCCAACTGTTAACGATTCAATTACCAGCCGGGCGACGCGTCGACTGCGCAAAAAAAACGGGAGGCGCGGCCTCCCGTTTCAACTCCGTTCAAATCGCCTGTCTTGAAATCTTCAGCTTCGCCCGACCACCGTGAGATCGACCTCGGCGAGGCCGGAAAAGCCCAGCGCCCGCGCAGCCGCCGGCGTCACATCGATGACCCGGCCGCGCACGAAGGGACCGCGATCGTTGATGCGCACCACCACCGAGCGGCCGTTGTGCTCATTGGTGACCCGCACCAGCGTGCCGAACGGCAGCGAGCGATGCGCCGCGGTGAGCGCGCCGGGAGAAGCGTGTTCGCCGCTGGCGGTGCGTCCCCCGGAATAGGCGTACACCGAAGCAATTCCAGTCTGCGCCGAAGCCGCAGCCGGTATCCCGATAACGGCCAAAGCAAGAGCCGAGGCAATGAAAGTCTTCTTGAGGCTATACCCAGCCATATCCATCCTATTTCATTGTTGATGGGAGGAGTGATTCGCCCGCAGATCGCGGGCTGGGCGCGCTATGACCGGCCAAATGTGTTCATTGTGCGACGCAACATAAATGAATACACTTTGGGCAGGGCAATGAAATCTATGCGGCACGAATAAGTCTCCCGGAACTACTATCAAGGTATTGAAAGACAATAACTAACCGCTCCGACGCACCTCCGCGCGCCGGCAAAAAAGGCAAAGCTATGCAGATTGCGCATCGCGTGGCTGCACTCGCGCCGTGCGATGCGCATTCGGGAAGGCAAACTCACAAGCGCGCGATTCGTTCGTGATTCGAATCAAATTAGCTGCGTCAGGCATCCAACGTTGGAACCGAACGCCGCCCGGAAATCAGTTGGAATGAATCAGGCCGCCGCGGTCGGAAACGCGTAATCCTTGAACTGATCGCGCAGCACGGTCTTCTGAATCTTGCCGGTCGCGGTGTGCGGAATTTCGCGCACGAAGGCGACGTCGTCGGGCAACCACCAATTGGCGACCTTGCCGCGGAAGAAAGCGAGCAACTCGTCCTTGCTCGCGCTCTGGCCCTCTTTGAGCACGATGACCAACAGCGGCCGCTCGTCCCACTTCGGATGCCGCACGCCGATCACCGCGGCTTCGGCGACCTTGGGATGGGCGATCGCGAGATTCTCCAGTTCGATCGAGGAAATCCATTCGCCGCCGGATTTGATCACGTCCTTGGAGCGGTCGGTGATGTTGAGATAGCCGTAGCGATCGATGGTGCCGACGTCGCCGGTATCGAAGAAACCTTCGGCGTCGAGAATTTCGGTATCGTCTTTGAAGTAGCGCCGCGCCACCGCCGGGCCGCGAACCTTCAGGCGGCCGAACGTCTTGCCGTCCCACGGCATCGGATTGCCGGCGTCGTCGGTGATTTTCATCTCGACGCAGAACGGCGAATGGCCCTGCTTCTGCTGGATATCGAGCCGCGACTCGCCCTTCAGTCCGGCATATTCGGGTTTGACCGAGCCGAGCGTGCCGAGCGGGCTCATCTCGGTCATGCCCCAGGCGTGGATCACTTCGACGCCGTAGTCGTCCTGGAATTTCTGCGCCATGGCGCGCGGACAGGCCGAGCCGCCGATCACCACCTTCTTCAAGTGCGGCAGTTTCAGATTATTGGCTTCGAGATGCGTCAACAGCATCAGCCACACCGTCGGCACCGCGGCGGTGAAAGTGACGCGGCAGGTGTCGAGCATCTCGTAGATCGAGGCGCCGTCGAGCTTGGCGCCCGGCATCGCCATGATCGCGCCGGCCATCGGCGAGGTCAAAGCGAGCCCCCAGCAATTGGCGTGGAACATCGGCACCACCGGCATGACGACGTCGCGGGCGCCCACGTCCATGGCGTCGGGCTGCCCCGCCATCAGCGAATGCAGCACGTTGGATCGATGCGAATAGACGACGCCTTTGGGATGTCCGGTGGTGCCCGACGTATAGCACATGCCGGCCGCGGTGTTCTCGTCGAAGTCCCTCCAGGCGAAGTCGCCGTCGACTTCCGCGATCCACTCCTCGTAAGGCACGGCATTCTTCAGCGCGGTCGCCGGCATGTGTTCGGCGTCAGTCAAAATCACATATTGCTCGATCGGCTTGAGCCGCTCGGCGAGCTTTTCCACGATCGGTACGAAAGTGAGATCGACCATCATGACGCGGTCTTCAGCGTGATTGACGATCCAGGCGATCTGGTCGGGATAAAGCCGCGGATTGACGGTGTGATAGACCGCACCGACGCCCATGATGCCGTACCAGGCTTCGAGATGCCGCCAGGTGTTCCAGGCGAGCGTCGCCACGCGGTCGCCGAGCTTGATGCCGCTGCGGTCGAGCCGCTGCGCCACGCGCAGCGCCCGCACCCGCAGGTCGGCGTAATTCGTGGTGTGGAACGGGCCCTCGACCGAACGGCTGATGACCTGCCGCCCGCCGTGATTGGTTGCGGCGTGGTCGAGGATGCGATGGCACAACAGCTGCCAGTCCTGCATCAACCCGAGCATGGCGTTTCCCCGTAATTTTGCTTTGTTCTTCGGGAAGGTTACCTGTCTGCGCCGGACAGGCAAGCGTCTTTGTCGATCGCCCGGTGCTTGAAGGGGCGAGTTCGGTTGGCTTAAAGCTATCCATCGAGACGCCTCGGGCTTCCCGACAAACCGCACCTGCGCCGGAGCACCTTGCGTGAAATATGCCTTCGTCACTGCCGGGCTGTTGTGCGCCATTCCGATGGCACTGGCGCAACCCGCGGCGTTGCATCGCGGCGCCACGCATCTACAGGCCAGGCGGCAGGTGCTCCCCGTCGCGCTGCCGCAGGAATTCGCCCCGCCGCAGGAAGCTTATGCCTCGTTTCCGCAAAGCGACCCCGGAACGGCAGGAGCCACGCCGGCCGCGCCTTCGGCGTGCCAGGTCGCGCTCGCCAAAGTCGCGGAATTCAAGCCGCTGCCGGTTCTGATCGGTCCGGGCGATTGCGGCGCCGACGATGCCGTGGAAATGAACGCCATCGCGCTTCCCGATCAGAGCAAAGTCGCGGTGTCGCCGCCGGCGATCATGCGCTGCCCGATGGCGCAGCAGGTCGCCGACTGGGTGCGCGACGACGTGGCGCCGACGCTCAAAGGCCTGCCGCCGCTGCGCGGGCTCGACAATCTCGCTTCCTACGACTGCCGCGGCCGCAATAACGTCCACGCCGCCAAGGTCAGCGAGCATGGCCGCGCCGACGCGCTCGACGTGCACGACTTCAAGCTCGCCGACGGCCGCGAGCTCGGCCTGACCGATGTCAATATGCCGAAGGAATGGCGCGAAGCGGTTCGCGCCAGTGCCTGCGCCCGGTTCTCGACCGTGCTCGGCCCAGGCTCCGACGGTTATCACGAAGAACACATCCATCTCGATCTCGAACCCCGCCGAAACAATTACAAGATCTGCGAATGGGACGTGCGCGAGCCGCCGGCCGTCGTGGCGCAAGCGAAGGAAGTCAACAAGGATTCGGACAAGGCCGCCGACACCGCGTCCGATGCGGCGCAAACCGCAAAACTGGCGCAGGCCGAAGGCGTGCCGCTGCAAGGTCTCGACCCGCCGGCGATTCCAGACAACCAAGTGCCATTGCCGCGGCCGCGGCCCTTGGCGGCGAATGCGTCACCACACCGAGCGATGAAATAATCGCAGTCGAATAAGCAAAGAAAGAAGGAGCGAAGGGCAGATGTCTCCGCTCAGCAATCTCGCCGCCCGCGACGTCGAAACGCTGGTGCACCCCTATATCAATCTCGCGCGCTTTCGCGAGACCGGCCCGCTCATCATCGAGCGTGGCCAGGGCGTCTATGTCTACGACACCGACGGCAAATCCTATATCGAAGGCATGGCCGGGCTGTGGTGCACTGCGCTCGGCTATGGCAACGAAGAGCTGGTCGAGGCCGCCGCGACGCAGATGCGCAAGCTCTCCTTTGCGCATCTGTTCACCGGGCGCAGCCACGATCCGGCGATCGAGCTTGCCGAGAAGCTCAAAGAAATCGCGCCGGTGCCGATCTCGAAAGTCTTTTTCTGCAATTCCGGCTCGGAGGCGAACGACACCCAGGTCAAGCTCGTTTGGTACCTCAACAACGCGCTCGGCCGGCCGCACAAGAAAAAGATCGTCAGCCGCATGAAGGCCTATCACGGCGTCACCGTGGTCGCCGCCTCGCTGACCGGACTGCCGGGCAATCACCGCGATTTCGACCTGCCGCTGCCGGGCTTTTTGCATGCCGGCTGTCCGCATCACTACCGTTTCGCGCAGGCCGGCGAGAGCGAGGAAGACTTCGCCACGCGCCTCGCCGCCGAGCTCGACGCGCTGATCGTCGAAGAAGGCCCCGACACCGTTGCCGCTTTCATCGCCGAACCGGTGATGGGCGCCGGCGGCGTCATCGTGCCGCCGAAAACTTATTTCGAGAGGATCATGGCGGTGTGCAAAAAGCACGACGTGTTCATGATCAGCGACGAAGTGATCTGCGGTTTCGGCCGGCTCGGCGCCAGGTTCGGCTGCGAGAAGCTTAACTTCGCGCCGGACTCGCTCTCGATCGCCAAGATGCTGTCGTCGGCCTATCTGCCGATCGCCGGCGTCATGATACCGGAATCGATGTACCAGGCGCTGCTCGTTGAAAGCAAAAAGATCGGCGTATTCGGCCACGGCTTCACTTACGGCGGCCATCCGGTCTCCGCCGCGGTCGCGCTCAAGGCGCTGGAGATTTACGCGCGCGAACGCATCGTCGAGACAGCCGCCGAGCGCGGCAAGCAATTCCAGGCTCGGCTCAAGGCGCTCGGCGATCATCCGCTGGTCGGCGAAGCGCGCGGGCTCGGCTTGATCGGCGGCGTGGAGCTGGTCGCCGACAAGAAGACCAAGCGGTCGTTCGATGCGACGCACGGCGTCGGCGCGCGTGCGGTTCAGTTCGCCGAAGCCGAAGGCTTGATCGTGCGTTCGGTGCTCGGCGACGTTTTGACGCTGGCGCCGCCGCTCGTCATCGGGGCGCAAGAGACCGACGACTTGTTCGATCGGCTTTCCCGCGCGCTCGACAAGACGCTCGATTGGGCGGTGCGCGAGCGGATCGCGCGGTCGTGATGGACAACGTCAACCGCGGGGTCGCGGAATGAAGATTCCGTTCACCACTCGCGCGCTATGACGCGGCCTGTCATGGACACGACAGCACCCGATGGAACCAAAAAACAGCGCGCGGCGGAGCCGCGGCTGACGCGGCGGCGCTTTATCGCCGGCGGCGCCGGTCTAATTGGTCTTTCGGCGTCGGCGACCGCAGCCTATGCCGGCGCCATCGAGCCGATGAGCGTCATCGTCACGCGCTATGCGCTGACGCCGCCGCGCTGGCCCGCCGCTCACAAGCTGACCGTGACCGTGATCGCCGACCTTCATGCCGGCGGTCCCGACATGACACTTGCCCATGTCCAGCATGTCGTCGATGTGGCGCAGAATCTGCGCTCCGACCTGGTCGTGCTGCTTGGCGATTTCAAAGCGTGGTACGCCCACTTCAAGACCGAACCCGTCGACGATGCGGTGTGGGCGGCTGAATTGGCGCGGCTTAAGGCGCCGCTCGGAACCTGGGCCATTCTAGGCAATCACGATTGGTGGCACGATCTTGAAGGCGTGCGCGGCGCGTTGGCCGAGGTGCGCATCCCATTGATGCAGAACGACGCCGTTCTCCTCGGCAGCGGCCGGCAGAAATTCTGGCTGGCCGGCTTGGGCGACCAGCTCGCGCATTGGCTCGGCCCCGGCCGGTTCCGCGGCGTCGACGATCTGCCTGGTACGCTTGCGAAAATACAGACCGACGATCCGGTACTGCTGCTCGTCCACGAGCCGGATATATTTCCCCTCGTGCCGGATCGGGTTGCGCTGACGCTCGCCGGCCACACCCACGGCGGACAGATCCGCCTGCCCTTTATCTGGCCGCACTTCGTGCCGTCAAAATACGGTGCGCGCTTCGCCTACGGTCATGTGGTCGAGAACGATCGGCACTTGATCGTATCGGGCGGCCTCGGCACCAGCATGATTCCGGCCCGGCTCGGCGTGCCGCCGGAAATCGTCCACATCACGCTCGGCGTCTGAGCCGGCACCCGCGTCGCGAGGAAAGCTCAGTACCACTTCACCGTGGCTTCTTCGCTCGGGACGGCTGTGGAAGCGACTTTCGGACTGTCGGGAGCGTTGCCGTTCTTCGGCGCCAGCACCACGACGATGGTTCCCACTTTGACGCGATTGTAGAGATCGATCGCGTCTTCATTGGTCATGCGGATGCAGCCCGACGAGATCGCCTGACCGATATATTCCGGCTGATTGGTGCCGTGAATGCGGTACAGCGTGTCCTTGCCGCCGGAATACAAATACATGCCGCGCGAGCCCATCGGATTATGCGGTCCGCCGGTAACGAAAGCCGGCAATGGCCCAAGCCGCTGCTGTTCGCCGGACGTCGGAATCCACGGCGGCCACTCTTCCATGCGGCCGATCTTGGCGATGCCGTTCCAAGCCTGCGCTTCTTCGCCGACCGCGATGCCATAGCGGATCGCCTTGCCGTGCGGCAGCACGTAATAGAGGAACTTGTTGTCGCTATCGACCACGACAGTGCCGGGCGCTTCCTTGCGCGTGTAGTCGACGATATGGCGGCGATAAGGCTCGGGAATGTCGGCCTGCTGATAGGGCAGGTTCGACATCAACAGCTTGTCGCGCGCGTTCCAGCCAGTTTGGCTCGACGGCTCAAGCGTCTCCTGCATGCAGCCGCCCAGCATGAGCGCTGCAAGTCCTACCGCCACGAATGAGATCGTACGCAATGACATCACGCGTTACTTCTCCGTCCGCCCCAGAGCCCACCCGGCCAAACGAATTGCGCCAGTCCCAATACCCCAAAGCGCGGCAGCCATTCCAGTCGTTAAAGCCCTATGGCAACAGGTCCCCGACGAGTGTTGCAGGAATGCCGCAGTGGGTGACCGCCTCGGATGACCGCCGTTAGCTTGAGCTCATCGGCGGCCGTAAAATGGCGGCCCATAAGCGCACCAGCATATTATGGGTCAGACCCATTAAGCGAGGGTTTACCACTCCGAGTGCACCTAGCCGGCCGCGCCTCTGCAAGCGGAAAAGTCACGGCGAAGCACGCTTTGCCGCCTATTTCCGCCGCACTCCTCGCCTACGATTTCATCATCGCCGACAACCTAAGGGAATGGGGTTCCGTAATGACGAATGTGACCGCCGAAATGGCCAATAAGACCGCGCGAGCGGATAAAACGCCGGAATTTACTGATCAAAACGCCTCGCTTAATGGCCGCTATCGGCAAATTGGGATTTCGGCTGTTGCCGCCGCTGTGCGCTACCAGGGTAGTGCCAAAAATCCGGCCTATGCTCCGGCACCGACCAAGTGGCAGGATCGGGCCGGCGAAGCGGCCGCCTGAGACCCGCAAGGGCCCTCAAAGTGACCTCGGCTTGAAAGCAAAGGGGACGACAAGTCCCCTTTTTTATTTAGAACTCCGTACCGTCCCGGGTCTCAGTCGTTCGCGGGGACCCAAGGTTCCAGATCGCGCGTAAGCCAGACCTCGAAACCCGCCAGCGCGGCGACAATGACACCGACGATGACGTCTATGCTCATGGCAGCGCTGTTCTGGAACCCGAGCAGCCACGGCGATACGATCAGCGCCAACGCAGCGATGAGGACGAACCATTCCTCCCAGACCGCGAATGCCGCCATGGCGGCAATCGATAGCACCGCGATCAGAATGCCGACGATCGAGGCAGTCTGCCATTGTGCGCCGGAGGAAAGATCGAACAGCCAGGGCGAGAAGAACAGGACGCCGCCGAGGATGAGATTGATGACATCGCAGAGCCGAACGTTCGACCAATCGTCCATCGCAGCCTCCAAGGCCTCGCCGGATTACGGCCATTGTTCGAAATTTTGGCCCGCGCCGCGTCCGTCGGGCCGGTGGAGAAACCGCGTATGCCACCATTGGTTCCGAGCGGACGTAGCGGCGACGCGGATGTCATGATGCCTGCAGGCCTCATGGAGGGCTTCTCCAACGCCGAAATGGAAGCCGGCCGCCGGCTCTTCGCCGGGCCATGGAACTTTACCGCGGCTGCGGGCTCGCCCGATTCGCTGCCGCCGATGGGCGGTCCGGAAATCGCGTTCGCCGGCCGTTCCAACGTAGGCAAGTCGTCGCTGATCAATGCGCTGACCGGGCGCCGGGCGCTGGCTCGCACCTCCAACACGCCCGGCCGCACTCAGGAATTACTGTTCTTCAACGGTCCGCATCGGCTCATCCTGGTCGATATGCCGGGTTACGGCTACGCCGCCGCAGCCAAGACCAAGGTCGCCGCATGGACCAGCCTGATTACGAACTACCTGCACGGCCGCGCGACCTTGGCGCGCGTCTATCTTTTGATCGATGCGCGCCATGGGCTCAAGGAAACTGATAAGGCGATACTCGACGCCCTGAGCGAGGCCGCGGTCAGCCACCAGATCGTCCTCACCAAATGCGATCGCATCGACGCCGCAGAACTGACCGAGCGGATGGTCGCGGTCGCGGCCGCAATACGGAAACGGCCGGCGGCATTTCCCACCGTAGTGGCGACCTCGGCGAAACGCGGCACCGGTGTCGCCGAATTGCGTGCGGCGGTCGCGCGCCTCCTCGCCGAGCGAAGCTGATGGCTCTCGGTCAAGCGCCGGCCAAAGCCTGGCGATTTGCCTTATATCCTCGAGGCGGCGCCTGCGGCGGCCGATTAACCTTTTCCTCCGCCGCTACGGCGGCTAAATAACGGCGGTCGAAGGAGTTCCCGAGGGACTTTCAATGGACGTGACGCCGTTTGAACAGGCCCGCATTCTTGCGGAAGCCCTGCCCTACATGCAGCGCTACGACGAGAAAACCGTCGTCGTAAAGTACGGCGGTCATGCCATGGGCGCGGAACACCTGGCGCGTGAATTCGCCCGCGACATCGTCCTTCTGGAGCAGACCGCGATCAATCCGGTGGTGGTTCACGGCGGTGGGCCGCAGATCGAAGCCATGCTCAAGAAGGTCGGCGTGCAGTCGCAATATGCGGCGGGCTTGCGCATTACCGATGAAAAGACGCTGGAAATCGTCGAGATGGTACTGGCCGGCTCCATCAACAAGCAGATGGTCGGTTATATCAACGAAGCCGGCGGCCGCGCCATCGGGCTCTGCGGCAAGGACGGCAACATGGTGGTGGCGCGCAAGCTCACCCGCACCGTGATCGATCCGGATTCGGCGATCGAGAAAGTCATCGATCTCGGCTATGTCGGCGAGCCCGATACAGTCGATACGACGGTGCTCGATCAAATCCTCGGCCGCGAATTGATTCCGGTGCTGGCGCCGGTCGCCGCGGCGGTGAACGGCGGCACCTTCAACGTCAATGCCGACACCTTTGCCGGCGCCATCGCCGGCGCGCTCAAGGCCAAGCGCCTGTTGCTCTTAACCGACGTGCCCGGCGTGCTCGACAAATCGAAACAGCTCATCAAGGAGCTCTCGGTCGACGACGCGCGCCGTCTCATCGCCGACGGCACGATTTCCGGCGGCATGATTCCCAAGGTCGAGACCTGCATCGACGCGCTCGAACGCGGCGTCGAAGGCGTCGTCATTCTCAACGGGACGGTACCGCATGCCGTCTTGCTCGAATTGTTCACCGAGCTCGGCGCCGGCACGCTGATCCACGCTTAGGCGCAATCCATCAACTGGACGCGCCGGCTTCGGGGAGGATCATGCTCAAAGACCCTGGATCCGCCTCGCCCTCGAGCGCCACGGATCAGATCCACGCCGCGACTTCGATCTCGCGCCGGATCTTTCCGCTGGCGCCCGGCGTCGCCGCCGGCACCGCGCTCGGCGTCTCCGACGTGCTGGCGAAGCTCGTGCTGGCGACGGGCTGCGACGTCCTCACGATGCTGTCGTTTCGCAGCGTGGTCGGGCTTGCCTTCGTCGCGAGCTGGCTGCGTTTCGGCCGCAAGCCATCCGCCGACGCGCGGGTGCGCTGGGTGTCGATGGGCATCGGCATCGTCTTCGCCGGCCTCATCTTCTGTCTGTTCAAGGCAATCGCCGCGATCGACGTGCCGACCGCGATCCTGTCCTATTTCACCTATCCGCTGTTGACCGGGCTCATCGCCTCGTTCGCCGGACTCGACCTATTGCGATGGAAGGGCGTGCTGTGCGCGATTGTCGCCTTTTTCGGACTCGCTATCATGATCGGCGCGCATCCGGCGGGTCTCGCCTTCATCGGAGTCGCCTATGCGCTGGGCGCCGCGTGCTGCCGCACCGCCGTGTTGCTGGCAACGCGGGCTTATCTCGTCGGCGCCGATGCGCGATTAACGACATGGTATTCGATGCTCTCGTCGACTGCCGTATTCGTCGCCGTCTCGCTCGGCACGCAGACGTGGCATCCGCCGCAGACCGCCTTTGGCTGGATATGGCTGGTCGCACTAAGTCTGGCGACGACGGCGGCAATCTTGTTTGTCTTCGTCTCGACCATGCGGATCGGGCCGTTCCGCACCGCGTTGATCATGCATCTGGAGCCGCTGACAGCAATGATTCTCAGCGCGCTGCTCTTGAGCGAGGCGATCACGCCGCTTCAGGGGCTCGGCAGCGCCGTCATGCTGACCGCCCTGATCGCGTTTCAATTATGGAGATGACGCCAGATTGAACAGTCGCGGAGCGCGCCGCCCTGATGTAAAGTCAGCGGCAAAGTAGTCGGGAGGAAAACATGAATGCTCAGGCGGGCGCTGCCGCGCCGCGTTGCGATAATTCAACCCGAAAGCGATGGACTTTCGGCTGCGTCTGTCATGCCTCGCGCCGGCAATTCCTGGCCGGCGCCGCGGCATTCGGCGCGACCGCGGTCCTACCCGGCAAAGACGCCACGGCGCAGCCTGCCGCTCCGAAACTGATCGACACACATCATCATTTTTATCCGCCGGCCTATCAGAAGGCATGGGCCGATTGGGAAGACCAGCGCAAGATTCCACATCTCGGCGTGCAACTCGCTTGGACGAAAGACGCCGATCTCGAAGCGATGGACAAGAACAACATCGCCACCAGCGCGCTGTCGCTGGCTTCGACCCCCGGCGTCTGGTTCGACGCCGGCGCCGAGAAAGCGCACGACATGGCGCGGCTATGCTGCGACTTTGCCGCCGAAATGGTTCGCGATCGTCCAGGCCGCTATGCGTTGTTCGCGCCGCTGTCGATGCTCGACATCGACGCCACGCTCAAAGAGATCGAATACGCCTTCGATACGCTCAAGGCCGATGGCATCAACCTGCAAACCAATTACGGCGACAAGTGGCTCGGCGATCCGCTCTATCAGCCGGTATTGGCGGAACTCAATCGGCGCAAGGCGACGATCTTCGTTCATCCGCTGGTCGCGAGCTGCTGCGCCCGGTTAAGCGTTGGCACCTTCCCGGCAGTGATCGAAGTGCCGCATGACACGACCAGGACGGTGGTGAGCTTGCTGCTCCACGGCCGGTTTACGCAGTATCGCGACATCAAATGGCTGTTCTCGCACGGCGGCGGCACGATCCCGTTCCTCGCCGGCCGCATCGAGGCGTTCTATGACCAAAAGGCCCGCGGCCCGAACGGGTTTGCGCCCGACGGCATCGAAGCGGAATTCCGGCGCCTGTATTACGATACGGCGAACGCGACGCATCCTGCCGCGATGGCGGCACTGACGAAACTCGTGCCGACCTCGCAAATCACCTACGGAACCGATTATCCGTATTTCCCCCTCGATCAGATCGAAAACCTACGCAAGCTCGGTCTGCCGCCGGCCGATCTCGCGGCGATCGCCAATGGCAACGCGACGCGGCTGCTGCCGCGGCTGAAGGCGTAAGTGGAGGCTCGGCTATGCCGCCGGGCCGCGCTCGGCGCGCTTTTTTGGCTGGCGGTCGCGGCGGCGGTGCGCGCCCAGACGTCGGCCCAGCCAGGGCCGCCGGCGCAAAGCGAAGTTTCGCTTGCGCTGATTTTGGCGGTCGACGCGTCCGGCAGCGTATCCAACGACCGTTTCGAGCTGCAAAAGCAGGGCTATGCGTCCGCGTTCCGCAATCTGCAGGTCGTCAACGCGATCCGCTCACTCGACACCCAATCCATCGCCGTCACCATGATGCAGTGGACTGGACCGTCGCTGCATGTCGTCGTGGTGGATTGGACATTGATCAAGGGCGAAGCGACTGCGAATGCGTTTGCCACCGCCATTGCGGCCGCGCCCCGCCAGCTGTTCGGCGGCGGCACTTCGATCAGCGGCGCCATCGACTATGCGCGGCTCCTGTTGGCGCAGAGTCCGTTCCGTGGCGCGCGGCGCGTCATCGATATTTCCGGCGACGGCGCCAATAACCGCGGCCGCCCGGTGACGCAGGCGCGCGACGAAGCGGTGCATGACGGCGTCGGCATCAACGGCCTGCCGATCCTTACGCTGGAACCCGATCTCGATCGTTATTATTACGACAATGTCATCGGCGGGCCCGGCGCGTTCATGATCCCGGCCGCCAACTACGACGCCTTTGCCGACGCGATCCAAAAAAAGCTGATCAACGAAATCGCGAGCAGGGAACCGGAACCGGACACCAATTCGTCATCGGAATTTGACGCAAATCATCGGGTGGCGTCACAAACTCGGCCAAGTTTGCGCCGAAGCTTGCCGGCCTATTCAAAGAGCATCTCGCATTAAAGCGGTGAGGATGGAACCATGCGGGGGTTCCACAACAGCTCATTCGATCCCCAGACGCTGGTCATTCTCGAGACCGCCTTTGACGAAGCGTGGCTGACGCTCAAAGCGATCGGCAATACGACGGTGAAGCCCGACGAGCTGGCGCGCTGCGTGCTGCGGCTCGCCATGGAGGGCGAGCGCGATCCGGTGCGGTTGCACGACGGCGCGCTCAAGGGTCTTATGGCGGCGACGTCCTGGCGCGAGGCTGGTTAACTCAGGAATGCGCCGCATAGAGCGCGAGACCGGCAACGCAAGCGCCGGCGAGCGTGCCGGCAGCCAATGCAAACAAGTATGGCATGGATTTGCGGAGCGTTCTGCGCATCGAATATTCGAGGTGCCCGTGGACAAGTTGATTCGCGGCCGACCAGGCTTCATCATTGCAAATCATGGCAACAACGAGTCACGAGACGACCAAGACCGGGCACAGTGCCGCGAAGCGCGGATTCCGTCATGTCGACACCTGGGTATTCGATCTCGACAACACGCTCTATCCGCATCACGTCAATCTCTGGCAGCAGGTCGATATTCGCATTCGCGACTACATCGTCGATTTCCTCAAGATCAGCCACGAAGAGGCCTTTCGGCTGCAGAAGGACTATTATCGGCGCTACGGCACGACGTTGCGCGGCCTGATGGAGGAGCACGGACTCGAACCCGACCAGTTTCTCGAAATCGTGCATCAGATCGACCATTCGCCGCTGCAGCCCAACCCGGCCCTCGGCGCCGCTATCTCAAAGCTGCCCGGCCGCAAGCTCATTTTCACCAACGGCACCCGCCACCACGCCGATGCGGTGCTGCGCCGGCTCGGCATCGAGCAGCATTTCGACGCCGTGTTCGATATCCGCGCCGCCGAGCTCGAGCCAAAACCACGGCCGAAGGTTTATGAGCGATTCCTTGCCCATCAAAAGGTGGACCCGAGGCGGTCCGCGATCTTCGAAGACCTCGCCCGCAATCTCGAAGTGCCGCATGCGCTGGGCATGACGACGGTGCTTGTGGTGCCCGAAGGCGCCCGCGTAGTGCTGCGGGAGGAATGGGAGCTCGCCGGCCGCGAAGCGGCGCATGTCGATCATGTCACCGACGATCTTGCCGGATTTTTGCGCGGCATCGAGGCCGAACGCAGCCGCGATTGAAGCGGGTCGCCCTGCCGCGACGCGCCTTCTTGACATCGCCGGTTCCTGACCCGACAAACCGCGCAGCGGGGAACCCACATCATGTCAGCCGGGATTGCCGATAATCTGGCCAAGACCATCGACGCCGCTTTCGAGCGGCGTGACGAGATCGGGCCGTCGACCAAAGGCGAGGTGCGCGACGCCGTCGAAGCGGCGCTCGAACTTCTCGACCGCGGCACGGCGCGCGTCGCCGAGCGGGGCGACAATGGTGCTTGGCGAGTCAACCAATGGCTGAAGAAAGCGGTCCTGCTGTCGTTTCGCTTGAACGACATGAGCGTCATCCCGGGCGGGCCGGGCCACGCGGCGTGGTGGGACAAGGTGCCGTCGAAATTCGATCGCTGGGACGAGACCCGCTTCCGCGCCGCGGGATTCCGCGCCGTGCCGGGCTCCGTGGTGCGGCGCTCGGCCTATATCGCGCCCGGCGTGGTGCTGATGCCGTCGTTCGTCAATCTCGGGGCCTATGTCGATTCCGGCACCATGGTCGACACCTGGGCCACCGTCGGCTCCTGCGCGCAAATCGGCAAGAACTGTCACATCTCCGGCGGCGCCGGCATCGGCGGCGTGCTCGAGCCGCTGCAGGCGGGACCGGTGATCGTCGAAGACAATTGCTTCATCGGCGCGCGCTCCGAGGTGGCCGAGGGCGTGATCGTGCGTGAAGGCTCGGTGCTGTCGATGGGCGTCTTTCTCGGCGCCTCGACCAAGATCGTCGATCGCGACACCGGCGCTACGCTGCAAGGCGAGGTGCCGCCTTATTCCGTCGTCGTGCCCGGCAGCATTGGCGGTAAGCCGAACAAAAACGGCGAGGCCTCGCCGAGTCTCTATTGCGCCGTGATCGTCAAACGCGTCGACGAGAAGACCCGCGCCAAGACCAGCATCAACGAACTGCTGCGGGATTAAGCCGCCCCGATGGATTGGGTAGACCTCTTCACCGGGTTCAACGGCCGCATCAGCCGGACGACTTTCTGGATCGGCGTAGCGGCGCTTATCGTCGCCGAGCTATTGAGCCATCTCCTCGCCGAACAACTCCAGGGCGACCGGCTCAGCGCCATCGTCGATCTGGCCTACGCCTATCCGGAATTCGCCGTCGCCCTCAAGCGCGCCCATGATCGCAATCTGCCGCTTTGGCTGCTCGTCGCCTTTTTTATAGCCAGCGCGTTTCTCGATCTTCTGACGGTGCTGGAAATGACCGGCACCGACGATCAGCCAAGCGCCACGTCGATCGCCATTGCGCTGCCGTTTACGATCTTGGGCCTCGTGCTTCTCGTCGAGCTGGGCTTTCGCCGCGGCACCATCGGGCCGAACCAATACGGCCCCGACCCGCTCGGCCCGACGGCACCGCCGCCGCCGCGGACTTGACTGCATCTTGGCGCGCGGCCACCACTGATCGCATGACCGCCGATCCCGTCGCCATCGCTCGCGATCTTATTCGCTGCCGCTCCGTCACGCCGGAGGAAGGCGGCGCACTGCGTTTCTTGCAGGCCTTGTTGGCCGAAGCCGGATTTACCGTGCATCGCGCGGTATTCGACGAGCCGGGCACCGCGCCGGTCGATAACCTCTACGCGCGCATCGGCGTCGCCAAGCCGAATCTTTTGTTTGCCGGCCATACCGACGTCGTGCCGGCCGGCAACGAAGCGTCGTGGTCGCATCCGCCGTTCGCCGGGGAAGTCGCGGGCGACATGCTCTACGGCCGCGGCGCCGTCGATATGAAAGGCGGCATCGCCTGCTTCGCCGCCGCCGCGCTCGATCATCTCGCCGCCAACGGCGGCAGGGCCAAAGGTTCGATTTCGTTCTTGATCACAGGCGATGAGGAGAGCGTCGCGGTCAACGGCACTGTCAAGCTTCTGAAATGGGCCGCGGCGCGCGGCGAGACGTTCGACCACTGCATCCTCGGCGAGCCGAGCAATGTCGAGGTTCTGGGCGACACCATCAAGGCCGGCCGGCGCGGCTCGCTCAACGGCACGCTGATCGTCACCGGGCGGCAGGGCCATGTCGCCTATCCGGAGCGGGCCGCCAATCCGATCCGCGGGCTCATCATGCTGATGGCCGCGCTGCAGGCGCCGCTCGATGAAGGCAGCGCGCATTTTGCGCCCTCGAACCTGGAATTCACCTCGGTCGACGTCGGCAACCCGACTGTCAATCTAATCCCCGGCGAGGCGCGCGCCCGCTTCAACATCCGCTACAACGATCGCCACAATCAATCGGCGCTCAAAGCGCTCATTGAGGAACGCGCCCAAGCCGCCGCCGGCGACGTGCATTACAGATTCGATTGGCAGCCGTCGAACGCCGATGTCTTTGTGACCAAGCCCGGACCGTTCACCGACCTCGCGGTTGCTGCCATCGCCGAAGTTACCGGCCGCACACCGAAGCTCTCCACCAGCGGCGGCACGTCGGACGCACGCTTCATCAAGGATTACTGCCCGGTGCTGGAATTCGGTTTGGTCGGCCAGACCATGCACGCAGTCGACGAATCCACACCGGTCGCCGACCTCATCACGCTCACCGCGATCTACCGCCGGATCATCGAGAAGTATTTCGCTTAATTCTTGCGGGCGGCGATGACCTGCTCAGCGGCGGCAATGCCGGTGAGATAACCGCCATGCGCGGTCGAGAAATCGTGCCGCGAGCAGGCTTCGCCGGCAAAAAACAGCCGGCCGTCGACCGGCTCGCCGAGGATCGCACGACAATCGGCCTTGCCCGGCGAGGCATAGGAGTAAGCGCCGCGCGCAAAGGGATCGCTGCGCCAGCCATGCACACGGAGCGGCTTGAGGCGGCGGGCGAAATCGCTGCCGAACACGCCGGAGAGTTCGGACGCGGCAAAATCGAAGAAGGCGGCGAGACCGCCCTGTTCCAGTTCCGCGGCGCAATCACCGCCGAAATAGCATTCGATGATCGGCCAGCCGAATGGCCGTAAGTGATAGCCCGCCGTCGCCACGCGGTCGGTATGCCCATAGACGCGAACGCTGGAGTCGAAATCCTCCGCGCCGTCGAGCGCGATGAAAAGCTTGTCGTCGACCCCCAGCGGCAGGCCTTGCGCCGCCTCGATCTTTCGCGGCAGCCCAGGCGCAAAGCGTATCTGCTCGGCCGCAAGCACCGCGCTCGGCACCGTCACGATGATTTCATCGGCAACGACGGCGCCTTTGCTGGTTTCGATTTTCAGCCGCTTGCCGCTGTGATCGATGACGCTAACCGGACAATCCAGCATCTGCGGGACGTCCGCGCCATGCTTGCTGATCAGCGTGCCGTAGCCTTCGACGACGCGCCAATTGACGTCGGTCGCGTGATAGCGATCGAGATCTTTCAGCGAAATGCGGTCGAGCGTGGCGCCGCTGATATAGGTGCTCGTCGCATTCATGAGTGGATTCCAGCGCGACGCAGGATCGAGCAGCGTCGAAGCCGGCGCATCGCCTGCGCGCCGCGCCGCTTCGTGCAGGCGCTCATAGAATTCACCGAACGCCCTGCGATAATCGGCAAGCTCGGCACGCGGGAAGTTGCTTTCGAGCGGCCGGTTCATCCAGGGCGGCGGCGTCTTCTCGATCGTCAGACCTTCGGTTTGCGCCACGCCGACCCAGGGATTGCGGTCGGCCGAATGCAGCCAGCCACAGCCGAGGTCGAGCGCGTGGCCGCCCTCGTCGTGAACGGTCCAGGCCCGGCCGCCGAGCCGCGGGCGGGCTTCGACCAACAGGCAGCGGATCGAGGCTTGGCAAAGCCTTTTGGCGGCGGCAACCCCGGCAGCGCCGCCGCCGATTACGACAACTTCAACATCATTGCCCGCCATGACTCATCCTGCGCTGATGACGAGCTAATAATCGACCCGCACCAGATAAAGCCCGTGCGGGGGCGCGACCTGACCGCATCGCGTGCGGTCGCGAGCGGCAAGCGCGGCGGCCAAATCGTCGGCGTTCCACTTGCCTTCGCCGACATGGACGAGCGAGCCGACCATCGACCGCACCTGATGTTGCAGGAATGAGCGCGCCTCGGCGATGACGCACACTTGCTCGCCATCGCGCATCACGTCGAGCCGATCCAGCGTCTTCACCGGCGATTTGGCTTGGCACTCGGTGGAGCGGAAGGTCGTGAAATCGTGCCTGCCGAGCAGCTTTCGCGCGGCGTCATGCATCGCCCAAGGATCGAGTGGGCGCGGCACGCGCCAGGCGCGATTGAGATCGAGCGTCAAGTTGGCGCGCCGATTGATGATGCGATAAAGATAGTGCCGCTTCACCGCCGAGAAGCGGGCGTCGAAATCCGCCGCGACCTTTTCCGCCGCAAGCACGGCAACCGGTTGCGGGCGCAAATGAAAATTGATGCCGTCGCGCACGTTGTCGGTGTCCCAGTCCTTGGCGAGATCGATATGGGCGACCTGGCCCAGCGCATGGACGCCGGTGTCGGTGCGCCCGGCGCCGTACACAGTGACGCGCTCGCCGGCAAAACCGGCGACCGCATCCGTCAGCGCGCCTTGCACGGAGACGCCGTTGTCCTGCGCCTGCCAGCCGATGAATGGCGTGCCGTCATATTCGATGATGAGCTTATAGCGGGGCATGGCGTCTCGGCCGCCTCACTGCAACATCGTGCCGGGCGCAACCGGCGTGCCGCGCAAAAATTCGTCGACCGGCATCGGCTTGGCGCCGGCGCGCTGCAATTCGACGATCCGTACTGCGCCGCTGCCGCAGGCGACTGTCAACCTTTCTTCGAGCACGCGACCGGGCTCGCCGCGGCCCTCTCCTTTGGCGGTGCGCAATACCTTGATGCGGCCAACCCCCGAAAGCTCGAACCAAGCACCGGGAAACGGCGACAATCCCCGGCAATGATCGTGGACCTTGTTCCACGATTGCATCCAGTCGATCCTGGTTTCGCTCTTGTCGATCTTGTCGGCGTAGGTCACGCCGTCGGCCGCTTGCGGCGTCAGCGTCAGCGAGCCGCGTTCCAGCGCGCCGATCGCCACCAGCATCAGCTTGGCGCCGCGCCGCGCCAATTCGTCGTGGAGATCGCCGGTCGTCACATCGGGCCCAATCGCAACGCGCTCCGCCATGGCGATCGCCCCGGTGTCGAGACCTTCGTCCATTTTCATCACCATCACGCCGGTCTCTTTGTCGCCGGCCATGATGGCGCGATGGATCGGCGCGGCGCCGCGCCAGCGGGGCAGCAAGGAGGCATGCAGGTTGAAAGCGCCGAGCGGAAAAACGTCGAGAATGGGCTTTGGCAGGATCAGGCCATAAGCGACGACCACGGCGGCATCCGCGCCGTGTGCGCGCATCGCCGCCGCCGCGTCGGCATCGCGCAAGGTTCCGGGCGTGAGCACCGGCAGGCCGAATCGCTCGGCCTCGCGCGCCACCGGCGAAGGCTTCATCGCCATGCCGCGTCCGGCGGGCTTCGGGGCGCGGCTATAGACGGCGGCAATCTCATGGCCGCCGCCGACAAGCTCGAGCAGCGTGGGCACCGCGAAATTCGGCGTGCCCATGAACACGAGGCGGAGCGCCAATCAGGCCTCCACTTTTTTGGCGGCTTTGGCGAATTTCTTGATGACGCGGTCGCGTTTGAGCTTGGAGAGATGATCGATGAAGAGAACGCCGTTGATATGGTCGATCTCGTGCTGCAGGCAGGTCGCCAACAGGCCCTTGGCCTCGATCTCGGCCGGCTTGCCGTTGCGGTCGAGATATTTGACTTTCACCGCGGCCGGCCGCTCCACCTCCTCGTAATACTCCGGGATCGAAAGGCAGCCTTCCTCGAATTTGGCCGTCTCGTCGGACGTCCAGACGATTTCCGGATTGATGAAGACCTGCGGTTCGTGATCGTCCTCTTTTTTCGACAAATCCATGGTGATGATGCGCTTGGCGACGCCGATCTGAATCGCCGCGAGCCCGATGCCGGGCGCCTTGTACATGGTCTCAAACATGTCATCGATCAGCTTCTTGACGCCGGCGTCGACGTGTTTGACCGGCTCGGAAATGAGCCGCAGCCGTTTGTCCGGAAGCTTGACGATTTCGCGGATAGCCATTTGGCGGATGGTCGTGGATTTTCCGAAGTCCCCGGATTCGCGATGTAAGGGCTGAGCAAAGCGGGGTCAATGCGCGCATTCGGCTCGATCGGTCGTTGCCTGGAGGACAACGACGGGCTATGACCGTTCGCTCTTCGTTCCGCGGCGAGTCGCGCTCCATCCAGGGGGAAACCTAATGATCGACAGCGTGCCGATCCTTGCCGCCATTCTCGCCGCCGGCGCCGCCGCAATCGTGGTCGGCATCGTGCTCTGGCGGACGCGCCGTTCCGCCGGGCCCGCCAGCCCGGATACCGCCGTGCTCGATGGGCTCGCCCGGGCGCAGGCCGATGCCGCGGCGCGGCTCGAGGCCATGATCAGGATGCTCGGCGATCGGCAGTCGCAGCTCCAGCACGCCGTCAACGAACGGCTCGATTCGGTCTCGCACCGGCTCGGCGATTCGATTCAGAAAACGACGCAGAACACCACCGAGAAGCTGCAGAAGCTTCACGAGCGACTCGCCGTGATCGACAATGCGCAGAGGAACATTTCCGAACTTGCCAGCCAAGTGAGCTCGCTGCACGGCGTGCTCGCCAACAAGCAGTCGCGCGGCGCGTTCGGCCAAGGCCGCATGGAAATCATCATTCGCGACGGCCTACCCAAGGACAGCTACGAATTCCAATACACGCTGTCCAACCGGCTGCGTCCCGATTGCGCGATTTTTCTGCCCGACCAGCGGCCGCTGATCATCGATTCGAAATTTCCCCTCGAAGCCGTGACGGCCTACCGCGATGCCAAGAACGAGGACGAGCGCAAGCTCGCTGCGGCGCGCGTCCGCCAGGACGTCATCAAGCATGTCGGCGACATCGCGCAGAAATATCTCATTCCCGGCGAGACCCAGGACATGGCTTTCATGTTCGTGCCGTCGGAATCGGTCTATGCCGAGCTACATGAGGACTTCGACGACGTGGTGCAGAAGGCGTTTCGCGCCAAGATCGTGATCATCTCACCCTCGCTGCTGATGCTGGCGATCCAGCTGGTGCGGCAGAGCCAGCGCGACGCCCGCATGCGCGAGGCCGCCGATCAGATCCGCGACGAAGTCGGACGCTTGATGAAGGACGTCGGCCTCTTGGGCGAGCGCATCCGCAAGCTGCAAACCCATTTCAATCAGGCGAACGAGGACGTCCGGCAATCGGTCATCTCGATCGATAAGATCGAGGGACGCGGCGAGCGCATCGCGCAAGTGGAATTCAGCGGCGAATTCAACGGCGCCGCCGATGCCTCGAACGTTGTCGCTGCGCCGTTGCGCAAGCTGGAAGCGGGCGAGTAGCGGCGCATGGCGGCGACGCCCGAGCCCGGCGCAAGCGTTTCACCTGCTCGTCTCTCCTTCGCGGACACGCTCGCGGTGTATCTCAAGCGGCGCGTGCTGATCGTGCTGTTTCTCGGTTTTTCGTCGGGGCTGCCGCTCGCTTTGTCGGGTTCGACGCTGTTGGTGTGGATGACGGAAGCCGGCGTCAATCTCGGCACCATCGGCCTGTTCGCGCTGGTCGGTACGCCCTACACCATCAAATTCCTGTGGGCGCCCCTGATCGATGCGCTCGACGTGCCGCTCTTGTCGCGGCGTTTCGGCCGCCGCCGTGGCTGGCTGCTGCTGTCGCAATTTCTGCTGATCGGGGCGATCGTCTTTCTCGGCCTGTGCGATCCCTCGGTCTCGCCGTTTCTCGTCGCCGTCGGCGCGCTCCTCGTCGCGACCGCTTCGGCGACGCAGGACATCATCATCGACGCCTTTCGGGTGGAGAGCCTGGACGAAAGCGAGCAGGCGGCCGGCATGGCGTCCTACGTCGCCGCGTACCGCATCGGCATGCTGGTCTCGACCGCCGGCGCGCTGTTCCTGGTCAGCGGCTTCGAAAGCGTATTCGGCTACGACCGCCACGCCGCCTGGAGCGCCGGCTACGCGATCATGGCCGGGCTCGTCGTCATCGGCATTGCCACCACGCTCGTCGCCGATGAGCCGGTAAAGTCCGCCGGCGCCGACGCGGTCCATGCGCACGAGAACAAACTGCAGCGCGTGATCGAGGCGGCGATCGGCGCATTCTCCGAGTTCCTCACGCGCGACCTTGCTTTTGCGGCGCTTGCCTTTGTCGTGTTGTTCAAATTCACCGACGCGCTGTCGGGCGCGATGACGGCGCCCTTCGTTATCGATCTTGGATTTTCGCGCAATGAATACGCCACCATCATCAAGGGCGTCGGGTTGGCGGCGACGCTCATCGGCGGCTTCGCCGGCGGATTTATGGCACGCGCCTTTTCGCTGCCGGCCAGCCTGTGGCTCGGCGGAATTCTGCAAGGGATCGCCAATCTCGCTTTCTCCTGGCAAGCGGTCGTCGGTCACGACACCGCCTGGCTGACCTTTGCCATCGTCGCCGAGAACTTCACCAGCGCCATCGGCACGGTGATCTTCGTCGCTTACCTCTCGGCGCTGTGTCGCAATCCACTGCATACCGCCACGCAATACGCGCTGCTCACCGCGCTCGCGGCCTTCGGCCGCACCTATCTTTCCTCGAGCGCCGGCTTTATTGCCGCGGCGACCGGCTGGCCGTGGTTCTTCGCGATCTGTGCGGTATCCGGAACGCCGGCGCTGCTGCTGCTCGCCTGGCTACAATATGGCGGGCATTTTACCGGCCTCGCGCCGGTCAAAAAATGAACGCCGCGTAACCGGGCTGCGAACGGGCGCGCGGCCGCGATCATCCAACTGTCACTATTGCCGAGGCTCTGGCGCCCGCAAAAAATTGCCGAGGCTCTGGCGCCCGCAAAAAAGTCTTTTTGTAAGGATCAGATCGTTATAATCGCCTTTGTCGTGTTGCGTCCCTCGAACCCGGCCGCTCCGCCGTCGCAGTCCATATGGACACCATCCTGGTCAAGCTTTTTGCGGCGGCGCTCGCCTTGAGCGAGGTCCTGACGCAGCCGCAGGCGGTCAAGACGCATTTCGATCCGGTGCAGGACCAAGCCGCGGTGGTGCAGATCTTGCGCAACGGCTGCGAGCATATGAAGCAGGCGTTCGACATCGAGTCCATCAACCTCGACGATCTCATTTCCACCGCGCTCAACGATCCGAAGGCGGCCGGCGCCACCATTCCCCAGTTCCACGGATTGAATTTCGGCGACCTCAACGCCGCCTATCATCAGTTCTGCAAGAACGAGGCAGTCACCACGCCGGTCGTCGACCTCAGCCAAGTCATCGATTTCTTCAACCGCGCGGCGACCGACCTGCCGGATCCGGCAACGCTCAAGGGGCGCAAGCTGCCGAGTCTGAGCGTTGTGCTCGACGAGGGCGGCAAGGATTTCGCCGACGTATTCCAGCCGGGCAATCGGCGCATCTGGATACCGCTCGCCGATGTTCCCGACGTCGTGCAGAAGGCGTTCATCGCCGCCGAGGACCGTCGCTTCTACCAGCATCACGGCGTCGACGAGCGCGGCATTATCCGCGCCTTCATCGGCGACCTCGCCGATCCCGGCCGGCCGCAGGGCGGCTCGACCATCACCCAGCAGGTGGTGAAAAATCTTCTGGTCGGCGAGGACGTGACTTTCGAGCGCAAAATCCGCGAAATGATCGTGGCTTCGGGTCTGGAAAATACGCTGACCAAGAACGATATCCTCGAACTTTATCTGAATTCCGCCTATCTCGGCCGCGCGTCATGGGGCATCGAAATGGCGGCGCGCAGCTATTTCGGCAAATCGGCGAAGGACCTCACGATCGGCGAGGGCGCGATGCTGGCCGGCCTGCTCAAAGGGCCGAATTATTATAATCCCGACCGCCATCCGGCTCGCACCAAAGATCGTCTCACTTATGTGCTCGATCGGATGCAGGAGGACGGCGTCATTACCGCGGCGCAGAAGAATCAGGCGCTGGCGTCACCGCCGAAGCTCGTCCCGTTCGCGCGTCCGCACCGCGACAGCGGGTTCCATTTCGTCGATTTCCTCGGCCGCGAGGCCAAGGCCGACGGCGTCGCGAGCCTGACGGCGGACTCCTATACGGTGCATTCGACCATCAACGCGCAATTGCAGCGCGACACCGAGGCGGCGCTGCAGGAGGGCTTGGCGCGCTACGAAATTTCGACCGGACGAGCCCGGTTCGGCGGTCCGGAGGCCAATATCGCCGACGCCGTGGCGAAGCGCGAGGTCGACAACAAGTCGGCCCTGCCGGCGTGGCAGCAGGCGCTGCAGGCCGTGCATCTGCCGCTTTACGATGTGCATTGGACACCGGCCGTGGTGTTGGAAAAAGGCGGCAAACACGGCGACGGGGCGATCCACGTCGGGCTGCCCGATGGCCGCATCGTGCCGTTGACGACTTGGTCGGCGGCGATCCGGCGCGAACTCGGGCTCTACGACGTCGTCTACGTCGATGTCGTCGAGCCCCGTTATGTCGCGCCAAAGCACGATGGCAGAACCAGGAGCAATGCGGCGGCCCCTACGGCCCAGGCGCAGCTGCGCGTGCGGCCGACGGTGCAGGGCGCGGCGCTGGTGCTCGAGAACAAGACCGGCCGCATTCTCGCCATGGCGGGAAGCTTTTCGTATCCGCTGAGCCAGCTCAATCGCACCGCGCAGACCGAGCGCCAACCCGGCTCGGCGATGAAGCCGGTGACTTATCTGACCGCGCTGCAGCGCGGCCTGCAGCCCAACACGCTCATTCCCAACGAGCCGATCACCTTTCCGCCGATCGGCAGCGGCATCGACAACCGCGATGTCATCAGCCGCGAGTTCGGCGGCGGCGTGCGCGAGGAAGATTACTGGTCGCCGCACAATGACGATTACAGCGAAGGCGGAGTGTACACGCTGCGTCGCGGCCTGGAATATTCCATCAACGTCGTCACCGCTCATTTGCTCGACGGCGGCGTCGACGCCAGCCCGGAAAACAGCCTCGACGATATTTGCGCAACCGCCGTCGCCGCAAAAATCTACCCGCAATGCGTCCGCTATTACCCGTTCATTCTTGGCGCCCAGCCGGTCAAGATGATTGATCTCGCCGCCTTCTATGCCGCCATCGCCAATGAAGGCGCGCTGCCGCAACCGCACGGCATCGATTCCATCGAGCAGGACGGCCGCACCATCTATCAATATCCGAATACGCCGCTGCCGCGAATCGGCGCCGCCGACCCGGCGGCGTTCTATCAGCTCAAGTCCCTGCTGCAGGGCGTCGTCGCGCGCGGCACGGCGCGCGGCATCGCTTCGCTGTCGCCTTACGTGGCCGGCAAGACGGGCACCACGGAGAATTTCGTCGACGGCTGGTTCGTCGGCTTTACCAATGATGTCACCGTGGCGGTCTGGGTCGGCTACGACAATGCCGACGGCAAGCGCCGCTCGCTTGGGCCGAACGAAGACGGCGCTCACGTCGCCGTGCCGATCTTTCGGCCGATCATCGAGGCGGTGTGGGCCGATCACGTCGCGCCGAAGGAACCCTTAAGCGGCCCCACCCCGGCGGCGCGGCGCGACCTCGTCGATATTCCGATCGACTATGTCAGCGGCAACCGCATGCAGGGCGGCAACTTCATCGAGCACTTCCGCCGCGGCGCCGATGGCCAAGTCGCGGACACTCAATATCAGTTGCTGTCGCAGGACGATGCCTATGCCTATCAAGGCGGAGAATCCAATCCGTACTGGGGCGGCGCCGGCGACAACAGCGGACGATCCTACTATCCGAATCGCGGCTGGCAGCCGCTGCCGTCGCAACCGCCGCCGCAGCAGCCGATGTCGCGCGGCTTGTTCGGCCTGTTCCGGCCTTGGGGCGCGCCACCGCCGCCGCCCAACCAGGGTTACTTCTGGGGCGGCCGGTGAGTTGCTAGCATTCCATTAAGATATATCCGCGAGAGAATTTGCGATGTGGACCCGGCACGCCATTGTGCATTTGATCCTGCTCGCCGGCGCGACGGCGGGCTTTTTCGCCGCCGCCGCCGCGGCCACCCAGGACTTCCAGATCGTGGAAGTGAGCGCGGCGCGGAAGTCGAACGTGGCGGAGCTGAAGCCCGGCACCATCGACTTCAGCGATCACACCAGTCCCGGCGCCATCGACAGCGAAACGGCGCTCACGCGCTTCGGCGAATGGGCGGAGAAACATCCCAACGAGAAGAAATTCTTGGCGCTGTTTCCGGCCTATACCGAGCCGACCGTCGACAAACCGGACAGTAGCGGCGGCGCGCACGGCGCCCAGAAAATAACCGAGAAACTGTATATGTACGTGGCGCAAGCGCGCTTCGTCCTCGACAAGGCGCCAAGCGCCATCGATCTTTCGCAATACGTGACACTGCCGTTTCTGGAAAAGATCGATCCTGCGATCAAGCACAAGCTGATCACCGCCGCCGACGTGACCACGTTCAAGGACGAGGCCGGCACCGGCAACGATAATGCCGACCGCAAGTGGTGCACCGGACGAACGGCCTCGATCTGCATCCAGTCGACTTACAAGCTCGAAGGCAAGATCCCGATGGGGATTCTGCTGGTCAACAAGCTGCGCGACAGCATCAAGAAAATCGCCGACCATATCGACTTCCAGAGCGAATTCTCGGCGCTGGCGCCGAACGACGTCGATCAGACCGGCCTGCAGCAATTGACGGGCCTCGATACGCCGATTTCCGGCGTGCTCGAGCAGGACATTTTCTACGTCAACGAGATCATGAAATTCGGCAAGTTCTTCGCCGTGTTCCAGGCCGATCCTTCCGACGCCGACAAGACGGTCGTGACCGCATTCATGGCGCTCGCCATCAAGGCGCGCGTGCTCGACGAAAAGCGCGGCTTCGAAAGGATTCCGGTTCTGCGCAACCTGGTGCCGGCCCAGGTGCTGATGGGCCAATCGTCGTTCAATTCGGGCGCCTCGATCAGCGCTGGCCTGCCCAAATATGCCCGCAACGAGATCAAAACCGTCGCCGGCCTGTTGGCGCAGGATAAGCCGCCGAATTAGGCCAAGTTGATCATCGCTGCGGCGCGCGGCATTGTGCGCCGATGCACGAAGTCGACTTCTCCCACGAACACATCGAGACCGCGGCCGAGCGCGCCGCGATCGCGCGCACGATCTGGGACCAGGACAATATCGCCTTCACCACGGTCGGCATCGATATCGGCAGTTCGACCTCGCACCTCCTCTTCGCCAAGGTCGCCTTGCAGCGGCAGTCGCAAGGTTTGTCCAGCCGCTTCGTCGTCGTCGGCCGCGAAATTCTCTGGCGCCCGCCGATTTTGCTGACGCCGTTTTTGCCGGACGGCACGATCGATGCCGCCGAGCTCGGCGATTTCATCGCCCGCTGCTATCGCGAGGCCGGTCTCACGCAAGGCGGAATCGATTCCGGCGCGGTCATCCTCACCGGTGAGGCGATCAAGCGCAAGAACGCCCGTGCCATCGACGAATTGTTCGCCGCCGATGCCGGTAAATTCGTCTGCGCCACCGCCGGGCACAAGCTCGAATGCCGCCTCGCCGCGCACGGTTCCGGTGCGGTGGCGTTGTCGAAGGCGCGCGACACATGCCTCCTGCATGCCGACATCGGCGGCGGCACCACGAAGCTCGCCTTGATCGACCGCGGCACCATCCTCGGCCTTTCGGCCTTCGCCGTCGGCGGGCGGCTCGTCGCCACCGACGCGAGCGGCGCGTGGCGACGTATCGACCACTCGGCGGAGCTGGTCGCCAGCGATCTGTCGCTCGAGCTCTCGCCGCAGGCGCTGGCCGGCGAACCTCTCCGCCACAAGATTGCGCACCGGCTGGCACAGGTTGCGGCCGACATGATCCTGGACTCGCCGCTTGATGCGCTTGGCGAATCGCTCCTCCTCACCGAACGCCTGCCGCCCGGGCCGCGGCCAACCGCCATCACCTTTTCCGGCGGCGTGGCCGAATACATGTTCGGTCACGAGCACCATGATTACGGCGATATCGCCAAGCTTTTGGCGACCGCTCTCGCCCAGGACCTGAGCCGGCGCAGCAGTCTGCCGCTGATCGATCCCGGCCAGCGCATCCGCGCCACCGTCATCGGCGCCTCGCAATTCACCGTGCAGGTCAGCGGCAAGACCATCTATCTGCCCGATCCCTATGTACTGCCCGTTCACAACGTGCCGGTGCTGCGCGTCAGCCTTAATTCCGGAGGCGATCTCGATCAGGACCGCCTCGTCGCCGCCATCCATGCCGGAATGGACGAGGTCGATCTCGACCATAGCGGGCGGGTCGCCATTGCCTTCGGCTGGCGTGGCGACCCCGAACATGCGCGGCTGAAAACCGCCGCCGAAGGCATTGTGCGGGCGCTCGAGCCGCTGCAGGCGCGCATCAGGCTCCTGCTGCTGATGATCGACGGTGATATCGGCAAGACCTTCGGCCGTATCCTGCATCGCGAGCTCAACTGGCCGGGAAAGATCGTGTCCATCGACGGCATGGACCTCCACGAGCTCGATTTCGTCGACGTCGGAGAACTGATCGCGCCGCCAGGCGTGGTGCCGGTGGTCATCAAATCGCTGCTGTTTGCGTAGCGGCCCGTCGACCGACGATGTAATCTCACTTTAATGCCCGATGCCGGAGGAATACATGAACATCCGCGAGACCGTCCAAGCCAAGCCGCGCTATGGCGTCGATCCCTATCTCGATTGGCTCGCCGGCGAGGGCATTCCGGTCACCGAGGATTACGGCGTCTATCTGTTCGACGTGGCGACGGCGCCGTGGCCGCGCTACGGCGTCAAAGGCGGCGCCGTGCATCTCAAGGGCCGCGGCGACTTCGCCAACATGTTCGTGTTCGACATCGCGCCGGGCAAATCCACGACGCCACAGCGCCACCTCTACGAGGAGGTCATTTACGTCCTCGAGGGCCACGGCTCGACGCAGCTCGAATTCGCCGACGGCTCAAAGCGCAGCTTCGAATGGGGCGAAAAGAGCCTGTTTGCGATTCCGCTCAATGCCAAGCACAGGCACTTCAACGGCAGCGGCGCCGAGCGCGCGCTCCTCGTCTCGACCACCAACCTGCCGATGGTGATGAATGTCTTTCATAACGAGGCCTTCGTGTTCGGAAACGGTTTCGATTTCGCCGAGCGCTCCGGCAAGAATGAATATTTTACCGGCGACGGCGATCTCATCACCGTGCGGCCGGGCAATCACATGTGGGAGACCAATTTCGTACCCGATCTCACCGCGATCGAACTGAAAAGCTGGGGCGATCGCGGCGGCGGCGGCACCAACATCATGTTCGTGCTGGCCGACGGCACCATGCACGCGCATATCTCGGAAATGCCGGTCGGCACCTATAAGAAAGGCCACCGCCACGGGCCGAGCTTTCACGTAATGTGCGTGATGGGTCAGGGGTTTTCGCTGTTGTGGTACGAAACCGACAAGGACTTCCGCCGCATCGACTGGAAGCATGGTATGGTCCTGGTGCCGGCCGACCGGCAATTCCATCAGCACTTCAACACCGGACCGCAGCCGGCGCGCTATCTCGCCACCGCCGTCGGCGGGTTGCGTTATCCGACCACGCTGGCGAACCGCATTTCGCTCCTTGGCGCCGGCGGCGACGACCTGCCGGCGGTGTCGAAGAGCGTCAAGGACGGCGGCGACCAGATCGAATACGAGGACCAGGATCCGCGTATTCACCGCATCTGGCTCGAAGAGATGCGCAAGAACGGCGCGCCGGCGAAAATGGAGAAGTTTGTTCCAACTCCAGATGGCTTTTAAGGCCTCATGCCGTCATCGTGACGCCGCCGATAGTTATGCGAGACTCGGAGGCCGCGCGTAGGAATAAAGAGTGAGCTTTAATTGAAAAAACGGTAACAGTCGTGCGGTAAAGGCGACTGCAGTTTCTGCGATCGCTGCAACTTTTCCATTACCGGCAACGGTGTATCGGCAGGCCCATCGAGATTTATGCCGAAGGGCCTCGACATGCAGTATCAGCGATTTCTAATCTCCGCGTTCGAACGAGAACCCGAGAAGTGGCGCGCCAAGGTACGGCGCGCCGATGGCATGCCGGTTATCATCCGCGGGCTCAAGAAACTGGATGAATTCGTAACCGGCATCGACAGCAACACGGCCCAAGCCGCACTTTTGGCGGCCATGGCCGCGATCGATGCAGGTACATTTTCGCAAAACCGCGGCAGGGCGACCGAAAGCGAGGCGTAAAATCAGGCGGCCGCACGGGCCTTGTCGCCGCTGGCGAGCGAGCCGATGGCTTCGTCGGTCGTCTGCACGTCGCCGAACAGGCCGTAAAAGATCGACAGCGCCGCGTTGTGCTCCTCGTCGTTGTGGGTCGCCGTGCCGTCAGACACCATCACCACCTTGAAATTGAGCATCATGGCGTCGCGCGCGGTGCTTTCGCAGCAGACATTGGTCGCCGTGCCGGTGATCAAAAGCGTATCGATGCCGCGGTCGCGCAACAGCCGCTCGATGTTCGACGAACCCTGGATGAAGGCGCTGTAGCGCGTCTTCGTCACCTGGGCGTCCTCGGGGCGGATGTCGTTTGCGTGCCAATAGGCATAACCGTCGCCGTCGACCTCCATCGCCGCGTAGCGCCGCTCATAACGTTCCGGCGTGTGCAGGAATTCGTGATAGTTCGACCAGCTCTCGCGCGTATCGCGGGTGCCATTGCGCACCCAGACGACGAGGCCGCCGCGGCGGCGCAGCTCGGCGGCGAGCCGGTTGATGTTCGGCACGATCTCCCGCGACGCCGGGACCTCGCCTTGGTGACCGGGCTTGCAGAAATAATTCTGCATGTCGATCACGACCAAAGCGGCCTTGCGCGGGTCGATTTCGTCGAAGGGATGGGCCTTGCCGGTGCGGGCCGTCATGCGGGCAGAGGCGGCCTCCGAGATTGCGATCTTGTGCATCCTTGTCTCCTCGACTAGTCGTTTTGCCGATCACTTGATTGTGCCAAGCTTGGCATAAAATCTGCTCCCGAGCGAGGGCGGAAGGGACCATATGCCGGCCAGTTGGGAATTCTGGATCGATCGCGGCGGCACCTTCACCGACGTGATCGGCAGGCGGCCGGACGGTTCGCTCGTCACCCATAAGCTGCTTTCGGAAAATCCCGAAGCCTATCGGGACGCCGCGGTGCATGGCATCCGGCATCTCCTCGGGCTTAAGCCCGGCGCACCGATACCGAGCGAGCAAATCGCCGCCGTCAAGATGGGCACCACCGTCGCCACCAATGCGCTCCTGGAGCGCAAGGGCGAGCGCACGCTCTTGCTGATCACCAAAGGCTTCCGCGACGCGCTGCGCATCGGCTACCAGGCGCGGCCCAAAATCTTCGCCAAGCACATCATCAAGCCCGACATGCTCTATGAGCGCGTCGTCGAAGTCGACGAACGCGTGCGCGCCGACGGCACGGTCGAGCGCGCGCTTGATCTTTCCAGGGTGCGCGTCGAGCTGGAACGCGCGCTTGCCGACGATATCCGCGCTGTCGCCGTCGTGCTGATGCACGCCTATCGCTACAGCGACCATGAGAAGCAGATCGTTGCGCTGGCGCGCGAACTCGGCTTCCCGCAAATCTCGGCGAGCCACGAGGTGTCGCCATTGATCAAGCTGGTCGGCCGCGGCGATACGACTGTGGTCGACAGCTACCTGTCGCCGATCCTGCGCAGTTACGTGGCTCAGGTCGCGGACGACCTGGACAGCAAGGGCGCCGCGATCCGTCTCATGTTCATGATGTCGTCGGGCGGGCTCACCGCGGCGGAATTGTTCCGCGGCAAGGATGCGATTCTGTCCGGTCCGGCCGCCGGCGTGGTCGGCATGGCCGAGACCGGGCGCTCGGCAGGCTTCAAGGAACTCATCGGCTTCGACATGGGCGGCACCTCGACCGACGTGTCGCATTATGCCGGCGAATACGAGCGCGCTTTCGAGACCGAGGTCGCCGGCGTGCGCATGCGCGCGCCGATGATGCTGATCCATACCGTCGCCGCGGGCGGCGGCTCGATCCTGCATTTCGATGGCGCGCGGTTTCGCGTCGGACCGGACTCTGCGGGCGCCAATCCCGGGCCGAAATGCTACCGCCGCGGCGGTCCGCTGGCGGTCACCGACGCGAATGTGATGGTCGGCAAGCTCATGCCCGACTTCTTTCCGAAGATTTTCGGGACGGCGCAAAACCAGCCGCTCGATGCCGGAGCGGTGCGAGCCACGTTCGCCGCGATGGCCAAGGAGATCGGCGATGGCCGGTCTGCCGAGCAAGTCGCCGACGGCTTCATCAAGATCGCGGTCGAGAACATGGCGAACGCGATCAAGAAAATCTCGGTGCAGCGCGGCTACGACGTGACCCGCTATGCGCTCAACTGCTTCGGCGGCGCCGGCGGCCAGCACGCCTGCCTGGTCGCCGATGCGCTCGGCATGACCAGTGTGCTGATCCATCCCTTGTCGTCGCTGCTGTCCGCCTACGGCATGGGCCTCGCCGACATCCGCAGCGTGCGCCAGCAGGCGATCGAAGAGCCGTTCGGCGAAAGGGCACGGGCGACGCTTCAGAACGCGGCCTTCAGGCTCGCAAAGGACGCGATCGGCGAAGTGAAAAACCAGGGCGTCGCGCCCGACAAAATCAAGCTGCACGTGCGTGCGCATATCCGTTACGCTGGCACGGATACGCCGCTGATCGTCGAGGCCGGCAGCGACAAAATACCGGCGGCGCTCACCACAATGAAAGCCTCGTTTGAGCGCGCCCACAAGGCGCAATTCGGCTTCACCGATCGCAAGAAAGACCTCGTCATCGAGGCGGTGTCGGTGGAAGCCGTTGGCGGCGGAGCGACCTTCAAGGAAAACGCAGGCAAGACCACGCGCGCCAAGCTGCCCGAGCCGGCGCGCCGCACGCAGTTCTTTTCCGGCGGCGAATGGCGGCGCGCAACGGTCTACACCCGCGATCAGCTCGTCTTCGGAAATAAAATCAAAGGGCCGGCCATCATCATCGAGCCGCACCAGACCGTCGTCATCGAGCACGGCTGGCAGGCCGAACTGACGGCGAAGAATCACCTGGTGCTCAAGCGGGTGCAGAAGCTCGCCCGCAAAAGCGCCATCGGCACCAAGGCCGATCCGGTGATGCTCGAAGTGTTCAACAACCTGTTCATGTCGATCGCCGAGCAGATGGGGGTGGCTTTGCAGAACACCGCCTACTCGGTCAACATCAAGGAGCGGCTCGACTTCTCCTGCGCGGTGTTCGACGGCGACGGTTCGCTGGTCGCCAACGCGCCGCACATGCCGGTGCATCTCGGCTCGATGGACCGCGCGGTCGAAACCATCATTCGCGAGAACAAAGGCAAGGTCCGTCCGGGCGACGTCTATGCCATCAACGCCCCCTACAACGGCGGCACGCATCTGCCGGACATCACCGTCTGCACACCGGTGTTCGATGGCAGGAAAATCCTGTTCTGGGTCGCTTCGCGCGGACACCATGCCGACGTCGGCGGCATTTCGCCTGGCTCGATGTCGCCGAACGCCACCACCATCGAGCAGGAAGGCGTCTATATCGACAATTTCAAGCTGGTCGAACGCGGCCGTTTCCGCGAGAAAGAAACCTACGCTCTGCTCGAAGGCGCCAAATATCCGGCGCGCAATCCGCTGCAGAACGTCAACGACATCAAGGCGCAGATCGCGGCCAACGAGATGGGCGTGCAGGAATTGCGCAAGATGGTGCGCTATTTCACGCTGCCGGTGGTGCGTGCCTATATGCGCCACGTGCAGGACAATGCCGCCGAGAGCGTGCGCCGCGTCATCGACCGGCTGCACGACAGCGCTTTTGCCATTGAGACCGACCAAGGCAATACCATCAAGGTCCGGATCAGCGTCGACAAAAAGAAGCGCGAGGCCACCGTCGATTTCACCGGCACCAGTGCGCAACAGCCGTCGAACTTCAACGCGCCCGAGCCGGTGACCCGCGCGGCGGTGCTCTATGTGTTCCGCGTCATGGTCGACGACGACATTCCGATGAATGCCGGCTGCCTGCGCCCGATCCGCATCGTCATTCCAAGGAGATCGATGCTGTCACCGGAATTCCCCGCCGCGGTGGTCGCCGGCAATGTCGAGACCTCGCAGGAGGTCACCAATTGCCTGTTCGGCGCGCTCGGCGCCATGGCGGCGGCGCAAGGCACCATGAACAACGTGAACTTCGGCAATGCGCGATATCAGTATTACGAGACCATCTGCTCCGGCTCGCCGGCTGGCCCCGGCTTTCCCGGAACCGACGCCGTGCACACCCACATGACCAACACCCGGCTGACCGATCCGGAAATACTGGAATTCCGCTACCCGGTGCTGCTGGAAGACTTTCACATCCGCAAAGGCTCGGGCGGACGCGGACAATGGAACGCCGGCGACGGCATCCGCCGCACCATCCGCTTCCTGGAAAAAATGGAATGCACGCTGCTGTCCGGTCACCGCCGTGTGCCGCCGTTCGGGCTCGCTGGCGGCGGCGACGGTCAGGTCGGCGAGAATTGGGTACGGCGCAAGGGCGGCCAAATGGAAAGGCTCGAAGGCTGCGACGCCACCGTGATCGACGCCGGCGAGGTGATCATTATCCAGACGCCGACCGCCGGCGGTTACGGCAAGTCCTCCAAGTGAGACGGCGGCGGTTTCTCTGCCCTCACCGCGGCAGGGCGCCGCGCCGCGGCTTCGATGATCTCAAAGAAGCCGAACGCCAGCAGGCCGAGCGCGGCGATGCCGAGCAAAACCCCGCCATGCGCTTGATGCTGCATGGCGCGCAGCACGCCGGCCAGGCTGACTGCCTCGAACGAATTTGAGTTATAGGCGGCAACGCCAAGGAAGGCTCCGACCATGAGAAAGACGAAGGCGCGCGTCATGATGCCGAACGAGCCCAAGACGACCGCGAAGGCCCGCTGCTCCGGCGTGGCCTTGAGCGTTTCCCGATAAGGCGCGCGGCACGCCTTGACCGCAAGGCCGGCGGCGACGCCGACGAAACCCGCCGCGATGAGCGCGATCAGAAGCCGCCCGAGCGGCTGTGCCATCACCCAGGCGGTCCACTCCCGGGCCGATTCATCTTCGTCGACACGGCGGTGGGCAAGCGTGATGCGGACCGTCGCCGCGGCGAGCGCGACATAAAACAGGCCGCTGCCGGCGAGCACGCCGCGGCGCATGAGGCCGTACGGGCTGTTGCCATGCAGGTCGGCGTCGAAGATCGACTGTAGAAAGCGCCACCCGGCAAAGCACAAAAGCCCCGCAGCCAGGGCCCACAGGAAATAACTGCCGAGCGGACGCTGGAACAACAGCTCGAGCGCGTCTCGGGCTCCTTCCGGATGGGCGCCGAGGCCGCCAGCGGCAAGGAGCGCAAAGCCGCCGACGATCAGGAACACGATGCCGCGGGCGGCATAGCCGACGCGCACCATCCACGGCAGCGGGCCCGTGGTTAAGTATTTGAGGTCAATGTCGGCTTTTGCGCCCTGGTTCACGCGCTAATAAGCGCTTTGGCGCCGCTAAGTTCCCGACCGGCATTGGCGGAATTCCCGCTCCCTCAAGGTTTCTGACGGGTCACGGCATATTTCATGTGCGCCGTACTACCTTGCCAATAGAACGTGAAATCGGCCGCGACGCTGTCGCCGCCGGGCAGCGGCAGAACCGCGCTACAGACGACCTGGTCCTTGGTCGACGACACGGTCTTGATCGGCGCGTAGCGGGTGGGCTCCAGCCGCAGTTCTTTAAGAACGTCGGCCAGCGAATGCTTGGCGCGTTCGGAGTCGCAGGCCGGCAGCACGAAACGGTCGCGCAAGCCCCGATAGATGAGCACGGCGGCAACCGCGGCGGCTGGAATGCCGATGAGGCGCAGCGCAAAGCGATAGGGCCGCGGCCGCTCCGGCGGCGTTCGCGGTCCGGACCAGCGCCGCGCGCGAATAGGCTTTTTTAGATTGGACGGTGAGTTCTCGGTCATCGGACCGAGATTTTACAACGCCTTGACGATCTCTTCCGTCATTTTCTTGGCGTCGCCCAGGAGCATCATGGTGTTGTCGCGATAGAACAGCGGATTGTCGATGCCGGCATAGCCTGAGGCGAGCGAGCGTTTGTTGAACATCACCGTGCCGGCTTTCCAAACCTGCAGGACCGGCATGCCGTAGATCGGCGATTTCGGGTCTTCTTCCGCGGCCGGGTTGGTGACGTCGTTGGCGCCGATCACATAGGCGACATCGGCCTGCGGGAACTCCGAATTGATGTTCTCAAGTTCGAACACGTCGTCATAGGGCACGTTGGCTTCGGCGAGCAGCACGTTCATATGGCCCGGCATGCGCCCCGCCACCGGATGGATGGCATATTTCACCTCGACACCTTCGTGCTTGAGCTTATCGCCCATCTCGCGCAGCGCATGCTGCGCTTGCGCCACCGCCATGCCGTAGCCGGGCACGATGATGACCTTGCCGGCATTTTTCAGGATAAACGCGGCATCCTCGGCCGAGCCGATCTTGACCGGCCGGTCGCCGGCCGCCGCCGCTGGCCCCGCCACCTCGCCGCCGAAGCCGCCGAGGATCACCGAGATGAACGAGCGGTTCATGCCCTTGCACATGATGTAGGACAGGATCGCGCCCGAGGAGCCGACCAGCGCCCCGGTGATGATCAGTGCGGTATTCTCCAGGGTGAAGCCGATGCCGGCCGCGGCCCAGCCGGAATAGGAATTGAGCATCGAGATCACGACCGGCATGTCGGCGCCGCCGATCGGGATGATGATGAGCACGCCGAGCAGGAACGACACCACGGCGATCAGCCAGAAGGTCAGATGCTGCTGCGCCTCGAAGAACCAGACGATCAGCGCGATCAGGCCCAGCGCCAGCGCAATGTTGATGACGTGGCGGCCCGGCAGCGTGATCGGCGCGCCGCTCATGCGGCCGGAGAGCTTGAGGAAGGCGATCACCGAGCCGGTAAAAGTGATGGCGCCGATGGCGACGCCGAGCGACATCTCGATCAGGCTCTGGCTGTGGATGGCGCCTTCGCTGCCGATGCCGAAGGCGGAGGGCGCATAGAGTGCGCCGGCTGCGACCAGAACCGCAGCCATGCCGACCAGCGAATGGAAAGCGGCCACCAATTCGGGCATCGAGGTCATCGGCACGCGCCGCGCAATCACCGCGCCGGTGCCGCCGCCGATCGCCATGCCGAGCACGACCAATCCCCAGGCGGTCACATCCGCCGGCGGATGCGCCGCCAGCGTGGTGGCGATGGCGATCGCCATGCCGGTCATGCCGAGGAAATTGCCGCGCCGACTGGTCTCCGGATTCGACAGCCCGCGCAACGCCAGGATGAACAGCGCGCCGGCGACGAGATAGCAAAGCGCGGCGAGATCGGCGCTCATGAAAGAACTCCCGGTATCGTCATCCGCCGCGCCATTACTTCTGCTTTCTCTGGAACATGGCGAGCATGCGCTTGGTCACCAGGAAGCCGCCAAAAATATTGACCGAGGCGAAAGTGAGCGCGACGAAGCCGAGCACGCGCGCCCACAGCGGGCCGGAGTCGTTGCCGGCGAGTGCCACGCCCACCGCAAGCAGCGCGCCGACCACGATCACGGAAGAGATCGCGTTGGTCACCGACATCAGCGGCGTATGCAGCGCCGGCGTCACCGACCAGACCACGTAGTAGCCGACGAAGACCGCGAGCACGAAAATCGACAGCCGGAACACGAATGGGTTGACGGCCTCGCTGGCCGCCGCCGGTGCGCCGGCGTGGGCGTTGGCGAGAAGATCGAGCTGGCTGAGGATCGAAAGCGTCACCACGTTGGGGCCTCCAGTCTGTTCATCTCCCCGCCTGGAAGGAGAATCAATTACGCCGCACTCTTCGGCTTGAAATTCGGATGCACCACCGCGCCATCGCGCGTGAGCGCGGTGGCCTTGACGATCTCGTCGTCCCAGTTGACGGCCAGCGTCTTGGTCTTCTTGTCGATTAGGATTTCCAGGAACGCGTAGAGATTCTTGGCGTAGAGGCTCGACGCCGTGGCGGCGAGCCGGCCCGGCACATTGCGGTAGCCGACGATCTTGACGCCGCCGACGTCGGCAACCGCATCGGCTTGCACGCCCTCGACATTGCCGCCGCGCTCGACGGCGAGATCAACCACGACCGAGCCCGGCCGCATCGAGGCCACCATCTCTTTGGAGACCAGCCGCGGCGCCGGCCGGCCGGGAATGAGCGCAGTGGTGATGACGATGTCCTGTTTCTTGATGTGGTCGGCGACCAAGGCGGCTTGCTTGGCCTGATAGTCCTTCGACATTTCCTTGGCGTAACCGCCCGCGGTCTCGGCCGCCTTGAACTCCTCGTCCTCCACCGCGATGAATTTGGCGCCTAGGCTCTCGACCTGCTCCTTGGCCGCCGGCCGCACGTCGGTTGCGGTGACGATGGCGCCGAGCCGGCGCGCGGTGGCGATCGCCTGCAGGCCGGCGACGCCGGCGCCCATGATGAAAACCTTGGCGGCCGGAACGGTGCCGGCCGCGGTCATCATCATCGGCAGCGCGCGGCTGAATTCTTCGGCCGCATCGACCACGGCGCGGTAGCCGGCGAGATTGGCCTGGCTCGAGAGCACGTCCATGACTTGTGCGCGGGTGATGCGCGGCAACAGCTCCATGGCGAAGGCAATCACCCCGGCTTCGGCCATGGCGCGCAGCGCGTCGTCATGGCCGAACGGATCCATGATGGCGATGACGATCGCGCCTTTTTTCAATTGCGCAAGCTCGACCGCATTCGGCCGCCGCACCTTGAGCACGATATCGGCGCCGCCGAGCGCGTCGCGGCCGACGGTGGCGCCGGCGGCGGCATAGTCGGCGTCGAGAATGCCGGACTTGAAGCCGGCACCCGGTTCGACGGCAACCTCGGCGCCAAGCCCGATCATCTTTTTGACGGTCTCGGGAGTCGCAGCGACGCGCGGCTCACCCGCATCGGTCTCGGCAGCAACCGCGACTTTCATCAATCCTCCGACGGCGGCAATGGCCGGCAATCAGCCGATGTCGGTGCTGATCAGGTCAGGAAATACGCCATCCCGATGACAATGATGACGACGATTGCCATCGTCACTTTCACCAGCGTGATGAAATTGTGGTACGTCTCTTCGTGAGTGGGGTAATCGTTGCCCGTCGCAATCGCGTATTCGACTTCACCGTGATCGGACATTCCCATATCTCCAAAGCGGCTACCCGGACTGCGCGGGATTAGCGTAATTGCCTTTGCAGAGCAACCGGGCGCCGCCCGGGCGGTGCGCAATTTCGCCTGCCTGTCATGATGCGGATGGGCGCTCTGGTTCCCCGCATGCGCTTGCTCGGCTGCAACCGAATCCCTACTGTTCCGTAGGATAGCCGTGACGGACGAAAAACCATGCTCAGAAAAGAACAGAACGAGCTTTTGACCCAGACCGGGCCGGGAACCGCAATGGGCCAGCTATTCCGCTGCTACTGGCTGCCGGCGCTCCTGGCCGAGGAATTGCCGGAAGATGATTGTCCGCCGGTCCGGGTCAAGCTCCTTTCCGAGCGTCTGGTCGCCTTCCGCGATTCGGAAGGCCGCTACGGTCTGATCGACGAATTCTGTGCCCATCGCGGCGTCTCGCTGTGGTTCGGCCGCAATGAGGAGAACGGGCTGCGCTGCCCGTATCACGGCTGGAAATACGACGTGAACGGCCAGTGTGTGGAGGTCCCGTCCGAGCCGGAAGAAAGCGGTTACGCCCGAAAAATCAAGGTACAGGCCTATCCGCTGGTCGAACGCGGCGGGGTGTTGTGGACTTACATGGGGCCGCCCGAATACAGGCCGGCGCTGCCTGAATGGGAGTTCGCGCGGGTCCCGGACGCGCAGCGCTTCGTCTCCAAGCGGCTGCAGGAATGCAATTGGCTTCAGGCGATGGAAGGC